>DASPNJ010000080.1:0-170223 GCA_035626595.1 Burkholderiales bacterium
CCGGGCTGCCATGTGTGATGCCACGCGAATCGTTCCTGCGACGCATGCGACCAAAGCATGTTCAGTAGCGCCTCCGATTCTTCGAGCTCCAGCCCGCAAATATATGCGTTGGGGCGACGTCCCAAATAGAGGGCGTTGTAACCGGTTTCCGGATGCGTTCTGACGATGGGGTGCCATGGACCCGGCACAACAACCGGATCGGTGGCGTGCTGGTACCCGCGGCGAAGCGACCCGTCACTCAGATAGGTCAGGTCGTGCTTGATCACGAGCGTGTTGATCTTCGACCGTACTTCAGCGGGCAGCGTCTCGTAGGCGAAATACATATTCAAAAATCCCGTTTCGCCCGCGGACGAGGGACATTCGACTGCATGGAGCAGGCTGTAACTGAGCGGTGCGTCGCGATACGAATTGTCCGAATGCCAGTTCACCTCGGCGTCGCCGAGCACGCCGATCGGAACACCGCCGTCCTTGACGTTCGAGACGATGATGATCTCCTCGTGCTCGCGCTTCCTGTCCGTCGTGGTGAAAGGCGCAAAGTCGAGCTCGCCAAGCCTTCTGCCGAACGCGATCAACTCGGGCGGAGTCAGTTTTTCGTGCCCTCGAAAGACGAGGACACAATGATCGAGCAGTGCGCGGCGGATCGCGTCGATCTCACGATCTTCCAAGTCGTTGATATTGCCGCACCGGACTTGCGCGCCAACGAGTGCCGGCATTGGCGTGATTTGCAGCGCACATTGCCGTGTCCGCTCTGCGTTTACAGTCGCCTCGGTCATGAGCGATCTCCTCGTGTCATCTTTGAGACGACATCTTATAAGAATGGATTCTCGAAGTGGCAGAATAGGGCAAGACTCTTTTCTCCGAGAACAAAATGAACCTCAGCTTCCTCGATATACGCTTGTGCTGTTGCGCGGTCGTTGCTTTACTGCTTGCGGGCCTCGGCACGGAGGTCTCAGCGCAGACCTATCCCAGCAGGACCATCCGCCTGGTAGTGCCGTTCGCCGCAGGCGGGGGCACCGACTTTTTTGCGCGCCTCGTCGCCGCCAAGCTGACCCAGGTTCTGGGCCAGCAAGTCGTCGTCGACAACCGCGCGGGCGCAGGCGGCATTATCGGCACGGAGCTGGTTGCGAAAGCTGCGCCCGATGGTTACACCTTGCTCATGGGTCACACCGGGACGCTCGCGATCAATCCCTCCCTTTACGCCAAGATCCCATACGACCCGGTGCGGGATTTTTCGCCGGTAAGCCTCATCTCGATTTCGCCGCTCGTACTCGTAACCAATCCGTCGCTGCCCGTCGCAAACGTGAAGGAGCTCATCTCGCTGGCGAAACGCCGTCCTGGGGAGATCACGTTTGCATCCGGCGGTAGCGGCACGGGAACGCACTTGTCAGCAGAGCTTTTCAAGCTCATGGGCGGCATCGATATGATCCATGTGCCCTACAAAGGCACCGGCCCGGCGCTGACGGCCGGTATGGCCGGCGAAGTCGCGACGCTCTTCAGCACCTTGCCCCCTGCGATGCCGCACATCAAGAGCGGCGGCCGGCTGCGCGCGCTCGCGGTAACCGGTGCCGAGCGTTCTAAGGTCGTACCTGAGATTCCGACGATGGCGCAGAGCGGCTTACCGGGTTACGAAAGCACGCTGCGCTACGGCGTTCTGCTGCCGGCAGGAGCGAGCGAAGCAATCGTCGCGACTCTGCGTCAAGCGATCGCGCGCTTCATGAGTCAGCCCGAATTCGCGGAAACGCTGGCGCGAGACGGCGCGGAGCCGCGAGGAAGCACACCGGAAGAATTTCGCGCCATGATCGCGACGGAGGTAAAGAAATGGTCGGCGGTCGTGAAAGCGGCCGGCGTTCGCGCTGACTAATAACTCGCCCGGGAGTGTCCGCCGCTTCCGTTCAGCATGGTGGCTGTCGGCGCATAGCCCTTTTCCTTACCCGGTGATCACGCGCGAGTGATCGACCACTACGTTGTTCGACGGCTTGGAGCACGACCAGGAAAGAGAAAGAACTACCAGGGGTCAGTCGTGGCGACGAATAAAGCCGCGATTTAAATACGCCAACGAGGACTGGTCGGTAGCCGCTTTAGATGACGCACTGCTCCCGGCGAGGAGCGGAAGTGCAGAATGGCGCACCCCGCGTAGTAGTCCGGGTCAAGTCTGAAGTGGTCGCGAACAGCGCTTACGGGTGCGCACAACCCCGCGGTCGCTGGGAATTAGGCGTCGTCAGCTCGCGAGAAGCTCCGTCTGCGGCTCGATGTTCTTGGCGTTCCCTCGGCGCTACGGACTGCCGCTCGCACGGCGTGCGGGGGCCGCGGCTGCAGTCGGAGTCACGCAGTCTAGCCCCGATGTTTGCGACCATTGACTTCCGACAAGCGCAAGGGATCCCCGCTGTTTTGAGCCGCCGTGCGCAACGTTTGCGCGACGCGCTCCTTCGCACCGGTTATGTGTGCGCGCATTGCGGCTTCCGCTGCTTCCGGGTCATTCGCCCGTAAGGCTTTGAGGATCGCGGTGTGCTCGAGATGTGCGCGCTGCAAATGCTGCGGATTTGCCATTGCAACACTGACCGCGAGCTGCATCTGGTTTCTAAGCACACGCAGGAATTGAAGCAGTCTCACCTCCGGGTTGATCTCCGAGATGTACGCGTGGAAAGCCTCGTCCGTGCTCTCGAATAAAGCCGCGTCGCGCTCTTTGACCGCGCGCCTTTGTTCCTTCAACAACGCTTCGAGCCGCATGACATCCGCTCTCTGGATCTTCTGGGCCGCGCGGCGTACCGACAGGCCCTCGAGTAGCTCTCTTACGTCGTGAATGGCGAGAAGGGCGTCTTCATCGGGCTGAGCGACGACGGCGCCCTTGCGCGGTTCGCTCACCGCAAGGCCATCCGAAACGAGCTGGAGAACCGCCTCCCGCACCGGGCTGCGTGATACGCCGAGGCGCCGCGCGAGCTCCGGCACGCTGAGAGATTCACCGGCTTTCAGCGCGCGCGTAAGGATCGCGTCTCGTAGCGCGCCGTAGACCGTGTCGGAAATCCTCTCGGTCGTCTGAATCTGCGCGAGCGGTTCGTTCACGGCGATGCTCTTTGAATTGACGTGGCTTTAAGCCTGCCCAATCGCTACATTTTACATGTAACATGGCGCCGAATCCCCAAGGTGAGCCAATGAAGGCTGCAGTCGTAGGCAATGCTTTTCGGACAAATCCCGAGACCGGCGCCGGGCGAGAAGAGTTTCCGGTAACCGAGAAGTACGTCTATTTCGATCATGCGGGTGTTGGTCCGCTCACGCGGTGCGCGCTCAGCGCGATGACGGGGAGCCTCAGGTCGCAGGCGCATAACGGCTCTCTCGACCATCCGAGGCTGCACGAGATCGCCGAGGAGGCGCGTGCTCAGTTCGCGGGTTTGATCGGCGCCGAATCGCGGCAGATTGGATACGTTCCCAGCACGTCGGCCGGCATTAGTCTCATCGCACGTGGGCTGCGGCTGCGGCCGGGCGACGAGGTCGTTGCGCCGGCCGTGGATTTCCCGTCCGCGGTGCTGCCCTGGCTCCTCCTGGAAAAAGAAGGTGTCACGGTGCGGCGTGTGGACGCCGAGCGCGGGCAGCTCACGTCACAGACTTTGATAGACGCCATCAGTCCGCGCACGCGGGTCATCTCCACGTCGTGGATTCAGTTCAGCAGCGGCGCCCGGCTCGATCTCCAGCATTTGGGCGAGGCGTGCCGGAAGAAGGACGTGTTGCTCGTCGTGGACGGCATGCAAGGGGTCGGGGCCGCACGTATAGACGTGAGTGCGCTGCCGATCGATGCGCTGGTGACCCAGAGCTACAAGTGGCTGCTCGGGCCGCAGGGTATAGGTTGGCTCTACATGAGCGATCGGCTCTCCGCGATGACCGAGCTCACGGGGGCCGGCGTACGCACCGGACCGCCGCGTGAGTCCTATTGCGATCACCGGCTCGAGCCGCGAGCGGACGTCGGCCGCTTCGAGACGGGCATCCTCGACTTCCACGCGATCGTGGGCGCGATGACGAGCCAACGGCTTCTGCTGGATATAGGCATCGAGAAAATAGAATCCCGGCTGATCGAGCTTGGCGATCGGCTGCGCCATGGGCTCGCAGGTGCAGCGTGCCAGGTGCTGGGCGGCGGAGCTTCGACTGGACTGCGCTCTTCGATCGTGTCTTTTCGACACCCGCGCAAAAACGCCCAGGAAGTCTGCGACGCGCTTCTTCGGGCAAACGTCGTGACAAGCGTGCGTGAGAACCACGTTCGCGTGTCGCCGCACTTCTACAACACAGATCAGGAAGTCGATCAATTCCTGCGGCTGCTCGCCGGCTGAGCAGTCACACATCGTCAATACGTAAATCCGAGGAGCACACGTAATGAAGACACGGGCCGCTCTCGCGGCGCTGGCAATCGCATTGTCTGCGCAAGGAGCATTCGGGCAAAACTATCCAAGCAAACCGATACGCATCGTCGTCCCGTTCCCCGCCGGTGGCGGCGTGGATGCGACGGCGCGTGCGCTCGGGCAGAAGCTTACGGAGATGCATGGTCAGCCGGTGATCATCGACAACCGCGGTGGCGCCGGCGGAACGATCGGCACGGATGTGGTCGCGAAAGCGCCACCGGACGGATACACGCTCCTCGTTACGAGCTTTGCGTCGATATCGGTCGCGCCGCTGCTCTATCCGCAACTTCCGTACGTGCCGACGCGCGATCTCGCGCCCGTGAGCATGCTCGTCACGATGCCATTCATCCTGGTGACACACCCCTCGCTGCCGGTGAAGACGGCGAAAGATCTCATCGCTCTTGCGAAGGCGAGCCCCGGCAAGCTCATGATGGCCTCGGGCGGGCCGGGAACCGGACAGCACTTGGCGGGTGAGCTCTTCAACATGCTCGCCGGGACGAAGATGTTGCACGTGCCGTATAAAGGAACGGCCCCAGCCGTCACGGATACCGTAGGCGGCCATGCGCACCTCACGTTTTCGGACCCGTCGGTGGTTCCGCAAATACTCGCAGGGAAGCTGAAGGCAATCGGCGTTTCCGGCAGCAGACGATACGAGGCGCTGCCCGACGTGCCGCTCATCACCGAGACGGGCGTGTCTGGCTACACCGCGGTCAACTGGTATCCGATGATGGCGCCGGCGAAGACACCCAACGACATTCTCGCGGCGCTCAACGCCTCGGTGCAGAAGATCTTCAAGGACCCCGCCGTCGCGAAAACACTGAGCACGCAAGGGCTTCTTCCTGCCGCAGACTCGCGCGAAGCGCTCGCTAACTACATTCGGCAAGACATCAAGCGCTGGGACCCCGTCATCAAAGCCACGGGTCTGCGCCTCAACTGAAAACACGATCGAATACCGGAGCAAGAAGGTCATGCAAATCATAAGCGAGTGGTCCCGCGTGGAAGAGATTCTTGGTTGTTCGCTGCGCGACAATTTCCTCATGCCCGTGCGCACGCTCGACAACCCTAAGTCGTGCACGCCGATCATCATCGATGGCGGCAAGCAACGCTGGATGGTCGTTCCCGGCATCGAGCGCGGCAACGTTGAAGGGCTCACGTTGCCGCCGGACGTGACACCGCTCTATATGCAGCGTTACTTCACGTTCGATGACCTCGACAACACGTCGATGCCTCGCAATCTGGCGGAGGCTGTCGCCTCCGTTGCAGGCGGCGCCAAAGAGCTCGTCGTCGATGCGCACCTGCCGGTCGCATTGCAAACCCAGTTGGCGCAGAGCTTTTCGCTTTCCGTCGAAGACGCCCCGGATGTGGGGCCGGTTTGCGTGCGCGAAGTGTCGAAGCAGGAGGTCGAGGCGCGTCTCACGGCAGGGCGCGCTGAAGCGATCGCAGCGGTGAAGCGTTTGCTCGAGCGAAATCCCAATCGCGCGGCGCTGAGCGCGCATCTCGACGCGACACCTGCTGCGCGATTCGACGAGCTCGACCGAACGCTGTCCGAAGCGGGACTGGCTGCGGTCGTCGTGACCTCGCGCATCAACGTCCAGGAGATCGGCGGCATTCCCCTGGCGTCGCACATGCGGCCGATAGCCGTCGTCTACGCGGCCGGTGGGAAGAGTGCGTTCGTCATCGAGCGCCCAGGTGCGGGCGCGGCGAAGCAACACGCGTCGATCGGAGCTGCGATCTCCGCCATATTGCCGACAGGACGTGTCGGCATCGAGACGGAAGACATGGGCGTCGCGTTGTCACGCGCGATGGGTATGAGCGATCGCGACCACGTGCCCTGTGATGTGCCTGTGCGTAAGTGGCGCGACAGGATCGCAGGTCATGACCTCGCCTACTACATCATCGCGGCGCGCACGTCGGCCCATGCGATCGACAACGCACTTTCTTTTGCGTCGGAGGCGGTGAAGCGCGGTGACCCGATTACCGAGAAAGATGTCGACCGCGTTTACTTCCAGGGCCTTCAGGATCACGTCGCATCGACCGGCCTGCCATTGCGCGTGACGCGCTTCATGACGAACCTGCACAGCGGCACGCGCTCGTTATACGCAGCGAATCCCACGAGCTACGTCATTACGAAGGAGGCGCGTACTCTCAAGATCGACTCCGGCTGCCTCATTTACGACAAGGCCGGATATCTCCTGGGCGTATCGGACATCGCGCGCACCATTTCATTCACGCCGGAAGGCCATGAAATCTATCCATTGCTCGTGGATGGCGTGCGCCGCCACATGATTCCCGCCGCGAAAGCCGGCGCGGTCGCCGAGGACGTGTTCAAGACCGGCGTCAGCGCAGTGTGGGATCGGCGCCACGAACTGAAGAGCACCCGTTTGACGCCCGAGGTTGCGATGCCGGATGTGTATAAGCGGGACGTCGGTCACCTGCTCGGCAAGAACGATCTGTCGCACCTGCGTTACATCGCAGGCGACAAAGGCGTGCTGCGTGAGGGGATGATCTCGTGCCTCGAATATCAATGGCCGATCGACGGGCACTCCTTGGCTTACGAGGACACCTGTCTCGTGACGGCGCAGGGCGGTCTTAACTTCACATCGGATGCCGAGTAGCGGGGCATTGCTGCCGGCATGCACTTGCTGCCACAGGAAAGCCGAAAAGCCGACGTAGTCGTGATCGGCGCGGGGGGCGCTGGACAACGCGCCGCTCTCGCCGCTCGCAGTGAGGGCGTGGATGCGCTGCTCGTGACGAAGGGGCTCGTCGGAAGGAGCGGCAACACCCCGATGGGCCGTTTTTCATTCTGCGTAACGCAGGACCGTCCCGGCAACACGCGCAGCGCACACGTTCGAGACACGCTCGATAGCGGGGAAGGACTCTCGGACGAACGTCTCGTCGCGTCGTTCGTCGCGCACGCTCCGCAGCGCGTGCGCGACTTGCTCGCCTGGCGCATGCGTTTCGAGAAGCGGGGAGGGCAATTGCATCAAGTGCGGGTGCCCGGGCATTCCGAGGCGAGGGCTCTTCACTTCAAGCAGGAGACGGGGCTCGAAGTTACGCGAACCCTGCGGCGCGAGGTTACGCGCGCGGGAATCCCCCTCATGGAAGACGCCGCCGTCGTTGCAATCGTCGTCGAGGACAACGCAGTCGTCGGCGTCATAGCTGTCGACGTCTGGAGCGGCATTCCTGTTCGGATAGAGGCGCCCGCCGTTGTAGTCGCCGCGGGAGGTGCGGGGTGCTTGTACCGCCACAACTCGAACGCGAAGGATTCGACGGGAGACGCATACGCGCTCGCGTACCGCGCCGGCGCCGAGCTCATCGATATGGAGATGACTCAATTCCTGCCGTTCGGCCTGGTAGCTCCGGCATCGCTTCGCGGATGTACTGATCCCGGAGGTGCGCTGATTACGGCAGGCGCGTCGCTCCTGAACGCCTGCGGCGAGCGCTTCATGGAGCGATACGACGCGAAGCGCCTGGAATTTTCGACCCGCGCCATCATTACTCGCGCTATCGCAGAAGAGATCCGGGCCGGACGCGGCAGCCCGGCGGGCGGTGTGTGGCTGCAGCTTCCGAAGGAGCGCGGTGTCGCCTCGGAGGTCATTGAAAAAAGCTGGTGCGAGTACATGCGGCAGGGTGGTGTCGACCCGGACAGCGGCCGCATAGAAGTGGCCCCGAGCTGCCACTACATGATGGGCGGCATTCGCGTGGACGCCGCCGCAGCGGGTTCGGTGGAGGGGCTTTTCGCCGCAGGCGAGGCGATGGGGGGGCTGCACGGAGCCAACCGGCTGGCGGGGCACGGCCTGGTCGAAGGGCAAGTGTTCGGCACGTTGGCGGGCTTATCGGCGGCGCAAGTCGCGAAAGCAAAGCAGCAACACAGCCCCAGCCCGCCGCGCCGACGGTTTGTCGAACAGTGGGACTGCTTTCGAGAGCGCATTGGCGTCGGCGCGTCTCCCACGCAACCGTGGGAGATCAAGGAGGAACTTGCAAGTGTGATGACGGAAGGTGCGGCGTATGTGCGGACTGACGAAGGCATGCGAACGGCGCTCGAGAAAGTGAAGGATCTTGAAGTCGAGCTTCGCGAAATGAAACTGCCTGCGCCGGGCCTTGCGCTTCAGGAGGCCATCGAGGCTCGCAATCTGCTCACGACTGCGAAGGTGGTAATTCGCGCGGCACTGCACAGAAAAGAGACGCGCGGAGCCCACATGCGATCCGACTATCCAGGTCGAGACGACGCGAAGTTCAAGGTGCACATCGCTGTAAGTCGTGCGCGGGATGGCGTGATGGACGTGGCTGAGCGGCCGGTCCTGTGAATGCAAAGTCGCACGATCGTGCGCGATACGCCTTCTCGATGCGCGGGCAAGACGGCAGCGTAAGGGATTTCAGCATCGATGCAGCGCCAGGCATAACCGTTCTGGAAGCGCTGATCCATGTGTATCGCAACGAGGACGCTACGCTGGGATTTCGCTACTCATGCACCGTGGGGCGCTGTTATAGCTGCCTCATGCGAATGAACGGGGAGACTGTCGTGTCGTGCCGCGAGACGCTCGTGGATGGAGCAATGCTCGAGCCGATGCTCAATCGCGCCGCGATACGCGATCTCGCCACGGAGGACCCGCTGCTCAAGCCGTCTCGCGAGCGCTGAGCTGCAGGGCGATCACCTATTCACTGTTTTTACAGTACTTAAAAACAACCCTATTCTGGAAACCATGACTGACGAAGCTGGCTATTACCCGGACGAACTTGCATTTCCGATTTCTGAATACCGAAGGCGCCTTCACACGTTGCACAGGCACATGGACACAGCGGGTGTCGACGTCCTGCTCGTCACGACATGCATCAACATTCACTACCTGACCGGATATCAGAATTCCGGACAAGACCGCTTTCAATGTCTGATCGTGCCGCGCAACGGCAACCCGCATTTCGTGCTTCGCAAGCTCTGGTTCACGGCTGTTCTCGGGCTCTCGTGGACTAAAGAGGGAACCCCGGTCGACGATACGGCCGACATGTACGACGCGACCTTGGACGCGGTAAGTCGTATCGGCGGTTCCAACTGTTCGATTGGATACGACCATCAAAACCTCAGTGTGCCGCCGGCTTTCCTGGACCGCCTGCGCACCGCATTCCCTAATGCTCGCCTGGTGCCAAGCTTTGGCCTCGTCGAAAAATGCCGGCTGTACAAATCCGACCTCGAGCTACAGGCAATCCGCAGCGCCGCGAAACTATCCGTCATCGGTTATGAAGCGGCGTTTAACGAGATGCAGCCCGGAAAAACAGAGCGCGATGTCATGGCCGCGTCATATAACGCGATGGTGAGGGCCGGAAGTGACTATGTCAGCGCGCAACCCATCGTCGTGGCGGGGTACAGAAAGCCGCCGAGAAGATGCTTGACGGAGGGCCGCACCCTGAGAGCCGGCACGTCGGTCTGGTACGAAGGATCCGCTTTCGTGCGGCGATATGGCGCACCGATCATGCGTACTGCATCGATCGGAAAGCCGTCTGCGGAATTGATGAGGATATCGGCCGTGATGGTGAAGGCGCTCAACGCCATCCTCGACACGGCGCGGCCAGGCGTGACTGCCGGGGCAGTGGACAGGGCTGCTCGCGCGGTCGTGGAAGAAGCTGGTTTAGGTCAATTCTGGCTGCACCGGACAGGCTATTCGATGGGCGCAAGCTTTTCGCCTACCTGGGGGGAAGGCGAGATCATGGACATCAAGGCTGACGACCCGCGGGTTCTTGAGCCGAACACCGTTTTTCATACGGTGCCCTGGGTGCTGGTGCCCGAGCTCGGCTGTATCGGTAACAGCGAAACGTGGATGGTCACGGAGACTGGGGTCGATGTCTTGACGAAAACACCTCGCGAGCTCCGCGTGCGTGACTGATCGGCTCTCCTCGACCAACTATAACAATCGAACGATCAAGAAAGATGAAAGTGAAACTAAGATCCTTGGCCGCCTTGCTTTTGTTTTGCTCCGGAGCCGCATTCGGTGCTGAAGCGACATATCCTTCGCGGCCCATTCGGTTCATATGCCCATATGCGCCCGGCGGCAATTGCGACATCTTCACTCGTACGATTGGCAAAAAGTTGAGCGAGGCATTGGGGCAGCCGGTAGTCGTCGATAACCGCGGCGGCGCGAACGGTGGGATAGGAACAGCACTGGTCGCGAAATCGGCGGGCGATGGCTACACACTTCTCATGGGCAACAGTGGGCCGATGACGATCAACCCGGTCCTTTATGAGAGCGTGCCTTACGACCCGATTAAGGATTTTTCACCGATAACGCTGGCGACATCGTACATGTATGTGCTCGTGGTCCCGCCCTCCATGCCCGCGGCTACGCTGAATGACTTTATTGCAGCCGTCAGAGCGAAATCCGGCGCGATGACATACGGCTCTACTGGAATAGGTGGGGGCAATCACCTTTCCGGCGAGCTCTTCAATCTGATGACGAAAACCAAGTCCATACACGTGCCATATAGTGGCAGTGGGCCGGCGCTAAGTGCACTGTTGGGCGGGCAGATCAATTTCATGTTCGATACGGTCATAACGTCGGTTCCACACCTACAGGCGGGGAAAATCAGAGCAATAGGTGTCACCGGCCTAAAGCGTGCGTCTGCTTTACCTTCAACGCCGACGCTTTCAGAACTCGGGCTGAAGGGCTTTGAGCTTACTCAATGGCAGGCTGTTGTGGCGCCGGCTGGAACACCTAAAGACATTGTGCAGCGATTGAATCGCGAAGTGCTGCGCGCGCTGCAGGCGCCAGACGTTATCGACGTGCTCGTAACAAAAGGCGGAAGTGAACTAGTTGGGAGTACGCCGGAAGAATTTGCGAATGTGATTCGAAGTGATCTGGCGAAGTACGCAAAACTGGTGAAAGCTGCCGGGATTAAGCCTCAATAATCTCAAGACGGGCGTGTTGCGGCAAAGCTGTCTCGTTCGGAGAACTGGCAAGTAGTGGCAAAGGCGGCGTGCGCCGTCCCCTATTAGAAGCTCAGTAGAAGATATGAACCGCTTAATTAAAGTCGCACTCGGGCGCACCGCGGCGTAGTTTGCGCAAAGGCGAGCATCCTACTGGCGATCTGACCTGCCCCCGCTGACGCATCGATAACCGAAGCGACGTCGAGCGTATGCAAGGTCGATGATCCGGTCCTTAGGGCGACGGTATGCGGCTGCTCCTCAAGGACGCGCCTGAAGGTCGTTCTGGGGAGCCTCACAAGCCTGCAGGCGCGCCGCTCCGAGATCGTGAGCTCCTGGCGCATCTTGATCACTGGCCCGCCGCTTGGCTTGTGGGGCTAGCGCTTTACCCCGAAGGCGACCTTCACCGCTTCGACGTCTAGGTGGGCCTCAGCCTACAGCTTCTTGAGCTTGGCGTTCTCGGCCTCGAACTCGCGCAGCCGCTTAGCCTCGTTCACCTGTAAGCCGCCGAACTGTTGCGCCACCCATAAAACGATTGGCCGAAAAAAATCCCTGGCTGGAACGCACGCGTGCAGGGGGTGCTGTTCGGGCAGCTTTGGAGGCTCTTCCCACAGCACTAAAGACGCGGCTGCCTCATCCATGCCAGTTGCGTTGTCACCGGCAGCGTGCAAGCGAAAAATTTTTCGTCCTTACTCTCGCGCCGCTTGCTGCTAGTTACCGTCATCAAGTCAACGTCTTCTTTTGTCCGGACTTCAGAGATCGCCGGCCGCGTCCGCGACGATAAGCTCGTCTGCGATCGTACGCACTACGCCAGCAGCCGCACGAACGGCTTGATCGACGACCATTCGACCGCTTGTAGCTGCGCGCGCACGAGTCTCACGAAGGATTCGGCGGCGGGCAGCAGCGAGCGGCCGGCCGCGGACAGGATGCCGATGGTCCTATGCTCGACCGGCTTCACGAGCGGCACGAACGTGAGATTCGGGGACGACGTCGGCGCGGCCAGCGCGGGTGTGGCCGTAATGCCGAGACCGTGTTCTACCAGCGAGTAGAGCGTCGGCAGGTTCGAGAGTTGGATCTGAGGATTGCTGACGTACCGCCACACGGGCTCGTCGATCAGCAGGTCGTGCGCGAAGTGGCCGAGAATGGTCTGGCCCTTCAGGTGGCGCCATTCGATTCCGCGCGTGCGCTTGGCGAGCGGATGATCGGTTCTGCACAGCAGGCCGAACCGGTCCTGAAGCAGCGGCGTGAACTCGAGGCGCGAGTCCGCTTTCTGCAGGCTCGAAACTGCGACGTCGATCTCGCCGTCGGCAACCAGCTCCCGCAGCCTGTGCGAATCTTCGATGTAGATCTTCAGTTGCACCGCCGGGTGCTGCTTGATGAACGCGGGCAGCAGCGACGGCAATAGATGCGTGCCGACCGAGGGCATCAGGCCGACCGTCATGCGGCCTCCGGTCACCTGCGCGACCTGTTGCATTGCGCTGAGCGCGTGGTCGGTGTGCGCCAGGATCTCGCGCACGAGCGGCAGGCACATCGCGCCGAAAGGCGTGAGCGTGGTGCGCGAGCGCTGCTCGAAGAGCTTGTGGCCGAGCCGCGTCTCGAGCTGCCGGATCGACTGCGACAGGGCGGGCTGGGACCGGAACGCGCGCTTCGCGGCGGTCCGGTAGCTCTTGGTTTCCGCGACCAGGATGAAATGGCGGAAGTGGGTGAGTCGAAGGTCCACGGGCGCCCGATTCGAGAATCAAATCAAAAGATACAAGAAAAAAGGTTTTTGAGCGCGGCCGACTCGCTTTACGATGCCGCGGGGAGGATCCCGACAGGAGAATCGTATGCGACGTGCAACGCGGCTGGCGCTTGCCGGCTTCATGGTTGTGGCGGGTGTGCTGTCGAGCACCGCGGCGACCGCTCAGAGCTATCCCACGAAGCCGCTCCGGCTCGTGCTCGGCTTTCCGCCCGGCGGCGCATCTGACGCCGGCGCGCGGCAGATCGCGCCCAGGCTGGGCGAGATCCTCGGGCAGACCGTCGTCGTCGATAACAAACCGGGCGCGAATACGAACATCGCTATCGAGTTCGTCGCGCGCGCGGCGCCCGACGGGTACACGATCCTGTGGGGCTTCAGCAACGGGCTCGTCGTGAATCCGAGCATTTACGCGAACCTGCCGGTAGACCCGCAGCGGGACCTCGCACCCGTATCACTGATCGATCAGTACCAGTTCGTGCTGGTCGTGCACAAATCGGTGGCGGTCAAATCCGTGAAAGATCTCGTTGCGCTGGTGAAGAGCTCGAAGGCGGGCGATTTCCCGTACGCCTCGACGGGCATCGGCAGCCCGAACCATCTCGCGGCGGAGCTTTTCAAGGGCCGCGCAGGCATCGACATCACGCACGTGCCGTACAAGGGCGGCGGTCCTGCCACCGTGGCCGTCGTTTCGGGCGAGACCAAGATGCTGTTCGCCAGCATCCCGTCGGTGCTCGGACACATCAAGGCGGGGAGCGTGACGCCGCTGGCCGTGACTGCATCGAAACGCGCCCCGGAGCTGCCGGACATCGCGACCATGCACGAGCTCGGCTATCCCGGCTTCGACGTGCGCGCGTGGGATGGAATCATGGTTCCGGCGGGTACTCCCCCGGCGATCATCAAGCAATTGAACGCCGCGCTCGTGAAAATCGGCGCGATGCCTGAAGCGCAGCAAGCATTGAGGAAATCAGGGCTCGAGCTCGTCACGAGCTCGCCGGAAGAGCTCGCCGCGCGCATCAAGCGCGAGTCGGCCGCGTGGGCCAAGATCATCAAGCAAGCCGGCATCAAGGCGGAATGACCGGCTAAGCCGGCGCAACGCACATGTACGGCTGGCGCGCGCGTCTCGGGCGTATCAATCCTTCGCCCGAGACCGTCGGCGACGAGGAATGGCGGCGTCAGTGTCCCGACGGCGTCACCGTCGTCAGCACGCGCATGTTCATCGAGCGCGTCGATGCGCCGGGCCTCACGCACATGGTCACGCAAGTGGAGCGGGCGGCGCGCGAGCTGGCCACGGCGCGCGTCGGCGTGATTCTCATGGCCGGAACGGCCGGCGCGTTCAACGGCGGACCGGGCTTCGATCGCGAGCTCGTGAAGCGCATCGAGGACGCGAGCGGCACGCGTGCAACGACCACGATGACCGCGGTGCTGGAAGCGCTGCGCGCGCTCCGCGCCCGCAAGCTCGCCGTCGCGACGAGCTACATCGAACCCGTGGACGCAGCCTTGAGAGACGTTCTGATTGCGGAAGGCTTCGACGTTTTAGGTATTCGAGGGATGGGCATTCTGAAAAGTATCGACATGGGCGACGTGCAGCCGAAGCGCACGTACGAATTCGCAGGCGAGGTGTTCCGCGCGGAGCCGGACGCTGACGCGTATTTCATCTCGTGCGGAAACCTGCGCGGGCTCGAAGCGGCCGCGCGGCTGGAACAGGAGCTGGGCAAGCCGGTGATCACGAGCAACCAGGCCGGCTTGTGGCAGGCGCTCCAGATGTGCGGCGTCGCGCCGTCGGAAGTCACCGGAGGCGGGCAGCTCTTCCGCGTGGAGGCGGCGCAGTGCTGAGCATCGGCATCGATACCGGCGGCACCTTCACCGACCTCGCGGTCTACGACGCGGAGCGCGGCGACATCCGTGCGTTGAAGGTGCCGTCCACCGTCGGCGATCCGTCGGAAGCGATCATCCAGGTGCTGGAGAAGCTCGGCACTGAGGCGTGGGCGAACAGCCGCATCGTGCACGGCACCACGGTCGCGACGAACATGGTCCTCGAGCGTAAAGGGGCGGCGCTCGGGATCGTCACGACGGAAGGCTTCCGCGACCTGCTCGAGATCGGGCGTACCCGCCGCGCGTCGCCCGGCCTCTTCAATACGAAATTCATCAAGGCGCCGCCGCTCGTGCCCCGCGTGCGGCGCTTCGAGGTGCGCGAGCGCGTGAAGGCGGGCGGAGATGTACTGCTCGAGCTCGATCGCGACAGCGTGCGCGAAGCCTGCGATGCGTTGAGCGCGAGCCCGCCGGAAGCGATCGTCGTGTGTCTGCTGCACTCGTACGCGAACGCGTCTCACGAGAAAGAAGTGCGGCGCATCATCGAGGAACGTCTGGACGGCGTGCCCGTCGTGCTGTCCTCGGACGTCGTCCCGGAGTATCGCGAGTTCGAGCGGCTCACGACGAGTGTCATCAATGCGTACGTGCTGCCGCGCGTGAAGCGCTATCTCGCCAGCCTCCAGAGCAAGATCGGCATGAAAGGCGAGCGCCTGTACGTGATGGCATCGAACGGCGGCGTGCTGACCGCCGAAGCGGCGGGCGATACGCCGTCCAAGACCATCCTGTCAGGCCCGGCCGGCGGCGTGAACGGCGCGATGCTCGCGTGCGGCGCGGCCGGCGTCGAGAGCTTCATCACGTGCGACATGGGCGGCACCAGCACGGATGTTGCGCTGGTCGATCGCCTGAAGGCCACGATGGTGCAGGAGACGATGATCGCCGGTCTGCCGCTCAAGCTCCCGCAGCTCGACATCAACACGGTCGGCGCGGGCGGCGGCAGCATCGCGTGGCGCGACGTCGACGGGAGCCTGCGGGTCGGACCGCAGAGCGCGGGCGCCGAGCCGGGACCGGCGGCCTACGGCCGCGGCGGCACGCAAGTGACGGTGACGGATGCGAACCTCGTGCTCGGCCGCATTGCGCCCGGCACGCTGTTGGGCGGCGAGCTCACGCTCGATCGCCGCCTGTCGAACGATGCGCTGCGGCGGCTCGCCGACAGTCTGAATTACCCCGACGTCGAGCGGCTGGCGGAAGGCGTCATCAAGCTCGCCGTCACGCGCATGGCGAGCGCGATCCGCGAGATCTCGATCGAGCGCGGACACGACCCGCGGCAGTTCGCGCTGCTGCCGATGGGCGGCGCGGGACCGATGCACGCCACCGAGCTCGCGGAGGAGCTGGGCATTCGCGAAGTGTTCGTGCCGCGCTTCCCGGGCAACCTGTCCGCCGTCGGCTTGATCGGTTCCGACATCCGCTACGACTTTGCGCGCACAGTTTTGAGCGACGCCCGCGCGGCCGATGCACCGGCGCTGCGCAGCGCGTTCGCGGAGCTTGCAGATAACGGCCGCCGCGCCTTGGCGCGGGAAGGCTTCGGGGATGCCGAGATCCGGATCGACTACGTGGCGGACATGCGGTACCGCGGTCAGGCGTTCGACGTGAACGTGCCCGTCGCGAGCCCCGACGCGACTCTCGCTACGCTGATCGCCGACTTCGAAGTGCTGTACGAGCGCCGTTACGGCCACCGCCGCGAAGGCAAGCCCATCGACATCGTGACAGCACGCGTTGCGGCACACGGGCTCGTCGCGAGACCCGTGCTGTCGAAGATCGCGCCGCAGAAGCAGGCGCTCGATGCGGCACTGAAGGAGCGCCGGCCCGTCTACGTCGGCGGCCGCTGGCACCGCGAGTGCCCGGTTTTCCAGCGCGAGCAGCTCGGGTCCGGCGTGGCGCTGCGCGGTCCGGCCATCATTGAGGAATACGGCAGCACCACCGTGCTGCCGGAAACGTGGCGGGGCGCCGTGGACGATCTCGGCAATCTTCGTTTGCAACACGCGTAAGGCGCGCATGACCACTCAGAGGAACATCGATCTCATCACGCTCGAAGTGGTGCTCGAGTATTTCATCTCGACGGTGCGCGAGATGGGCAAGACGATCATCCGCACGGCGTATTCGTCCATCATCTTCGAGGGTCACGATTTTTCCTGCGCCATATTGAATGGCGACGGCGAGCTCGTGGCGCAATCCGAAGGCAGCCCCGCGCATCTGATTCCGCTTCCGGCGCAGGTGAAGGAGGCGCTGGCGCATTTCAAGGGCGAGCTCTTGCCGGGCGACGTGGTGCTCGTGAACGACACCTACTCGTCGGGCACGCACCAGAACGATGTGGCGATGATCGTCCCGTATTTCGCGGAGGGGCGGCGCATCGCGATCGTGGTGGTGCGCGCGCATTGGGGCGACGTCGGCGGCATGACGCCGGGGAGCATCTCGGGCGCCGCGACGGAGATCTTTCAGGAAGGTCTGCGCATTCCCTTTCTGAAGATCTACACGGGCGGCCAGCGCGTGGCCGGCGTGCTCGAGTTGATTCTCGCCAACTGTCGCGTGCCCGACGAGCGCGAAGGCGATTTCTACGCGATGCTCGCGTGCTGCCACACGGCGCTCGACCGCCTGGAAACGCTGATCCAGCGCTTCGGCGCCGCGGAGATCGAAGCGATCATGGCCGAGCACCTCGACCGCGGCGAGCGGCGCATGCGGCAGGCGATCGCCCAGCTCACGCCGGGCCGCTACTACTACGAGGATTACTTCGACAGCGACAACGCCGGCGGCCCGCCGATTCCGCTGCGCGTCGCGATCACCGTCACCGGCGATTCGCTGACCGCCGACTTCGAGGGCTCGGCCAAGCAGACGAAGGGCCCCGTGAACTGCAGCAAGGCCGTCACGGCGATGGGCACGTTCGTCGCGCTGAAGGCGCTGCTCGATCCGCTGGGTCCGATCAACAACGGCGCGTTCCGGCCGATCCGGATCGAAGCGCCGCAGGGCAGCATCGTCAACGCGGCGTACCCCGCCGCGATGGGCGGTTTCTCGGAGGTGCGGCGGCGCGTCGAGTCCGTTGTGATGGGCGCGTTCGCGCTCGCTGCGCCGAAGTTCATCGCGGGCGATATCAAAGGCGCGACCAATCACACCTACATCACGAGCCTGCATCCCAAGCTCGGCCGACACACGATCTTCTACGAGTACCCGTCGGGCGGCACCGGCGGCTTTCTCGAGCACGACGGCAGTCATACGATCCGCGCCTACGACGAGGGCGATTTCACGTCGATCCAGCCGGCCGAGGCGGTCGAGCTCGAGCACGCGCTGCTGGTGCAGAGCTGTGCGCTGCGCGTCGATTCGTGCGGGGACGGCAGGCATCGCGGCGGGCTCGGCTTGCGGCGCGAGATTCGCGTCATGGGCGAGGAGGGCACGTTCTCGGAGCTGTCCGATCGCAACGTGCTGCCGCCGTT
Source organism: Burkholderiales bacterium (assembly GCA_035626595.1). Taxonomy (GTDB): domain Bacteria; phylum Pseudomonadota; class Gammaproteobacteria; order Burkholderiales; family SG8-41; genus JAQGMV01. The sequence continues at coordinate 18,325 of DASPNJ010000080.1, forward strand.
CGGCGTGTGCGGCGGCCATGCGTCCGCCGCCAACCGGTTCACGGTCGTGCGCGGCGGCAAGGTCATCGAGCCCTCTTCGACGCCCGGCAAGGTGTCCGGGTTCAAGCTGGGCCGCGACGACGTGGTCGTGATCGAAAGCGCCGGCGGCGGCGGCTATGGCTCGCCGCTGGAGCGCTCCGTGAAGGCGATCGAAGAAGATGTGCGGCAGGGCTATGTCACGCGCGAGCGCGCGATGGCGATCTACGGTGCGGTGTTCGACGGCGAGCGCATCGATGCCGAAGCGACGCAGAAGCGCCGCGCGGCGCTGAAGCAGGGGCTGCACCGGTTCCGCGTCGCCGCGAGTGACACCGACGATTTCATCGACGGGCGGCGCATCTGTCGTATCTCGGGCGCCGACGCCGAGCGGCTCGGGGTCGAGGAGGGCGCGCTCATCGAGCTCGTGAATCCGAACGGCGCACCGCTGCGTGCGTGGGTCTCGCGCACGAACGACGCAACATCGGGAGAGCTGCGCATCGGGCCACTCGGGCGCACCGTGCTGTCGATCGAGCCCGGCGGCGTGATCGAGCTGCGCGCGCTCGATGCAGCCAAGCCCCCGTTCACGCGCGCGTCTGACGCAGTCATCGCGAGGAGCGCAAGCGACGTGGCGATCCCGTGGCGCACGGTGCCGCACGCAGCGGACGCTCCGGGATTGCTTCGTCGCACCGCTCCTCGCAATGACGGCTAAAGCTCGCGCGCCTCGCAATGACCGCTAAAGCTCGCGCTCCTCGTAATGACATGATGGCGTTGACACCGCGGGCTCCATAGGACACAGTGTGTCCGCATGAAATTCGGCCTGCGGATACCCAGTTTTGCCATGGGCGCGGAGACCGCGACCATCGCCGAGATGGGCGCCTACCTGCGCCGCGCCGAAGAGCTCGGATACGACTCCGCGACCTGCATCGATCACGTGCTCACCGTGCCGCCGTATACATCGGGCACGTGGCTCGAGCCGATGGTGCTGCTGGGCGCGCTCGCGGCGGTCACGCGCCGCATCAAGCTGGGCCCGATGGGCATCACGCTGCCGCTGCGCAATCCCGTGTATTACGCCAAGGAATGGGCGACGCTCGACGTGCTGAGCGGCGGCCGCGCGATCTTCGGTGTGGGCGTCGGCTGGCACGAGAAGGAATTCGCGGTGATGAACGTGCCCTACAGGGAGCGCGGCCGCCGCATGAACGAGATGCTCGAAGCGGTGCTCGCGCTCTGGTCGGGCGACGACGTGACGTATCGCGGCGAGTACTACCGGTTCGAGAACGTGCGCATCGACCCGAAGCCGGTGCAGCGCCCGCATCCGCCGATCTGGATTCCGGGCGGTACCTCACCCCTGGATAAAGCCTACGGACAGAAGCTGCCCGACTTCACGCCGGTGCTGCGCCGCATTGCGAAGTACGCGTCGGTGTGGGTGCCGCATTCACCGGCCACGCCCGAGATGGTCCGCGGTGACTGGGCGCGTCTCCAGGAGATGGTGAAAGAGTTCGGGCGTAAGCCGGGCGATATCGAGAAGGCGTACTGCAACTTCGTGTACGTGCTGAAGAAAGGCGAAAAGCCGGAAGCGGCGATTCCGAAAATCTCGAAGTTCTCGGGGAAAGACCTCGAGTTCTGGCAGACGCACTATCTCGTCGGCGAGCCCGAGCAGGTCGCGCAGCGCGTCTGCGAGAAGGTGCAGGCGATGGGCGGCGTCGGCCACATCATTTTCAATCCGATCGACTGGTCGCCCGAGCAGCTCGAGCTGCTCTCGAACGAGGTGCGGCCTCACATTCTGAAGGTGCTTGCGAAATGAAAGCAGTCCGTTACCACGAGACCGGCGAAGCCGATGTGCTGCGCTGGGAAGATGCGCCGGATCCGGCTGTCGGTCCCGGCGACGTGCTGATCAAGGTCGAAGCTGCCGGTGTGAATTACGCGGACGTGATGCGGCGCTCCGGGCGCTATCACTTCAAGACCGACTTCCCCGCGCTGCTCGGCACCGAGGCCGCCGGGACGGTGGTGCGCACCGGCAGCGACGTGAAGGAATTTCGCGAAGGCGACCGCGTGTTCTGCCGCACGACAGCCGCGGGCTGTCAGGCGGAGCTCGTCGCCGCGCCGGTCGCGGAAGTGCTGCGCATGCCGCCGTCGGTCTCGTTCGTGGATGCAGCCTCGATTCCCGTGATCTTCCTGACGGCGTATCACATGCTGAAGACGCTCGCGCCGCTGCATTCGGGCGAAACCGTGCTGATCCATGCAGCCGCGTCGGGCGTGGGCACGGCCGCGGTGCAGCTCGCGAAAGTGTGGGGCGCGAGAGTCATCGCGACCGCGTCGACGGACGAGAAGCTCGACCTCGTGCGGCGTCTCGGCGCCCATCACACCATCGATTACACGAAGCACGATTTCGTCGCGGAGGCGCTGCGGCTCACGGAGGGCGTCGGTGCCGAGCGCGTGCTCGAATGCGTCGGCGGCGACGTGCTGCTGAAGAGCTTCACGGCGATCGCGCCGGGCGGACGTCTCATGATTTACGGCCGCGCGAGCGGCAATCTGCCGCCGCTGCCCCCGGAGCAGATCTTCGCGAAGAACCTCCAGGTCTACGGCCTCAATATCGGCGGCAAGCCGTGGACGCAGACGATGCACCGCGCGGCGCTCGACGAGATCCTCCAGCTCATGGCGGAAGCGAAGGTGAAGCCCGTGATCTCACGCACGTTCGGCATGGACGAGGTCGCGGAGGCGCACAACTACCTCAGCAACCGCCAGACGATGGGCAAAGTGATCCTGCTGCCGCCGGGGAAGGGAAGCCGATGAACAAGACGTTGTTGCTGCTGGGCGCGTTCCTGACACTTTCGGCGCAGGCGCAGCAGTACCCGGTGAAGCCGGTGCGTATGGTGGTGCCGTTTCCGCCGGGCGGGCCGGTCGATGCGGTGACGCGCATCGTCGCGCCCAAGCTGGGCGAAGGCCTGGGGCAGCAGGTCATCGTCGATAACCGCGCAGGCGCGAGCGGCACGATCGCGACCGGCATGGTGGCCAAAGCGGAGCCCGACGGGTACGTGCTGCTGATCGGAACGACAACGACGATCACCGTCTCGCCCAATCTCTATCGCAACCTGCCGTACGATCCGGCGAAAGACCTCCAGCCGATCACGCGTTTCGCGGACGTGCCGAGCGTGCTGGTGGTGCATCCCTCGATACCCGCGAAATCGGTGCGCGAGCTCGTGAAAATCGCCAAAGCCCAGCCCGGCAAGCTGAGCTACGGCTCGGCGGGACCGGGGACCTCACAGCACCTCGCGGTGGAGCTCTTCAAGCAGATGGCGGGCGTGGATATCCTGCACGTCCCTTACAAGGGCGGCGCGCCGGCCATGACCGACCTGCTCGGCGGACAGATCGTTATGACGATCGAGCCGCTCAACACGGCGCTGCCGCAGTTACGCGCCGGCAAGCTGCGCGGCATCGCCGTGACGACGTCGAAGCGCATCACTTCGTTGCCTGACCTGCCGCCGGTTTCCGAAACGCTGCCCGGCTACGAGGCGACGCTCTGGATCTCGTTGCTCGCGCCGGCGGGCGTGCGGCCGCAGATCGTGGGCACGCTGCACAACGCCGCAGTCGCCGCGCTGAAAGCGAGCGAGGTGCGCGAGCGGCTGGCCGCGCAGGGTGCTTCACCGATCGGCGACAGCGTGCAGGATTTCGCCGAGACGATCCGGCGCGACACGCAGAAATGGTCGGCCCTCGTGAAGAAGATGGGCCTCAAGCTGGATTAATGAGAGAAAGTCATCGCGAGCGTCTGAAACGTCGGCCATCGGAGGAGCGATAGCGACGTGGCGATCGCGTGGCGCACGCAGCGGACGCTCCGGGATTGCTTCGCCGCGCGATTGGCGCTCCTCGCAATGACACCAACGATATGTCATCGCGAGGAGCGATAGCGACGCGGCGATCGCGTGGCGCACGCAGCGGACGCTCCGGGATTGCTTCGTCGCGCGATTGGCGCTCCTCGCAATGACCTCTCGCGCTCACTCAAAGCTTCTTTCGCGTTGAGTCTTTCTTTTTCGCGCGGCCGGAGGTCTTCGGCAGCGTCAGCGCTGCGGCCTTGCTGCTCGTGACGATGACCAGTGCTTCGGCCTGCGTCTTACCGAGTGACGTCGAACGATGCGGGAGGTGCGCGTCGAATACCGCGCAATCGCCCGGTTCCAGTGTGACGACATGGTTGGGCAGCGAGAGCTGGAGCTTTCCGCTCAGCACGAAGATCATCTCTTCGCCGCCGTGCTCGAACGTGTCGGGCGCCGGCGCGCCCTCGAACGGGGGCTGCATCACGAATGCCTCGAACAGTCCGTGCGTCACGCCGGGCGCGATCGCTTCGTACCGGTAGCCGGCGCTCTGCCCGGCGTGGCGGTTGAAAGGCTTGCGCTGGTGCTTGCGCACGATTGCGAAATCGTTCGAATTGCCGCCGATGCCGAAAAGATCGCCGACGGCGACGTCGAAGCCTTCCGCGAGCTTGATCGCGGTCGAGATCGACGGCACGGAGCGGCCGCGCTCGACTTTGGACAGATACGACTTGGTGAGCCCCGTGCGTTCCGCGAGCGCCTCCAGCGTGAGGCCTTTCAGCTCGCGCAGGCGCTTCAGGCGCCAGAAGGCGTGCGGCTCGTCGATGGCTGGGCTCGTCTTACGCGGCACGGACGTTCAGATTGACACCGGTAGGCTTATAGGACACATTGTGTCATGACGCGTATGCCACGTCGAACCCGGCGCGAACGCGATGCAAATCAGATGGAGATGACATGAAAATCGTGGATCTGAGCATGACCGTAATGAACTGGGACAAGAACTCGTTCGCGCCCGAAGAGACCTACTTCAAGCTGCGGCCGATCGTGAAATGGGAAGACAAGGGCTTCGTCTCGAACATGGTCGAGATGACGGTGCACGCGGGCACCCACGTCGATTCGCCGCATCACTTCTACCGCGACCTGCCGTGCATCGAGCAGATCCCGGTCGAGACGTTCGTCGGCGAAGCGGTCGTGGTGGATCTCACGTTCAAGGGTGTCGCCAACGCGCGCATCACGCCGGAGGACCTCGAACGCGCCGAGAAGGCGCTGAACGCGCAAGGCATCGAGCTCAAGCCGGGCGGCATCATGCTGCTGCGCACGGACTGGCCGCGCTCGCATTCACCGCTCGACCCCTCGTGGTGGGACGAATCCCCGTGCCTGACGAAAGCGGCGGCGGAGTGGATCGTCGCCAAGCAGCCGCGCGGTGTCGGCTTCGACTTCGCGCAGGAAGAGAAGGGCGGCGAGCACGAATACGAGCAGGCCGATCAGATCCTGACCGGGAGCATGCGCGTGCATCGCGCGATGCTCTCGAAGATCCAGTTCCAGATCGAGAACCTGATCAACCTGCACGAGCTGCCGTCGAAGGTGCAGATCGCCGCGCTGCCCGCGAAATGGCACAGCGAATCCGCACCCGCGCGCGTGATCGGCATTATCCAGTAGCGTTCGCCGCGATCTGGTGGAACGTCACCCCCGCGAAGGCGGGGTCCAGAGCGCAAGAGAGTGTTCTGGGTTCCCGCCTGCGCGCGAACGACGGATGTGCTGCCAACTTATGGTTCACCACGCCAGCTTGATGCGCCCGATGGCCATCGCCACGGCGGCTTGCGTGGGCTCGACGACCGGAATCCCCAGCGCGTCCTGAAGCGGCTTGCGATAGGCCGCCATCCCCGCACAGCCGAGGACGACGACGTCGGCGCCGTGCGCGTCGCGCAACTGCTCGCCGGTCGCGCGCATCCGTCCGAAGGTTTTGTCGGCATCGCCGAGCTCCGTCACGCCGAGGCCCAGCGGCAGCTCGCCGGCGAGCCGATCGGTGACGCCGAGCGCGCCCATGTAGCGGAGGTGCCGCGGAATCGATTGTCTGAGGATCGCGATGACGCCGAAGCGCTGGCCGAGCGTCAGCGCCGTCAGAATTCCGCACTCAGCGATTCCGAGGACAGGTTTTCTCGTGATCTCGCGCAGCGAGTGCAATCCGGGATCGCTGAAGCACGCGATCACGAACGCATCGTACTGCGGCTCACGCTCCGCGACGAGGCGCGTGAGCGGCGCGACGACGCTGTCGACATGCTGCTGCGTTTCGACGCCGGGCGGGCCTTCTTCGAGCGTCACGCATTCGATCGCCGGCCCGCTCGCGAATCGCAACGGCTCGCACGCTTCGTGCATCGCCGCGGTCACGGCCGCGGTCGAGTTCGGGTTGATGACGAGGATGCGTTCGGTCATGAATGGTTCAATGGGGTCAGACTCGATTAATCAATCGAGTCTGACCCCATTGGTTTGGGTCAGTCGAGCTTCACGCCCGTCGCTTTGACGACCGGTGCCCAGCGCTCGGTGTCGCGGCGGATGAACGCCGCGAGCTCGCCGGGTGAGTTGCCGCCGGGGATGAGCCCCTGGCTCATCAGCTTCTCGCGGACCCCGGCGTCCTTCAGCGCCTTGAGCACTTCGGCATTCAAACGCGCGACGATTTCCTTCGGCGTCTGGCCCGGCGCCAGCATCGGATACCAGTTGATCGCGTCGTAACCGGGGAGACCGGTCTGCGCGATCACCGGCGCATTCGGCAGCGGCGGATACGCTTGCGTGCCCGAGACGCCGATCGCTTTGAGCTTGCCCGATTTGACCTGCGGCAGGACCGAAGGATCGGAGAACGTCACGGCCGCGTGTCCGCCCATGATGTCCGCGATCGCGGGCGCGGTGCCTTTGTAAGGCACGTGCAGCATCTTCACGCCGGCCATCATGTTGAAGAGCTCGCCGGCGAGGTGCTGCCCGGTGCCGGCGCCGCCGGAGGCCATGATGAGCTTGCCCGGGTTCGCCTTCGCCAGCGCGATCAGCTCCTTCGCGTTGTTTGCCGGCAGAGACGGATGGATGACGAGGATGTACGGCATCGTCACCAGCGTACTCACCGGCGCGAGATCGCGGGTGGGCACGTAAGGCAGCTTCGAGAACACCAGCGTCGCTACCGATATCGCGCCGGGGCCCGCGACGAGCAGCACGTGGCCATCGGGGGCTGCTTTCGCGACGTGGTCCGCGCCGATCGTGCCGGCAGCGCCCGCGCGGTTCTCGATGACGACGGGCTGTGCCATTTGTTCCGACAGCTTCTGTCCGACGGTGCGCGCCGTCGCATCGACGCCGCCGCCGGCGGGGAAGGGGACGACGATGCGGATCGGTTTCGTGGGGAAAGTCTGAGCGGCAGCGGAGAACGACAGCAGCGCACCGATGACCGCTGACGCCACAACGTCACCCCCGCGCAGGCGGGGGTCCAGTATCTTCGCGATCATGTGCGCTCCTTGTGGAGACGAATTGGCCGGCAGCTCAGTGCCGAGGCGGGCATGCGCCGCATTATAATTTCGAGCCAAACCTCCGAGGAAAAATAGATGCGTTTCGTCTCATGGATCGCAGCGTCGTTCGCTGCTGCGCTGTGCATCTCCATCGCGCACGCGCAAGCGTGGAAGCCTTCGCGCAACGTCGAGATCATCGTCGGCTCCGGGCCGGGCGGCGGCGCGGATATCACCGGCCGGCTCATGCAGAAGCTGCTCTCCGATAAGAAGCTCGTCGAAGTCCCGGTTAACGTCGTCAACAAGACCGGCGGCGGCAGTGCGTTGAGTTACGTCTATCTCAACCAGCATCCGGGTGACGGGCATTACCTGGCGCTCTCCCTCCAGCCGATGATCACCGCACCGCTCATGCTGCCGGGCCAGATCAGCTACACCGACATGACGCCGGTCGCGCAGCTCCTGAACGAGTACGTCGCTTTCGGCGTGCGGCCGGATGCGCCGATCCGATCGGGCCGCGACGTAATCGAGCGGCTCAGGAAGGACCCCAACTCGCTCAGCATCGTCGTGTCCACGGCGCTCGGCGGCTCCAACCATCTCGCAACGGTGCTCGCGCTCAAGGCCGCGGGTGTGGATATCCGCAAGCTGCGGGTAATCGTCGTAAAGGGCGCCGCGGAAGGCATCACCGGCGTCATCGGTGGCCACTACGATCTCGCCGCCTCGAGCGCCGCCGGGATGCTGCCGCATCTCCAGTCCGGCAAGCTGCGCGGCATCGCGGTGTCCGGGCCGCGGCGGCTCGGCGACGTGTACGCGCAGGTGCCCACCTGGCGCGAACAGGGCGTCGATGCGGTGTATGCCAACTGGCGCGGCGTGGTGGGACCGAAGGGCATGACATCCGCACAGCTTGCATACTGGGACGGCGTGCTCGGGCAGCTTACGCAGATGCCGGAGTGGCGCGACCAGCTCACGAAGCTTCTCCAGGAGCCGGCGTATCTCAACAGTCAGGACACGCAGCGTTACCTCCAGGCGCAGCACAACGAGCTCAAGGCGGTGCTGGTGGACGTCGGGCTCGTGAAATGAGCGCGGAGATGCAGCGCGTGACGGTGAGCGACGGGCTGTCGATCGCTTACCGCGTCGATGATTTCACCGATCCCTGGACCGCGCCGGACACCGTGTTCCTGCTGCATTCGGCGATGAGCAGCTCGCGCCGGATGTTCGCAATGGTCCCGCACTTCGCGCGGCGCTTTCGCGTCGTGCGCATGGACTTGCGGGGCCATGGTGAGTCGCAGGTGCCGCGTGACGACCAGCCGCTCACGCTCGCACGCCTCACGCAGGACGTGCGCGAGCTCGCGGACCATCTCGGCGTGAAGCGCGCGCATTTCGTCGGCGTGTCGGGCGGCGGCTATCTCGCACAGCAGCTCGCGATCCACAACCCCGAGCGCGTCATGAGCCTCGTGCTGCTCGCCTCGCGCCCCGGTTTCAAGGACAGCAACGGCGCCGCGTGGATTCCGGAGATGGAACGCAGAGGGCTGCGCACGTTCATCGCGGAGACCATTGCGGACCGGCTGCCGCTCGCAGAGGTGAGCCAGGCGCAGGTCGACTGGTTCCTCGACGAGATCGGCCGTAACGATCCGGCGTTCGTGCGACGCTTCGTGCTGTACATGACCACACAGTACTGGATGGACGATCTCGCGAAGGTGAAATGCCCGACGCTGATCGTCGCGCCGCGCGGCGACGCGATCGGCAACGCGAACGCGTACCAGCAGATGCACCAGCTCATCCACGGCAGCGAGCTCGTCACCTACGACGTCGAAAGCCACAACATCGCGGATTACATGGCTGACCGCTGCGCGGAGGATGCGATGGCGTTCCTCGCACGCCATTTTCCGCAGGCCGCGCGCTCATGACGGAATCGGCGAGCTGCATCCGCATCGTCGGCGAGGATGACGTTCGCGCGCTGATCGACACGCAATCCGCGCTCGACCTCGCGCGGCGCACGCTGAAGGATCAGGGCGAGGGCGGAAGCTGGCTCTCGAGCCCATCGGCGATGAACCTCGATGCGCGCGAGCACGGCGGCGGCCGGTTCAAGTTCAAGGCGGCGACGGTGCGTGCGGTCGGGGCATCGGGCATCCGGCTCATCTCGCGCATGAGCGCGATCGATCCGAACGCGAAAAACTGGCACGCGGTATACGACCACGGCGGACTCGGCTTATCCGGGCTCGTGGCGGAGCTGTGGATCAGCCGCATCCGCACCGCCGCCTTCGGCGTGGCCGCGATCGAGCATCTGGTGAATCCCGGTCCCCAGGTGGTGGCGCTCTTCGGCACCGGCAAGATCGCGAGCGAGATCGTTCCGATGCTCGCCAGCGCACTGCAGGTGAAGGAGCTCCGCGTCACCTCACGGCGGCCCGAGAGCATGCAGGCGTTCGTGACGGCGCGCGCGCCGAAGCTTTCGTTCGCGATGCGCGCCGAGCCCGAGGCTTCGCGCGCGATCGATGGCGCCGACGTGGTGATCACGCTCACGGAAGCGCGCAGCCCATTGGTGAAACCCGGGATGCTCAAGCGCGGTGCGCTCGTGTGCTCGATGGGCGGCGGGAACGAAGTCGATTACGGCGTGCTGGAAGAATCGCAGCGGCTGATCGTGGATGACGTCGATTTCGCATCGGAGGTCGGCGACGGCGGCGCCTGGATCGCGCAGGGGCATTTCACGCGCGAGAGCTTCGAAGCGCGCGTGGACGCACTCGCGTGCGAGGTGGCGGCGCGCACGAAGCCGGGACGGCTCAGTCCCGACGATCGCGTCGTCGCGATCATTCAGGGCATGGCGATCGGCGATGTGGCTTTCGCCGCCCACGCGCTGCATGAGGCGCACCGGCTCGGAAAAGGGAAGCTCGTCGAGCTTCCGTGACCGTGCGCCACGGGATCGCCACGTCGGCGCGATTGGCGCCTCCTCGCGATGACATTCCGCGGGGTCATCGCGGGAAGAAACCAATGTTTCGACGAAGCAATCCTGGGCGTCCGCGCGCTCGATGACATTCCGCGAGTCATTGCGAGAAGAAACCAATGTTTCGACGAAGCAATCTCCGAGCGTCCGCGCGCTCGATGACATTCCGCGGGGTCATTGCGAGAAGAAACCAATGTTTCGACGAAGCAATCTCGGAGCGTCCGTGCCTGCGTACGCCGCGGCTCCGCGTTGGCGGAGCCGCGCAATGACAGCGTCTACGAGCCGTAGATCGCTTTAGCCTGCTCGGGGCTCACGAGCCCGTTTCTCACGTCCTGCTCCACCGCCGCGCGCGAGCGCTTGCGCGGGTCGCCGATGCCGCCGCCGCCCGGCGTCTCCAGCACCACGCGGTCTCCGGTGGGAATGACTTGCCTGCCGAAGCCGCGCAGCGTCTGACCCGATTTGAGCGCGGCGCGGCCGCTCGCGCCGTCGTATCCGCCGTCGCTGCCGCGCGCGGGATGCACGATGCGGTCGAACGTCGCCGAGATGATCATCGGCGCCGGTTCGCCGTTCGCGATCTCCATGATCTGACCAAGGCCGCCGCGGAATTCACCGGGACCGCCGGAATCCGGCCGATACTCTTTCTTCCAGAACACGATCGGCGAGAGCGTCTCCATGATCTCCACCGCGACATTGCGCACCCCACTCGGAAATGACGTGACCGAGAGACCGTCCTTACCGGGGCGTGCGCCGGTGCCGCCGGTATTGAAGCCGTTCACGTTGAAGCGGGACGCGCCTTTCAACTGCGCGGGATCGATGCCTTTGATGGCCTGGCCGCCGGCGAGCCGCAGGTTCCACAGCGCCGAGCTGTTTTCGGTCGGCACCTTGTCGGCGCGCGCCTGGCGGAGACATCCGAAGACGATGTCGGGCAGCATCTGCCCGACGATCGAGCGCGCGCTGACCGCGAGCGGGTAGGGGGCATTGAGGATGCAGCCTTCGGGCGCCGTCACGCGTACCGCGGACAGCGAGCCGGCATTGTTCGGGATCTGCGGCCCGATCACGCAGCGCACGCCGAACGACGTATACGCATCGGTGTAGCTCTTCGGCACGTTGATGCCGTTCGTGACGACGCCGCTGGTGCCGGTGAAGTCGATGTCGATGCCTTTCCTGGAGATCGTCAGCGCCCCCGCGAGCGTGATCGGCGCGTCGTAGCCGTCGGTCGTCATCGAGTACGACCACGTGCCTTCGGGCCATTCGCGCACCGCCGCGAGCATGGCCGCGTTCGAGCGCGAGATGATGTGCTCGGAGACGCGCTCGATGTCGCGCATCTCGTACTCGTCCATCATTGCGAGGAGCCGCCGTCCGCCGACCTCGTTGCACGCGACGAGGCTGTAGATGTCGCCTTCCACCTGCACCGGCTCGCGCACGTTCGCGCGGATCAGCTTGAGCACGTTCTCGTCGATGCGCCCGCGCGAGACGAAACGCGTGATCGGGATGAACAATCCTTCGTGATAGACCTGGGTTCCATCAGCGGACAGGCCCAGCCCTCCGATATCGACCACGTGCACGGTGGACGCGAACATCGCGACCATGCGTTTACCGCGAAATACCGGGGTCACCATCGTGAGGTCGTTCAAATGCCCGGTCGTCTTCCACGGGTCGTTTGCGAAGAAGACGTCGCCGGGACACATCGTCCCGGCGGGGAACTCCTCCAGGAAGTACTTGACCGACTCCGCCATCGAATTCACGTGCCCCGGCGTGCCGGTCACGGCCTGCGCGACCATGCGGCCGTCGGGGAGGAACACGCCGGCGGACAGGTCTCCCGCCTCGCGCGTCGCCGCCCCGAAGGCGGTGCGCACGAGCGTCTGCGCCTGTTCCTCGACGACCGAGATCAGTCGGTTCCACATGACCTGCATCTGAATATCGGCGAGCTTGCCCATACCTATCCCTTTCCACCTACCCTACGTCATCCCCGCTTACGCGGGGATCCAGAACGTTTGTCGAGCACGATGTAGCCGAGACTGTTCACCCACGCGTCGAAATCGGCGGTGACGACGATGGTGGTCTGGTCTTCGACGATCAGCGCCGGCCCCGACACGCGCGCGCCCGGCTTCAGCGCCGTGCGCTCGTACACGCCCGCGTCGCGCCATTTCGCCAGCTTCGGCTCGAAGATCCTGCGTTTGCCTGCGGGACGTGCGCTCGATCGCGCGACGTTGCGCGCCGGCGGCGCCCGCTTCACGCGCGTGGAGACCGTGACCGACCAGCTCATGATCTCCACGCCCATTTTCGGAATGATGCGGCCGTAGAGCGCCCGATACGCGGCGTCGAAGCGGCGCTTGAGCGCCGCGCTGGTGGCTCCGCCGAGCTTCCCCGGCGGGAGCGCCACTGCGATTTCGTGCCCCTGCCCGGCATAGCGCATGTAGGCGACGCGGCTCGTCGTCAATGCGCCGCGCGGCGCCGCTGCCCGCACCACCTGCGTCGCCTGCCGCTCCATGTTCTGGAGCAGGCGATTCGCGCCGGCGACGTCGAGCGTGGAAACGAGCTGAAACCAGCTCCATACCGCCTGGAACGCAACGGGCGCCGTGAGAAAGCCCAGCGCCGAGCCCACGCTCGCGCCAACGGGAATGACCACGCGCGAGACGCCGAGCTTGTCCGCGAGGCGCGCGGCATGCAGCGGTGCGGCGCCGCCGAATGCGATGACGGTGTAGTTCTCCACCGTCTTCCCGAGCTCCATCGCGTGCACGCGCGCGGCGTTCGCCATGTTCTCCGTCACGATCTCGCCGACGGCGAGTGCGCCCAGTGCCGTATCCGCCTTGAGCGGACCCGCGACATCGCGTTTGATCGCCGCTTCGGCGCGCCGGGGCTCGAGTGCGAATCGGCCGCCGGCAAAGCGCGCCGGGTCGAGCAGTCCCATCGCGCAGTCGGCGTCGGTCACGGTCGCGTGCTCGCCGCCGCGTGCGTAACAGGCGGGCCCCGGCTCGGAGCCCGCGCTGTCCGGGCCGACCTGCACGCGCTCCATCTCGTCCACGCGCGCGATCGAGCCGCCGCCCGCGCCGATTTCCACCATCTCGATGACCGGAATGCGGATCGGCAGACCGCTGCCTTTGAGGAAGCGATACATGCGGCCGAACTCGAAGCTGCGCGAAAGCTCCGGCTCGTAATCGTCGATGAAGCAGATCTTCGCGGTCGTGCCGCCCATGTCGAACGAGAGGGCGCGGTGCGCGCCGACGCTCTCGGCGATGTTGCGCGCCAGGATGGCGCCGCCCGCCGGACCCGATTCCACGAGCCGCACCGGCTCGGCCGCGCCCATCGCGAGCGTGCACAGCGCACCGCCCGACGTCATCAGGAAAACCGGGCAGGTGACGCCCAGCGCTTTCAACTGCGCCTCCAGCCGGTTGAGATAGCCGGCCATGACGGGCTGCACGTAGGCGTTCGCGCAGGTGGTGGAGATACGTTCGTATTCGCGGATCTCCGGACACACGTCGCACGAGAGCGTGATCCAGAGATCCGGCAGCGCGCGCTTGAGGATCTCGCCGGCGCGGCGCTCGTGCGCCGGGTTCGTGAAGCTCTGGAGAAGCGCGACGCCGACGCTTTCGATGTTCTCCTTTTCGAGCGTCGGCACGAGCGCTTCGAGCGCGCGCTCGTCGAGCGGCAGCAGCACGCGGCCTTTGGCGTCGATGCGCTCCGGCACGGGCAGACGCAGGTGGCGCGGAACGAGCGGCGCGGGCTTGTCGAGGAAGATGTCGTATTGCGCGAAGCGGTGCTCCCAGCCGATCTCGACGAGATCGCGGAACCCTTCGGTGGTAATAAGCGCCGTCTTAGCGCCCTTGCGCTCGATGAGCGCATTCGTCGCGAGCGTGGTGCCGAGAATGAAGAGCTCGAGCGCGCCGGCCTCGAGACCCGCCTGTCCGAGGATTTCTCGCACTGCGGTGATGACCGCTTCTTCAGGCGCGCGCGGCGTCGTGAGGACCTTGCCGGTCCAGCGACGTTCTTTCGCTTCGAGGACGATGTCGGTGAACGTGCCGCCGATGTCCACGGCAAGCCGGGCACCGGTCGAATTCTTTGCAGGCATCTCGGGAGTTTCTGGAAGGAATGAAGCAGCGCGTTGCGCACGCGCATGAGCGTAATTTTAGCCGGCTTTCGCGCCGACTGAGCCTGCGTACGCCCCGTTGGGCGCGCTGACGCGGTCAGCAGACGCCATCGAAGAAGCGGGACATGTCTTCGATCCGCTCGATGTTGCGCACCCGCTCGCCCACGATCCTGATCTGCTCCGGGTTGAGCGGCGCTGCACCGAGGCCGAAACATTCCGCGAATTTTTGATCGAGCTCGCTTGCGGTGAGCGGCGCCTGCGGGTCTCCCGGCACATGCTCGATGCGGCAGGAGACCTCGCCGTGATGCTTCGTGCGCAGGCGCACTACGACAGGCCCTCGCTCGGTAGCGAGTGAGGGATCGACCCGCACGCTGATTTTCTCGATGTGCCGGGTAATGGCCGGATCCCGCGCCGCCTGCTCCTGGATCTCGATGAGGCCGAGCTTGCGCCGTACCAGCGCGCACGCCATCGAATAACGGATATTGAACTGCGCCGCCACCTGCGCGTCGCCGCTGGGATCGTATCTGCCGCCGACGATGCGCTCGATATACGGCGTGACCGTCACCTCCATCGACAGCACATCGTCCGGCTGCAGATCGTATTCACGCACCAGCCTCAGCATGCCTTCGACGGCCGTATGGTTACAGCCGCAGCTCGGAAACTTCTTGATCGTGAGATCGACGCTGTCGAAGCGGGTGCCCAGTTGACCGAGCAGCCGTTCGGCATCGCCTTCCTGATAGAGGCGATACAGCCCGAACTTGCCTTCGATGACTTCCGTGGGGGCCGTCAGCCCGCGTTGCGCGAGCTGCGCCGCCTGCACGCCTGAGCGTGCGGCGAGCGCCGACAACATGCGTTTGGTGAGCGAAGGCTCGATGTTCGCCTGCTGCGTCCCGGAAGCCTGAATGAAAGCCATGCCCAATGCATGCCGCGTCTGCAGGGTGTCGAGCTTCATGAGACGCGCCGCGGCGGCAGCTGCGCCGAACGGCCCGAACACCGAGGTATAGCTCCAGCCGCGATGAGGATGTGCCGCGGCAGCGCCCAGTCGGTACATGACGTCCGAGCCGATCACCAGCGCGGCCAGAAAATCCTCGCCTGACGAGCGTTGCCGCTCCGCGAGCGCCAGCGCTGCGGGCAGCACGGAAATGCTCACGTGCACCGGCGCTTCGCGGCCGAGCGTGTCGTAATCGAGCGCGGCAGACGACATGCCGTTGATGAACGCCGCGGCCTGCGCCGGCAGGCGTCCGCCGTAGGCCCACGCGGTTGCATCCGCGCGCCCGCCTTCCTCGACGAGCAGCGCGTGCGCCTCGCGGCAGCCCGGTGCATCCGAGCCGGCCCACGCGACTGCGAGCGTGTCGAGCATGAAGAGCTTCGCTGCTTCGCGCGCGGCTTGCGGAATGTCGCCGTATCGCGTGCCCGCCACGTGCTCGGCGAGGGCGTGCGAAAGCGTTACCTGCGAGCGGGACGGTGTAGCCGTCGTTGCGAGGTCATTCATCGGGTGATTCTCCGTTTCGCCACTGCGCAGGCCGCGCTGTGGGCGCTAAATCGATGCGACTACGAGACCGCGGCCGTGCGCGCGATGCGCTCGACATCCGGCAGCTCCACGATCGTCGTGCAGTACTCGACCAGACGATCGATCTGCTGCGGCTTCAGGATGTCCGCGCAGAGCCGCCGGAATTTCTCCTCGAGCTGGGCATCGGTGAGCGGTTGCTTGAGGCTCCCCAGCGCATGCTCCACGTGCCGCGTGAGGCGCCGACCGTCGCGCAGCACGAGCTCCATTCGGACTTCGTCGGCTGCTATGCCGGGGTCGACGGCGACCACGACCTTGTCGCTCAGCGCCACCACCTGCGGATCGAGCACGCGCCCGTCCGTGAACTGATCTTCCTCGACGCGCCGGTCGATGAACGACACGGCCACGCAATGCGAGACGCTGAACTTGCCGTCGACGCCGACCTGCGGATGCCGTTTGCCCGTGACTTCCTGCACCAGGAAGTTCACCTGCAGGCGCACCGACTCGACGTCTGCCGCGGCGATCCCTTCCTCGCGCGCGAAATGGAGGCACGCGTCTATGATCGGATGCAGAACGACGCCGCAGGGATAGGGCTTGTACGTGTTTACGAGCACCTCGAAGCGGCTGCCCCAGCCGTCCAGGATCTCGTCGAGATTGCGTTCCTGCGAGAGCACGTTCGCAAAGCCGCGCGGCGCTTCGAGAATGCGCTCGGAGGCCGTGAAGTTTCGTTGCGCCAGGAACGCCGCGGTCATACCGTCGCGCGCCGCATGCCCCGGATGCAGGAACTTGCCCATCGTATTGAGGTTCTCCCGCAAGCCGGAGGCTTGCGTGCCCGCCAACCCCAACGCGTAGGCCATCTGCTGCTGATCGAGGCCGAGCAGCTTTCCGACGGCGACCGCAGCGCCGAAGACGCCCGCAGTGGAGGTGGAGTGCCAGCCGATGTTGTAGTGCGCGGGGCACACCGCGTTGCCGATGCGGCAGGCGACTTCGATGCCGAGCGCAAACGCGTGAATGAAGTCGGCCCCGCTGACGGGTCGATATTCACCGAGCGCGAGTATCGCCGGCGCGATCGGCGGGCTCGGATGGATGACGGTGCGCAGATGCGTGTCGTCGAAATCGAATACATGCGAGCTGATGCCGTTCACCCATGCGGCATGGAAGATGTCGAGCCGGTGGGACGTGCCTATCGCCGTGGCCTGACGCGGTCCGGTGAACGCGCAGGCGAGCGCGAGCGCGGTCTCGCTCGCCTCGTGTCGCGTGCCGCCGATCGTGCAGCCGAGCCAGTTGAAGAAGGAGCGGCGGGCTTCGTTCCTGACGCTAGACGGAATGTCCGCCCATTTCGACTCGACCACCTTGTTCGCAAGCTCGCGCGTGAGTTCCAAGTGACTTCCTCGTTAGTCGGACTGCTACACCGTGGGGATGCCCGCTTCCTTGATCACCTTACGCCACTTCGGGATGTCGGAGCGGATCAGCGCACCGAACTCTTCGGGTGTCGTCGGCGCCGGCTCCATGCCCGCTGCCCGCAGCTTCTTGATGAGGTCCGGCGAGCGCAGCACTTGCACCGTCGCCTGATTCAGGCGCTCGATGCGCGCCTTCGGCGTTCCTGCAGGCGCGAGCAATCCGAACCAGGTGCTGAACTCGAATCCCGGCACACCGCTCTCGGCTATCGTCGGCACGTCGGGCAGAACCGACGAGCGCTTGCCGCTGCTCACCGCGAGCACGCGCACCCTGCCGCTCTTGATGTGCGGGAACGCGGTCGGTATCGGCGTGAGCACGGCCTGCACTTCTCCGCCGATCATGCCGGCGACGGCAGGACCACCGCCTTTGTAAGGAACGTGATGCAGCTTCATCCCGGCGACGCTTTGCAGGTACGACATCGAGAGGTGCGTCGAGCTGCCGACGCCGGCCGAGCCGAAGACGATCTTGCCGGGTTGCGCCTTCGCGGCCTTGACCAGGTCCGCGACGGTCTTGAAACGCGTGTCCTTGTTCACGACGAGCGCGCTGGGCGCGAGACCGACGACCGATATCGGGGTCAGCGCATCCAGTGCGCGGTAGCCGCGCTTGGGACGGAGCGTTTCGTTCACCGCGAGCCCGATGTTCGCGAGCAGGATCGTGTAGCCGTCGGGCGTCGCCTGCGTCGCGAGCAGGGTGCCCACCGCGCTGCCGGCGCCGCCGCGGTTGTCGACGACCAACTGCTGACCGAGCTCCTCGGTCAAAGCATCGGCCACTATGCGCGCCGAAAAATCGGTCGTGCCCCCCGGCGAGAACGGCACGATGAGTCGAATAGCGCGTTCCGGATAATTCGTTGCCTGCGCCGCCAAAGCTTGCGCGCTTGATGCTGAGATCGCCGCCAGTAGAGAGATGCTGAACAATCGGCTGCTCATCACAGTCCTCCTCGTCTTATTTGGTGGGATACCGTTTGACACTACGAATCGTTTGGCGATTCGTCGCCACCTTACCAAATAAGACGCCGCGCGCGTTGCGACCCAACTCCAAGGTATGTGCGCACGCAGTCCGGCTCCGCTTCGGCTCCAGCACGGCGTTTATTCAGGCTCGATGCCGTCGCGTCCGCCGCGCGCAACTATTGAACGCCTCTCGAAGGAGGCTGTCGGATTGCAGATGAACGAACGCCACGACCCACATTCATTGCCCGGTCACGCCCCTTTGCTGCGCTGGTCTCAGCGCGTGCTGATTGCCGCGGTTGGCGCGGCGCTCGCGATCGCTGCGTTCTTCTTCCTGGTATTCGCGCTCATCGCGGGAGCGATCGTCGTGTCCGCGATCGGTCTGCGCTTGTGGTGGGTCATGCGCAAGCTCCGCGCGGAGGCGAGAAACACCGCAGCGCTGGAAGGCGAGTACACCGTAGTCGAGCGTGCCGGCACGGCGGAGCGCCTCGAGCGCTAAGGGTTTTAGCTATTCGGGCTTGATGCCGGCCGCCCGGATGACTTTGCCCCATTTGTCGAGCTCGCCCTTCACGAAGCCGGCAAACTGCTCGGGCTTGCTCGTGAGCGGCTCGAACGCGAGCTTCTCGAGCTGCTGACGGTACTCCGGGACCGACGCGAGGCTGACGAGCTCCGCATTCAGCCGCGCGACGATTTCGCGCGGCGTCGCCGCCGGCGCGACGATCGCGTACCACGAGCCGAGCTCGACGCCGCGCACGCCGGATTCGACCAGCGTCGGCACCTCCGGCGCGAGCGGCGAGCGGGCGGGGCTCGTCACTGCGAGTGCGGTGAGACGTTTGGTGCGGATGTGCGGCAGCACCGCGGTCGTGCTGCTGAACATCATGTGTGCTTCGCCGGTCACCACCGCGAGCGCCGCGGCGGCCGCGCCCTTGTAAGGCACGTGAACGATGTCGATGCCTGCTGCCGATTTGAAGAGCTCGGCGATCAAATGGAAGTTCGCGCCCGTTCCGCTCGACGCGTAGTTGAGCTGGCCCGGCCGCGCGCGCGCGAAGGCGATGAGGTCTTTCACCGAGCGCACCGGAATCGACGGATGCACGACGAGGATGTGATAGGACGAAGCGATGAGGCTCGCCGCTGTGAAATCCCGCACGGGGTCGTACGGCACTTTCTCGAGGTTGGGTCTGAGCGCGAGCGGCCCGACGAAGCCCAACAGCAGCGTGTAGCCGTCGGGTGTGGCGCGCGCGCCGATCTCGGTCCCGATGACGCCGCTCGCGCCCGCACGATTGTCCACGACGATCTGCTGTCCGAGACGCTCGCCGAGCTTTTGCGCCACGAGCCGGCCGACGAAATCGTTCCCGCCGCCCGGCGGAAACGGCACGATCAGACGGATCGGACGGGTCGGATAGCTTTGCTGCGCGCTCGCGCTGAAGACGACGATCAGAGCGCCGATGAGGAAAGCGAACGTGCGTCGTGCGATCTTCATGCGTGCTCCTACTAGCTTCAGACGCTGTGCAGGCTGGCTTTCGCGTCAGCCGCGTCCCACGGCGCGGCTCGCGCCGCCTCACGACCCGCGATGCGTCCGGTGATCAGGCATTCGGCGAGGTTGCCGCCGCTCAGATAGAGGTGGCCCCAGATGCTGCCGAGCTCGCCGGCTTCGTACAGCCGTGGGATCAGCTCCCCGAACGGATTCAGCACCCGCTGCCGCGCATCGTGCACCGGTCCGCCCTGGGTGTTCGAGACGACTGGCCAGACTTTGCCGCAGTAATAGGGCGGCGTTGCGATCGGCACCATCGTGATCGCGGGGCGGCCGAAATCATCGTCGCGCTGTTGCGCGCATTGGGCGTTCCAGCGATTCAGGGTGCCCGCGAGCATCCCTGCGTCGACCGCCAGCAGCGCCGCCAGCTCTTCGACCGTGTTCGCCTTGCGCAGGATGCCGAGCTCGACTTCCTTGAGATTGTCCGCGCTCCACTGGTAGCGCACCGCGTTGCGGTCGTTGTACACCGCGCTCGCGAGCGGATACAGCTTGCGGCCTTCCTCATCGAGCACGACGTGGGCCGG
This sequence comes from Burkholderiales bacterium, assembly GCA_035626595.1. GTDB lineage: Bacteria > Pseudomonadota > Gammaproteobacteria > Burkholderiales > SG8-41 > JAQGMV01. The sequence continues at coordinate 38,608 of DASPNJ010000080.1, forward strand.
GATGTACGGAAAGCTCTGCGTGACCGGATCGAACACGTCGAACGAGCGCTGCGCGGTGTCGTTGGTGTACGGCGGGCATTCGTTCATGAAGCGCTCGCCGGTCTTCCCGAGCAGGATCCACGACAGCTTGAAATCGCGCACCGCCGTCCCGGGAATCCAGTCGGGCAGGCGCTTCATTCTGATGCCGACTGGGTAGCTGGGATCCGGATGCCGGAAGCCATAACCACCGTGGTAGTGCCACATGTGCCAGAGATCGGCGCCAACGGCCTGCGCCATGCGAATGCCGTCTCCGGTATTGCCGAGACCGACCGCGGGCAGCACCTGATCGTCCTGCCAGTACTGGCGCTGCATCGCCGGGTCGGCTTCGAAGCCGCCGCACGCGAGGATGACTGCGCGCCGCGCCTTGATCGTGCGCGTCGCGCCCGCCGTTTCGACGACGACGCCGGTCACTGCGCCGGTCTCGTCGGTCACGAGCCGCCGCGCCGGTGTGGCGAGCCGTACTTCGATCGGCCGGCGGCGCACGTTGTCCTCCAGCACCTTGAAGAGGTTCGCGCCCGAGCTCGACTTCGATCGGCTGCGATTCACGATCGCATGCGGGTACGACACGTTCGCATCGAATCCGGGCACCGATTCGATGTCGATGAACTGCAGCGTCCCGGTGCCCGGGAAAGGGTAGTTGCCTTCGCGCGTGCGGCCGATGCCGATCATCTTCGCGCCGTTTACTTCGACGAGCGAACGCATGTACTCCGGAAGCTCGACCATGCCGTCTGCGAAAGCGCGCAGCACGTCGTCGGGTGTCTTGCCGCCGTTGGTCGCCTTCAGGTACTCGAACGCCTGATCGGCGTCCGCGGCGATGCGGATGCCGCCGCCCGCGCACACCGAGATGCCGCCCGGATCGGGCATTTTCTCGATGACCAGCACGCGTGCGCCGGCGTCGCTGGCTTCAATGGCCGAGGTGGCACCGCCGAAGCCGTAGCCGACGACGATGACGTCGAACTCCTCGTCGAAGCGCGGCTTCGCGAGCCTCACTTCGGACCGCCAACGATCAGCTTCGGAAACTCCTCGACCGCTTTCAGCGCTTTCTGGACTTCCACCGGCGCCGACAGATTGCCGACCGCGAACTGCGGATAGACATACAGCCTCAGGTCATCGACCCCCAGGCCTTTCGCCTGCGCGCGCGCCGCGCGCTCGAAACGATCGTGCGTGAACACCACGGCCGGCTTGCCCGCTTTCTGCACTTCGATCCCGTCGCGCACGGCGCCGGAGGTGCAGGAGCCTCAGGCCGCGAGGCCGACGAGGGCGTAATCGATGTCCTCGATCAGCTTCGCCATCTCCGCTTTCGGCGCAGGCGCCCAGGTGTTCTCTTTGTAGATGCGCACGACGGACGCAGGCCCGAACTGCTTCTCGATCTGCTCTTCCAGCGCGGCCCAGAACGCGAGCCCGGATTTGTGCTGATTGAAGATGTAGCCGACGCGCTTGCCTTTGAGCTCGTCCAGCGGGAGCTCTTCGCGGCGCTCCACGCGTGCGACGGTGCCGGTCGGATCGAGCAGTCGTATGGTCATGTGAGGCCTCTCTCAGTTTTGCGGAAAGACGACTTTGCGGTGTGTCGGGCGTCCGCGGTTTGCGCCCCAGCCCTCGCACAGCGACGAGAACCCGCCGCCGGAGCCCCAGCCGCCCGCGACGACGATCTGGATCTCTTCCTCGCTGCGGATGTACGGCACCCGCGCGTCGTCGTTCGTGGGATCGGTCTGGTATTTCCAGTGCATCGGATGCGATTCGTGGATCGCCGGCCCGCGCTTGATCTCGCGCACCGGGCGCGTCGCGCGGCGCATCAGCTCGCGCTTCACGTCGGACTTGCTGAAGCCGGCATTCGCGATGTTTCGCGCGGCCATCGGGCCGAGCACCATCACCATATCGCCGCCGCAGATCCCGGAGCTGCCGAGCGAAGCGATCGAATCGGCGAGTATGGTGAGGATCGTGTCGGCGGAGAGGTATCCGGCACCGGTTTCGATCACCTGTGGACCGGCCACCGCGTGCACGGCGACGACAGTCTCGTCGGCGCCGTAGCCGAGCTCGACGTTCAGCGTCTGCCACGGGTTCGCCTCTTCATCGTCCGCGATGCAGAAGCTGTAATAGCCCGGATGTCCCTGCGTTGTCTTGCACGGCTCGCCGGGAAAGCCGCCGCCGAGATTCCAGAGGATGAGGCGTACGGCGCGGCCGATCGTCGCGCTCGGCCGGCAGCCGTGGCCGAACGCGCATTCCTTGGTGTTGAAGCCGAGCGTCTTCACCGCGGGACCGCTCACGATCACGAGCGGCGCGCAGCTATGCGTCGTCGTCTGCACGCCGTTGATGTTGAACTTCTCTTCGAGTATCGCCTGCAGGGCGGCGATCACGATCGGCACGTATTCGGGTTTGCAGCCCGCCATCACGCAGTTGATGGCGATCGTTTCGATGGTGGCGACGCCGTCGCGCGGCGGCACCATTCCGATCACCTCCTGTGGATCGCGCCCGAGATGTTTGACGATGCGCTCCACCGCATCCGCGGTGGGGGGCACGACCGGCAGCCCGTCGGTCCACTTGCGCTCGTAGCAGAGCTCGATCGCGGACTGGATGTCGTTCGATTCGAATACGCGGGAAGCGAGCTGCATGCAAAGAATCCTCTTGTCGTGCGGGTCAGTGTTCGCGCGCGAGCATGCGCGGCAGCGCCATGGCCATCGTGTTTGCCTTGAAGCTTTCGACGTCCGCAGTTTCGCCTGCTACGTAATGGGCATACACGTAGATCTCGAGCTCCGGCACGCCCAGCGCTTTCGCCTGCGCGCGGGCCGCACGCTCGAATTTGTCATCGACGAGGACCACTGTCGGATGTCCGGCTTTGGCCAGGGCTATTCCGTCGCGCACGGCGCCGGAGGTGCAGGAGCCTCAGGCGCCGACGCCGACGACGGCGTAATCGGTCTCGCTGATCAGCTTATCGATATCGGCTTTTGGAGCAGGCGCCCACGTGTTCGTCTTGTAGAGCCTGTGCGCGGCCGACGGCCTGTGTTGCTCGCCGATGGCCGCTTCGAGCGATTTCCAGAACGAGAGCGCGGACGTGTGCTGGTTGAATACATAGCCGATCTTCGCGCCCACGATTGCGGCCAGACTGCGCGGTGCGTGACGCTGCACGACCTCCGGTTGCCCGAGGGGGCTGAATATCTGGATGCTCATGCCGATCTCCTGGGAAACTCGACGCGCCGTCTGACGGTATAGCCGCCGAGAGCACCCCATCCGGGGCACAACGCGGAAAATCCCACGCCCGAGCCCCAACCGCCGCTTACGAGCAGGACGAGATTTTCGGGGCCGCGTATGAATGGCACGCGAGCCTCGTCGTCATTGGGATCCACGATGTTGCTCCAGTGCATGGGATGTGTTGTCGCGATCGAATGGCGGTGCTTGACCTCACGTACCGGACGGGTGGCAAGCCGCATGAGCTCGCGCTTGACGTCGGCTCTGCCGAGTCCGGCGTCAGCGAGATTTTTCGCCGCCATTGGACCGAGCACGAGGACCATCTCGCCGCCCGATACGTTCGCGCTGCCGAGGACCGCGATGGCGTCGGCGATAACGTAAAGCACGTCTGCGGCTGGCCGGTAACCTGCGCCGGTCGCAATCGAATGTGGCGCCTCTGCGGCGGTGACGGTCACGACGGTGTCTTCGGCTGCGAACCCGCTCTCCACGTGCGTCGGCTCCCACGGATTCGAGTCCTGGTCTTCCGCAACGCAAAAGCTGTAATAGCCGGGATGGCCGAGTGTCGTTTTACAGGGCTCGCCGGGATAGCCGCCACCGACATTCCACAGAATCAGGCGTACGGCGCGGCCTATGCTCGCGCTCGCGCGGCAGCCGTGTCCGAACGAGCCTTCCCGGGTGTTGAAGCCGACGGTCTTCACGCCCGGTCCGCTGATCGTGACGAGCGGGGCGCAATTGTGCGTCGTGGTCTGCACGCCGTTGAGATTGAAGCGCTCCTCGAGCATCGCCTCGATCGCCGCGATCACGAACGGCACGTACTCGGGTTTGCAGCCGGCCATGACGCTGTTCACCGCGATATTCTCGATGGTCGCGACGCGATTCGCCGGCGGAATCACACCGATCATATCCGCGGGCCTGCGGCCGAGGTACTCGATGACGCGTTCGATCGCCCCTCGCGTCGGCGGGATCACCGGCAGCCCATCCGTCCACCGCTGCTCGTAGCAGAGCTCGACCGCCTTTTCGAAGTCGTCGACCTCGAAGACTTCGGATGTGAGGTCCATCTGCGTCGTTTCCTGACTGCTCTGAATCACTGGATGCGAATGTTTGCCGTCTTGATGACGCCCGCCCACATCTTCGTGCTGCGAGCGATGAACTCCCCGAACTGCTCAGGCGTGCTGGCGATCACTTCGGCTCCCTGTGCGGCGAGCTTCTCGGACACCTCGCGCTTGCGGATCGCTTTGGTAATTTCGCTATTCAGCCGCCTGACGATGTGCTTCGGCGTGCGCGCCGGCGCGAGGATGCCGAACAACTGACCGGATTCGAAGCCCGGCAATCCGGACTCGGCGACGGTCGGTAAGGACGGCGCGCTCGCCGAGCGCTTCGGACCCGTTACGGCGATCGCGCGCAGCTGTCCGCTCTTGACCTGGGGCAGCGCAACCGAGACGCCCAAAAAGGTCAGTGATACCTCGCCGCTGACGACGGCGACCGCAGCCGGAGAGGTACCTCGATATGGCACGTGCGTCATTCTGGTGTTGGCCATGACGTTCAGCATGGCAGCGGCAAGATGACTCGACGACCCGTTGCCCGCCGACGAGTAGGTGAGCTTGTCCGGGTGAGCCTTCGCATGGGCGATCAGCTCCTTGACGCTTTTCGCCGGCACCGTCGGATGAACGACGAGCACATGCGGACCGGTTGCGATGAGCGAGATCGGCACGAGATCGCGCAGCGCGTCGTACGGAAGCTTTGCGTAGAGACTTGGATTCACCATCAATCCGGTCGCGGCCATCAGCAGCGTATGGCCGTCGGGGGCTGCCGATTTCGCGACGATTTCGGTTGCGAGGATGCCGTTGGCGCCAGCACGATTGTCGACCACGACGGGTTGACCGAGGCTCTCGGTGAGCTCGTGCGCGAGCATGCGCGTGATGCTGTCGGTGTCACCGCCCGGCGCGAACGGAATCACGATCCGGATGGGCCGCTCGGGGAAGGCGTCCGCGGCACCGGCTTCGATGCCGGGCGTGGCGATAGCGAGCGCAAGCGCGACGCGCGTGATGAAGTCGATCCTGCCGCGCGAGATCACGAGCCCGTGCAGCATCTTGCCGGCCGTCAAGGCGCCGGCGTCGCCGCGGCCTGCAGCTCGAGCAGGCGCTCGTCCTGGTAGTGCGGTCGATCGGGTTTCGGTTTGGAGAGCAGCGTCTGCACGGCGCACGGCACATCGGCGTCGTTGTGGATGTCGTGATAGACGAACGCAGGGATCGACACGAGGTCCCAGCGCCCGAGCTTCAGCGTAAACGTCTCGCCGTCGCGGAAGACGTTGACCGTGCACTCGCCGTCGAGGATGAAGAACGTTTCCTCGGTCTCGTGGCAGTGGACGGGGATGCGATTGCCCGGCGGCATCGTCTGGATCGACATGGTGAAGGCGACGGGTTGCACCGCGTTGGTCTCGACGTGATCGACGGAACCGGACGCGCCGATGTAGCGGCGCTGGCTGCGGGCGAATTTCGGCTCGAGCTGGGTCTCGAAGCCGAACACCGTCCAGTCCTCGCGGCGCTCGGCAAAGCGGGCGACGCGGGTGCGCATCTCGTCACTGAGCGACATGAAATCTCCCATGGTTCGTGCGGCGTGACTGCGAATTAAGTGTATGGTGCTAAAGTTAGGCTGACAACATGAATGCCGCATCGTGGACGGCGCGGAGTTTAAAAGTCGCAAGCATGGTCTCGACATTAAAGAGCGTGTACGCCCGCAGCCGGGTCCCGCTGTACATCCAGGTCGCGGCGGCGCTGCGGCGACGCATCGACAGTGGAGAATGGCGCGCAGGCCAGCAGATCTCGACGCTCGACGTGCTCGAGCGGGAGTTCGAAGTCGCGCGCATCACGATCCGGCAGGCGGTCGAGCTCCTCCAGAGCGATGGCCTCCTGCGCAGCGAGCAGGGTCGCGGCACGTTCGTCGCGGAGAAGCTCCCGGACAAGCGCTGGCTGCCGCTCGAGACGACGTGGGATGCGCTGGTCGAGTCCATTCGGGACAACGTGATCCAGCGCATACCGGTGGATGATCCGCCGGCCTATCCCGTGCTTGCGGAAGGCGACGGCGAGCGGGCCGCCGAATACGTGTTCCTGCGCAGCGTGCAGTTGAAGGACGGCTCACCGTATTCGGTGGTGAACGTGCATCTGGAGCGCAGCATCCACGATCGCGATCCCGAGGCGTTTCGTAACCGCACGGCATTGCCGGTGCTCGCGGCGCTCAACAGGAAGAACATCGAGCGCGCGCATCAAAGCCTGGTGATCGGCAGCGCCGACCTCACCACCGCCAATCTGTTACAGGTGCCGCTCGGAACGCCGACGGCCGAATCGCGTTGCGTGGTGATCGACCGCAACGGCATCGCGATCTACGTGGCGGAGATCGTCTACCGCAACGATTGCGTCAAGCTGCACATCGAGCTGCTGGACGAATCGAAGCGGAAAAAATCGTCAGCGCGACGTAAGCGGCCGGCGTGACAGTTGCGCGGGCGTGATGCCCCGAACGCTCAACACTCCACGACGTGGAGCGCAAGCCCGCCGCGCGAGGTCTCCTTGTACTTCGTATGCATGTCGGCGCCGGTCTCCCGCATCGTCTTGATCACGTTGTCGAGGGAGACGTAGTGCTGGCCGTCGCCGTGCAGCGCCAGACGTGAGGCGCTGATCGCCTTCGCGGTGCCCATCGCGTTGCGCTCGATGCACGGTATCTGCACGAGCCCGCCGATCGGATCGCAGGTGAGACCGAGGTGGTGCTCCATCGCGATTTCGGCGGCATTCTCCACTTGGGACGGACTGCCGCCGAGAAGCTCGGTCAAGGCCGCCGCCGCCATCGAGCAGGCCACGCCGACCTCGCCTTGGCAGCCGACGTCGGCGCCCGAGATGGACGCGTTGCGCTTGTAGAGACTCCCGATCGCGGTCGCCGTAAGGAAGAACCGCGCGATGTCTTCGGCCGCCGCGTCGGGTTTGCAGAAACGCACGTAGTACATGACCACTGCCGGAATGATGCCGGCCGCGCCGTTCGTCGGCGCGGTCACGACGCGACCGCCGGCGGCATTCTCCTCGTTCACCGCCATCGCCCACAGCGAAACCCAGTCGAGTGCAGCGAGCGGATCGGTGCCGGCGGCACGCGCGGTCAGGCGCGCGAAGAGCTCCGGTGCGCGACGCTTGACCTTGAGCCCGCCCGGCAGCACGCCGGGCGTCGCACAGCCGCGCTCGATGCAGCGCTGCATCGCCGACCAGATCTTCGCGATCCCGTCGTAGAGCTCCTCCTTGCGCCGAAACTTGAGCTCGTTCGCGAGCACCACGTCGCTGATGGCGAGATTTTCACGGTTGCAGATATCGAGCAATTCGGCCGCGTTCGCGAACGGATAGGGCGGCTGCGACGCGGCATCCTCGATGAGGCTGTTCTCGCCGACGACGAATCCGCCGCCGACGGAGTAGTAGTCGCGCGCGAGCAGGATCTGCTGATCCGCGCCGAAGGCCTGGAAGCGCATGCCGTTCGGGTGCAGCGGCAGGGTCTCGCGGCGGCGGAACTGGAGATCGTCTTTGTCATCGAAGGGAATCGCCGAGTGCCCGAGCAGCTCGATGCGTCCGGACTCGCGCACCGCACGCAGCCGGCTCTCGATCGACTCGACATCCACGGTGTCAGGCTCATCGCCCTGCAGGCCGAGGATCAGCGCTTTGTCGGTGCCGTGACCCTTGCCCGTCGCGCCGAGCGAGCCGTAAAGATCGACGTGAATCTTGCGAACGCGCTCCAGCAGCCCGCCGTCGGCGAGCGCGGTCGCGAAACGCTTCGCGGCGCGCATCGGCCCCACGGTGTGGGAGCTCGACGGACCGATGCCGATCTTGAAGAGATCGAGGACGCTGACAAAGCTCATGCGCTGGGACTTCGCGTTTCCGGGACTGGTTGGGGAGGAACGGCGCAGCGCGATCACGCGCGCCGGGCCTTGATTTTACAGGCTAAATGCGAGCGATTACTGCGGCTCCACCGCGCCGACCTGATCGACGATCGGCCCGTACCACTGCGGCCGACGGTGCGCCGCGAAGTTGAACATCTTCTCCTTACCCTGGCGGCAAAGATCGAGGTCCGCATCCGCGACGATCAGCTCGTCTTCGAGCGTGCGCGCCTGCGCGTGGATCTTGCCGTTCGGATCCACGATCAACGAGCCGCCGATCAGGCCCGCGCCGTCTTCGTCGCCGGCCTTCGCGACGCTGACTGCCCACGTCGCGTTCATGTAGGCATTCGCCTGCACCGCGAGGGTCGAATGAAACGTGCGCACGTCAGCCGGCTCCGATTCGCCGCCGTTCGGGTCGTAGGCCGCCGAGTTGTAGCCGATGCACACGAGCTCGACGCTCTGGAGCGCGAGCACGCGCCACGCTTCCGGCCAGCGGCGATCGTTGCAGATCAGCATGCCCAGAACCGGTTTGCCCCATTCGGCCGGACCGCGCGCGACCGGGAATCCCAGATCGCCATATTGGAAATAGCGCTTTTCGAGCTGTTGATACTTCAGGCCGGGCTTCACGTCGTATGACCCCGGCAGGTGGACCTTCCGGTACTTGAGCAGCGTGCGGCCGTTCGGGCCGACAATGATCGCGCTGTTGTAGCGGTGTCCTTCCGGCGTCAGCTCGCCATAGCCAACGTAGAACCCGATTTTCAGCGCCGCCGCGCGATCGAACAGCGCCTGCACGTTCGGATTCGGCATCGCTGTCTCGAAAAACCCGTGGAGCTCCGTATCATCGGCGAACGGCCAGCGCGGAAAGAACGTGGTGAACGCGAGCTCCGGAAAGACGACGAGCTGCGCGCGTTCCTTTGAAGCGCGTTCGAGGAGATCGATCATGCGCGCGAGGATCTGCGCGCGGCTGTCCTTGAGCGCGCTCGGGCCCATCTGGGCGCCGGCGAGACGGAGGGTGCGAGGCATATTTCAATTTCCGAAAAGGCGGCAGTCTAGCGCGATACTTCCGCGATGAGCGTCCAGCCGAAGCCGGCGCCGACGACGAGCAGGAGACCGGCGACCAGGCGCTGAAGCCGCCGCGTATGCATGGCGGCGCCGGAGATCTGCCCCACGACAGCGGCGGCGAGCAGCGCCAGTCCGATCATCGCGGCAAGTCCGATATCCAGCGCGCCCGATTGCCAGTGCACGACGCTCGCCGCGATCGCGACCGGCATCTGAATCGCGTTCGCGCTCGCGATCACGGCCGCCAGCGGCTGCCGCAGCAGCACGAGGAGGGGGCTCAGCAGCACGGGCCCGCCGGTACCGGTCAGGGCCGAACCGATGCCTACGACAGCGCCCACGGCGAGCAGAGCCCACACGGGCAGCTCGGGCGCGTTCGATCGAGGCGTGGTCTCACGCAGGCCCCGCAATGCGTAGAGGCCGGCGAAGAGCAGGAGCGCCGTCACGAGCGCCAGCAGCACCCGCACGTCGAGCCGATGAACGAGCGATGCGCCCAGCGCCGCACCGGCCAGGGCGCCGGCACTCAGCCAGAGCGCGCCACGCAGATGCGTGCGGCGAATGACGAGAAAAGCCAGCGCGGCCGCCGCCGGAAACGCGAACGCCGCCGCCGAGGCGGCGACGGCCTGAGGTAACGTGATCCCTTCGAGCCGGGTGAGCGCCGGCACGACGAGCACACCGCCGATGCCCGTGGCGCCGATCAGCCAACCCGCGAGCAGGATCGCCGCGATACATGCGAGTCCCATCCGGCCGTCTATAGCACGGCGCGTCCGTGCTGACGGCGCTAGCGCAACGGGCCGAAGGCGGGCGGCGGCACTCGGCGCTTCGACGCCGCTTCGTATGCGGCCGCGATCCTCAGCACGACGTCCTCGCGGCCGGGCTCGGCCCGGAAGACGAGGGAGAAGGGCAGACCGGGCGCCGCAATTTCGGTCGGCGTGTCGGAAGCGGCGCCCTCGTAGAGCGTGCCGTCGTCGCTCAACACGAACACCGGGTCGTATGCGGTGCGCACGTAACCGGCGGGAATCAGCACCTCGGTGAGTCCCGCGTTCGGGCCGTACTGCGATTCATCGCGGAGCCGCCGGATGAGTCCCGGCACCTCCGGTCCGCCGATCTTCGCCGGCGGCAGCGGCGTGTGCAGACGCACGAGCGCGTCGAGCTTGTTTTCCAGCATGACCATCATGTCCACGCGCCGCAGCAGCTCGCGCAGCATGATTCGTTCGTCGACCCCTTGCCGCCCGCCGAGGGGGTTGCGCGGATCGGTGATCTCTTCCCAGTTCTTGAATGCGGCACGTCCGTCGTCGCCCCAGAACTTCGAGCGCGCGTTGAGACTCGGCCAGTCGACGAGCGTCTCGGTGAAACCCGCGGCTTTCCAGTCGGCGGCGCGGCGCGAGAGGTACTGCTTGATGTGAAAGCGGAACGTCGGCGCGAGTACCTGCTGCTGCACAGTGGAAACGTCGAGGTTCGACGGCGGCTCGATCAGACCATCCGCGAGCGCGACGCAGTAGTCGATCGGCTGCATCGTTCCGGTGCCGAAGACTTTCCCCGGCGCGAACTCGGTCGGCACGATGGCCGTGGCGAATTCCTTGAAGAGCGGCTCGCCTTTGGCATCGAGTCTGAACAGGATATCGGGCATGAAGACCGGCACCAGCGCGGCGAGCGCGCGCCTGAAATCGACCTTCATCTGCTCGATCTCGGGATCGGGTTTCCACAGCGGATCCGAAGACTCCACGAGCGTCGCCCCGAGCTTCTTTCCCAGAATCTCCTTCATCTCCTTCGCCACCGCGCTGGTGATCGGCTCCGCCGCTTTCACGCCGGGATTGAGCATCGACTCGCGCACGATGCCGATACGAACGCCGTGGAGCTCGCCGGGCGCGCCGGTCGCTGTCGCATGGGCCGCATAGCCCTCGCGCAGCACGGACGGCCGCGGCACCGTCGTATACGGATCGCGTGGATCGTAGTAGCCGTTGACGGGATCCTTGAGCGCGTCGAGCACGATCGCGCAGTCGGCGAGCGTGCGCGCGAGAACGCCGGTGCGGTCGCAATAGATATCCGCGCCGATCGCGCCGCCGTCGAAGCCGATCATCGCCTTGTGCGGAAGGATGAGCGCGGTCGAGTTGTGATTGGCGGGCCCGCGGCACGAAGCGCGCGTCTCTTCGCCGAGACTCACCATGCAGAGGTTCGCGCTCACCGAGACGCCCGAGCCCGAGCTCGATCCGAGCGAAGCCGCGCGCGTGGTGTCGTACACATTCGAGGGGTTGCCGCCCCACGAGCTGCGCTGGTATCCCAGCACCGACGGCAGCACTTTGTCGGGCCGGTGGCGTCCGTCGGGATTGCCGGCGCGGCCGTTGTATTCGGTGTTCACCGCCTTGGCGTAGATGATGGCGCCTTTTTTGCGGAGCTGATCGACCAAGATGTGATCGCGTGCCGGAAAATCAATGTCATAGCGCGCATCGCCGCCCCCCGTCGTGCGCATGTCCTTCGTGTCGAACGGGTCCTTGAACGAAAAGACGATGCCGTACAGCGGCAGCTCGTCGAGCGGCGGATTGCGTCCATACTTGGCGTCGAGCTCCGCCGCCTGTTCCAGCGCATCAGGATAGCGGCGGAAGATCTCGCACACGGCGGGCGCGCCTTCCGGCAGCGGCCCTTCGGACGGATGACGGTCGTAGTCGCCGCGGCAGGTCACCGACCGCTCGCCGCGGATGTTGAGCGTCGCGAGCGCGTTGAGCTGGCCCGCATCGGGCTTGCCGACGATCATGCCGTATTGCTGTTGCACCGCCGGATCCGACGCGGTGGGCTCCATGCGTCCGAATTCCAGCGGCGGACCTTTGTACTTGGGCAGGTCCGGAAAGAGCGTCGATGCCTGCACAGTCTGCGTCGGAAAGCGGATCGGCGCGCCTGCGCGCACGGCGCCTTTCGCTTCCGGCACCGGCTCGCCGTCTCTCGTGACGAGCAGGCTCGGCACACCGTTGTAGGCGCGTGCACGTTCGATGTAGTGCTGCACGATCCGCACGCACGAGATCTCGCCCGCCTCGATGGCGGCGTGCACGTCGGCGATCGTGGCTTCTTCGAGCTTGACTGGCATGTTCTCCCTCACCCCATCCCTGTGCCCGCTGCGCGGGGCGCAGGCGTATCGCGCGCGATGACCGCGCGCAGCTTCTCGATGTCGGCGGGCTTCACGAGGTGCGCGTCGAAGCCGGCTTCGCGTGCGCGCTGCTCGTCCTCCGGCTGGCCATAGCCGGTGAGCGCGACCAACGTCATCCGGCGGCCCGTCCGTGCGCGAATCGTGCGTGCCACTTCGTAACCGTCCATGCGCGGCAGCCCGATATCGATCAGCGCGATGTCCGGCTCGAGTCGCGTAGCGGCTTCCACGCCGCTCGCGCCGTCGGGTGCCTCGTGGATCCGATGGCCATCGAGGCTCAGCACCTGCGCAAGCGACTGCCGCGCATCTTCGTTGTCCTCGATGAGGAGTATGGACCGGCCGGCGGTGCGCCTCGGCCCGGTACCCTCCACCTTCACGGCCACGCTCGGGCTGTCGACCGCGGCGAGCCGCACGATGAATTCCGCCCCTTTACCGGCACCTTCGCTCGTAACCGTTACGCAGCCGCCGTGCAGCTCGACAAGCCGCCGCACCAGCGTGAGCCCGAGCCCCAGGCCGCCCTTGCGATGGAGCTCGCCCTTTGCCTGATAGAAGAGCTCGAATACGCGCTCGAGCTCCTCGGGCGAAAGGCCGATGCCGCTGTCGCGCACCGTGAGCACTGCATCGGCGCCTTCGCGCCGCAGCGACAGGTGAACGCTGCCGCCGGACGGCGTGTAGGTCAACGCGTTCGCCAGCAGATTCACGACGACCTGTTCCAGCCGGGTGCGATCGGCTTCCACGAACACGGATGTCGCGTCCACGCTCAACCGATGCGCCGCGGCCTTGCCGGCCGCGCGCACCGTGCTGACGGCGTTACGCGCGATCGACGCGAGATCGACCACCTCGCGCTGCAGGAAGATCTTGCCGGTGATGACGCGGCCGACGTCGAGCAGATCGTCGATGAGCCGCGTCAGATGCGCGGTCTGCCGGCTGATTACGCTGCGCGCGAACGCGACCGCCTCCGGCGTGGTCTTGCCGCTTTCGAGGAGCTGCACCGCGTTGCTTATGGCGGCGAGCGGATTGCGCAGCTCGTGCCCGAGCATCGCGAGGAACTCGTCTTTTGCCTTGTTCGCCGTCTCTGCGACCGCGCGCGCTTCGTGTTCCAGCGCAAACAGGCGGTCACGCTCCGCTTCGGCCTGCGCGCGCTCCCGCGCTTCGCGTCCGAGCCTCAGCGCGACGGGAATCGTCGTCAGAAGAATCAGCGCTTCGGCGATCGCGAGCGCCCACAGGTAACGCCGCAACGCGGCGTCGGCGGCGGCGGACGAGACCGCGACACCGACGCTCCAGCCGCTGGTGCCGACCGGCGTCCAGGCAGTGAATACTTCCGTGCCCTCGATCGTCGTGAAGCGCTGCCAGCCCTCCGCTGCGATGCTGCTCGCTTTCACGAGCGCCGCCACCGGCTGCCTGCCTCTGAACGCGTCGGCAGAGATGCTGCGCGAAATGAAGCGGTGTTTCCGGTCCCACACGGCGGTCACTACGGTGTTGTCGGCGGCGCTGGTCTGCTCGATGAGCTGGTCGAGAGGCGCGAATTCCAGTGAAGCCGACAGCGCCTTGGCCACGCGGCCTTCGCGCACGACGGGCACCGTGACCGCGACGATCAGCCGACCGGACGCCGGTCCGGTAAAGACGTCGGAGATCATCGGCCGCGCCGTGCGAATCACGTCGAGCACGTGCGCCTGACCGATGGGCGTTCGCATGGTCGGCTTCGGAAAGCGCGTATTCAGAAGCTGCTGTCCGTCCACGGCAAACACGATGACGTTGCTCCAGTGCTTGCCGGTTTCCAGCGCGCGGCCGGCGTTGCGGGCGAATTCTTCGTAGGCGTCGCTGTCGAGCAGCGGAGAGCTCGCCATGTACTCAAGTTGACGCACCGTGCCCTCGAGCTGCTTTTCGATCGAGAGCGCAATCGCGCGGGCGGTGGCTTTCTGCTGAAGCTCGAACTGATGCTGCTGCTGTTGCCACAGCATGTAAACGACGACTGCCGCGAACAGCATGAGCGGCAGCGAGGCGAGGACAACCGTGAGCGGGGCGTGCTCCCGCAACGCACGCCAGGCGGGCGCAGAGCGGTTGGAGCGTGCTCGCCCCGGCTCTTCTACTGCATTCAATTCGATTTATCGCCCGCCGGACACGACGTACCGTGCGGCACGGTCGTTGGACAATTTCAGTTTAGCACCGGCCCTCCGGCGGTTCGTCCGGCGCACGCCCGGCAGGGCGTGCGGTCCGGACGACGTGTGGCGCTCCAGGCGCCGCGGCCTACACCTGCTTCTGCTTGAACAGCAGCTCTTTCGCTTTTTGTGCGATGCGCTGCTGCTGCTCCTGCACCTCGTGCATGAACTCGGCGACTTCCTTACTGCCCTCGCTGCTGGCGTCCTGCTCGTACTTGGCGCAGGCTTCGGCGCCCTGCAGCGAGTGATACAGCACGCTCACCAGGTCGTAGTCCTTGTCCATCGTGTGGGGATTGATCTTGGTGCCGGCGTCATTGGGCATATGCAGCCTCCTTTAGAGAACATTGGGTGCGACTCAGGCATTCGTGCAACATGAATGCCCGAACGCGCGCTATCGCCTGAGCGCGTAGCGCAGCAGAAAGCTGCCGGCGATGAGCGCGCCGGCGCCGGCCACCAGGCCCGTCGCGGGCGTACGCCGCCAGCGGTTGCGCGCGAGCTCCCCGGCGTGGCGGCGCATGAGCTCCAGTTTGCGGCGCATCATCCGCGCGCCGAGCGCCGTGAGATCGCGCTCGAGCAGCCGCTCGGCCTGGGGCAGCAGGATCGTCTCCTCGTCGGCGACGTGGTGCATGACCGTACGCATGAGCTCCATGAACGTCGCATCGAATGCCGAATCCGTCGGCTCCGTCCCGCGCAGTGCGTCCATGAGCCGTCTCATCTGATCGTGCTCGGGTACGGCGCGGTCGATGAAAGAGGGGTCGGCGGTGCGCATCGCCGGATAGAAGATTTCTTCCTCGAGCTGCGCGTGGATCTCGATGGCCAGCGTGATCGTGCTCACCAGCGCGAGCTTCACTTTCGCGGGTGTGGTGCGCTCGTAGCGGTGGAAAGCGGCGAGAACCTTGGTGTGGTCCGCGCGTATAAGGTTCGTCGCCTTGGGCGCGACGTGGGTCATGACGGCGTTCATCGGCGGGGCCTTCTGTCAGGTTGAAAACAGAAGAACCCGCCGCAAGCTGCGTTCCCGCTGGTGCCTACGGGGTCGTGAAGGCGAGGGGACGCACTTCGATCGTGCCGCCCACCCGGAGTGTCGGGATGCGCCGCGCGATGCCGAGCGCCTCGTCGAGGTCCTTGCACTCGATGAGGTGGTAGCCGCCGAGCTGCTCCTTGGTCTCGGCGAAAGGGCCGTCCATCACCACCGGCTTGCCGTTGCGCCCGCGCACGGTGGTCGCGACCGTGCTCGGCTGAAGCTTGCCACCGGCGAGGTACTGACCGGCCGCGGTCGTGCTCTGCACGAATTCGCCGTAGTCTTTCATCACGCTGTCGCGCTCGGATTGCGGCAGCTCGTTCCAGCGCTTCTCGTCGAAGCAGCACATCAGGAGGTATTGCATACGTTTCTCCTCACCCTATCCGTCTCCCACGCGGGAGAGGGGATCAGGACTGTTCGGCCTCGCAGTTGATCATCCACGGCGTACCGAAGCGGTCCACCAGCATCCCGAATTTCTCCGCCCAAAACGTCTTGTCGAGCGGCATGACGATCTTCGCATTGTCGGAGAGCCCTTTGTAGATGCGCTCGGCCTCGGCCGCGCTGTCGACGCTCAGTGAGACCCAGTTGCCCTGCGGCTTTTCGTAGCGCCCGTGCGGGGCATCGGAACCCATGAGTGCCCACTGCCCCAGGCGCATGCGCACGTGCATGATTTTGTCACGCGCCTCCGCCGGCAGGTCTCCGCACGCCTCGGGCGGACCTTCCCCGAAGCGCATCATGAACTCGATCTTGCCGCCGAGCAGCTTCTCGTAGTGCTTGAATGCGGCTTCGCAGGTCCCGTCGAAGTTGAGATAGTTCGCCAGTTCCATGGCCTCTCCTTATGTGCCGATTTCCAGTTTGCGCAAGCGCTCGGTCGCCTCGCTCTGACCGAAGTCTTCGAGCTCGAGCAACGGGCGCACTTCGATCTCCGTCTCCTTACCTCCGATCGACGGGTTCGGGAAGCGTTTCGTCCATTCCAGCGCCTCCTCGCGCGATTTCACGTCGATCAGCGTGAAACCGCCCACGAGCTCCTTCGTCTCGGTGAAGGGACCGTCGATGACGGTGCGCTTCTCGCCCGAGTACTTGATGCGCCAGCCGTTCGCGCTCGGCTTCAGCCCCGAGCCATCGCGCAGGACGCCGGCTTTCTGCAGCTCTTCGAAATACGCCGCCATCTTCGAGAGCAGATCTTCGCCGGGCATCACGCCCGCTTCGCACTCTTCGGTCGCTTTCACGATGATCATGAAACGCATTGGTAGGGCTCCTCGTGGTGGATCTTCGGAAGATCGGCCGGTTGTTCCCAGAACCGGATCGGCCGGACCTCGATCGCCCAGCCGAGCTGCTCGCCCAGGTGTGCCGCCGGATGCTTGGACGCGATCAGGATCGCTTCGTTGAGATCGCGCGCCTCGATCATGAAAAAACCGCCGACCTGTTCCTTGGTCTCAGTGAACGGGCCGTCGGTCACGGTCGGTTTGCCGTTCTTCGGCCGGATCGTGGTCGTGCCGGTCACCTCACCGAGCGACGCCTGAACCAGGAGGTGACCGCTTTGGCGCAGCTCCGCGTCATGCGCGGGACACTGGCTGACGACCGCCTTCAACTCGTCTTTGGACGTCGATTCGAAGGTTTTCACGTCATAGTATGCAAGGCAGAGGTACTTCATGGTGTCCTCTCGGTGGCTGTGTCGCTCTTTAGTCGATTGGCGCGGGGAGGTTTCGACAATTGTCGTTCATGCTTCGACAGGCTCGGCAGGAATGGTCCTTTACGCGAAGCGGACGGCGGCGATCGGCGGCAGATGCGCGGAGACGCACTGCCACGAGTCGCCTCGATCCTCGGAGATCCAGAGCCCACCGGTCGTCGAGCCCATCGCGAGCCGCTCGCCCGCGTTGTCGACGTCGAGCGCGTGGCGGTAAACGAGATCGTAGGCCGGCTCTTTTGGCAGGCCCTCGCGCAGCACTTCGAACGTGCGGCCGCCGTCGCGGGTGCGCGTGACGGCGAGCTTCGCATCGACCGGCACGCGCTTTTCGTCCTTGATCGCGGGCACGAACCAGGCGGTGTCCGCGTTGTTCGGATCGACCGCAACGGCGAAACCGAATTTGGACAATGCGGTGGTCTCGATCTCGTGCCAGCTCGCGGCGCCGTCGGTCGAGCGAAAGACGCCGTTGTGGTGCTGCACCCACATGACGTCGGGATTGCTGCGGCTCGCGACCAGCCGATGCACGTCCTGGACGAGCGGATCGCGGCTTCGCTCCGGCGGCATGTATTCCGCGCGCATGCCGTCGGCGCGCAGCGCCCACGTCTCGCCCCGGTCGCGCGTCTGCCAGACGCCGCCGGTGGAGACCGCGACGGTCAGTCTGCGGCTGTCGCGGGGGTCGACGGCGACCGAATGCATGCCGGCCGCGTCGTAACCGCCGCCCATCCATTCGACGCGCTGCGGGTGGTCCCACAGCGGGCGCACGAGCGACCAGGTCGTGCCGTGATCGACGGACCGGAAGAGTCCGCCGGGGATCGTGCCCGCCCACAGCACGCCGGGTTCGTCGCGACCGCCGGTTTCGAGCGTCCAGACCTGAACCAGCTTCCACTCCGGACCCGCCGCCCCCTCGGGCTGTGGCGGATAGGCTGGCGCGGTCTGCTCGTCCCACGTTTTGCCGCCGTCGGCCGACCGACGCATCTTCACGCCGAAGTGGCCGAGGTTGAGCGACGCGTACAAAGTCCCATCGCGGACATCGTGAAGCACGGCGGTCACGGGATCGCCGAGGAAGCTCGGCTCGCCTAACGACCAGCGGCCGTTGCGGCGCGTGACGTTGAAGAGGCCTTTGCGGGTGCCGACGAGTAGGCGATCGCTCATGTCTTGCTCCTCCACTTTGAAAGTCGAGCGTCGTCACCCCCGCCTAGGCGGGGGTCCAGGCGCTACGCATTCTGGATTCCCGCCTGCGCGGGAATGACGAGCGGATTGCGACAGTACGATTCATCACATCAGCCGCCGGACAGCGCCTGCAGCACGAAGATCTCGCTCGTGGGCGTAACGGCGTCGGAGAGCCGCTCCCGGTCGCCGATCCGCGTGCCGTCCACATATATATGTACGTGGCGGCGCACGTGGCCCTGCTCGTCGAGCACGTAGTCGCGGATCTGCGGCGTTTCCATGAAGACCGCCGTCAGCGCCTGCGCCACGGTCGCGCCCGCGACCTCGGTCTCGGGGCAGGCGACGTAGCGCTGCAGGTTGGATGTAAAAACGACGCGGGGCATGCGCGGTAAGGTTCCGGTGATTACCTATAGTCGAACGGCGGCCAGTCAATTCGACAGCGCCGTGCATCCTGCGACATGCTCAGGATGAACGGGGGGACAATTCGGCGATTCGTCGCTCCAGAAACCGGCGTTCCGGCGCCTGCCGGGCGAGCTCGAGGGCCCGGACGTAGCACGCCCGCGCCTCGCGGGTCTGCCCCAGGCGGCGGTGCAGGTCGGCTCGCGCGGCGTGCGCGAGGTGGTACTCCTGGAGCTCGCCGCGGTCGAGCAGGCCGTCGATCAGATCGAGACCCGCACGCGGGCCGTCGCGCATCGCGACGGCGACCGCGCGATTGAGCTCGACCACCGGCGAAGGGCTCACCTGCGCGAGCAGGTCGTACAACCCGACGATTTGCGCCCAATCGGTCGCGGCCGCAGTCGGCGCTTGCGCGTGGATGGCCGCGATAGCCGCCTGCAACGTGTAGGCGCCGAAGCGGCGCGTGGCGAGCGCCCGTTGAACGAGCGCAACGCCTTCGGCGATCTGCGCGCGGTCCCAGAGCGTGCGGTCCTGGTCTTCGAGCAGTACGACCTCGCCGTCGGCCGAGCTGCGCGCGGCGCGTCGGGACTCCTGAAGGACCATGAGCGCGAGGAGACCGATCGCCTCCGGCTCCGGCAGCAGCTCCACCAGTAGCCTGCCGAGGCGGATCGCCTCACCCGAGAGGTCGTGGCGCGTGAGCTCGGCGCCCGACGACGCGTAATAGCCTTCGTTGAAGACGAGGTAGATCACGCGCAGGACGGCGTCGAGCCGTTCGGGCAGGTTATCGCGCGAGGGCACCTGGTAGGGAATGCGCGCATCGCGGATCTTGTTCTTCGCCCGGACGATGCGCTGAGCGAGCGTCGGCGCCGGTGTGAGGAACGCGCGCGCGATCTCTTCGGTCGTGAGTCCGCACACTTCGCGCAGGGTGAGCGCGACCTGTGCGTCCGGCGCCAGTGCCGGATGGCAGCAGGTGAAGATCAAACGCAGCCGGTCGTCTTCTACGCCTTCGGTCTCGCCGAGCTCGTACGAGGGCTCGCCGTCAAGCTCGCGCGCGAGCTCCTCGACCGTCTCGTCGAATTTCGCGCGCCGGCGGATGCGGTCGATCGCCTTGAAGCGCCCCGCGGAGACGAGCCACGCGCGTGGATTGGCCGGCAGGCCTTCCCGCGGCCATTGCTCCACCGCGGCGGCGAACGCGTCGTGCAGCGCTTCTTCCGCGAGATCGAAGCTGCCGAGGAGCCGGATCAGGGTTGCGAGAACGCGCCGCGATTCGGCGCGGTAGACCTGCTCGACAGCCCCTTGTGCGCGGTCAGCCTCCGCGCTCAACTCTACGAGTGCTGAACGGGCGAGCGCCGAGCCGCGTCTGCCATGCGCTCATGGGTCTCGGGCGTCGAACGGGCGACCGGAACGCGTGCTGACTGCTGCGCGTCGGCCGCTGCGGGGAGTCCGGTATGGCCTGCCGCGCCGTTCACGACAGTGCTCCGGATGAACGCGCGGCGATTGAATCGACGGTCCTTCATGGAAACCCCCCGGGGACTTTCGAATCCCTAATCGTAACGAGGCGGGGCGCGGTTTGTAAATACAATACGGCGCTCACGTCACCGGTGCCAGGCTATGTTGCAGGGCATCAGAAGCCAACAGGACAAGAGATGAACATCACCGTACTGGACGATTACCAGAATGTCGTTCGCACGCTGAACGCGTTCAAGAAAGTGCAGGGCCACGACGTCACGATCTGGAACGATCACACGAAGGACGTCGACGTGCTCGCCGAGCGCCTGAAGGACACCGAGGCCCTCGTGCTCATCCGCGAGCGCACGCCGATCCGCGCGCCGCTCATCGAGCGCCTGCCGAAGCTGAAGATCGTGAGCCAGCGCAGCGTCTATCCGCACATCGACGTCGACGCGCTGACCAAACACGGCATCGTGCTCTGCTCCGACATGCATCCGGGCAAGCCCTCGTTCGCCACCGCGGAGCTCACGTGGGGCCTCGTGATCGCGGCGATGCGCCACATTCCGCAGGAAGTCGCCGCGCTCAGGGCGGGGCGCTGGCAGTCGACCGTCGGCACGGCGCTGCGCGGCCGCACGCTGGGCATCTACAGCTACGGGCGCATCGGCTCCGCGGTCGCGGGCTACGGCCGCGCCTTCGGCATGAACGTGATCGTGCTGGGCCGCGAGAAGTCCGTCGAGAAAGCGCGCGCCGACGGGTTCGCGGTGGCCGCGACCCGCGAAGCCTTCTTCGAGCAATGCGACGTGATCTCGCTCCACCTCAGAATGCTTCGCGAGACTCGCGGGATCGTCACCGCAGAGGACCTCGCGCGCATGAAGCCGACGGCGCTCATCGTGAATACGAGCCGCGCCGGGCTCATCGCGCCGGGCGTGCTGGAAGCCGCCCTGAAAAAGGGACGGCCGGGCATGGCGGCGGTCGATGTCTACGAAGAGGAGCCGGTGCTCGGCGCCAAGCATCCGCTGCTGCACATGGAGAACGTCGTGGCTACGCCGCACATCGGTTACGTCGAGCGCGACGGCTATGAAGCGCAGTTCTCGAGCTCGTTCGATCAGATAGTCGCGTACGCCGCCGGGAAGCCGATCAACGTGATCAACCCGGAAGCGGTGGGGAAGAGGAGGTGACGTAGTGACGCAGTGACGTAGTGACGCAGTGATGCTGTGACGCAGTGGCGAGGTGACGTAGTGACGAGAAAAACAGGGAGGGAGTTCATGAAGCACGAGGTTTTCACCGCGGCCGCGCTGATCGCCGGCTGCATCGCAGGATCCACGGCCTTTGCCGCACAGACGGATGCCGCGTCGAGCTATCCGAATAGGCCCGTGCGCTGGGTCGTGCCGTTCACGCCCGGTGCGTCGAACGACATCATCGCGCGGCTCGTGGGACAAAAGCTGACCGAGGCGTTCAGCCAGCAGTTCGTGATCGACAACCGGCCCGGCGCCGGGGGATCGGTCGGCGCGGACACCGTTGCCAAGGCGGCGCCCGACGGCTATACGCTGCTGCTCGCGAATCCCGGGCCGAGCGTGAACACGCCGTTGCTGCTCAGCAGGCCCGCATATAAGTACGACGACTTCACGAATATCGTCTGGATCGGCTACGCGCCCCTCATCGTGGTCGCGAATCCGAAGTTCCCGCCGAACAATCCGAAGGAGCTGCTCGCGTATATCAAGGGCAATCCCGGCAAGGTGAGCTGGGGCTCGTCGGGTGTGGGCAGCAGCCTGCACATCGGGCTCGCGCTGTTCCAGGCGGCGACCGGCGCCAATATCGTGCACATTCCATACAAGGGCGCCGCACCGGCGCTCACGGACCTCGTGAGCGGGCAGATCAACATCATGCACACGACGACCGTCAGCGGAGAGGCACACATCAAGTCGGGCCGCATCAAGGTGGTCGGCATTGCGAGCGCCAAGAGAAGCCCGCTGCTGCCCAACGTCGCGACGCTCGCCGAATCGGCCGTCAAGGATGCGGAGGCGATCGTCTGGTTCGGCATGTCGGGACCGTCGAAGCTGCCGCGCGCGATCGTCGACCGGCTCAATGCGCAAGTGAACAAGACGCTCGCACTGCCGGACGTGAAGCAGCGCCTCGACAGCCTCGGTTTGGAAATCGTCGGCGGCACTTCGCAGGATTTCGACGCCTTCGTCAAAAAAGAAGCCGCGAAAGTCACGCGGCTCGTGAAGGCCGGTTTACTGAAAGTCGAATGAAGCTGTTTTCCAGTCGTCGCAATGACATTGCGCGGGTCATCGCGAGGCGCCGGCCAGGCGCCGTGGCGATCCCGTGGCGCACGTTCTACTTGAGCCTGTACAAGTACGCGGCGATGTCCTGCGCGTGCGCTTCGGTGACGTTCATGTTCGGCATCGCCGTGCGCGGATCGACGTCCTGCGGTGCCCGGATCCAGCGCACCATGTTCGTCGGCGTGTTGGTCAGCACCCCGGCAAGATAGACCCGGTTCGCGACGCCTTTCAGCGGCGGGCCGACGTTCGCGTTCGCCGAGCGCACGCCCGGAATGCTGTGGCACGTGCCGCAGCCGTACTGCGAGAGCAGCGTGCGGCCACGCTCCGCGTCGCCGCTCACGCCGGGCGGGTTCGGCGGCGCTTCACACCCGGCGGCAAGCACGCACAGGCCGGCGAGTCCGAAAAGGGCGAGTGATCCGGGTGTGCTCATCGTGGTCTCTCCGGCGGGCCGTACGCAACCGCCGTGCCGCCGGTACGATGCATGCACCGAGCCGTCATCTTTCGCTCGTGCGAGTGCCATGAGACGTTCGTCAGGGTTCGCGGGATTCGGTTGCGCCATCGCGCTCAGCGTAGGAAGCACCGCGCCCGCATTCGCGCACACCGGTCCCGGCGCGCAGGCGTGGCCGGTCGATCCGCTCGGCGCCGCGCTCATGGCGCTGCTGGCCGCGGCATACGCGATCGGCGAGCGGCGCCTCACGCGCCGCGGCGCCGCGCGGACCGCACGGCGGCAGCGCGCGGTCTGCTTCTGGGGCGGCTGGGCCGCGCTCGCGATCTCGCTCGCGCCGCCGCTCGAGCCGCTTACCGCCGTCTCGTTCGCGGCGCACATGGCCCAGCACGAGATCATGATGCTCGTCGCCGCGCCGCTCCTCGTGCTCTCGCGCCCGCTCGGCACGCTGCTCTGGGGTTTGCCGCGCGGTCTCGGGGCGATGGTGCAGCCGCGTGCGCTCAAACGCGCGGCACGCTGGTGCGTGCAGCCGCTCCAGGCGTGGCTGATCCACGCGGCGGTGCTCTGGGGCTGGCACATCCCGTCCGCATTCGAAGCGGCATTGCGTAGCGAGCCCGTTCACTGGCTGCAGCATTCGAGCTTTCTCGCGAGTGCGGTGGTGTTCTGGTGGGCGGCATTCGCTGCGGGGCGCTCGGAATACCGAGGCGCGGCGCTGCTCTCGCTGTTCACGACGGCCGCACACACGAGCGTGCTGGGCGCGCTGCTCACGTTCTCCACCGCGATCTGGTATCCGGCTTACGCGCTGGCGCCGCGGCACTGGGCGCTCTCCGCGCTGGAGGATCAGCAGCTCGGCGGCCTCATCATGTGGGTGCCGGGCGGCATGGTGTTCATCCTGGCCGCCGTCATGGTCGCGGCGCTCTGGCTCAAAGACCTCGACAGGCGTGCCGCCCGTGACTCGGGCTGACGCTATTCGCGGGCGCTTTTGATCGCGTCGGCCAGCTCGGGCCAGAGACGCTCGAAGTTCGCGCGGTTGCCGCCGGCCTCCCGAAAGGCGCGATACGCCTTCGCGCGCACCATGTGCTGCCGCGCCTGGTCCGCGCGCGCGGCGCCGGCAGCCGCCGTCCGGCGCGCGAGCTCCGCGCGCTCGCCGAGCGCGTCCATGATCGCTTTTTGCTCCGCGGCCTTCGCGCGCGCGGTCTCGAGCTCGGCGAGCTTGAGCAGCAGGTTGACAGTCGAGCGCAGCAGCGTGGGGTCCAGCGGTTTCACGAGAAAGCGCACCGCACCGGCCGAGATCGCCGCCTGCTGGTACTTGAGCGACGCGTTGGAAGAGCAGAAGACGATCGGCGTGCGGCCGTCCACGCGCTGCAGCCACGCGCACAGCTCGATGCCGGAGGTGTCGGGCCCGCCGGAGAGCACGTAGAGGTCATAACTGTTCTTGCGCGCGAGCGTGCGCGCTTCGGCGTCGCCGGTCGCGATATCCAGCTCGTACGACGCGAGCAGGTCCTTCATGACGAGACGGGCTTCGCTGTCCGGCTCGACGTACAGAATGCGCTTCGATCCGGGCACCCGGATTCCCCCAGCAATGCGCGGCGGCGTGCGTCCAGGCCTGCGGCCTGGTTCTATTGATTCCGCCGGCGAAATCGCAGTCTAACGGAAGGCGCGCCGCGGCGAAAATGCGCTTCTGTACTTATGACGTCGACAAGTCGGCGACGAGCCCCTCGTCGGGCCTCAGCGTGCAGCGTTCCGTGAGGATTTCCCCCACACGGTCGAGATACGTGGAGAGCAGGACGGAGGCACGGCCACGCATCTTGACGCTTTCCGGCGTCGGACCGAAATTGAGCAGAATCGCCAGGCGCTCGCGGCCGGCGGTGCGCTCGAAGCACATCACGTTGCCTTCGCAGTGCACCTGGGAGTACGAGCCGACGTTGAGCGCTTCGCGCGCGTGGCGCAGCCGTATGAGCTCGCGGTACAGCGTGAGGATCGAGCCGGGATCCGCGGCCAGCGCTTTCACGTTGCGCTCGCGAAAGTTTTCCGCGACGGGCAGCCAGGGTTCCCGGGTGCTGAAACCCGCATGCGGCGCGTTGTCCCATTGCATGGGCGTGCGCTGCGGATCGCGGCCGAGACCGAGCCCCGGCTGATTTTTCTCGTACGGGTCCTGCACGCGGTCGTGCGGGATCGGCACGTCTTCCATGCCGAGCTCGTCGCCGTAGTACAGCGTGGGCGTGCCGCGCAGCGTGAGGAGCAGCATCGCGGCGATCCGCGCCTGCGCCGGTCCGATGCGGGTCGCGATGCGGTGCTGATCGTGATTGCCGAGCACCCAGTTCGGCCATTCTTCTTCCGGCACGAGGCGGTCGTACTCGGCGATCATGCGGTCGATCTCGCACGCATTCCACGATGCATGGATCAGTTGAAAGTTGAACGGCAGATGCACGCCCGCGCGGTCGAGTCCGTAGTACGCGACGAGTCGCTCGACCGGGAGGTAGATCTCGCCGATCATGACGCGCTCCGGATAGCTCTCGAACACCTGGCGCATTTCCGCGACGAGCTCGTGGATCTCGGGACGGTCCGTCGTGTAGAGCTCCAGGAGCTTGCGGTGCTCCGAGTCGCCGGGCTCGAAGCCGGGATTCGGCGGGTTGTCGCGGAATTCGTCGTCCTTGATGAGATGCCACAGGACATCGATGCGAAAACCGTCGACGCCGCGGCCGAGCCAGAAGCGGATCACGTCGTACATCCCGTGGCGCACGTACGGATTGCGCCAGTTGAGATCCGGCTGCTCCTTCAGGAACGCGTGGTAGTAGTACTGGCCGGTGTGCGCGTCGAGCTCCCAAGCCGGTCCGCCGAACTGCGAGAGCCAGTTGGTCGGGGGGCTGCCATCCGGCGCCGGGTCGCGCCAGATGTACCAGTCGCGCTTCGGGTTATCGCGCGAAGCGCGGCTTTCGAGGAACCACGGGTGCTGGTCCGAGGTGTGGTTCGGCACGAAATCGAGGATCAGCCTGAGCCCGCGTGCGTGTGCCTCCGCGATCAGCGCGTCGAAGTCGGCCAGCGATCCGAAATGCGGCGCGATGTTGCAGTAGTCGGAGACGTCGTAGCCGAAATCCTTCATCGGCGACGGATAGATGGGCGAGATCCACAGCGCGTTCACCCCCAGCCACGACAGATAGTCGAGCCGCTGGCGAATGCCGCTCAGATCGCCCTTGCCGTCGCCGTCGCTGTCCATGAAGGACAGCGGATAGATCTGGTAGACGATCCCGTGCTGCCACCACAGATAGCGGGACTGCACGGCGCTTCGTTCGATCAGTCTTCGCCCATGTTCTTGAACACTTCCTTCTGCGCTTCCTTCAGCTTGCGCTCGACGTTCCCGGCGCTGTCGCCCACGTTATTTACGGCATTGCGCAGCGCGATCTCGGTACAGCCGAAGTGGTCGCACCACCAGCGGATTTCCCATTCTTCCGAGAGATTGACGCGACTCAAGTCGCTGGGGCTGCGTTGTTTGCCTGCGAGCATCGGTTGCTCCTCATGGAAGCCAGAGTAAAGCGAGAGGCAGCGAGCGTACCCGTCCGCAACCGGCATAAGCGTTGCAGTGGTTCGAGATAAATGACTGCCGCTCAGATGACCGAGGAGCGCCTCGGCCCGGCCTGGGGCAAGATCGCGCTCATCGCGCTGACTGTCGCCACGCTGACGCTTGCGTGGCGCTATACACCGCTGTCGCAGTTCGTCACGGCGGAACGCGTGATCGCGTGGGCGGAAAGCGTCGGCACGTTACCGTGGACGCCGCTGGTCGTGATGCTTGCGTACACCCCCGCGTGCCTCGTGATGTTTCCGCGGCCGCTCATCACGCTCTTCGCGGTCATCGCTTTCGGCCCGGTGCTGGGCTTCGTTTATGGTCTTACGGGTATCCTCGGCGCCGCGCTCGCAACGTATTTCCTGGGCCGGGCGCTGCCGCCGCATACCGTGCGCCATCTGGTGGGCGACAGACTGCACGAGATGACCGACGTGCTGCGCCGGCGGGGATTGCTGGCGTGCTTCGCGATGCGGGTGGTGCCGGCCGCGCCCTTCGCGATCGAGGGCATCGCCGCGGGCGCCGTGCGGATCAAGCTCTGGCACTACTCGCTGGGGACGGTGCTCGGCATGGTGCCCGGCACGCTTACGACCAGCGTGTTCGGGGACCAGATCCAGGCTGCGATGGAAGACCCGTCGAAAATCAATTGGTGGCTGATCGCGGGGGTCGTGCTTTTCTTCGTAATCCTCATCGCGATCGTGCGCCGCTGGTTCATCAGGCAGCACAGGCTGGCTGAGCGGCATCGGCGCGAACAAGCCGTCGCATAGAAAAGGGACGCGCCCTTCGAATCGAAGGCGCGCATCCCCCCGGGTTGCGCTACTTCTTCTTCGAAGACTTGCGTCCGCCCTTACGCGAGCTGGACTTTTTCGTGGCTGATTTCTTCTTGCGCGGCACCTTGGCGCCTTCGCGGCGCGCTTCGGCAAGGCCGATCGCGATCGCCTGTTTGCGGCTTTTCACGGTCTTGCCCGAGCGCCCGCTCTTCAGCGTGCCGCGCTTGCGCTTGTGCATCGCGCGCTTCACCTTGCTCTTCGCTTTCTTCCCGTACTTGGCCATCGTCACCTCCTTTCGGATGCGCAGCCGGAAGCCGCGCCCGATAAAGATAGTACGGGGGCTCGCCGTCTGTCCACGTTTTTCGCGCGCAAGCGGCCTCAGTGTTTATTCTTCGGGATGCCGATGCGCGGCGTACCCGTATCGCTCTTGCCCTTGTCGAGCATCGCGCGGGCGCGCTGCGCGAGCGCTTCGTATTCGCCGCGGATTTCCTCGAGCTCGTGCTCCTCGAGCTCTTCGAGATCCAGGAGCGCCACGTGCGCACCCGAGGTGCAGCGTATGAGCTCGTCCAGCTTCACCTGTATCGCCTGCGCATCACGGTTCTGCGTGTTCTGGATCAGGAACACCATGAGGAAAGTGGCGATGGTGGTGCCGGTGTTGATCACGAGCTGCCATGTATCGCTGAAGCCGAAGAGCGGACCCGTGACCGCCCACGCGAGCACGATGAACACCGCGACACCGAAGGCCGGCGGACTGCCGGCGACGCGCGAGGTCCACTTCGCCAAGCGCGAAAACAATGACGTGGATTTCGTTGGCTTCATGCACCTCTCCAGCGATTATCGTCACCGTCGTCGATGTTGCTAAAAAACAACAGCGGCATACGCATTATGCCTTTGCGAAAGGGCTTATATCGACAAGTTAAAGCGTTTTCTTTACTCTCACCGCTGACTTCTGCACACCGTTAGAAGCTAAGGGGAGAGCAGCGTATGAAGCGTTTCGTGGCCGCCGCATATACCGCAGCGTCGCTATGCGCGGCCGGCGCTGCGCATGCCGATTGGTCCGTCGGCGCGGGCTTCGAGAGCTTCAGGTGGGAGGAAAGCACGGCGCCCGCGGTCAAGGAAACGGGCCTGCGGTGGGTGCTCGACCTCACGTGGCAACAGAGCAAAGCGCCGGGTCTGTCGCTCGGGTACAACCTCAAGTTCTATACAGGCGATGTCGATTACACCGGCGGCACGCTGTTCGGCGGCGCGCCAGCCAGCGACGACGTGCGCTATCGCGGCCTCACGAACGAGATCCAGGCGATCTGGCGCATGCCGCAGACGGTCGATGTCGTCCTCGCCGCCGGATGGGATCGCTGGGAGCGCAAGTTCAAGGGTACCAATCAGGAAGAGGACTACGACATCCTCTACGCGAAGCTCGGCGCGAACTTCAATTCGACGGTCCAGCGCGGCGTGATCGGGGGCGTCGGCGTGAAGTACCCGGTGTGGACGCGCGAGAACGCGCACTTCGACGTGATCGGCGGCGCCGTCAACCCGCGGCTGCGGCCCGGCAAGGACCTGAGCTTCTACGGAACGGTCGGCTACCGCTTCAATCCGCAGTGGGACGTGATCGCTTATTACGACAGCTACCGTTTCAAGGAATCGAACCTCGTTGCGGTGGCCCCGGTCGGTATTTTTCTGCAGCCGGAGAGCAAGATGGATGTCTTCGGTGTGAAGCTGCAGCACAACTTCCAGTGAAGCGTTTTAGCAAGGCGTAGGGCGGTAGGGAGAGAACAGGCAGCCAAGAAGTCTTGTTCGGTGGTGCAGTACTAAAGGTCCAACCACAAAGCTGCGCCATAGATTTATAGCCGGGTCGCCCCCGGCTATTTTTTTGCGCGGTCGGCAGTGCCGGCGGGCGCAAAAAGCGCCGGGGCGCTCTATTACGAACAGAGAGGAACCGGTGATGGTTCCTCTCCGTTACCTCTCTTCCTTCTGTTCTCTACCGAGAATGCTGTGATCGTCATTCCCGCGGAGGCGGGAATCCAGTAACCGCACGTGCGCCGGTGGCGCACCGTTCGCGCGCGATCAGCGCGCCAAATGCCGGTGGTCGACCATCAGGCAGCGGTTCTGGACGACCTTGATGCCGGCCTTCGCGAGCTGCTCCGCCGCGGCATCGTTACGAATGCCGAGCTGCATCCACACCGATTTCGGCTTCTTCGCGAGGATGTCGTCGACGTGCGGCGGGACGTCCTCCGGGCGGCGGAAGACGTTCACCATGTCGACCGGCCCGGGAATGTCGGCGATCTTCCGATAAACCGGCCGGCCGAGGATTTCTTTGACGTCTGGGTAGTAGACCGGCACCGGTATCACCTCGAAGCCCGCGGAGGCGAGGTAGCTCGCGACGTAGAACGCCGGCTGTCCCAATTGCGCCTCCGTCTTGATGCCGAGCACGGCGATCGTGCGCGTGTCCGCCAGCAGCGCCTTCAACGCCGCCTGATCCTCGATGAGGTTCTTACGCCAGTCCATGCATGCTCCTAGCAAAGCGGGAACCCGGCAGCCGCGCCTTCCGGCTCGAAAACGACATAACCGCCGAGCGCCGCGGGCAGTGCAACTGCGACGCGCTGGGCATCAAGCACGCGCGCGCCGACCGCGGCTTCGCTCGCACATCGCCGCGCCGCCGCCGGGTCGCGGGTGACCAGCGTGTAGCCGGCGATCCACGGCAGTGGGGGCGCGACGGCGCCGAGGGTGCGCTCCACCGCCGCTGTGTCGAGGAACGCCAGCGTGCCGCGATGCGTAGCCAGCAGGCGGCTGTCTCCGCGCGCGGTGACGGGCAGTCCGGTATAGCGGGCGTAGCGGGCGGCCGCCTCGGCCGGATCCCCGACGCACAGCATCACGCCGGAAAGCGCCACAGCTCCGTTGCGGTGGTGCATCCAGCGGTCCTGCCACACGAGCTCGCGCGTGTGATGCTGGCAATACTGGATGCGGCCTTCCGCCATCGTTCCGGGGGGCACGCGTACGACCGTGAATCGCGCGATGCCTTCACCCGAGGGCGTGCTGATCGGGCGCTGGAGCGCGACCGGCGCACCGGGATTGAAGCGTTCGCGCGCGAGGCGCGCGTAATCGCCTGCCGCATCATCGGTGCCGAACGCGATCAGGTGCACTCCGACGTAGCGCGCGATCGCCGCTCGTAGCTGATCCGCTACCGGCGTGTCGCCGGTGGGCGTCAGGAATTCGAGATATCCCGACTCGAACATCACGCAACGGTTGCCGGTGCCCGCCGGAACGAGCGGCCCGTCCGGCTGCAGCCGGTGCGACTGCGGTGAGAAGGGCGTCAGCGTGAAGCCGAGCGCTTCGAGCGCGCGGCTCGCGGGCTCGACTTCCGGCACGAAGTGCGCGACGTGATCGAGGTCGAGCATGACGGCGGAATTCCTCAGTACCCAAGGTGCCGGTCGACAGCGTTTTCGAGCGGCTGGCCGCGCAGGAAGCGCTCGAAATTCTCGAACCAGCGGTCGAGCAGCCGATCGATGTAGCCGGGGGTGTCGCACGAGATGTGCGGCAACACGATCACGTTCCTCGTCGTCCACCACTGGGAATCCGCCGGCAGCGGCTCCTGCTCGAAAACGTCGAGCACGGCCCCCCCGAGCTCGGCGCTTTCGAGCTTCTCGCGCAGGCGCGTGTAATCCATGAGTACTGCGCGTCCGATATTGACGACGCCGGCGCCGCGCTTGAGCAAATCGAGACGCCTCGCGTCGATCAGGCCGCGCGTTTCGGGCGTGGTCGGTGTCGTAACGACGAGGTAATCGGCGAGCGGCAGGGCGTCGTCGATGCGCGCGACGGGAAAGCACTCGTCGGCCGGCGGCGACGCCTTGCCGCCGCGCGTCACCGCGATCACCCGCATGCCGAGCTTCTTCGCGGCGCGGCCGGCGGCCGCCCCGAGATCGCCGAAGCCGATGATGACCGCAGTGCGGCCCCCGATCGGCGGCGTAATGATCGGTCTCCACACGCGCCGGTGCTGTTGCTCGAGCGTCTCGGGCAGGCGGGTATGCAGCGCGAGCAGCGCGAGCGTGCACGAGTCTTCGGCTTTCGCGCCATGCGCACCGCGGTTGTTGGTGAGCGTGACGTCCGCGGGCAGCCAGTCGAGCGGGAGCAGGGCATCGATGCCGGCGCCGGTCGTCTGAATCCACCTGAGCCGCGGCGCCCGCTCGCGCAGCCGTTCCTTCGGCGGCGACCAGTTGATCATGAAGTCCGCGCTGCGCAGCGCGTCCTCCAGGATCTCGTTATCGAAGCCGACCGTCACGCGCAGGCGCTGCGCAAGCTCCGGGTGGCGCTTCGCGGCGCGGGCCCAGTCAGCCTCGGTGATCTGAAGGTGCTCGGGGCGGCTGCGCAGCGATTCGAGGTGCAGGTGGTACTGCGCGCTCACGCGGACTTCACCGGAGGCTTCGCGGCGAACCCGGAGCCGCGCACGCACAGCCGTCCGCGCGCGTCCTGCCACAGCTTCTCGTCCTCGTGAAGCCGCCCGAGCGCGCGCGCAATCACGACGAACGGATGCTGGCCCAGCCGCTCCGCCACTTCGGAGTAGTACAACGGTGTCTTCTCGATGAGCGCCAGGATGTCCCGTGCAGCCGCCGCGATCGTGTCGTCGTCGGCGCTGACGCGTCCTGCGGCGGCGTCGGCTTTGCCGGCGACGTACTCCGCGATCTTGGCCCGATCGGCGTAGGCGTACGCGATGCGCTCGAAGCGCTCATGCGGCACGCCTTCGGGAATGGTCGCATCGATACCGACCTTCGCGCCCACCGGCACGACCCCGGGCGGCATCACCGGCAGGCTCGGGTCGAGCGGTTTCGCGCGCGCGCCGGGGATGATGAACACGTCGCGGTCGGCCTGTACGCGCGTGGCGATGGCCCATTCGACGTCCATCGGATTGTGGACGTCGATGTCTTCGTCGACTACCACGACGTGCTTCAGATCCATGACCGAGAGCGCAGCGAGCAGCGCGTTCTTGCCTTCGCCCGCCTGCTTGCGGATCGAGATGACGGCATGCCAGAACGCGCAGCCGCCGAGCGTCACGTTGATGTCTTTCACCTGCACGCCCGCGGTTTTCAGCGCCGAGCGGATTGCCGTGTAGCGCGTCGGCGCCGCGAGCCACGTGTTCTCCCACGGCATGTGCAGCGCGTAATACATCGCGTCCTCGCGGCGCGTGATCGCCTTCACCCGCACCAGCGGGTTCCAGTGGAGCCCGCCCATGAGCCGCGTGAACTCGCCGAAGCGGCCTTCGGGATGTGTCCAGCCGGTGGGCAGGATCTCGCCTTCGAGCACGACCTCGGCGTCGGCGAGGCAGGGCAGATCGATCGTCTCGCACTGCGCGAGCTCGACGGGCGCGCCGCGGATGCCGCCGGAGATCGCCATCTCATCGACGCCCAGCGGCGCGCGGAACCCCGCGCCCATGATCTCGATCGGATGCGTGCCGATCGAGATCGAGATGGGGCACAGGCGTCCGTCCTTGTAGGCACGGTCCGCGAACATCCGCATGTTGTTCGGCGTCACGATGTCGATGCCGGTGAGGTTCTTCTCCTTCACCATGAACCGGTAGATCCCCGAATTGAGACCGTACTCCGGGTCCTTCGCGATGACGACGCCGGCGGTGATCATCGGGCCGCCATCGTAGATCGAGGACATCGGGATCGGCAGCTCGAAGAGATCGACGTCCTCGCCGGTCTTCACGACCTGCTTGTGCTTCGCGGTTTCCACGTAGCGCGGCGGAATCGGATTGTCGATGCCCTGCTTAAGCTTCGCCTCGATCTCGCCATAGGTGGTGCAGCCCATGCCCATGATCGAACGCTCGCGCGTGCGGATGATGCCGGAGACCGCCGGCAGGCGATAGCCGATCACGTCGTGGAAGAGCAGCGCCTTGTCCGACTGGTCGACGAGCGTCGCGATGTGCCGGATGTCGACCGGCTGACGGATGTCCACCAGCTCTTTGGCGTCGCGCAGCCGATCGAGGAAGTCTCTGAAACCTTCTTTCATTGCTGGTCCTTCAGAATGTCGCTCTTGATGCCCTGCCAGCGGCTGATCGTCGAATGCTCGAAGCCGAACAGATCGAGCACGCGCCCGACGGTGTGGTTCACGAGGTCGTCGATTGTCTTGGCGCCGCTGTAGAACGCGGGCACCGGCGGAAAAATGACGCCGCCCATCTCGGTGACCGCGACCATGTTCCTGAGATGCGCGAGATTGAGCGGCGCTTCACGCGTGATCAGCACGAGCCGCCGTCGTTCCTTGAGGATCACGTCGGCCGCGCGCGTGATCAGGTTGTCCGAGAACGCGTGCGCGACCCCCGCCAGCGTCTTCATCGAGCACGGCGCAATCACCATGCCTTCGGTGATGAACGAGCCGCTCGCGATCGAGGCGCCGACGTCGCGCACGTTGTGCACCACGTCCGCGAGCTTCTGGATGTCCTTACGCGACAGGCGGTATTCCTGGTACGCGTTGAGCATCCCGGCCTCGGAAACGACGAGATGCGTTTCCCAGCCGCCGGCGGCGCGCAGCGTCTCCAGAATGCGCAGCCCGTAGATCGACCCGGTCGCACCGGTCAGGCCGATGATCAATCGTTTTTTGGAACCTGCGCCTGCACCTTTCACGCGCCGCGTCGCTCTGCTGGGGGGAGAGGCCGATTATGCTACAGGGCGCACGCCTACTTCGGCGGCGCGGTGATGTAGGTGCCGCGCCCGCTCGCGACGAGCGCGCCGTCCTTGTCGTAGACGTACGCTTCCGCGGTGGAGAACTGGCTCCCCATGCGCACGATGCGCGATTTCGCGGTGAGATCGCCGGGCATCGCGGCCTTGTGGTAGTCCACGCGCAGATCGACGGTCGGCACCGGACGGCCGTACTCGGCGGCGATCGCGTAGTCGGCGGCGACATCCACGATGGCGGCGAGGATCCCGCCATGCGTGTAGCGGCGATCGGGATTGACGACCCAGTCCTCGCGCCATTTCGCGCGAATCTCGAGCCCTTCGGCATCGGACTTCACCACGGTGAAGTTGAGCCACTGGTTGAACGGGCCGCGCGTGATCAACTGCTGGAGCTTGTCCACGCCGATACGCGTGTCGCTCGCTTCACTCATTGCTTATCTCCTGTTGCTGGATGCGGCGGGCGTCGCGGTCTGCTGCGCGGCCCACGACCGCAGTTGCTGCTGGTCGATCTTGTTCGTGCCCGCGAGCGGCAGGTGGTCGAGAAAAAACACGCGTCGCGGGTGCTGGTACGCCGGGCCGTTCGCGAGCGCGAATTGCTTGAGCTCTTCTTCGGTCGCGTGCGCGCCCGAGCGCAGCACGACGAACGCGTATGGCACCTGTCCCTTGAGCTCGTGATCGAACGGCATCACGTACGCCTGGTGCACCGCCGGGTGCTTTTCCAGCAGTGTCTCGACCTCGATCGGAAAGATGTTCTCGCCGCCGCACACGAACATGTCGTCGTTGCGCCCGACGAAGTAATAGAAGCCCTCGCTATCGCGCCGGCAGATGTCGCCGGTGTAGTACCAGCCGTCGCGAATGCGTTTCGCCGTTTCCTCGGGCAGATTGTGGTACGCGAGGAGCACGCCGGGATTGCGCACGGCGAGCTCGCCTTCGGATGCATGCGGGCCGCCGACGAGCTTCGCCTCGGTGCCTTCGTACGGCACGCCGATCGAGCCCGGCGGCCGCGGTCTGCCTTCCGGATGCGGCCCGAGCGGCACCGGACCGCCTTCGGTCACGCCATAGACGACGAGCGGCTGCGCGTTGGGAAACGCGCTGGCAATCTGGGCGAGGAGCTGACGCGAAGAGGGCGCGGAGCCCATCATCACGGTGCGAACCGATGACGTGTCGGTTCTCGCAAGCAGATCGCGCCGCGCGAGCACCATCGACATCATCGTCGGCACGCCGGAGATCACGGTTGCCCGGTAGCGGCCGATCGCCTCGATGTAGCGCTCGACGTTGAACTGCGGCAGGAGAGGCAGCTTCGCCCCGGCGGTGAGCCCCTGCTTGATCGCGTTGAGCGCGTTCTTGTGGTACAGCGGCGCCGCGACGAGGATCACGTCGGCGGACGTCGTGCCGCGCGTGTGCGCGAGGATGCGCCGGCTCCAGTTCTGGCCATAGTGCGAAAGCAGCACGCCTTTCGGACGTCCCGTGGAGCCGGAGGTGTAGGGCTGGATCGCGATGGTGTCGGGACCCGGCTCTATTGCTTTGAATTCGCCTGGATCGAGGAACGCGTCGAACGCGGATGCGCCGCTGCCGCCGTATTCGACGACCTCGACGCGCGGCGGACAGAGTTGCCGCAGCGCGGGCTCCGTGAAGACGAGCCTCGCCCCGGCGTCTTCGACGATGAAGCGCACCGTATCCGCCGCCACCTTGATATTGATCGGCACGGGCACCGCGCCGGCGCGCATTGCGCCGAGCACGGTCGCGACGAATTCGTGGCGGTTGAGCGACAGGATCGCAATGCGGTCGCCCGGAGCGAGGCCCCTGCGCCGCAAGCCTCGCGCGACGGCATTGCACAACGCGTCGAGGTCGCGGAACGAGAGCTCACGCGGCCGCTCGCGCTCGTAAAGATCGACGATCGCGGTGCGCGTGTCGCCCGCGTGCCCGGCGAACAGCACTCCGAGATTGCCCGGATAGCCGCGCGGCTCCGGTCTCGGAATCACGGCGTCACGACGACCTTGCCGAAAACCTCCCGGTTTTCGATGAGCCGCAGGCCTTCCGCCGCCCGCTCGAGCGGCAGCACCTCGTCGATGACGGGCTTCAGCGTGCCCGCCTGGATCATGTCCATCAGCGCCGCGAGGTCCTCGTCATAGAAGCTGTTGGACCCGATGACCTTCAGCTCGAAGCTCCAGATGTAGCGCAGGTCTTCCTTGGGGTCGTAGCCGGCGGTCGCGCCGCACACGAGGATCTTGCCGCCGCGCTTGACGCAGCGCAGCGTCGGCGCCCACGTCTCCCCGCCCGTGAAATTGATGACGACGTCCACGCCGCCCTCGTAGCTGCGGCGCTGTGGCTTGCCGTACTTCTCGATCGCCCATTTCGAGAAATCGACTTCCTTGTAGTTGATCACGTGGTCGGCGCCGAGGTCCTTCAGACGCTGAATCTTGTCGGCGCTGGAGGCGCACGCGATCACTTCCGCGCCGCGCAGCTTGGCGAGCAGCACGCAGCCGGTGCCCACGCCGCCGCTCGCGCCCAGCACCATTACCGTCTCGCCTTTGCGGATGGTGTCGTGCGTGACGATCATGCGGTGGGCGGTGCCGTACGCGACGGGCAGCGCCGCGGCCTGTTCGAACGAGACGCCGGCGGGCATGCGCAATAACTGGTGCTCCGCAACGAGGCATTTCTCGGCGAGGCCGCCGTGCATCATCTCGCCCATCAAGCCCTTCTGGCGATTGAGCGGATTCACCAGCACGCGGTCTCCTGCCTTCCAGCCGGTCACGCCGGCGCCGACCTCGATGATCTCACCCGCAAGATCGAGCCCGATGATCATCGGCATCGGCACCTTGATGCCCGGCATGCCGCGCACCGTGAACACGTCGTGATAGTTGAAGGACGTCGCGCGCACGCGGATCACCACGTGGCCCTCGGTCGCCACGGGATCGGGAAAATCGGTCACGTACTGGAGCTTCTCGAGGCTGCCGTGCTCCCGCAATACCACTGCTTTCATGGGCTTCTCCGTTATGCGCCATCGGCTCCGAGCGCGAGGTTGAGGATCGACCGGCTGGTGAGCACGGCCGAGAGCACCATCTGACGCGAAGCCTCGATCTGCTCCCGGCAAATGCGTTCGGCCGCCTCGCCGTCGCCGCGCGCGAGCGCTTTGACGAGCGCCTTGTGCTCGCTCTCGAAGGGGCCTTTGCGCGAGCCGAGACCGAGGTGCAGCAGACGCGTCATCTGGTCGAATAGATGTTCGATCGCGGCGGCGAGCCGCGCGTTCCCGGTCGCGTGCGCGATCGTGACGTGGAACGCCTTGTTCGCGTCGAGAAAGCGCTCGGTGCTCTTGGCATCGCCGCGCTCGTAACCCGCGCGGCAGACGTCGTCGTAGAGCTTCAGTTGCTGGGTGTTGACCTTCCCGGCGGCCATGCGCGCGGCGGCCGGTTCGAGCATGAGCCTCAGCTCGAACACGTCCTGGATGTCCTGCAGCGTGACCGGCACCACCATGTAGCCGCGCCGCGGAATCGCGCGCACGAGACCTTCGTGGGCGAGCCGCGTCAGCGCGACGCGCACGCCCGCCTTACCGAGCTTGTACTGACCCGAGAGCTGCGCTTCGGAAATCTCGGCCCCCGGCGGGATCGCGCAATTGATGATGTCGCGCCGGATGCGCTCGTACGCGCGCTCGGTGAGTAGAGGAATGGTGACGCCCACCGTGAAATTCTAAGGACGGCGCTCTGACATGACAATAAAATCGGCCGGTGTCGATCAACCCGGGCGCGAGGTCAGGCGCCGTATCCACAGCTTCGCGGCGCATGGTGTTCGCCGTCATCGCGGCGACGACCGTCGCGCAGGTTGCTTCGGTGATGGGCGTCGCGGTGTTTCCGGTGATCGCGCCGAAGCTCGCGCTCGAGATGGATGTATCCCCAGCGGCGATCGGCTATCAGATCAGCCTCGTGTACGGCACCGCCGCCGTGACCTCGCCTTTCATGAGCTTCGCCGTGGTGCGCTGGGGCGCATGCCGCGCGACGCAGGTCGGTCTCACCCTGTGCGCCATGGCGATGCTGCTCGCATTGACATCGTCGCTTACCGCGTTCGTCGCCGCCTCTCTGCTCCTGGGTCTCGCCTCGACGCTGATGACGCCGGCCTCGGGTCATCTCCTGTTCCGCTTCAGCCCGCCCGAGAAGCGCAATCTCGTGTTCTCGATCAAGCAGACGGGCGTGCCGCTCGGCTGGGTGGTCATGGCCCTGGTTGCGCCGGGAATCACGCTCGCATTCGGATGGCGCTGGGCGCTGGCGCTCGTGCTGGCCGTCGCGATCGGCACGGTCGCTGCGCTCCAGCCTATGCGCGCCCGCTGGGATGACGATCGCCGTGCCGATCTCGCGTTCGTCGCCGCCCCGGCGGCGGGCCTGCGGCTCCTCTGGCGCCATCCCGTGTTGAAGAGTCTTGCGATGGCGTCGTTCTGTCTCACCTTCGTGCAGCTTTGCGGCAGCGCCTTTCTGGTGACGATGCTGGTCGAGGAGGGCGGCTACGGTCTTGTCACCGCGGGCGTGATGCTCTCTCTCATGCAGGCGGCGGGCGTGGCGGGCCGTCTGCTCTGGGGCTGGATCGCGGATCGCACCGGGGACAGCGTGCGCCTACTGCAATACATCGCGGTCACGATTACCGTGTGCGCGGTGATCATGGCGTTCCTGACGCCGGAGTGGCCGGTGGCGGCGCTCGGTCTGCTCTGCATCGTCTTCGGTCTTGCCGCCGTCGGCTGGAACGGTCTCTTTCTCGCGGAGATCGCCCATCGTTCTCCGCGCGGCATGGTGAGCGTCGCCACCAGCGCCGCGATGATGTGGAACTTCGGCGGCATCCTCGTGGGTCCGGCGCTGTTTGCAGCGACCCACTACGCCACCGGCAGCTACACGCAGACGTATGGCTGGCTCGGGCTCGTCGCCGCCGCCGGTGCGGTGCTGCTGACGGCCGGCAGGCGCGGCGCGCCGGCGCGTCCATGATCGAGCAGCTCACGCTTCTTCAGATGCTGTGGATCGGCACGGCCGTGCTTGCCGCGTACATCGTGCGCGGCATGTCCGGCTTCGGCGCCGGGCTCGTCGCCGCACCGCTGCTCGCGTTCGTGCTGCCGGTGCACGTGGTGATCCCGACCGCGGGGCTCCTCGTGTTCATCCTGTTCATCTTCCTCACGATACGGGACCGGCGCAGTGTCAACTGGCGCGAGTTGAAGCTCCTCGCGCCGCCGACGATCGCCGGGGTGATCGCGGGGCTCGTGCTGTTCACCATGCTCGACAACCGCCTCCTCCTGATCATGCTGGGCGGCTTCCTCGTCCTGTATGCCGTGTACATGCTCGCGGTACACGCGTTCGGGCTGCCGCAGTTCAAGTGCTCCGAGCGCTGGGCGATCCCGCTCGGCTTCGCGGGGTCTTTTTTCGATACCCTGTTCGGGGGCGGTGGCGGCACGCTGGTCGTCATCTACGTGCACGCGCGGGGACTCGGCAGGATGGAGTTCCGCGCCACGCTCGCGATGCTGTGGTTCCTGGAGATGATCGCGCGCATCAGCGGCTACGCGATCTCGGGCTTCTACACGCGAGAAGTGCTGATGCTCGTCGCGGCGCTGCTGCCGATCACGTGGGCCGGCACCTGGATCGGCGAGCGGCTCGGCAACCGCGTGAGCCAGGTGGCGTTTTCGCGCATACTGGCCGCGGTGCTCCTGCTGAGCGGCGTGAGCCTCATGTTCAAGTAGGTCCTCTCCTCCGGGGAGAGGCCAGGGTGAGGGGAACGGGTGAGCTGCATTCTGGCGCTCGATCAAGGGACGACCAGCTCCCGCGCGCTCGTCTTCGACGAACGCGGCGCGATTCGCGCGGTCGCGCAGAAAGAGTTCCGGCAGATCTTTCCGCAGCCGGGCTGGGTCGAGCACGATCCGAACGACATCTGGGAAACGCAGCTCGCCGTCGCGGCGGAGGCGATCACGCGCGCGGGCGTAATGGCGCGCGACATCGCAGCGATCGGCATCGCCAACCAGCGAGAGACCACGCTTGTGTGGGACCTTCGCACCGGCGCGCCGGTTTACAACGCGATCGTGTGGCAGGATCGTCGCACGGCGGGTATGTGCGAGGCGCTCGCGGCAGCGGGCCATGCGGAGCTCCTGTCGCGCAGGACCGGGCTCGTGCTCGACGCCTACTTCAGCGGCACGAAGCTCGCGTGGATCCTCGACAACATCGACGGCGCGCGTGAGCGCGCCGCGGCCGGCGAGCTTGCTTTCGGCACCGTCGATAGCTGGCTCGTGTGGAAGCTCACGGGCGGGGCGGTCCACGCGACGGACGTGACGAACGCGTCGCGCACGCTGCTCTATGACATCCACACCGGCGACTGGAACGACGAGCTCCTCCGGGTGTTCGGGGTCGCCCGCATCATGCTTCCGAGCGTGCATGCGTCGAGCAATGTCATCGCGCATACCGCGCAAACGCTCTTCGGGCGCGCGATACCGGTCGCCGGCATTGCGGGCGACCAGCAGGCGGCTCTGTTCGGGCAGCGTTGCACCGCGCCGGGGCTGGTGAAAAACACCTACGGCACCGGCTGTTTCATGCTGATGCACACCGGCCGCAACGCGATACGGTCGCGCTCGAAGCTCGTGACCACCGCGGCCTGCGCCTCGGGAGACGCGCGCGAGTACGCGCTCGAAGGCAGCGTCTTCGTCGCCGGCGCAGTCGTGCAATGGTTGCGTGATGGCCTCGGCATCATCAGGACATCGGCCGAGGTGGAGCCGCTCGCGCGCTCCGTTACGGACAACGGTGGCGTGCATGTCGTGCCGGCTTTCGTGGGTCTCGGCAGCCCCCACTGGGACCCGTACGCGCGCGGCGCCGTGCTGGGGCTCACGCGCGGATCGACTGCGGCCCACATAGCGCGCGCCGCGCTCGAAAGCATCGCCTACCAGACTGCGGACGTGCTGCAGGCGATGGAACGCGACGCGCAGACACGGCTTGCGGAGCTGCGGGTAGACGGCGGCGCGACGCGCAACGACCTGCTCATGCAGTTCCAGGCCGACGTGCTGGGCGTGCCGGTGGTGCGTCCGCGGGTGCAGGAGACGACCGCGCTCGGCGCGGCGTATCTGGCGGGACTCGCCGTCGGCTACTGGAAGGACACCGCGGCGATCGACGCGCAGTGGCAGGCCGAGCGCGTGTTCGAGCCGCAGATGAGCCGCGACGAGGCTGAGTCGTTGCTGCGGGGGTGGCGCAAGGCGGTCGAGCGGGCGAAAGGCTGGGCAGAGCCGTAGGGTGTGTCGGCGACGCACCGCCGGTGCGCCAGACCCTAGGGTGCGCCCGCGGCGCACCGCGGTGCGCTACCAGCGCACCCTTACGTTTTTATGCGAGCGCCTTGATTCGCGCGGCAGTCCACGCGAGCGTCGCGTCGTCCACCGGATGCCGGATTACGCACGCCGGCGCGAGCAGCAGGCCGTATCCGGCCGCGTCAGTGATGGCGCGCTCGATATCCGCCTCGATGCTTTCGCGTTCACGACGCGTGATGTGGCCGCGCTGCAGCCCGCCGAGGATCGCTTTCGTGCCACCCGACGCGCGGTAGTCGGCGATCGACGGCGGTGTCTCGCCGATATGCCAGTTGAGCACAGGCACGTCATAGTCCCTGATGACGTCGAACAGGATGTCCTCGCCGTGAATGTGCACGGCGTTGAACCAAGCGCCGGCCTGCGCGGCGGCTGAGAGCACCTGCCGGTCGTGCGGCTCGCCGTACGTGCGATAGGCGCTTTCGTCGAAGGCCGGGCGTGTGGCTTCCTGCAGCGCGAGAAAAACGCCGGCGCAGCCGCGCGCGACGCACGCCCGCGCGAAGTCGCACGTGACCGCAGTGATGACTTCGAGCCCGCGCCGCACGCTTTCGGGCGCGCGCGCAATGTGCTCCCGCGACAGGCCGTTCGAGAGCTTTCCGGCAATGGTGAGCGGCGAGAACACCGTCGCGAGCACCGGCACGCCCGGGCCGACGCGCTTCACGAGCGTTTCGAGATGCACGAGCTCACGGCCGTACGCGCCGTGTGTGACGTCGAGGTGCGCGAGGCCGGCCCAATCGCGTTCGGTATTGACGGCGGCCTGCACCACTTTCGCAACGCCGCCACGCGCAATCTCGCCATAGTCGCAGACGCAGCCCCAGTCCTCGACGCAGTACAGCCCGTTGGGCATCGATTTCACGAAGTCGAGGTCGTAGCGCTGGGCGAATGCGGCGGTCTCCGCCGCGAGGCGCTGCGGATCGAGGTCGATGCCGGGCAGGTGCGTCCAGAAGCCGTACGGCGGACGGTCTACGCTGTCGCGGCGCAGCGCCGCGCGAACGCGCTCGAGCTTATTCACCTGAAGACGATCGTAGGGTGCGCCGCATGCGCGCCGCGTCCGTCGGGGCGGCGCAGCGGTCGCGCACCGGGCGGTGCGTTACTGACGCACCCTGCGCAATTACGATGGGTCCGGTTTGAAGCCGGCCTTGAAGCGCTTCCATTTGTTTACGTAATTGGCGGCGACGCCGCCGAAGCGCTGGATCTCGGCTTCGGTCAACTGGCGCACCACCTTGCCGGGCGAGCCCATGACGAGCGAGCCATCCGGGATCTGCTTGCCTTCCGGAATGAGCGAGTTCGCGCCGATCACGCAGTTCTTGCCGATCACCGCGTCGTTCAGGATCACGCTCTTGATGCCGACGAGCGTACCGTCGCCGACCGTGCAGCCGTGGAGCATCGCCATGTGGCCGACGCTCACGTTCTTGCCGAGCGTGAGCGGATGCCCGCGGTCGGCGTGCACGACGCAGCCGTCCTGGAGCTGCGAATTCTCACCGATCGTGATCACGTCGTTGTCGCCGCGCAGCACGCAGTTGAACCACACGCTCGCGTTGTTCTCGAGCACGACCGAGCCGATCACCACGGCGTTATCGGCGATCCAGTAATCGCCCTTGCAGACGACCTTGCGATCCTCGAATGAATATTTCATCGCGAGCAGGCTCCGGTCACAGCAGCGGCACGATCAGCAGGGCGACGATGTTGATGATCTTGATGAGCGGGTTCACCGCGGGACCGGCGGTGTCCTTGTACGGATCGCCGACGGTGTCGCCCGTGACCGCAGCCTTGTGCGCGTCGGAACCCTTGCCGCCATGGTTGCCGTCCTCGATGTATTTCTTGGCGTTGTCCCACGCGCCGCCGCCGGTCGTCATCGAGATCGCGACGAAGAGTCCCGTCACGATCGTGCCGATCAGGAGTCCGCCCAGCGCGCGCACGCCGGCGCCCGGTCCCATCGCCCAATTCATGAGAAAGGCGAGCACGATGGGCACCAGCACGGGGAGCAGCGACGGGACGATCATCTCCTTGATCGCGGCGCGCGTGAGCATGTCCACCGCGCGCGAATAATCAGGCTTCGCCCGGCCTTCCATGATCCCTGCGATCTCGCGAAACTGGCGCCGCACTTCGACCACGACCGCGCCTGCGGCGCGTCCGACGGCTTCCATCGCCATCGCGCCGAAGAGGTAAGGCACCATGCCGCCGATGAAAAGGCCGATGATGACCGCCGGATCGGAGAGTGAGAACTCTACGGATTTTCCGACGGC
Organism: Burkholderiales bacterium; assembly: GCA_035626595.1. Lineage (GTDB taxonomy): Bacteria > Pseudomonadota > Gammaproteobacteria > Burkholderiales > SG8-41 > JAQGMV01. The sequence continues at coordinate 82,068 of DASPNJ010000080.1, forward strand.
TTCGAGGTTGTGCGTGTAATCGGCGAAGAGCACGAGCGCGGCCAGACCCGCCGACCCGATGGCGTAGCCTTTCGTCACCGCTTTGGTCGTGTTGCCCACGGCGTCGAGCGGGTCGGTCACCGCGCGCACCGACTGCGGCAGCTCCGCCATCTCCGCGATGCCGCCGGCGTTGTCGGTGATCGGACCGTAGGCATCGAGCGCGACGATCATGCCGGTCATCGACAGCATCGCCGTCGCGGCGATCGCGATGCCGTAGAGGCCGGCGAGCGCATAGGCCGCCCAGATCGAGATACACACCGCGAGCACCGGCAGCGCGGTCGCTTTCATCGATACGCCGAGTCCGGCGATGATGTTCGTTGCGTGACCGGTGGTCGACGCGGATGCGACGTGGCGCACCGGACCGTACTCGGTGGCCGTGTAGTACTCGGTGATCACGACCATGGCTGCGGTGAGCGCGAGCCCGACCAGCGCGCAGCCGAAGAGGTCGATAGCCAAGGGGCCCATCATGGCGTCGGTGATGAACCAGAACGCGATGGCGGCGAGCACGCCGGAGACGATCACGCCCTTGTAGAGCGCGCCCATTATCTTGCCGCCTTCGCTCGTTTTCACGAAGAAGGTGCCGATGATCGACGCGATGATCGAGGCGCCGCCCAGCACCAGCGGGTAGATCACGGCATTGCCGGCGAGCGCCGCGATCTGCGCGTTCGGCTCACGCACGAATAGAAGCCCCCCGAGCAGCATCGTCGCGATGATCGTCACCGCGTAGGTCTCGAAGAGGTCCGCGGCCATGCCCGCGCAGTCGCCGACGTTGTCGCCGACGTTGTCCGCGATCACCGCGGGATTGCGCGGGTCGTCCTCGGGGATGCCGGCTTCCACCTTGCCCACGAGGTCGGCGCCCACGTCCGCGCCCTTGGTGAAGATGCCGCCGCCCAGACGCGCGAAGATGGAGATGAGCGAGCCGCCGAACGCGAAGCCCACCAGCGCGTGCAGCGCCTGAGTCGCGTCGTAGAGCGCCGACATGATCCAGTAGTAGCCGACGACGCCCATCAACCCGAACCCGACGACGAGCATGCCGGTGATCGCGCCGCCGCGGAACGCGATGTTGAGCGCCGCGTTGATGCCGTTGCGCGCGGCTTCCGCCGTGCGCACGTTCGAGCGCACCGAGATCCACATGCCGGTGTAGCCCGCGAGGCCCGAGAACACGGCGCCGGCCAGAAAGCCGAAGGCCGTGCCCCAGTTGAGCGCGATGCCGAGCACCACGAACAGGATCACGCCGACCACGCTGATCGTCGTGTACTGACGGTTCAGATACGCCTGCGCGCCCTGCTGGATCGCAGCGGCGATCTCGCGCATGCGCTCGTTGCCGGTGGGTCGCGCCAGCACCCACTGGATCGAGAACGCTCCGTAGAGCAGCGCGGCGACGGCGCAGGCAAGCGCGAAGATGAGATACCCCGACATGATCACTCCCTTGTGTTGTTCGAACGCGGCGCATCCAGCGCCGCTAAAATCTGGTCCCTCACCTGCTCGACCGGACCCTGGCCGCGAATATTCACGTAACGCGGAGCGCGCGCGTCCCCGCTCTTCGCCCAGCTCACGTAGTAATCGACGAGCGGCTTCGTCTGACGGTGGTAGTACTCGAGGCGCTTGCGCACCGTCTCCTCGGTATCGTCGGGACGTTGCACGAGCGCCTCCCCCGTCACGTCATCGCGGCCGGCGACCTTCGGTGGATTGAAATCCACGTGGTACGTGCGGCCGGAGCCCGGATGCACGCGGCGTCCGCTCAGACGCCGCAGGATCTCCTCGTCCTCGACCTCGACTTCGATCACGTAGTCGAGGTCCACACCCACTTCGCGCAGCGCGTCGGCCTGGCCGATCGTGCGCGGAAAACCGTCGAAGATGAAACCGTTCGCGGCATCCGGCTGGCGCACGCGCTCTTTCACGAGCTCGATCACGAGGTGATCCGGCACCAGCGCGCCACGGTCCATGTACTCCCGGGCCTCGCGTCCAAGCGCCGTTCCGGCCTTCGCCGCCGCCCGCAGCATGTCGCCTGTCGATATCTGCGGGATGCCGTATCGCGCCATCAGGTACTGAGCCTGTGTGCCTTTGCCGGCGCCCGGCAGGCCGAGCAGGAGTATGCGCATGTCGGGCAGATACAGCTAAAACCGTGAAATTATAGCGACTTCGCGCACTTTAAGAAATGCGCCGCGTGCGCCGTAGCTCGCGTTGCACGCGCTCGAGATCCTGCGGCGTATCGATGCCCGCGTGCGGTGCCGTTTTCGACATGGCTACGCTGATGCGATGACCGTGCCACAGCACGCGCAATTGTTCGAGCGCCTCGAAACGCTCGATCGCCGGCGCGGGCAGGCCGCTGAACACGCGCAGAAAGCGCGCCCGATAGCCGTAAATGCCCAGGTGCCGGTAGACCGGGAGTCCGCGCGGCAATTCGCGTATGCCGCTCGCAAATGCATCGCGCGCGTACGGAATCGGGGCGCGGCTGAAGTACAGCGCATAGCCGTTATGATCGAGCACGACTTTGACGACGTTGGGATTGGCGAGATCGCGCGCGTCCTGAAGCGGACAGGCTGCCGTCGAGACTTGCGCCTCGCGGTGGCGCTCTAGGCTTTCGGCGACGCGGCGGATCAGCGCGGGCGCGATGAGCGGCTCGTCGCCCTGGACGTTCACGATCGTGCGGCCGGCGCGGTAGCGGCGGCGCGCGACGACTTCTGCCAGTCTGTCGGTGCCCGAAGCATGGTCGGCCCGCGTCATTACGGCGTCATGGCCGTGCGCACGCACCACGGCTGCGATGTCTGCATGGTCGGTGGCGACCACGACTTCCGCCGCGCCGCTCTTTCGCGCCTGCTCGGCGACGCGCACCACCATCGGTTTGCCCGCCACGTCCGCGAGCGGCTTACCCGGAAAACGCGACGACGCGTAGCGGGCGGGAATGACGACGACGAAGTCCATGCGTGATGAAGTGACGCAGTGATGAAGTGACGCAGTGATGAAGTGACGAAGTGATGACCCGGTGTTACCGCGTCACCGCATCACTACGTCACTGCGTCACCGGTCTTTGCCTCACGGCGTCACCTCTTCCTCGGGCGGAAGCTTGCGCGCTTCGTCCTCGAGCATGACGGGGATGTCGTCGCGTATCGGATAGCCCAGCCTGCAGGGTCTGCAGATCAACTCGGCCTCCGACCTGCGGTAGACGAGCGGCCCCTTGCACAGCGGGCACACGAGGATGTCGAGCAGGCGTGGATTCATGTCACAGGGAGGCGAGTTTCTTCAGAAGGCGCTGACCCAGCTCCGGGTCCGTTAACGCATCGACGCGCAGCGCCCACTGGATCTCGGAAGCGAAGCGCGCGCATTTTACCGCATCCTTTTCCGTCATCAGGACGGCATCGGCGCCGGCAAATGCGAGCTCCTCCGGCCGGTACGCGTGATGGTCCGGGAAGGCGTGCGCTTCGAAATCGATGCCCAGCGTCTGCAGGTAGGTGAAGAACCGGGCGGGATTGCCGATCCCGGCAACCGCGTGCACCCGGCGGCTCCGAAAATAAGCGGGGCCGACGACGTGGCCGGGATTGAGCAGGTTGTAAAACTCGTCGCCCTGCAGATGCATCGTGAGCGCCGAGGCCGGCAGCGCGGGCGCGCGGCGCGGGCCGTTCACCACGATCGCATCGACGCTGCGCAGACGCGACACCGGCTCGCGCAGCGGACCCGCCGGCAGTAAGAACCCGTTGCCGAAGCCGCGCTCGCCGTCGATCAGCGCGATCTCGACGTCGCGCGCGAGCGCGTAATGCTGAAGCCCGTCGTCGCTCACGAGCACGTCGCACGCGGGATGCGCGTTCAGTAGCCCCTGCGCGGCCGCGACACGGTCGGCGCCCACCCATACCGGACAGCCGCAGCGCTGCGCGAGCAGCAGAGGCTCGTCGCCGACCTGTGCGGCATCGGCGGCGGCATTCACTTCGCGCGGCTCGCGCAGCGACGAGCCGTGGCCGCGGCTCACGATGCCGGGACGCCGCCCGTGGCGCGCCAGATACGACGCGAGCCACAGCGTGAGCGGCGTCTTGCCGGTGCCGCCGACCGTGATGTTGCCGACGACGATCACGGGCACGGGCAAGCGGCGGGATTTCAGGAGCGCAGCCGCGTACGCGGCACGCCGCAGCGCGCTCAGCGCGCGAAAAACAAGACTGACGGGGTAGAGCAGGACGGTCAGGAGCGTGACGCGCTGCCATGCACGCTCCGGGAAATTCACTTCGACGGCGTCTGGATCGTGAACGTGATCTTGCCGTAACCGGCGGCCTGCGCGGCCTCCATGATTCGAATGACCGACTGGTGCGAGGCCTGCGCGTCCGCGTTGATCACGATGACGGGATCTTTCATGCCGCCCGCCGCGCGCTTGAGCTGCGCCGCGAGCGCATCGCGCGTCGAGCCGGAGACGATCTGCTTGTTGATCGAGTAGTTGCCTTTGGCGTCGACCGCGACGTCGATCTGATCGAGCCGCTCCGGCGGCTTGTTCGCTTCCGCCGTCGGCAGATTGATCTGGAGCTCCGCGAAGCGCGAGTACGTCGTCGTGACCATGAGGAAGATCAAGATGACGAGCAGGACATCGATCAGCGGGATGAAGTTGATCTCCGGCTCTTCGCGAAAGGCTCGCGGCCGGAACCTCATGCTGCGCGTTCTCCGTGCAGGATCTCGACCAGCTTGATGCCCTGCAGCTCCATGTCGACCAGCATGGCGTCGACCTTTGCGCGGTAGTAACGGTAGAAGATCATGCTGGGGACCGCCACCACGAGGCCGAACGCCGTGTTGTAGAGCGCGATGGAGATGCCGTGCGCGAGCACGAGCGGATTACTGCCCTGGGGCGTCTGCGAGCCGAAGATCTCGATCATGCCGATGACCGTGCCGAACAGGCCGAGCAGCGGACCGATCGCGGCGATGGTGCCGAGCGTAGTCAGGAAGCGCTCGAGCTCGATCGCGACCGCGCGCCCAGCTTCCTCGATCGCTTCCTTGACCACCTCGGGCGAGGCGCTGATGTTACGCAGGCCCGCGGAGAACACCTGCCCGAGCGGCGAGTTGGCCGCGAGCCGGTTCATCATGTCCTCGCTCGCGCCGTTCTGACGGAATTCCTGCACGACACGCGGCAGCAGATGCCGCGGCACCACGGCGTTGCGCCGCAGCGTCCACATCCGCTCGCCTATGATCGCGAGCGCGATGACAGAGCACAGAATCAGCGGCCAGATCGGCCAGCCAGCGGCTTCGATGATCGATAACAACTGAAGCTCCCGCAAAAAAGTCGCGTCACTTTAAAGGCGCGTACCGCTTTCAGCAAGCAATGCTCAGGTGTTGCTTCATGAAGCTTTGATAAAGGTTTTGCGCCGCTTGGAAATTCGTGTTTTCCACAATGTCTGTGGATAACGTTGTGGGCAGCGCGGCGATTCACGCCGTAAGTGAGGCCCGGGTCAGAAGAAATCCTGGACCGCCCAAGAATTAGACGCGGCGAATTTGCCTGTAGCGTCAGTATGTTGCGCCGCTTTGCGGGGCGTACCACTCTGAGAATCGACGCTTTTGACAGTTTTCGTCTCACACTGTGGAGAACGCGTGGCGACGGCGTGTATACGGATCCCGCGTCAGACGTTGAATGGACGAGCATTTTTTGCCGGGATGGCGGCCGCCGAAGGCACTTTTTACGTCGATTAGAATCACCGCATGCTCGATTTAGTCGAACTGGCCGCGCAGCCGCAGATTCTCACGGTCACGGAGTTGAACCGCCTCGCGCGCGAGGTCGTGGAGCGCAACCTGCCGCTGTGCTGGGTCGGGGGTGAGGTCTCGAACTTCAAGCGCTACGACTCCGGTCACTGTTACTTCACGCTGAAAGACGAGAGCGCCCAGGTCGACTGCGTCATGTTCCGGCAGAAGGCGATGCTGCTCGGCTGGCAGGCGGAGAACGGCATGCAGGTGGAAGTGCGCGCATGCCCGACCCTGTACGAAGGGCGCGGCAAGTTCCAGTTGAACGTGGAGGCCATGCGCCGCGCGGGTCTGGGCGCGCTGTTCGAAGCCTTCGGGCGGCTCAAGGCGAAGCTCGGTCGCGAGGGTCTGTTCGATGCCGAGCGCAAGCGTGCGCTGCCGCGCTTTCCGCGCACGATCGGGATCGTGACATCACCGCGCGCAGCCGCCCTCCGCGACGTCCTGACGATATTGAAACGCCGCATGCCCGCCGTACCGGTCATCGTCTATCCGGCACCGGTGCAGGGCGAGGGCGCGGCCGCGCGTATTGCGAACGCACTGCGCACCGCCGGACGCAGAGCGGAGTGTGACGTGCTGATCCTCTGCCGCGGCGGCGGCAGTATCGAAGATCTGTGGGCTTACAACGACGAGTCGCTCGCGCGCGCGATCGCGGCGTGCCCCATTCCGGTCGTGTCCGGGGTCGGCCACGAAACCGATTTCACGATTGCCGATTTCGTCGCGGACCTGCGGGCACCGACACCGACCGCGGCCGCGCAGCTCGCGACCGCCGACCGGCTCGAGCTGTGCGAATACATGCGGCAGCTCGAGCTGCGGCTCGGCCGTATCGTGAAGCGTGCGCTCGAAGAGCGCATGCAGCGCGTCGACTATCTCTCGAAGCGACTCGTCCACCCGGGCGAAGCGCTGCGCAACCGTCTTCAGCATCTCGGGCACCTGGCGAACCGGCTGTGCGGCTCGTGGAAACGCTATTTCGAGGCCCGATTGTGGGCGGTGCAGGGGCTTACGCGCGAGCTCGCCGGTGCGCGGCCGGATCTCGCCGCGCTGGAGCGCGCGCGTCTGGACCTTGCGCGGCGGCTGCGCGAGGCGGCGCGGTCCCGCCTCGACGGCGTCGCGGGCCGGATGTCCGCGCTCGAGTCGCATTTGAAGCACCTGAATCCCGAGCTCGTGCTCGAGCGCGGCTACAGCATCGCGGTGAACGACGCCGGTGCGATCGTGCGCGACGCCGCGCAGCTCTCTCCGGGCGAAAATCTGACGGTGAAATTCGCGCGTGGCTCCGCCGAGACGCGCGTGACTAAGACGACGCCCTAATCAGCCTCTACATTACCGCGAGCGCTTCGAGCTCGCGCCGCACGTATTCGAGCACGCGCTCCGAGAGATCGTCAGCCAGCGCGTCGAACTGCACGACATCGTCCATGGCGCGCAGCCACGTGAGCTGACGCTTCGCGAGCTGGCGTGTCGCCGCGATACCGTGACTGCGCAGCTCCTCGGCGTTGAGCTCGCCGTTCAGATGCTGCCACGCCTGGCGATACCCCACGCAGCGCATCGACGGCATGCTCGCGTCCAGCCCGTACTCCTCGCGCAGATGCTCGACTTCGGCCACGAGGCCGTTCTTCAGCATCTCGTCGAAGCGCTTCTCGATGCGCTCGTGCAGCACGGCGCGCGCGTCGGGCACCAGTGCGATCTTGATCGGGGTGTACGGGAAGTACACGTAACGCGGCTTCTGCAGGAGCTCGGCCATCGTCTTGCCGGTGATGTAGTAGATCTCGAGCGCGCGCTGCACGCGCTGTGAGTCCGTCGGTTCCAGCCGCGCCGCGGTCTGCGGATCGAGCTCCGCGAGCTTCGCGTGCACCGCGGGCCAGCCTTCCTCCTGCGCCATGGTGTCGATCACCAGTCGGATCATCGGATCGGCTTCGGGCAGCTCGTTCAGGCCCTCCACCAGCGCCTTGAAGTACAGCATCGTGCCGCCCACCAGCAGCGGAATGCGGCCGCGCTCGGTGATCTCGCGCATGAGTGCGAGCGCGTCGTCGCGAAAACGCGCCGCCGAATACGTTTCGTGCGGCTCGATGACGTCGATCAGGTGGTGCGGCGCCTCGGCCAGCGTCGCCGCGTCGGGCTTCGCCGTGCCGACATTCATGCCTTTGTAAACCAACGCCGAATCGACGCTCACGATCTCGCACGGCAACACGCGTGCGAGATCGACGGCGACCGCCGTCTTGCCGCTCGCCGTCGGGCCCATGAGCAGGATTGCCGGCGGAAACTTAGTTGTGTTGGGCATCGGTTGTGGTGTGGGGAAAGGAGGCTACGGAGGGAAGCCTGGGTTTCCCTCCGTATCGTTCTCCGGCGGCGCGGGGGCGCGTTAGCGCCCTCGCATAAATAGGCGGTCGAGCTCGGCCATCGTGATCTCGCGCCACGTCGGTCTGCCATGGTTGCACTGGCCCGAGCGTTCGGTGCGCTCCATGTCGCGCAGCAGCGCATTCATTTCCGGAATCGTGAGGCGCCGGTTCGCGCGCACGGCGGCGTGACACGCCATCGTGCCGAGCAGCTCGTTCCGGCGCTCGGTGGTGACGCGCGCGGCGCCGAACTCGATGAGCTCCCGCAGAACGTCGCGGGCGAGTGCACCGGGATCGGCGTCCGCGAGCATCGCCGGCACGGCTCGCAGGATCAGCGTCGAAGGCGAGGCGGGCGCTAGATCGAAGCCGAGGCCGAGCAGCGTGTCGCGTTCGTCTTCCGCAGTCGCGACCTGCAGCGCTTCGGCTGCGAACACGACGGGTACGAGCAGCGGTTGCATCGGCACCTCGCTCGCATCGAGCGCCGTCTTGAGTCGCTCGTAGACGATTCTCTCGTGCGCCGCGTGCATGTCCACGATCACGAGGCCGCGCTCGTTCTGCGCCAGCACGTAAACACCTGCGAGTTGTGCGAGCGCGGTCCCGAGCGGCAGCGGCTCGGCATCGTCGGCCGCGCTCGGCGCAGCGGGCGCCGGTCGCGAGCCACCGAACAGGGTCTCGTAGAAATCGCCGGATTCGCGCGCTTCGAGCGCCATCGCCGGCTGCCGCAGATACGGTGCCGAAACGTACGGCATCGCGGACGCCTGCGGCGCTGCCGCTTCGTTCACTGCTGCCGCAGCGGTGCGCGAAAGCGCTTTGCTCACGGCGTGGAAAACGAACTGATGTATGGCGCGCGCATCGCGGAAGCGCACCTCGATCTTGGTCGGGTGGACGTTCACATCGACCGCCTGCGGCTCGATCTCGAGATACAGCACGTAGGACGGGTGGCGCTGATGATGCAGCACGTCTTCGTACGCCTGGCGGATCGCGTGCGCAAGCAGCCGGTCACGCACGTAGCGCCCATTCACGAACACGTACTGCGCCTCACGCGTGGCGGCCGCGACGGCAGGCGAGCCGACGCAGCCGTGGATGCGCACGGTTCCGGCGTGTTCGTCGAGCGCAATCGCCGCAGCGCGAAACTCTTCGCCCAGCACGGCGGTGATGCGTTCGACCGTGGACTGCGGCTTCAAGTGCCACCGCGCGCGGCTGTTGTGGATCAATGAAAAAGCGCTGTCGGACCGCGACAGCGCCGCGCGCTTGAAAGTCTCTTCGCAATGCGCGTATTCGGTCTGCTCGGATTTCAGGAACTTGCGCCGGGCGGGCGTATTGAAGTAGAGCTCGCGCACGTCCACGGTGGTGCCCGCCGCGAGTGTCGCCGGCGCCGGCGCGCCGATTTCCGAACCCTCGGCGGCGAGGGACCACGCGTGCTTGTCCCCGGCGCGGCGGCTGGTGAGCGTGAGCCGCGACACCGCGGCGATGCTCGCGAGCGCTTCACCGCGAAACCCGAGGCTCGCGACGCGCTCGAGGTCCTCGAGCGAAGCGATCTTGCTGGTGGCGTGCCGCGCGATCGCGAGCGGCAGCTCGTCGCGTGCGATGCCGCAGCCGTCGTCCGCCACCTTGAGCAGGCGCACGCCGCCGGACGCGAGCTCGACGGCAACTGCACGCGAGCCGGCGTCGAGGCTGTTCTCGATCAGCTCCTTGAGTGCGGACGCGGGCCGGTCGACGACTTCGCCGGCGGCAATCTGATTGACGAGAAGATCGGGTAATACCCTGATCGGCATACTGAATTATAGCGAGCCGGCCGTGCATGGCTTGCGCCTGCACGTTGATCGCGAACGATAACGCCGGTATACCGTTCGTTTTTCGAACTCATGCGCCTGCAAGCCGCCGTCAATGGAAAAGGAAAAGATGTCTCAGCAGCTCACATCCGCACGCAGCGACGCCGCCGCGGCTGATCGCCAGGACGACGTGCATCGCCCGGCACCCAAGCCGCAGGTGATCGCGGTCCCGAAAGAGGTCGCAGTCGGCGAAAAGCGCGTGGCGACCGTCCCCGAGGTCGTCGAGAGGCTGATGAAGCTCGGCTTCGAGGTGGTCGTCGAGTCCGGCGCGGGCGACGCGGCGAATTTCAGTGATGAGACGTACCGCGCAGCCGGCGCCGAGATCGCGCGGGACGCGGCAGCGGCATGGACGGCAGGTGACATCGTGTTCAAGGTTCGTGCGCCCACGCCGGACGAAGTGGCGCTCATGCGCGAAGGGCAGACGCTCGTTTCCTTCGTGTGGCCGGCGCAGAACCCCGAGCTCATGCAGACGCTGGCGGCGAAGAAAGTCACGGTGCTCGCCATGGACAGCGTGCCGCGGATCTCGCGCGCTCAGAAGCTCGACGCGCTCTCGTCGATGGCCAACATCGCCGGCTATCGCGCAGTCATAGAGGCGGCGCATCACTTCGGGCGTTTCTTCACCGGCCAGATCACTGCGGCGGGCAAGGTGCCGCCGGCGAAAGTGTTCGTGATCGGCGCGGGCGTCGCGGGTCTCGCCGCGATCGGTACGGCGTCCAGCCTCGGCGCGATCGTGCGTGCAAACGACACGCGTCCCGAAGTCGGGGACCAGGTGAAGTCGATGGGGGCCGAGTTCGTCGGCGTCGAATACGAGGAAGAGGGCTCCGGGGTCGGCGGCTACGCCAGGGTGATGAGCGAGGGCTTCCAGAAAGCCCAGCGCGAAGTCTTTGCGAAGCAGGCGATAGACGTCGACATCATCATCACGACCGCGCTCATTCCCGGCAAGCCCGCGCCGAAGCTCATCACCGCGGACATGGTGCGCTCGATGCGCCCGGGCAGCGTGATCGTCGATCTCGCGGCGGAGCAGGGCGGCAACTGCGAGCTGACCGAACCCGGACAGGTCGTCGTGCGCCACGGCGTAACGATCATCGGCTATACCGACCTCCCGAGCCGGCTGGCCAAACAGGCGAGCACGCTGTACGCGACCAATCTGCTGCGTTTGACCGAGGAGCTGTGCAAGGCGAAGGACGGGCGCATCGAGGTCAACATGGACGACGAGGTGATCCGCGGCACGACCGTCATCAAGGAAGGCGGTATCACGTGGCCGCCGCCTCCGCCCAGGCTCTCGGCTGCACCGGCGGCAGCCAAACCCGCCGCGCCCGCGCTCACCAAGCCTGCGGCCAAAGCACATGGACACGGCGCAGCCGGCGCTCCGGCATCGGCGAAGTCCACCGCGATCGTGTTTCTCGTCGCCGCGGCGCTTTTCTGGTTCATCGGCGCGTATGCGCCCGCGGCATTCGTCGGGCACTTCACCGTTTTCGTGCTGGCGTGTTTCGTGGGCTACATGGTTATCTGGAACGTGACCCCGGCGCTACATACCCCGCTCATGAGCGTGACGAACGCCATCAGCAGCATCATCGCGATCGGCGCGCTGGTGCAGATCGCCCCACCCATCGCGGACAGCCCCGACCGGCCGGTCGGCTGGATCGTCGGGCTGGCGGTCGTGAGCGTCGCGCTGGTCGCGATCAACATGTTCGGCGGGTTCGCCGTGACCCAGCGCATGCTGGAAATGTTCAGGAAATAGGAGACCCGCATGTTCCTGTCGCCCACCCTGTCGACGGTCTCCTACCTCGGCGCAATCATTCTCTTCATCCTCAGCCTCGGCGGGCTGTCGAATCCCGAGACTTCACGACGCGGCAATCTCTTCGGCATCATCGGCATGACGATCGCCGTGCTCGCGACCGTGTTCGGCCCGCAGGTCACCTCCGCAGGCTACGTGTGGATCGTCGGCGCGATGGCGATCGGCGCGACGGTCGGCCTCTATGCGGCGCGCGTCGTGAAGATGACGCAGATGCCCGAGCTGGTCGCGATCATGCACAGCCTCGTCGGCCTCGCTGCGGTGCTGGTCGGCTTCGCCAACTACATCGACCCGGCGGCGGCCGCGCACTACAAGGGAACTGAAAAGACGATCCACGAGATCGAGATCTACATCGGCATCCTGATCGGCGCGGTCACGTTCTCCGGCTCCATCATCGCCTTCGGCAAGCTCTCGGCGAAGATAACGGGCAAGCCCGTGCTGCTGCCGGGACGTCACTGGATCAATCTCGCCGGGCTGCTCGGCGTGATTTACTGCGGCGCCTGGTTCGTGAACGCCCCGTCGATGACCGAAGGCATGACGCCGCTTGTCATCATGACGGTGATCGCGCTCCTTTTCGGTATGCACATGGTGATGGCAATCGGCGGTGCCGACATGCCGGTCGTCGTCTCGATGCTCAACAGCTACTCGGGATGGGCCGCGGCGGCGACCGGTTTCATGCTGAGCAACGATCTTTTGATCGTGACCGGCGCGCTCGTGGGCTCGAGCGGCGCGATCCTCTCCTACATCATGTGCCGCGCGATGAACCGCAACTTCGTGAGCGTGATCGCGGGCGGATTCGGCACCGGGGGCGGTACGCCGGCCGCGGCCGGCGCGCAGCCCGCCGGCGAAGTGTTCCCGATCAGCGCCGTGGAGACCGCGGAGCTTCTGCGCACCGCGAAGAAGGTGATCATCGTGCCGGGCTACGGTATGGCCGTGGCGCAGGCGCAGCACACCGTTTACGAGATCACGAAGTACCTGCGCGAAAAAGGCATCGACGTGCGCTTCGGCATTCACCCGGTCGCGGGCCGCATGCCGGGCCACATGAACGTGCTCCTCGCGGAAGCGAAGGTGCCCTACGACATCGTGCTCGAGATGGACGAGATCAACGACGACTTCCCCGACACCGACGTCGCGATGGTGATCGGCGCGAACGACATCGTGAATCCGGCGGCGCTGGAGGATCCGACGAGCCCGATCGCCGGCATGCCCGTGCTGGAAGTGTGGAAGGCGAAGACGTCCATCGTCATGAAGCGCAGCATGGCCTCGGGCTATGCGGGCGTCGACAATCCGCTGTTCTACAAGGAGAACAACCGGATGCTGTTCGGCGACGCGAAGAAGATGCTGGACGAAGTGCTGGTCGCGCTGAAGGTATAACCCGCCGGCGTTTCCAGTTCGATCGGTCACTCCCCTCCTCGTCGTTGAGGAGGGGTAGGGGAGGAGCTGGTTCTGTCTCAGCGGCTGACGAGCCGGTCGCGCGCCAGAGGCGGGTTTTTCGCGAAGTAGCGCTTGATTCCCTGGAACAGCGCGTCCGCGAATTTCGCCTGATAAGCGCTGCTCCTCAGCCTCGCTTCTTCTTCGGGATTGCTGATAAAGGCGGTCTCGACGAGGATGGACGGGATGTCCGGCGCTTTCAGCACGGCGAACCCCGCCTGCTCGACGTGCGGCTTGTGGAGCGCGTTGATCTCGCCGAGCTCCGAGAGCACCGCGCGTCCGACTTTCAGGCTGTCGTTGATCGTCGCGGTCTGCGACAGATCGAGCAGCGTCTGCTTGAGATAGCGGTCTTTCACGTCGAGATTGACGCCGCCGATCAGGTCGGCGTCGTTCTCGCGCTTGGCGAGCCAGCGCGCCGCGGCCGAGGTCGCGCCACGCTCGGACAGCGCGAACACCGACGAGCCCCGCGCATGCGGCTTCACGAATGCATCCGCGTGTACCGACACGAAGAGATCGGCGTTCACGCGTCGCGCCTTCTGCACCCGCATCGCCAGCGGAATGAAATAGTCGCCGTCGCGCGTCAACACCGCGCGCATGTTGGGCTCGCGGTCGATGCGCTCCTTCAACTTTCTCGCGATCGCGAGCGTCACGTCCTTTTCCTGAGTGCCGGCGCGGCCGAGCGCACCGGGATCTTCGCCACCGTGGCCGGCATCGATCGCGATCGTGATGAGGCGCGTCGAGGCAGGCCGGCTTTTGATTGCTGCCGGCACCTCTTTCGCGGCCGCGGGCGGCATGTCGGACACGCCCGGAGCCGTCTCGCCTTGCGGCCCCGTCCCGCTTTCGCGCTGCGCCTGGTAACGGTCGAGGAAAGCGATCAGCGGATCGGGCGGCACGAGCGGGTACAGGTCGAGGACGAGCCTGTGGCCGTACGTGCCGACCGGCGGCAGCGGGAAGATCTGCGGTTTGACGCTCGCCTTGAGGTCGAAGACGAGCCGGATCGTCCCTGGCTTGAAGCGCCCCACGCGCACCGCCTTCACGTACGGATCGGATTCGGCGATCTTGTCCGCGAGCCCGGACAGCACGGGGCCGAGCTCGACGTTCTCGAGGTCGAGCACCAGACGGTCCGGGCTATCGAGCGTGAACAGCCGGTGCTGAAGCGCTGTCGCCGATTCGAAGGTGACGCGGGTGTAATCGGCGGCGGGCCACACGCGCGTTCCACTCACGGCGACAGTGGCAGCGGCGGCTCGCGCGGCGGCGCCGACGAATCCGGCGAGCAGGGCGATGACGACGACGAAGGCGATCAGGCGCGACAGCGCGCGGCGGCGCGGATCCCGCGCCGCTAAGGAGTCCTCGACTGCATGAGCCGGGTGAGACAACGCCTCCCTACCTCCGTATTCGCGTGCAACTCGGCCGTGCGGCCCGCGTCGGTCGCCTCGATTTTGATTTCGACGTCGGGCGCGGGCAGTCCCGACGCTTTCTCCGGCCACTCGATGAGCGCTACGGCGTCACCGCCGAAGTACTCGCGAAGCCCTGCATCGGCGAGCTCGCGCGGCTCATCGAACCGATAAAAATCAAAGTGATACAAGTGTAAACTAGAAACTTCATAAACTTCAACCAGCGTGAAGGTCGGACTTTTCACGCGTCCGGTGTAGCCGAGGCCGCGCAGGATGCCGCGCGCGAGCGTGGTCTTGCCCGCGCCCAGCGGCCCTTCCAGATAGACGACCGTGCCGGATTCCAGCGCGCCGGCGAGCGCCGCCCCGAGCGCGAGCGTGTCGGCTTCGGCGGGCAGGTCACGTTTAAGATGAACGGTATGCAAGGCAGTCAGGCGCAGGCGCCGGATCTGGAGGTGCTGGCTCGGAACATCCGGCAGTGGGGCGTCGAGCTGGGTTTCCAGCACATCGGCATCGCCGACTGCGATCTGGGTCCGGCGGAAAGCCGGCTGGCGGAGTGGCTTGCCCGCGGCTGGCACGGCGACATGGATTATATGGCGGCGCACGGCACGCGCCGCTCGCGGCCGAGCGAGCTCGTCCCGGGCACGATCCGCGTGATTTCCGCGCGCATGAATTATTTCCCCGATGCGGCGGCGCCCGCTGCGGACGTGCTCGCCGATCCCGCGCTCGCTTACGTCTCGCGTTACGCGGTGGGCCGCGATTACCACAAAGTGATGCGGCGCCGGCTGCAGCGGCTCGCCGATCGCATCACCGCCGCCGTCGGCGCGTTTCGCTATCGTGCGTTCACCGACAGCGCGCCCGTGATGGAAGTCGCGCTCGCGCAGAAAAGCGGGCTCGGCTGGCGCGGCAAGCACACGCTGCTGCTGAATCGCGACGCGGGTTCGTACTTTTTCATCGGCGAGCTTTACACCGATCTGCCGCTGCCGGTCGATGCTGCCGTGGACGATCACTGCGGCACGTGCCGGCGTTGCATCGACGCGTGTCCCACCGGTGCGATCGTGGCGCCTTACGAGCTCGACGCGCGCCGCTGCATCTCGTACCTCACGATCGAGCATAAAGACGCCATTCCGGAGGCGCTGCGACCGTTGATCGGCAATCGGGTGTACGGCTGCGACGATTGCCAGCTCGTCTGCCCGTGGAACCGCTTCGCGGTCCAGACTGCGGAGCCTGATTTCACTGTACGCAATGGTCTCGACAGCTCGAGCCTGGTCACGCTCTTCGGCTGGAGCGAGGCCGAGTTTCACGCACGGCTTGCCGGCAGCGCGATACACCGCATCGGCTACGAGCGCTGGCTGCGCAACATCGCCGTCGGTCTCGGCAACGCGCTGCGGGTGCTCGCCACCGGCGCCGCGCGCGACGCGGTGCTGAGTGCGCTCGAGCGACGTCGCGACGATCCATCCGCGCTCGTGCGTGAGCACGTGACGTGGGCACTCTCGCAAGCGGAGCCTGCGAACGTCGGTGATGGTCCCGACTCATGACTTCGCAGCGCATGCGTTCGTCATGGACGCGGCATGCGCGCGTACGGTAAATTCTCCAACCCGTCCCGAGGCTTATTCCGAGAACAAAACGCGCGGAGGTTCAGCGCGGTAAACATTGCCGTATGCCGGACAGGAATCCTGCACAAACAATGGTCTGCGCTCATGCGCGCATCGGGCATATCGCTTGCTCCATGTGGCGCGACTCAAACAGGGCGGACTTCCGATGCTAGCCACGATGCTCAGAAAAAGCGTCGGGTTGTGCTTGTGGTTTGTTTTTTCCAGTTGTTTCGCGGCGGCGCCAAACGTGGCTTTTTTCTATGGCGCCAATCCTCCTTGGGACGAGCTGCGCGCATTCGACATCGTCGTCGTCGAGCCGGCGCATCTGCGCGATCTCCAGCCGCCGTCGTTGCCGGGCACGCAGGTCTTTGCGTACGTCGCGGTGGGAGAGGTGGAATACGACCGCCCGTATGCGAAGGAGCTTCCGCAGGGCCTCGCGCGCGGCTCGAACGAAGCGTGGCGCAGCCACGTCATCGACCAGACCCACCCTGAATGGCCGCGATTTTTTCTCGACCGCGTCGTCGCGCCGCTCTGGAAAGCCGGCTATCGAGGATTTTTCCTCGATACGCTGGATTCCTTTCACCTGATCGCAAAGACCGATGAAGAGCGTGCGCGCCAGGTCCAGGGCCTGATCGGCGTCATACGCGGGCTGCGGCTCGAGTATCCGGAAGCGAAGCTCATCTTCAACCGCGGCTTCGAGATCCTGCCGGAGCTCAAGGGTGAGGCCGTCGCCGTGGCCGTCGAATCGATCTACCGCGGCTGGAATCAGCGCAACAGGAGCTACGTCGAGGTCTCCGAGGCCGACCGCAAGTGGCTCATGGGGCAGCTCGACCGCGTCCGCAACGAATACAAGCTGCCGGTCATCGCCATCGACTACGTGCCGCCGCGCGACCGTGCCGCCGCGCGCGAGACGGCGCGCAGGATTTCCGAGCTTGGATTCATTCCGTGGGTCGCGAATCCCGACCTGGATCAGGTCGGGGTCGGCGCGATCGAGGTCGTGCCGCGCAAGGTCCTCATGGTCTACGACGGCGGCGGTAACGAGTTCAATCTCTACAATGATCGTGTCCACCGTGCCGCGACGACGCCGCTCAATTACCTCGGCTACAGCGCCGAGTATGTCGACGTGACCAACGGCTTACCCGCGCATCCGCTCGTCGGACGCTACGCCGGCATCGTCGTGTGGCTGCCGAACGACCAGTCGGGCCGCAAGGCCGAGTTTGCCGAGTGGCTCCTGCGCCAGCGCGAGCAGGGCATGCGTATCGCGATCTTCGGCAACTTCGGCGTGCCCTATGCCGACAGCATGGTGCGGGCGCTGGGCCTGACCACGGGCGCGCCGGCAGGTCCCGTCAAGCAGGTCGCGGTCGCTTTCGCCGACCCGATCATGGGTTTTGAAACGAAGCCGCTACCCGAGCGTGACGGTTTCGCGCCGCTGCGCCTGACCGACGGCAAGCCGCTGCTGCGCATCCGCGCCGACAACGGCGACACGATGGACGCGGCGGGTCTCACGTCGTGGGGCGGCTACGTGCTGGGTCCCTACGAGCTTCCGGCGCTGCCCGGCGTCGAGGCCGAGCGCTGGGTCATCAATCCGATCGAATTCCTGCGCCGCGCGCTCGCGCTGCAGCCGATGCCGGTGCCCGACGTGACGACCGAGAACGCGCGGCGGCTGATGCTGGTGCACGTGGATGGCGACGGCTTCGTGAGCCGCGCTGAAATGCAAGGCACGCCGTTTTCCGGCGAGGTCGTACTGCGCGAATTCATCGAGCGCTACCGCATTCCGCAGACGGTGTCGGTGATCCAGGGCGAGATCGGGCCGACCGGCCTCTATCCGCAGGACTCGCCGCAGCTCGAAGCGATCGCGCGCCGGATCTTCGCCCTGCCGCACGTGGAGATCGGAAGCCACACGTATTCGCACCCGCTGCGATGGGATGTCGCCGCGCCGGCAGCGGCGCCGGTGCCGGGCACCGGTGCGACGGGTCAGCCGGCGCCGCCGCAGCCCGGTCCCGGACAGCCGGCTGCACCACCCCAGGGCGCGACGCCGCTGACCGGGATCTATGGCCTGAACAT
Source organism: Burkholderiales bacterium (assembly GCA_035626595.1). Lineage (GTDB taxonomy): Bacteria > Pseudomonadota > Gammaproteobacteria > Burkholderiales > SG8-41 > JAQGMV01. The sequence continues at coordinate 100,248 of DASPNJ010000080.1, forward strand.
TCCGGGCTACAAGTTCAATCTCGACGCCGAGATCGGCGGCTCGATCGAATACATCAATTCGAGGCTCGCGCCACCCGGCAAGCGCACGCGGCTTGTGCAATGGACGGGCGACACGAATCCGGGACGCGATGCGCTGGAACATGCGTATCGCGCCGGCGTGCTGAATCTGAACGGCGGCGGCGCCTTCGCCACGCGTCGCAATCCGACGCTCTCGCAGGTGTGGCCGGTCGGGGTGCAGAAGGGCGCGTACTTCCAGGTGCACGCGCCCGATCACAACGAGAACGTCTACACGAACCTGTGGACCGGACCGTTCTACGGCTACGAGCGCGCGATCGAGACGTTCGAGCTGACCGAAAAGCCGTACCGGCTGAAGCCGATCAACATCTATTACCACTTCTACTCCGGCAGCAAGCGTGCCTCGATCGCAGCTTTGCACCGGGTGTACCAGTGGGCGCTGCGTCAGCCGGTGATGAACGTCTATGCGTCCGAATATGCCCAGAAAGCGCTCGACTTCCATCGCACCGTGGTAGCACGCAGCGACGAGGGCTGGATCGTGCGCACCGGCGAATCGCTGCGGCAGCTTCGCGCGCCGGCGTCGCTCGGCCTGCCCGACTTCCAGGCGAGTCCCGGCGTCGCCGGCGTCGCCTCGCACGGCGCGGAAAATTACATACACCTCGCCGATGGACGGGCTGTCCTGCGCTTCACGCAGCAGGCGCCGTCGCAGCCTTATCTGGTCGAGGCCAACGGCCGCGTCGAGCGCATGCAGCGCACCGGCCGCTCGGCGGAACTCGCGCTGCGCGGGCACATGCCGCTGCGCTTTTCCCTTGCGAATGTCGCCGGCTGCCGTGTCGAGGGCGACGGGCGGCCGTTGAGTGGAGCCACACAGGGCAGCGTCACGCGTTACGAGCTCAAGCAAAATGCAATCGAAAGACTTTCGATCACCTGCGCAGCGGGCTGAGCCGCCGCGTCAGCGGCTCACCTCGCCGTGGACGCTGGTGGGCATCACGGTGGCCGTGGTGATCACGCTCGTACTGATTTTCCCGGGGCGGGGCATTCTCACGAGCGAAACGCAGGTCGGCGCGCGTTCGAGGACCGTTCACGCGCCCGCGGCCGCGGGCGATCCGGTGCTCGCGCAGCTCCAGGCGCAGACGCGCAAGGAGCCCACAAATCCGCAGCCGCGGTTTGCGCTGGCGCAGAAGCACGTCGAGCTCGGCAGCATCAAGGACGCGCGCGCTGCCCTCGAGCCGCTCTACAACTCGCCGGACCCGGCGGTCCGTCAGCGCGCGCGGCTCGAGGACTTCAAGCTCCAGATTCAGGAGATGTATGCGATTCAGCCGGGCACGCCCCAGCGCGCGCGTGAGACCGAGCGCCTGCGCCAGGAGCTCGCCGCGATGGCCCAGTATCAGTGGGATAGCGCCGGGCTGCGCGAGCTCACGGATCTCGCGGCGAAAGTGGAGGCGAGAAAACTGCGCGCGAGCCTTTTCCTGCGCATCGTCAAGAGCGACGAGAGCCTCGTGCGCGCGCAGGTGGACGAGGCCGGCAAGCAGGTGCTCTCCGATGGCGAGTATCTGACCGCCGCGGAGCTCTACTTCGCAGCACAGCAGCGCGCCGCGAGCCTGGACGACCGTCGTCACTATTTCCGGCAGGCGATCGCGTCCTACCACGCCGGCAACATGACGCGCGAGGCGCTGCTCGCCGCCGACGCGCACATGGGCGCGCTCGCGAACGACGATCAGACGCTCAAGTACATGATCAAGCTCGCGCGCGCCGCGAACGACATGAAGCGCGCGCAGCTTTACGCCAAGCGCTTGTTGCGCATGTCCGCGCGCGGGACCTTGCTGCGGTGGCTGGAGACCCTCGCCTCGATCGTGGTGCCCCCGGCCATGGCGGCGGACGGCGAGCCTGCCGCACGCACGGGTCCACCGGCGGGCATGCGGCCCTACGACGCCGAAAGCTATCAGCTCGCGTACGAAGTCTTCGTCGCGAACAAAAATCTCGAGGACGCCTACCGCGTCGCGCGCTCGGCGGTGCTGCAGGTGCCGAACGACATGCGCTGGCGCGAGAACCTCGCGCAGGTCGCGGAGTGGACGGGCCGCGCGGGCGAAGCGCTCGAGCAATGGTCCTATATCGCGCGGCGCACGAATCGAGGCAGCGCGTGGCAGGCGGTGCTGCGGCTCGCGCCCGGCCTGTTCGAAGACGAAGTGCTGCTCGAGGCGCTGCGTTACCAGGCCGGCACGACGGCAGACCTGACGGACGATCAATGGCGTGCGATCGCGACGGCGTACGAGAACGTCGGCCGGCCGCGCGAAGGGATCGAATTCCTCGAGCGCGAGTACCAGCGCAGGCCGCGCCCGGTCATCCTCGAATCGCTGGCCACGCTGCACGAGCGTGGCGGCGATCTCGACCGCGCCATCGCGGCGTACCAGCGTCTGATCCAGTCAGCGCCGAATACCGAACGTGTGACGACGCTCGCCACGCTGCTCATCACGCGCGGCGATTTCAGGGCCGCGTACGACGTGCTGGAGCGGCATCGGTCAACCGCACCGGCCGAGGACACCGAGTACCTGCGGCTGCTCGCCGATCTTGCGTGGCGGCTGCAGGACGACACCGCAGCGCAGGTCGCGTACGAGCGGCTCGTCGCCCACCCGAGGGCGCAGGCGGACGACTTCCAGCGCCTCATCGCGATCCTACAGCCGCGACAGCCCGAGGCCGCCGCGCGCCTCGCGGAGTCCGCGTACGCCCGTTTCAAGGAGCCGTCCTTCCTCACCGCGGCCCTCGGCCTCTACAGCTCTCGCCGGGACTTTGCGTCGATGCGCCGGATCATCACGAGCCTGCCGCCGGACGTCGAGGCCCAGCTTTCGAAGAATCCGGAGTTCCTGCTCCTGCGCGGTGAATACCGCGGCGCGACCGGCAGCCCGCGTCTCGCGCTCGCCGATTTCCGCGAGGCCCTGAGGCTCGACCCCAACAACCGCTTCGCGCGGCTCGCGCTCATTTATCTGCTGATCGATCTGCGCGATCTCGACGGGCTGCGCAAGGAGCTGCCGCGCGCCATTCAACTCGCTAAGGACGACCCCGAATTCATGGGCGCCGTGGGGTCGGCATTCCTCGCGCTTTCCGATCCGCAACGGGGCGTGGTGTTCTATCGCGAGCGGCTCAAGCACACGCCGGACGATTACCTGTGGCTCCTCAATTACGCCGACGCGCTGGAGCAGAACAACAATCCCGACATGGCGTGGCGGGTGCGACGGCACGCCTGGATCAAGCTGCGCGAAGAGATGGCGAAGAAGCCGCCGCAGCGCCGGCCCGAGCTCGAGCTCGCGCAGGCGCAGGCGCGCGTCGCCATGATGTCGATGCGGCCCGACCAGACTTCGGAAGTGATGCGCCATCTCCTGCGGCTCGATTCGGGTGCCGAGAGCACGGCGCCGGATCCGCGCCGACGCGGTCTCGATGCCGCCTCGCGCGACCTGGTTCTGGCGTGGACGATCCAGAGCAGCGATTACATCGCCGCCAAGGCCTGGCTGTGGAAGGCGTATGGCACTCGTCTCGCGCACCCGACGTGGGCGGAGACCCGGATCGCGCTCGAGCATAACGACGTCGAGACACTGCAGCGCGCGCTCGAGGCGCCATCCGCGGAGGCGATCCCGCGCTACGACCGGCACCAGGCCGCGCGTACCGTCCAGGCGTACCGACTCGCGCAAACGATCGCGTTCGACGAGCTGGAGAAACAGCCGCACGACGACGAGATGCACCTGCGGCTCACGCAGTCCGTGATGGACATGCACAGCCACACCCAGGTGGGCTATACGACGTTTCGCCGCGGCGTCGTGGGCGGCCACGAATGGACGGGGCAGGTCGGCGTGTGGCTCTCGCCGCGGCTGCGGCTTTCGTTCGACGTGAGCCACATCGATCAGGGCTTGATCACGCCGGGCGTATTCGGAATGGTGCCCGGTAACGATCGGCTCTACGGCGTCACCGCGCTGTGGCGTCACGGCATCGGCGAGACGACGTTCAGCGTGTTCCGCCGGACCGCGCTGCTCGACTCGACCGGCTTCAGCCTGACGCACGGCCGCCCCTTCACCAACCGCATCAGTGGCCGTATCGGTCTCGGCTACAACGAGCGGGCGACGGAGACGACGGCGCTCTCCGTCGGCGGCATGCGCGATCGTGCGTTCCTCGACGTCTCGTACCAGTTGAGCAAGCGCGAATACCTGTTCGGCCAGCTCTACGGCTCGCGTTTCTATACGCAGGACCGTCATTTCATCGGCAGCGCATACGGACTTAACTGGGAAGCGGGCCATCGCTTCCGGACGGAGTACCCGGATTTCCACGTGCGGCTCGCGGGGTCGATCAATCACTTCGATCACGGCGGCTCGGGCGATGCGGCGACCTCGGTGCTCACGCCCACCGGCGCGGTACCCACGGCCGCATTCTTCCTGCCGGGCAGCTTCTCGGTCTACGGGATCTACACCGGCTTCGGGACCTTCTATCAGAATAACTACACGCGCGCGATCCGGCCGTTCGTCGACGTCGGCATCGCGCGCAACACCGTCACCGGAACCGGCTACAGCGCGCTCGCGGGACTGTCCGGCAGCGTGATCGGAACCGACCGCCTCACGGCGTACATCTCCACGGGCCGCGGGGGAACGGGCGTAAACGAGTTGTCGCGTGAAATCGGTTTGCGGTACATGTACTTGTTCGACAGTTTTTAACGTGTTGTCATAAAAGAAGGAGAGCCATCGTGCGTACATTGACCATCCTGTTGCTGGCCGCGCTCGCAGTCGCCGGCTGTGCAACGACTGACTCCGGCAATATGGGTCAGACGATCGAGCGTAATGCGAAGTGGGTGATGCTGCCCGTGCTCAACCACACCGAGGTCCCGCAGGCAGGCATGCGGGCGGAGGCGATCACCGAAGGGTTGCTCCGCGCCCACGGCGTGAACGACCTCACGCGCTACCCGGCCGTGCTCAACAAGGACTCGCTGTTCGAGCCCGCTGAGCGCTCGATCATGATCGAAGCCGAGAAGTGGGCGCGCATCCAGAACGCGCGCTACGCGATCTACGGCGCGGTCGATGAATGGCGCTACAAGGTCGGCATCGACGGCGAGCCTTCGGTCGGCGTTGCGCTGCACATCATGGATCTGCAGGCGAACCAGGTGGTGTGGAGCGGCGTCGGCGGCAAGAGCGGCTGGAGCCGCGAGTCGCTGTCGGGGGTGGCGCAGAAGCTGATCCGCGACCTGCTCGCCACGGCGCCGGTCCGGTAAGCGACGCCGGCTAGACAGGGGAACGGGAACACCAGGAACGGAGCTGCCCGCGCATGGACTATCGTACGCAGAAGGAACTGCTCGGCGAGACGCGGCTCTCGGCTCTGTTTTCGCCGCTTCTCGCCAACCGGATGCTGTGGCTGGAGGCGATCATCATCCCGCTTCTCGGCCTCGGCCTGTGCTGGCTCGCCAATCCCGAAGACCCGTTCTTCGTGAACAAGGGCGAGTTCCCGTGGACCTGGTTCGCGCCCGTGCTGGTGGCGCTGCGCTACGGCGTCATGGCCGGCATCACCGGCGCCGCGATTCTCCTGGCGGGCTGGTTCTTCCTCACCCCGGCCGGCGTGGAGTTTCCGAAGCTCTATTTCCTCGCGGGCGTGATTCTCATCATGGTCGCGGGCGAGTACAGCACGGTGTGGCGCACCCGGCTGCGCCGGGTCGGTGAGTTGAACGCCTATCTCACCGAGCGTTTCACGCGGATCATGAACCAGCTCAACGTGCTCCGGCTCTCGCACGATGCGCTGGAGCACGATCTCATCACGCAGCCCGCGACGCTGCGCGATGCGCTCTACGAGCTGCGGATGCTGATGGCCACCCGCCGTTCGGCTACGAGCGGCACGAATCTTCCCGCCGCGCAGGAGATCCTCACGCTGCTCGCCCACCACTGCCAGCTCGAAGCGGCCGCGATGTACGAGCTCCAGGACGGGAGCTACGTGCAGCGCGCCAAGCTCGGCGAGCCGCCGGCGATCCGGGGGAACGACAGCCTCCTCGAATACGCGCTCGAGAAACGCACGCTCGCGCACCTGCAGACGGAGGATGTCGGTACCGAGCTCCCGACCGAGCACCTGGTCATCGCCCCGATACTCACGAGCGGCGACCAGCTCCTCGGCGTGCTGGTGGTCACGCGCATGCCGTTCTTCGCGCTGAACGAAGACACGCTGCGCACGATGTCGCTGCTGCTCGGGCTGTACGCCGACAGCGTCGTGGTATCCGACAACGTGGGGCAGGTGATGTCGCACGTGCCGGGCGTCACCTACGATTTTGCCGACGAGCTGGTGAAGCTGATGCGTCTGCAGCGCGACTACGGCATCAACAGCCACTGCGTCGTGCTGCAGTTCGGGCCGCACAGCGAGCGCGTGGACATGATTCTCTTCGCGACGCGGCTGCGCCGGCGGTTCGACGTGCAATGGCAGTTCGGCGGCGGCGAGCGCCAGTCGACCGGTATCGCGAACCTGATGCCGCTCGCCAGCGACACCGCCGTGCGTGGCTATCTCGAGCGCATGGAAGGCGCGCTGAAAGACCGCTTCGGCGGCGATTTCGAGCAGCTCCAGGTGCGGCCGTACGTGATCTCGCTCGAGCAGCACGATCCGCTCGCGGTGCTCGGCCGTATCGTCAGCGGGGAGGCGGCATGATCACGATCGTCGTCGGACTGATCGCGGTCATCCTGGAGGTGGTCGCGGTTTACTGGATCTGGCCGCTGAAGGAAGGCAATCCGATGAATCTGATTGTCTTCCTCGGCGTGCACGGCCTCGCGAGCCTGTGCGTCGCGGTGATCCTCGCGGCTGCGCTGCCGCCGCTCATGCGAAGGCCCGTGGCCGCGGTGATCACGCTGCTCTTCGGGTTCTCGTTTTTCATCCCGATACTGGGCTTGCTGGGCATGCTCGTCGGGGCGGTGGTCTCGAAGTTCCTGCCGCGGCTCGTGCCCGAGCTGCCGTACGCCGAGATCCCGCCGATCGAGTTCGAATTCCCGCCACGGGAGATCCGCGAGCGCACCAAGTACGGGCAGGGCGGTCTCACCTCGCGCCTGAAGGACGCCGGGGTGCCGAAGGAGACGCGCTTCAAGTCCCTGCTCGCGCTCCAGGGCATGCCGGCCAAGATCGCGAATCCGCTGCTTCAGGACATGCTCGGGGATCCCGCGGATGAAGTGCGGCTGGTCGCCTACGGCATCCTCGACAACCAGGAGAAAAACCTCAATCAGCACATCCACGACGAGATCGAGAAGCTGCGCGAAGCGGACACCGACGAAATGAAGATGATCTCGCTGCGGCGGCTCTCCGAGCTCTACTGGGAGCTCGTCTACGGCGGTCTCGTGCACGGTGACGTGCGCGATCATGCGATGGCCGAGTCCGACCGCTATCTCGCGCAGGCGATGGAGCTCGTGCCGGACGATCCGGGTCTGTGGTTCCTGCGGGGCAAGGCGCTGCTCGCGAAGCGCGATCCGGCCGCCGAGGCCGCATTCCATCGCGCCGTCGCTAACGGCCTCGAGGAGTCGCGGGTGCTCGCCTACCTTGGCCAGATCGCTTTCGAACGCCGCGACTACAAGGAAGTGCGCCGGATCTTCAGCTCGCTGTCCGAAAGCCAGTACGCGGCGCGGTTGCGGCCGGCCGTGCGCTATTGGTCGCACGGCGCCAGGGTCACGGGACGCGCCGCATGAAGCTCGGACGCAAGCGCAAGCAGGAGGACCAGGACAAGAACGCCGGCTTTCCGCGCGCGGAAAGCGCCGACATCGGACTGCTGCTCGAAGGCACGTTCCCGTACGTCGCGGGCGGCGTATCGAGCTGGGTGAACCAGATGATCCGGGGTTTCCCGGACATCCGTTTCGCCGTGGTGTTCATCGGCAGCCTAGAAGAAGAGTACGGGGAAGCGAAGTACGAGCTCCCCGAGAACATCGTCCATTTCGAGCGCCACTACCTGTACGAGAAGCGGCGCGCCCCCGAGATCAAGAAGATCGAGGGCGACCCGGCGACGTTCGCCGTGGTCGAGGAGATGCACCGGTACTTTCGGGCGCCGCACGCGCACGCGGAAGGCCGCGCGCTCTTCGAGCGGCTCGCGCCGGAGCTCGCCGGCGGACGGCTCAACCAGGAAGACTTCCTCTACAGCCACCGCTCCTGGGAGTTCATCGCCGCGCAGTACCGCGAGTTCTCGTCCGATCCGTCGTTCGTCGATTACTTCTGGACGGTGCGCACGATGCACGCGCCGGTGTGGATCCTCGCGGACATCGCGAAGAACCTCATCCCGTGCAAGGCGTATCACACCGTCTCGACGGGGTATGCGGGGTTGCTGGGCGCGCTGCTCAAGTACCGTACCGGCAAGCCGCTCATCCTTTCCGAGCACGGCATCTACACGAAAGAGCGGCGGATCGATCTCTTCAACGCCCACTGGATCCCCGATAACCGGGTGATCTTCCAGCGCGACCCGACGGAGATCGCGTACTTCCGCCAGATGTGGATGCGCTTTTTCGAGGGCGTCGGGAAGATCTGCTACGACGCCTCCGACTCGATCATCGCGCTCTTCGAAGGCAACCGGCTGCGCCAGATCGAGGACGGCGCCGATCCCGCGCGCACCTCGAACATCCCGAACGGCATCGACATCGCGCGCTACGCGCCGCTGCGCACCAAGCGCCCCGCGGCGACGCCGCCGGTCATGGCGCTCATCGGCCGCGTGGTGCCGATCAAGGACGTGATGACGTTCGTGCGGGCGATGCGCACCGTCGTGAACCGCCTGCCGCAGGCCGAGGCGTGGATCATCGGCCCCGAGGACGAGGATCCCGAATACGCACAGGAATGCCGGAACCTCGCAGTCGGCCTCGGCATTTCCGACAAGGTGAAGTTCCTCGGCTTCCAGCAGATGACCGACGTGCTGCCGCAGGTCGGCGTAGTGACGCTGTCCTCGATCAGCGAAGCGCTGCCGCTCGTGCTGCTCGAAGGTTTCGCCGCCGGCGTGCCGGCGGTCGCGACCGACGTCGGTGCGTGCCGTCAGCTGGTCTACGGCCTGGATGCCGAGGACCAGGCGCTCGGCGCTGCCGGCAGCGTCGTGCAGATCGCGGACCCGCAGGCGCTGGCGGCGGCGGCGGTCGAGCTCCTCACCGACCCTGCCAAATGGAAGGCGGCGAGCGATGCGGGCATCCGCCGCGTCGAGACGTATTACCGTCAGGACCAGATGTTCGAGCGCTACCGCGCGGTCTACGAGGCGAACGCATGGCAGGCATAGGGTTCGAGTTCCGCAAGCTCCTCCAGAAGGACACCTACTGGGGCATCTTCCAGGCGTACGGGTACTCCGGGATCGTCTCGTCGGGCCCGTGGATCCTGTCGATCATCGGCATCCTGATCGTCGGTATCTACAGCTACTCGGTGGTCGTGCCGCCGGTCGCAGTCGTCCAGTTCCAGGTCTCGATCACGAATCTGTTCATGTCGTCGCTGATCCTCACGGGGATGGTTCAGCTCGCCTATACGCGCTACATCGCCGACCGGCTGTTCGAGAAACGCGTCGATCTGGTGACGCCCACGTTTAACGGGCTGCTGATGGTCACCGTGCTCGCGGGCGGCATCCTCGGCACGATCGCGGTGTTTTTCCTCTTCCCCGACCAGAGCAACCTCTATCGGCTGCTGATGCTCGCCGCGTTCGTCATCATGTGCTGCATCTGGTGCTGCACGATCATCCTCGCAGGTCTCAAGCAGTACAAGGTGATCGTCTCGATGTTCGGCGTCGGCTACATCATCGTGGTGGGCGGCGCGCTGCTGCTGCGCCCGTACGGCATGGAAGGCCTGCTGACCGGCTTCGTGCTCGGCCACTTCGTGCTGCTCATGGGCATGCTGATGATGATTTTCCGCAACTACCCGGGGAACGTCTTCATCGGCTTCGATTTCCTCGACAAGCGCAAGCTCTATCTCTCGCTCGCGTTCAGCGGTTTGTTCTACAACCTCGGTATCTGGATCGACAAGATCATGTTCTGGTACAGCCCGGATACCGGCGAGCAGATCGTGGGCCTGCTCAATCACTCGGTCATCTACGACCTGCCGGTGTTCCTCGCGTACTTGTGCATCATGCCCGGGATGGCGGTCTTTCTCGTGCGCATCGAGACCGACTTCGTCGACTTCTACGTGAAGTTCTATGACGCGGTGCGCGACGGCGGCTCGCTCGATTACCTGAACGAGATCCGCGACGAGATGGTGTATGCCGTGCGGCAGGGCATCTTCGAGATCATCAAGATCCAGGGCATCACGGTTCTGATCGTCTTCATCGCCGGGCCGTCGCTGCTGCGATGGGCCGGCATCTCGGAGTCGCACCTGCCGCTGTTATACGTCCAGGTGGTGGGGGCGAGCCTCCAGGTCGTGTTCCTGGGGCTGCTCAACGTCTTTTTCTATCTCGACAAGCGCATGATCGTGCTCACGCTGACGGCGCTCTTCGTGGTTCTCAACGTGGCGCTCACGGCGCTGTCGTTCTACCTCGGGCCGGCCTTCTACGGCTACGGCTACGCGGTGTCGCTGCTGATCGTCGTGCTGGTTTCGATGCAGTGGCTGGAGCGCCGCCTCTCGCGGCTGGAGTACGAAACGTTCATGCTGCAATAAAACCTACGACGCGCCGGGACGCTCTCGCCTCCCGGCGCAAAAAGTGGCTTAGCGCGGCAGTCGCCGCGCTTTTTTATTTATTGCGTTATTTGATGCGGTCGGGGATGTGGCGGCGGATGTCGCGCGTCATGCGCAGCGCCGTCTCGACGCCGCGGTAGTAGCCGGGGATGTACGCGCCGTCCGCGAAGCCGAGCAGGCGGTAGAAGGCGCGCGCGCCGTAGTTATTTGCCCGCAGCTCGAGCGTGACGGTCGTGATGCCGGCGGTGAGCGCGGACTCCTCCAGCCAGCGCATGATGGCGCGACCGATGCCGCAGCGATGATGAGACGGTTTCACCGCGAGGAGCGAGAGGTGCGCCTGAACGTCGCCGAACTCCATGATGCCGAAGCCGACGAGGTGCGACTTCACTTCGGCCACGACAACCAGCGTCGAGGGCGCGCGGATCGCTTTCGCCACGCGCTCGGGCGGCCAGGACCAGCCGCGCAGACCCACCTCGACGAGATACCGCGACATCACGGCCATCTCGTACGCGTCTGCCGGAGTTGCCAGTCTGAAGGTAGGCTCGACCATCGGGATGTTTAGAGCAGAATAACCGCCGTGCCGTTCAGCCGCAAGCGGTACGACGGCGCGCCTTCAGTCGTCGCTCGCCAGTCTCACACCGGTGAACGGCCAGCGATCGTGCGGATAGAAGAAGTTGCGGTAGCTCGCGCGCAGGTGCGAGCGCGGCGTCGCGCAGCAGCCGCCTCGCAGGACATACTGATTCGCCATGAACTTGCCGTTGTACTCGCCGAGCGCGCCTGCGACCGGGCGGTAGCCCGGGTACGCTCCGTACGCCGACGAGGTCCATTCCCACACGTCGCCGAACCACTGCGCGTCCGCCGCGCCGGCCGCCGCACGCGGATGGTAGAGACCGCTTTCGACGAAATTGCCGTCGATCGGCTCGCCGGCCGCGGCTGCTTCCCACTCGACTTCGGTCGGCAGCCGTGCGTCGCGCCAGCGCGCGTAGGCATCGGCCTCGTAGTAGCTCAGGTGGCATACCGGCGTTGCCGGATCCAGCGGCCGCAGCCCCGCAAGGGTCATCTCGTGCCAGCGGCCGTCGATCTGCATCCAGTACAGCGGTGCCCGCCAGCCGCGCTGCTGCACCACGCTCCAGCCGTCCGAGAGCCAGAGATCGGGCCGGACGTACCCTCCCGCGTCGATGAACTCGAGATACTCGGCGTTGGTGGCCGGCCGCGAGGCCAGCCGGTAATCGCGCAGGAGCACCTTATGGCGCGGCTGCTCGTTATCGAACGCGAACGCGCTGCTCCCGTGTCCGATCTCCCGGATGCCGCCGGAAAACTCCAGCCATCGCGCCGGCGGTGCGTCGCCCACGGGAGAAGCGGCGACCGCGCTGTAGACCGGGTACAGCGGGTTCGCGAAGAAATTGCGCTTGATGTCCATGAGCAGCAGTTCCTGGTGCTGCTGCTCATGATGCAGGCCGAGCTCGATGCGGTTTTCGGCGACGGCGCGTTCGCCCGGCGCACACGCGTGAACGAGCCGCGCCATCTCCCGATCGACGTGCGCGCGGTACTCGTACACCTCCTTCACCGTTGGCCGCGACAGCGTATGACGCTCGCCGCGCGGGTGAAACGGCCCGATAGTGTTGTAGTAGGAGTTGAAAATGCGCTCGTAGCGGGCGTCCAGCGGCCGATACCCGGCCGCGAACGGCTTGAGCAGGAACGTCTCGAAAAACCACGTGACATGGGCGAGATGCCACTTCGGCGGGCTCGCGTCGACGACGCTCTGCACCTGGTAGTCGTCGGTCTCGAGCGGCGCGCACAACGACTCGGTGCGCTGCCTGACTTCGGCATAGCGGCCGGTGCGCTCCGGCCGCGGCGCGATACGGGCTGCAGCGTGCATGCTCTTCCTCCCGGGGAGACGCGCGGTACCGCGCGCGACTCCCTAAGCAGGTCTCAGGCCCGCTGGACGGGCCGCGCCGATCCTTACGCTTTCGCGCTCTTCGGAATGAACTTGAGGGCCAGGCCGTTGTTGCAGTAGCGCAGACCCGTCGGCTTCGGACCGTCCTTGAAGACATGTCCGTGATGGCCGCCGCAGCGCGCGCAGTGATACTCGGTCCGCGGGTAGATGAGGTGGAAGTCCGTCTTGGTCTCGAACACGGCAGGAATGGTCGTGAAGAAGCTCGGCCATCCGGTGCCGCTGTCGAACTTCATGCCGGAGGTAAAGAGCGGGAGATCGCAGCCGCGGCAGGCGTACACGCCGGCGCGCTTCTCGTTGTTGAGCGGACTCGTGCCGGCGGGCTCGGTGCCTTCCTCGCGCAGCACCTTGTATGCGGCCGGATCAAGGCGCTTGCGCCACTCGTCCTTGGACAGGTTGACCTTTTCGGTCGGCGCGGGCGGCGTAATACCGGCGGCGAGCAGCGTGCGCCAGTTCTTCTGCAGCGCTTCCACCTCGCGCGAGGGCGGCGCGGCCGCACCCTGTGTGGCGCCGGTCAGTCCACCGGCGGCTGCTGCGACGAGGCTCTGTAACCACGTGCGTCGGTTCATGGGTCCTCCTGTCAGACGTTTGCGCGGCGGCCCCTGCCGCCGATATCCGCCCGTTAGTCGCGGGCGATACGCGGTCCTTACCGCGGACAGTACTACAACGCGTCCTCCGAGCCGAAGATGACGGTGCACTGACTCGACAGTACGCCGCCATTGCCATGGGCGAGGGCGACCTTGCAGTCCGGCACCTGCCGCTCGCCGCACTCGCCGCGGACCTGGCGGATCGCCTCGATCATCACGAGCAGGCCGTACATACCGGGATGGCAGTACGACAAGCCGCCGCCGCTCGTGTTCACCGGCAGCTTGCCGCCCGGCGCGATCGCCCCGTCGGACACGAAGCGTCCGGCTTCGCCCTTGGGACAGAAGCCAAGGTCTTCCAGGAACAGGATCGGCGTGATGGTGAAGGCATCGTAGAGCGAGAGCATGTCGACGTCCGCCGGCTCGAGCTTCGCCATCGCGAAGGCTTTCGGCCCCGACTCCGCCGCTGCCGTGACGGTGAGATCCGGCATGTTGGAGATCGTCGCGTGGCTGAGCGCTTCGCCGACGCCGAGAACATACGCCGGTTTCTTCTTCAGCGACTTCGCGCGCGCCGCGGAGGTGAGCACGATAGCGCCCCCGCCGTCGACTACGAGACAGCAGTCGCGCACCGTGAACGGGTAGGAGACCATGCGGGCGTTCAGTACCTGCTCGATCGTGAGCGGTTCTTTCTCCCACGCTTTCGGGTTCATGAGCGCCCATTTGCGGGCCGCGACCGCGACTTCGGCAAGCTGCTCGCGTGTGGTGCCGAACTGGTGCATGTGGCGCGCCGCGGCCATCGCGTATGCGCTGATCGGCAGGATCGGCCGGTACGGCGACTCGTAATAGTTGTATTCGCGCGGCGAGGCCGCGGCGCGCGAGACCGAGCGCTGCGTGCTGCCATACGCGATCACGGCGACTTCACAGAGCCCATGCTCGATCGCGGCCTGCGCGTGCGCGACGTGCGTCATGAACGACGAGCCGCCGATGATCGTGCCGTCGAAGAACCGCGGTTTGATCCGCAGGTATTCGGCCAGCGCCATCGGGCCCATGCGCACTTGCGTCGCAGCCGCGAACAGGCCGTCGACGTCGGAGAGCTTCAGCCCTGCGTCCTCGAGGGCGCGGATCGTGCCCTGCGCCATCAGGTCGAGCGGACTCGTGTGCGGCGCCACCAGCCCCAGATCGGATTCGGCCGCGCCGACGACCGCTACACTGCCTCGTTTCAATCTCATTTCGCGGCCTCCGGAGTGAACACCGGATAGGGCGGCTGCTTCTCGTCGCCCGGATGCACGCGGAACTTCACGCGCATCCCGATCTTCACGTTCATCGCGTCGATATCCTCGACCCGGCTCATGAGACGAAAGCCCTCGTCCATGTCGATTAACGAGACGTTGAGCGGCGCCTCACCCTTGTAATAGACGACCGTCGTCGAGTACACGGTGCCGAGCCCCTTGGACACGCGCCAGTCGAGCTTCCCGCCGGTGACCGGCGCCACGGCGCGCGGAAAGAACACGGGTTTCCCGTCGCCGGTCACCTGATACGCGAGTTCGCCTTTTTTCAGATGCTCGAGATAGGTCCCGAGCGGCGATGCTTCAGCCAAGCTTTGCATGCTCTTGCTCCTTCGATTCTTCTGCCAGACCAAAATCGATCAGCGCCTGCGCGCGCAACTTGTTCTTCTGCACCTTGGCGCTGCCGGTCATGCCGATGTTTTCGAACGTGTCCACGATCTTCACGAAGCGGGGCACGCGGAAGTTCGCCATGCGCGGCTTGCTCCACTCGATGATCTCGGCGGGCGAGGCGCTTTGGCCGTCTTTCAGGATCACGTAGGCCGCGGGCACTTCCTGAAGCCGCGCATCCGGCACGCCGATCACCTGGGCCTGCTTCACCTTCGGGTGGCGGTGCAGGACGTCTTCGACTTCCGCCGGCGCGACGTTCTCGCCGCCGACCCTGAAAACGTCCTTCGAACGCGTGACGAACCTGAGCCGTCCGTCGTCGTCCATGATCCCGAGGTCGCCGGTGTGGAGCCAGCCCTCCGCATCGATCGCCTTCGCCGTCTGCTCCGGCATCTTGTAGTAGCCCTGCATGATGCTCCAGCCGCGCACGAGGATCTCGCCCGCGGCCCCGCACGGCACGTCGCGCCCGGTGTCGGCATCGCAGATCCGCACGTCGAGCGCTTCGAGCACATGGCCCCAGCCGGTCACGCGCTTCTCCAGATCATCGTCGTGCCACGACATCGAGACGTTCGGCGAGGCTTCGGACAGACCGTACGCGTGACAGAGTCCCGTCATACCCATCTCCGAGACGGTTCTGCGGGAGACTTCCGCGCCGGCGGACGCCCAGCCGCCGCGCAAGCTGAGCGGATGCTCGGCGAAGCGCGGATGGTTGACCATCATCAGGAACATCGTGTCGTTGCCCGAGGTGTGCGTGCAGCGCTCGCGCGACATGACGCGCAGCGCTTCCTCCGGATCGAACGAGGGCGAGGACAGCAGGCACGCGCCGACCGCCAGCGCCGCGAGCAGCGACAGGGTCGTGCCGGCGACGTGGTAGAACGGCCGTGCGCTGTAGTAGCGGTCGGCGCGTCTGAGGTCGAAGCGCTCCGCGACATACGCTGCGTTCCGAAGCATGTTGTCGTGCGTGAGCATCACGCCTTTGGGATACGAGGTCGTTCCCGACGTGAACTGCATGAGCAGCACGTCCCCCGGGATCACTTCGTCGAAATCGGGTTCGTCCCACGTCGCACCGAGCGCCAGCATCTCTTTGACGGAGAGCGCCGCGTGCGGGATCTCGTCGCCGGCGACGATGACATTGGCGAGCTTCGGAAACGCCGGATCCGGCAGCGCCGTATCGATGGCAGGACAGATCTCCCGCAGCATCGCGATGAAGTCGATCTTGAGAAAACGATCGGCGACGAAGAGCAGCTTCACGTCCGCCTGCTTCAGGCAGTAGGCCATCTCGTCCGGCTTGAAGCGCGTATTGACCGGAACCGTGACGGCGCCGAGGGTCGCGGCCGCGTAGAAGAAAACGACCCACTCGAGCGTGTTGCCCATGCACACGGCGACGTGATCGCCGCGCTTTATACCCAGCGCGCGAAGACCCCCGGCCATTTCGGTGACGTGCGCCTGCAGCTCCGCGTATGTCAGGCGGCCGCCGCCGATGACCAGCGCCTCCTCGTCCGGAAACAGCCCGGCGCTGCGGGTCAGCACGTCGCCCAGCGTTTGCGCCATCCATTGCACGCTGCTACGCCGAGCGCGTGCTTCATTCCCGCGCAGGCGGGAATCCAGAAAAGCTTCCCCTGCCATCAGTCGGTCTTCATCTTCGCGACCTTGACGAGGTTCGCCCACTTCTCGATCTCGGATTTAACGAACGCGCTGAACTCCTCGGGCGTGTTGCCCACCGGTTCCGCACCCTGGCTCGACAGCGTGCGTACGACGTCGGGCAGCCGCAGCGCTTTCGCAGCTTCGGTGTGGAGGCGTGCGATCACCGCTTTCGGTGTCGCCGCCGGCGCGAAGAGCCCGTACCAGCCGCTCGCGTTGTAGCCCGGGAGCGTTTCGGCGATCGTCGGCAGCTCCGGCAGCAACCGCGAGCGCTTCGAGCCGGTGACTGCCAGCGCCTTCACCTTGCCCGCCTTGACGTGCGGCGTGACGACGAGGCTGTTCTCGTAGCTCATGTCCACTTCGCCGGAGATGAGCGCGGTGAGCGCCGGGGCGCCGCCCTTGAACGGCACGTGCACGATATCCACTTTGCCCATCAGCTTGAGTAGCTCGCCCGCGAGATGCGTCACCGTGCCGTTGCCCGACGACGCGTAGTTGAGCCGCCCCGGTTTCGAGCGCGCGATCGCGAGGAGCTCCTTCACGGTTTTCGCCGGCACCGTCGGATGCACGACCAGCAGGTTCGTCACGGTGACGGCCTGCGTGATGGGCGCGAAGTCGCGCAGCGTGTCGTAGCCGCGGTTCGGGTGAAGGCTCATCGATACGGCGATGCCCCCGATGGTGCCCATGAGCAGCGTGTATCCGTCAGGCGGCGATTTCGCGACCTGCTCGGTTGCGATCACGCCGCCTGCGCCGGCGCGATTGTCCACGACCACGGCCTGTCCGAGCGCCTCGGTGAGCTTCGGCGCGAGCGTGCGCGAAACGATGTCGGTCGGACCGCCCGCTGGAAAGCCGACGACGAGACGAATGGGCTTCGCGGGATAGGTTTGCGCGTGAGCCGCCGAAGCGACAACGACTGCGGCGACGGTTACTGCGATGATCCTCATTTCGCTTCCTTGCGTACCACGAGCGCGTCCGCGGCGAGCACGCCCTGGCCCACCGGCCGGACGAAGAGCGGATTCACGTCGATTTCAGCGATGCGCTCGGCGTGATCCGAGATGAGCAGCGACACGCGCGACAACGTGTCCGCCAGTGCGTCGGTATCCAGCGCCGGCTGGCCGCGATAGCCCCTGAGCAGTGCGGCACCCTTGATCTCGCCGATCATCTCCCTGGCCGTTTCGACGTCGAACGGCGCAAAGCGATGCGTTACGTCCTTCAGGAGCTCGGTGTAGATCCCGCCCAGACCGAACGCGACGACCGGACCGAAAAAGCGATCGTTGACCGCGCCGACGATCACTTCGAGCCCGCTCGCCATCTGCTGCACGAGCACGCCGTCGATTCGCGCGTCCGTGCGATAACCCCGTGCCGCCGCCAGAACTTCGCGCGTCGCGCGCTTTAGACCTTCGAGGTCGGCGATGCCCAGCCGGACCACGCCGGCCTCGGTCTTGTGCGGGATATCCGCCGACTCGACCTTGACCGCCAGCGGAAAGGTTAAAGGCGAAGCGACGAGGCTTTCGATGGCATCCGGGCGCAACAGCGCCTCTTCGACGACGGGCACGCCGTACGCGCGCAGCAGTGCCTTGGAGCGGTGCTCGCCCAGCGTCCCCGCGCCTTGCGGCAGGTCGAGCTTCTGCGGCGCAATCGCACGCGATGCGGCTCGCTTGCGGTTCGCCGCGTGACGCTCACGCGCGCGGGCGTAGGTGTTCAAGGCGGCGAGTGCGTGCGCCGTGCGTCCGGGCGCCATGATGACCGGAACGTGATTCTTCTCGAGCAGCTCGACCACGTCCGCATTGTCGTCGGGCGAAGTCGGCCAGTTGACGAGCACCGGCTTGTCCACTGCTTCGAGCATTTCGACGAAGTTCGCGGCCCAGACCTTCGCGGCGGCGCCGCGCGGGGAGCGCGCGATGACCGAATCGATGTTCGGATCCGCGATCACCGCCGAGAGCAGGCGGTTGTACGAGGCGTAGTTGTCGTTGTATCCCTGAGGCGTGGCATCGACGGGGTTTGCGACCGTCGCGAACGGGGCCACGAACTCGCGCAGGGTCTTCACCGTGGAATCGTCCAGCGGCGGCAGCGTCAGACCCTCCTCGGTGCAGCGGTCGGCGAGCAGGACGCCGGCGCCGCCGGAAAGCGTGGCGATGGCGACGCGATTGCCCTTCGGCAGCTTGCGCCCGCCGAACGCCTTGCAGATGTCGACGAGATCGTCGATATCGCGCACTTCGATGAAGCCGCCCAGTCGGAATGCGGCGCGATAGAGCTCGTAACCGGCCGTGAGACGCGCGGTGTGCGACGCCGCCGCTTGCCGCCCCGCGTCGGTATTGCCGACTTTCCAGACCAGGATCGGCTTGCCGAGCTCCATCGCACGCTCGCCGATCGCCGTCAATCGCCGGCCGTCGCTGATGCCTTCCAGGAAGGTGACGACCACCTCGACGTCGGGTAGCTCGAGCACTGCCTCGAGCCAGTCGAGCGCCGTGAGATCGGTCTCGTTGCCCGTCGAGATCGCGTAGCTCATGCCGACGCCGTAGTACGCCGCGATGGCAAGCACGGCGAAGCCGAATCCGCCCGATTGTGTGACCATCGCGATCGGTCCGGGCCTGAGCGTCTTCAGCGCGAGCGTGCCGCCGAAGCCGTTCCTGAGACCGGCGTTCAGATTGAGCATGCCGAGGCAGTTCGGCCCGTTCACGCGCACGCCGCTCGTGCGGATGGCTTGTTCGAGCTGGGCCTGCGGCTGCGCGCCTTTCTCTCCGATCTCATGGAAGCCGGCCGACAGCACCAGCGCGTACGGAATACCGGCGCGGCCGCATTCCTCGATCACACCGGGCACGTGCGGCGCCGCCAAAGCCACGAGCGCGACGTCGCAAGGCTTCGGTACCGCGCTTACGCTCGAATAGCAGGGCAGACCTTTGATCTCATCGTATTTCGGATTGACCGGATAGACCTTGCCCGCGTAGCCGTACTCGGTCAGGAGCCGGATCGGCTGCCCGCCGATGCGCGTGAGGTCGTTCGATGCCCCGACGATCGCAATGCCGCGGGGGCTCAAGAAACGGGTGAGATCGGATTTCGGCAATGCTTTATTCCTCGTAGGGCACGGTCGCCTGCATGGACGGCCGCGCGCTGAACGTCTCGAACCATCTCGCCGTTCGCGGCACGCGCGCGCGCCAATCGATGTCGACGAATCTGAAATCGAGATAGCCGAGCGCGACCGCAAGGCCGATGTCGCCGATGCCGACGTAGTCCGGATCCAGCGCCGGCGTCGCGTTCTCGATTGCATCCAGCGCGCTTGTGATCTTGCGCTCGTAGGCGAGGATCGTCGGCGAAGACTGCTGGGGGGACGGCTTGACGCGCTCGCTGCGCCACAGTACGCCGGTTTCCAGCATGCCGTCCGCGAGCGCGAGGCGTGTCAGCGCGAGCCAGCGCTCCGGTTTGTCCTGCGGAAACAAGCTCGAGTCGCCGAGCTCGGCATCGAAGTACTCGCAGATCACGTTCGAGTCGTAGAGCACGTCGCCCGCGTCGGTGACGAGCGCCGGTATCCGGCCAACCGGATTCACCCGCAGCACGTCGGGATTCACCTGCGTCATCGACACCAGCGCGTAGACCTTCTCGATGCGATCGGCAATGCCGACCTCGTACGCGCACACCATCGCTTTGCGGACGAACGGGGAGCGCGGCGACCAGTAGAGTTTCATGGCGTTGGGAAGAGCTTGCGAACGAAATCGAGCAGGGCTTGCGCCACGGCCTCGGGTTGCTCGGGGAGCAGGGCGTGGCCTGCATTCGGAATACGAACGATCGATACGCGCTCGCCGAGATCGTCGCGGTAGCGCGATATCGCCTCGGACGGAATCATCACGTCGTTTTCCGGCTGCACGTCCAGGATCGGCACGTTGCCGGCCTGCCACCATTCGGCCTGCGGCGTGGCGTCGGTCGCGACCCGCTGCGCCTTCTTCGTCTCCGGGTGCCAGCCGGTGAGCCAGACGCTGGCGTCGCTCGCCGGCGCGAAGAACGCGTGGCGCAGGGCCGCGAGACGCGCTTCCCGGGGCAACGAAAGATCGCTGCTTGTCATGATCGATTCGCGCACGTCCGCCGGCACCGGCCATACGTGCGTCGCCCCCAGCAGCGCGACGCCGCGCACGAGATCCGGGCGGTCGGTCGCGGTGGTGCGTGCCACGAAGTTGCCGAACGCGTGTCCGCCGATCAGCGCGGGACCGCCGCTTTCGTGCTCGATCACCGCGGCCACGTCGCGCGCGAAATCATGCAGCGTGATGGCGCTCAGGGGACCGGTGCTCGCGCCGATGCCGCGCGGCTCCGGCGTCACGACGCGGCACGATCCAGCGAGGCGCGGGCGAACGGCATCGAAGTCGGCGGCGCCGCGCCCGAGCGAAGGCAGCAGGATCACGAGCGGGCCGCCGCCTTGCGCGAAGTACTCGATACGCGCCGGGCCGGCATCGATGATGCGGCGCTCCAGCGGCGAGTTTGAACCGGCCATGGCGCGATTCATGAGTTCTCGTAATCGATCGGCACGAGCTCGCTCGGACGTTCGGAACAGGGGAGGAGATGCGGCGCGCCGGCTCCAGGCCGGCGCGGCAATTGTAAAACGAACGCGGGTGCTACGCGGGCTTGCGGAAGATCAGGATGCGGTTCGTGTTGGTGCCGAGGCGGTTGTTGCTGATCCCCCAGATGTTCGCCGTCTTGGTGAACTGCTGCGCGTTGATGAGGACGGCCTCGCAATCGAACCCGGTCTCGATGCCGATGGGCGCGACGATCTCTTCGAGCCGCACCTCCCCGCGCCGCACTTCGCCGACTTCGAAAGCGACCCAGCCGCCGGGGCGCGTGATCCGCTGCAGCTCAGAGAACACCGCCTTCATCGCGATCGCCCATTCGGCGACGCTGCGCATGATCGTCATGCGCCGGCCGATTTCGTCGGCGTCGAGACCGTTGAACCAGCAGCGCAGCCAGTTATCCTTGGCGTATTGCACGACGTCGAGAAACGGCGGCGAGGTGACGGTGAGCTGAATGCTGTCTGAGGCAATGGCCCGCGTTGCGTCCGCCGAAGCCTCGAGAAACTTCGCGTGTCGCGCGGCGCGGCGCAGCCGCTCGCGGTCGGCGTCGGTGAGACCGCTTTGCAGTTGCACCGATTTTCTCAGGATCAGCTCGCGCACGTTGCGGTACGGCGGCTTTTGCTCTAGACGGCGGTTAATTTTGATCTGGCCTTCCGCCGTCACCGCCTGGTTGGGCGGCAGCGTGTACACCGAAAAAAAGCCCGGCGAGTGCCCGGTCAGGCGGTTCGTCGCGACCATGCGGATCCAGCGGTCGATCGCGTCCTCGCTGCGCGAGCGCCGCCGCGCGTTGAGATAGGCGCGCAGGTTGAGCAGCTCGCGCTCGGTCTCGGCGTGATAGAACATCGAGAGATCGAGGGCGGGTTTGGCTTTCGTCGAGAAATTGATCGCGTTCAGACGCGCGTCGACCTCGCTCACGTGCGGCACTTCGAGGCGAGGCCGCGCGAAGATCGAAGAGAGCGGGTTGATGTCGTTCGCCACCACGCGCCGCCCGCGCAGCGCGGCTTCGACCGCGGTCGTGCCACGGCCGCTGAACGGGTCGTAAATCGCGTCGCCGTCGTCGCTCAGCCGCTCGATGAAATAGGCGGGAAGCTGTGGCTTGAAGCACGCGCGATAGGAGACTTCGTGTATCGAAGACGCCTGGCGCTGCCGGCTCGTCCACAGCTCCTCCTCGTAGACCGGCACGTTCGGCGTGCTCTCGAGGAACACGCCTTTGGGCTCCTCCGGTGCGCGAACACGCCGCGCTCTACTCTCGATGACGGCCGCGGCACGGCGCGAGATCTGCAGCATCCGGTTCCCCTGGTGAATGGATCCGGGACGATCGTACGCGCCTTTATCGAAAAGTACAATAGGTCCGAGGCGTTCAGCCATGTGAGTACTATGCGTTCGCCGTTCGCTGCATCACGCCGCGAATCCGCGTCAGCTCGATGAGAGCCTGTCGTCGATCAGCTCGATCCAGTGGCGGATGCGGTGCTCGGTCGCGCTCTGGAGGTGCGCCTGGCAGCCGATGTTGGCCGTGACGATCTCGTCCGGCGCGTGCGCGGTGAGCGCTTCGATCTTGTCGTCGCGCAGGCGCCGGGCGAGCTCGGGCTGAAGGAGCGAGTACGTGCCGGCGGAGCCGCAGCAGAGGTGCGCGTCACGCACCGGCAGCACCTCGTAGCCGACGGAGACGAGCAGGGCTTCGATCTCGCCGCGCATCCGCAGTCCGTGCTGCAGCGTGCACGGCGCGTGAAACGCGATACGCCGGTGCGCGGGTGGCGTGCCGGACACCAGCAATCGGAGCTTCTCCGCCTCGCCCAAGAGGACTTCGCCGATGTCCTTCGCCAGCGCCGCGACACGCTGCGCTTTGCTCGCATAAGCGCGATCGTGCGCGAGCTGATACCCGTAGTCCTTGACCATGACGCCGCAGCCCGTCGCGGTGATCACGATCGCTTCGGCGCCGCCCTCGATATGAGGCCACCAGGCGTCAATGTTCCGCCGCATGTAATCGCGTGCTTCGTCCTGCGCGTCCAAGTGAAAGGACACGGCACCGCAGCACCCGGCTTCGGGCGCAGCGTTGAGCGCAATGCCGAGCCGGTCGAGCACGCGCGCTGCCGCGGCATTCGTCGCGGGCGCGAGCGCCGGCTGCGCGCAGCCGGCGAGCACGAGCATCTGTCGCGCGTGAGCGGCGCGCGGCACCGGGCCTGGCGGCGCCACGCGCGCCGGCACCTTGTTCTTGAGCGAACGCGGCAGGACCGGCCGTGCGAGCTGCCCCATTCTCAGCAGCGCGCCGAACAGCGCGGGGTGGGGGATCACCTTGCGCAGCGCCAGCCGCTGGAGCGCGGCCGCGGGCGAGCGCTTCACGCGCGCTGCGACGACCTCGCGTCCGATATCCAGAAGCCGCGAATAATGCACGCCGGACGGGCAGGTCGACTCGCACGCGCGGCATGTCAGGCAACGGTCGAGATGAAGCTGCGTTTTTCCGGTGACGGGTTTGCCTTCGAGCGTCTGCTTGATGAGATAGATGCGCCCGCGCGGGCTGTCGAGCTCGTCGCCGAGCAGCTGGTACGTGGGGCAGGTCGCGGTGCAGAAGCCGCAATGGACGCAGTTCCGGAGGATCGCGTCGGCTTCGCGGCCTTCAGGCGTGTCTCGAATGAAATCGGCGAGTGAGGTTTGCAAGTCGGATCAGCCCTGAGGCGCCTGCACGGCTGCAAGGAGCCGCGAGAGATCAGGGATCACCGCCGTCGGCTGAAGTTCCCAGGGATCGAACGGGATCGCCGGATCGCGCTGGACCCACACGGCGCGCATGCCCGCGGCAACCGCGCCGATCACGTCGAACGCATTCGCGGACACGAGCCAGCATTCATCGCACGCCCCGCACGCGCGCCGCACGTAGTGCAGATAAACGACCGGGTCTGGCTTGAACGATTTCACTTCGTCCACGCTGACGATGTCTTCGAACAGGTCGCGAATGCCCGCACTCGCGAGCACGTCGTGCACGCTCTGCGGCACACCATTGGAAAACGCGAGGAGCCGGGCACCGGCCTCGCGCAAGCCATCCAGCGCCGGCAGCACGTCCGGGAAGGCGGGCAGCCGCCGGTAGCGCTCGAGCAGCGCGGATTTTTCCGCCGCACCGAGCTTTGCGCCGAACGCCGCAGTCACGAAATCGAGCGCGGCGGCGGTGCATACGTCGAAGTCCCGGTACTGCTCCATCGCCGCGCGACGGAAGGTGTACTCGAGCTGCTTCTGGCGCCACGCGGCCGCGAAAGCGGCACCGCGTCCGGGCAGGTGCCGTTCGAGCTCGGCGCCGATGGCTTGGGTGTCGATCAATGTGCCGTAGACGTCGATGCCTAGGATGGGGACGGACATGGTCGTGTCTCCTCGCCTGGTTACCACTCGGCGTACATGCGCCCGCGGTTAAAGATCCCCTGCGGGTCGAAGGCGTCCTTGAGGCGGCGGTGCACGGTCATCAGCGCTGCGGACAAAGGCTGAAAGACGCCCGCCTGCTTGTCGCCGCCCCGGAACAGCGTGGCGTGTCCGCCGGCGCGCGCAGCCGTGTTTCGGACGACCGCGGCGTCGTAATCGCCGGCGAGCCACCGCAGCGCGCCGCCCCACTCGATCAGTTGCACACCGGGCAGCTCCAGCGGCGGGGTCGTCGGTTTCACCGAGAGCCGCCACAGCGGCGTCGCCTTCAGAAAATCGAAAGTATGGTCCCGCAACTGCGCCCAGTAATCGGCTCCGTTGTCAGCGAGCTCTTCGCCCCCCAGCCGCGCGCGCGCGGCGCGCACCGCCGACTCGGCGCCCGAAAGCCGCACCCGCAGCTCGTTCGCAAAGTGCGACGTCGCGGTGATCGGGAGCGGCTTACCCGCCCAGTCGTTAATGAGCGCGATCGCTTCGCCCTGCGAGCGCTCCTGCCGCAGCGTGATTTCCATCGGCGGCAACGGCAGCGCCTTGAGCGATACTTCCGTGACCATGCCGAGCGTGCCGAGCGCCCCCGCCATTAGCCGCGAGACGTCGTAGCCGGCGACGTTTTTCATGACCGCGCCGCCGAAGCGCAGGTCGTTGCCTTTGCCGTCGAGGAGCCGCACCCCGAGCACGAAATCGCGCGCGGCGCCGGCATACGCCCGGCGCGGACCCGACAATCCCGCGGCAATGGCCCCGCCGATCGTGCCGCCGGATGCAAAGCGCGGCGGCTCGAACGCGAGCATCTGCCGGCGCTCGCGCATCGCGGCTTCGATGTCAGCGAGCGGCGTGCCGGAGCGCGCAGTGATGACGAGCTCCGCCGGCTCGTAGTCGACGATGCCGCTGTAGCTCCGCGCGTCGAGGATCTCGCCCTCGAGCCGGCCGCCATAGAAATCCTTCGTGCCGCCGCCCCGGATGCGCAGCCGGGTCCCACGCGCAGCGGCATCGCGGATGATGCTCGCGAGTGATTCAATGGTCATCGCGAGGAGCCTCTCGCGTTCGCCGTGAGCGTAGCGAAGCGAAGTCGCAGGGCGTGGTGATCTCGTGGCACACGAGCTAGTCTGCCGAATCGTAAGTTCGTGCTGCGTTCGTCATTCCCGCGAAGGCGGCAATCCAGAATGGGTTTCGCCTGGACCCCTGCCTGCGCGGGGGTGACGAAGTTGGGCGGATCTATGGGTCACAGTACTAGAACCGCGGCAGCTCCGGAAACTTCTCCTGCCCCGCGTGGACGTGCACGCGGCCGAACTCGGCGCAACGGTGCAGCGTCGGCACGGCCTTCCCCGGATTGAGGAGCCCGTGCTCGTCGAACGCGCGCTTCACCGCGTGGAACGTCTCGAGCTCGGCGTCGCGAAACTGCACGCACATGTGGTTGAGCTTCTCCACGCCGACGCCGTGTTCGCCGGTAATCGTGCCGCCGATGGAGATCGAGAATTCGAGGATCTCGGTGCCGAACGCTTCGGTGCGCTCGAGCTCGCCCGGCTTGTTCGCGTCGTACAGTATCAGCGGGTGCAGATTGCCGTCCCCGGCGTGAAAGACGTTGACGCATCTCAGGCTGTACTTTCGCTCGAGCTCGGTGATGAAGCGCAGCATGTCCGCGAGCCGCCTGCGCGGAATCGTGCCGTCCATGCAATAGTAATCGGGAGAGATCCGACCCGCTGCCGGAAACGCCGCCTTGCGGCCCGCCCAGAACTTGAGTCGCTCGGCTTCCGAGCGCGATACGCGGATGAGCGTCGCACCGCTCGCTTCCATGATGTCCTCGACGCGCCGCACCTCGTCGGCCACTTCCTCGGCATTGCCGTCGGATTCGCACAGCAGGATGCCCGCGACGTCCGTCGGGTAGCCGGCGTGGACGAAATGCTCGACGGCGACGGCCGCTGCCTGATCCATCATCTCGAGACCGGCGGGGATGATCCCGGCGCCGATCACGTTCGCCACCGCGGCGCCGGCTTTTTCGACGTCGTCGAATGCGGCCATGACGACCTGCGCGCACTCCGGCCGCGGCAGGAGCTTGACGCTCACTTCGGTCACGACTGCAAGCAGTCCTTCCGAGCCGGTGAGCAGCGCGAGGAGGTCGTAGCCGGCCGCGTCGAGGCCGTCGCTGCCGATCTCGAGCGTATCGCCTTCGATGGTGAGCGCGCGCAGGCGCAGGATGTTGTGCACGGTGAGCCCGTACTTCAGGCAGTGCACGCCGCCGGAATTCTCGGCGACGTTGCCGCCGATGGTGCACGCAATCTGGCTCGACGGGTCCGGCGCGTAGTAGAGACCGTATGGCGCCGCCGCCTCGGAGATCGCGAGATTGCGCACGCCGGGCTCGACGCGTGCGGTGCGCGCAGCCGGATCGATCTCGAGGATGCGCTTCAGCTTCGCCAGTGACACCAGCACGCCGTTTCCGAGCGGTAGCGCCCCGCCGGAGAGACCCGTGCCCGCGCCGCGCGCGACCACCGGGACACGGCGCTCGTGACAGGTCACGAGTATGCGCCGCACCTCGTCTTCGTTGCGCGGCAGCGCGACCACCATCGGCACCTGTCGATACGCCGAGAGGCCGTCGCACTCGTAGGGCTGCACGTCCTCGCGCTCGAACAGCACGGCTTCCGCGGGCATGAACGCGCGCAGCGCCGCGGCGACCTCACGCTGGCGCGCGTAATCGACGGGGACGGGTTCTACGACGGCGCTCATGGGGGAGACTTCCTGCTCAATACTACCTCACGCTGTGAGGATGAGCGCGACGCCCGCGATCGCGAGCAGCACGCCTGCGATGGCGCGCATGCCGAGCGTCTCCGTTCTGAGAAACAGCGCGCTGAAGAGCATCGTGAAGAGCGGGTAGGTTGCGACGATCGGCGACACCGTCACGACGCTGCCGGTGTTGAGCGCGTGATACGTCAGCAGGAGGGCGCCGCCGTTCAGCGCGCCGACCGTCGCGAAGCACAGAACGCCGGTCGTGCCGACGCGCAGGCGCTGCTCGTCCGAAGCGGCGTGGATGCCCCACATAAAGGCGGCGGAGGTGGCGTAGCCGACGAGCACCGCAGCGAAAGGGCTGGGCCACAGGCCCAGTGCGAGCTTCGTGAGCATCTGCGCGATGCCGCGCAACGCAGCCCCGGTAAGCGGCAGCACGAGGCGCCAGCCGGGCGCAGTCCTGAGCGGCGCGCGGGTGGAAAGCACCATCAGGCCCGCAATGACGACCGCAGCGCCGGCGCCGAGCGTCCACGTCAGATGCTCGCCGAGAAAGGCGACGGCAGCGGCCATCGCGAAAAGCGGCGCGGTGCACGAGACTGCGCCGGTCAGCGTCGGTCCGAGCTGGCGGTTCGACTCATAGGTGAGAAGCGTGACGATCGCCGGATAGAACACGCCCACCAGCGCGAACAGCGCGAGCGCGCCGATGTGCCACGCGTCGAGCTCCAGCAGAAACGGCGAGAGCGCCAGACACACGCCCAGCGTGAACGTGATGCTGACAGTCGCGCCCGCGATCGGCGCGGCATGCCTGAGACCGAACTGGCCGATGACGAGCGCCGCGCCGAAGCATGCGGCGGCGGTGAGGGCCAGCACCGGCGCTGTAAATGGGGTCATGTAAATGGGGTCAGACTCGAGTTTCCAGAGGTCTGTATCAAAACGGATGTTATCTGACGGAAAATCGGGTCTGACCCTACTTACATAGTCGAATGGTCGATCGAGGACGAAGGGCCGTGCTGCGCGCGGCCGCCAGCGCGGCGGCGTGGGCCGCCACGGGCGCTCGCGCCGGGCAGTCGAAGGACCCGCTGCCGCGCACGAAGGACTACGTGGTCGCGCTCGTGCGCTCGAATCAGTCGGATCCGAAATCGCGGCCGGTACAGAAGATCGAGCCGGTGGTGTTCAGGCCGGATCCCAAATCATCGCCGGACAACGCGCTCGTGTTCGATCATTTCGTGGGAGACCTGCAGCTCCGGTACGTCTTCGAGGATCCGCAGTTCATGCTCGCGATGCGCGTGCGCGATCTCAAGCGGCTCAACCTTCAGCGCGAAGAGCTTCCGACGCTGGCGGTGGCGAACTTCCGGCGGCTCTATCCCAAGATCGGGGTCGCGTGGCCCGAACGCTGGCTGGGCGCCGTGGGAGAGGGCGGAGGGCTCGAGCCGTTGACGATGCTCGATGGCGCGTTCTGGAACCGGCAAGCGAAAGCGTTCGGCGGCGAGGTCATTGTCGCGGTGCCGTCGGCGAACGAGGTCTACTTCGCACCCCGCGAGCCCAAGCAGAACATCGAGCTCCTGAAGCACCTCGCCATCCTGCATTCGGAGAAAGCGGGCAGGCGCGCGGTCTCGCGCACGGTGTTCGCGTGGCGCTTCTTCCGCTGGGAAGTCCTGGCTTAGTCCCGCGGGAGGGCCGCCACCGCTTTGGCGGCGCGCGCGCTAGGCTGCGCGTCCACAGCACTTCTTGTACTTCTTCCCGCTGCCGCAGGGGCACGGGTCGTTGCGGCCGATCTTCGGCTCCTCGCGCACGTAGGTTTCACCCGGCTCTTCGCCATACCTGTTCAGCTCCGCAGCCGCCTCCTCGAGCCAGCGGCGCTGGCGTTCGAGGATCGACTCGACACTGTAGAACTGCCATGGATCGGCGAAGCGGTCCCACTCGCGAGGCTCTCCGCCTGTCGCGTAGGCGTCTTCGACGCCGGACATGTCGAACCATGGATTTGCGCCGAGCCGCAGCTCGGTGAGGCTTTCCAGGTGGGCGCGGTGCTCCGGACGCGCGAACTCGAGCAGCGTGCAGCCCAGTAAGCCACGGGTATCCGGATCTTCATCCGCAGCGAACGCGATGCGGCTTGCCCATGCGAGCGCCTCGTCGAGACGCCGGTCATCCGATGCCTGCTCGCAATACGCCAGTACCGAATCGGCGGCATGCGCGCGCACGCTGGCGTCGAGTGAGCGATCTTCCGCGACGCGGCGCAGTTGCACGAGTACCGTCTCGGGCTTGTTGCGGAACAGCGCGGGCCATCCGCCTTCGATCCACTCGAGCGCGTTCGTCTCGACGACGCCGGTATGCCGCAGCAGCTCGACGAGAAGATCGCCTGCGCGCTCGGAAGACATCAGGCCAAGGATCATCGCGGCGTGGAGCGGCAGCCACGATTCGCCCTCGCCGACATCGTCGGTCCAGTAGTAATCCTTGCGGAGCATGTCGTCGACGAGATCGAGGATCTCGTCGCCTCTGCGCGCGCACTCGTCGATCACGTCACGGTGTACGCGATCTTCATCGCCGAGGAGCAACCGCCAGAGCTCGGCGCTGGAGAGGCGGCCGAGCTCCGCGCTGGAATGGATTGGAAGCTCGCGCTGTCGTGCGGACATCGTGCGTAGACCCGGTGCGGTGTCAGCGCGCCACTACGTCACTGCGGGACGGTGCGCTATCCGCGCACCCTACTGCACCGCCCAGCCGCCGTCGATCGGCAGGTCGGCGCCATTGATGTTGGCCGCGGCGTCGCTGCACAGGAACAGGCCGAGCTGCGCAACTTCCGCCGGCATGATCATGCGCCGGCTCGGCTGGCGGATGTCCAGCATCTCCTTGATCGCCTGCTCACGCGTCTTGCCTTCGGCGACCTTCTGCGCGATCTGGCGCTCGCAGTTGGGTGTGAGCACGAGCCCCGGCGAGAGCGCGTTGCAGGTGACGCCGGTCGGCGCGACCTCCAGCGCAACCGAGCGCGTCAAACCCACGATCGCGTGTTTCGTGGTGACGTAATCCACGCGGTTCGGCACGACGTTCGTCGCATGGATCGAGGCCATGTTGATGATGCGGCCCCAGTTGCGCTGCTTCATCCCGGGCAGCGTAAGGCGGATCGTATGAAACGCGGCCGACAGGTTCACGGCCAACGCGAGATCCCACTTCTCGGCCGGGAATTCCTCGACCGGCGCGAAATAGCGCGTCACGGCGTTGTTGACGACGATATCGATCGCGCCGAATCGCGAGCGCGCGGCTTCAACCATCGCGGTGATTTCCGCGGGCTTCGCATTGTCGGCAGCGTGGTAGAGGACGCCGCCGCCATGGCTTTCGAGCTCTGCCTTGAATTTATCGATCGCGGCCCCGTCGCCGAAGCCGTTGAACACCACGTTGCAGCCGGCGGTTGCGAACGCCCGCGCGAAGGCTTCGCCGATACCGCCCGTCGCGCCGGTCACCAGTGCCGTTCTATTTCGCAACATCGTGATTCGCCATGCGCTCGAGCGCCTTCACCAGACCGGAATGGTCCCATTTCGCGCCGCCGTTCGCGACGCAGGCATTGAAAAGCTCCTGCGCGGTCGCGGTGTTCGGCAGCGACAGGCCCATCGCGCGCGCGCCGGACAGCGCGAGCGAGAGGTCCTTCTGGTGGAGCTCGATGCGGAAACCGGGATCGAACGTGCGCTTGATCATGCGCTCGCCATGCACTTCGAGGATGCGCGAGGCCGCGAAACCGCCCATCAGCGCCTGACGGACTTTCGCCGGGTCGGCGCCCGCCTTGGAGGCAAAGAGCAGCGCCTCGCCCACTGCTTCGATGTTGAGCGCGACGATGATCTGGTTCGCGACTTTCGTGGTCTGGCCGTCGCCGTTGCCGCCGACGAGCGTTATGTTCTTGCCCATGAGCTCGAAGAGCGGCTTCACCTTCTCGAACGCTGCCTCGTTCGCGCCGACCATGATCGTGAGCGCCGCGTTTTTGGCGCCGACCTCGCCACCCGAGACCGGCGCATCGACGTACTCACAGCCCAGCTCGTTCACGCGCTTTGCGAACTTCTTGGTCTCGATGGGTGAAATCGAGCTCATGTCCACGACGATGTTGCCTTTCGTGAGGCCTTCGGCCACGCCAGCCTCGCCGAACAGCACCTTCTCGACGTCCGGCGTATCCGGGACCATCGTGATGATCACGTCCGCTTTCTGTGCGACTTCCTTCGCGCTGCCGCAGGCATTGCCGCCCGCCGCGGTCAGCTCCTGCGGCACGCCGCTGCGGCTGTTGAGGTAGAGGGTGTGCCCGCCCTTGATGAGATTGAGCGCCATGGGCTTGCCCATGATGCCGAGGCCGATGAATCCGATGTTGCTCATGACGCTTCTCCTGTTTGCTTCACTTGGGTGGCTGCCGCTGCTGCGGTTGCCGCGCGGCGGCTTGCGAGCTGTACGAGCACCACGATCGCGAGCAGCGCCGCGCCGATGAGATCGGTAACCAGTCCCGGCTTGATCAGCAGCACGGCAGCAGTCACGAGAGCGGCGCGTTCCCACATGCGGGCTTCGCGGAACAGATAGCCGAACAGGCCGGCAGCGAGGCAGATCGTGCCCACCGTGGCCGTGAAAGTGGAATGCAGGATGAGGTGCCACTCGCCGATCATGAGCAGCGAAGGCTCGAAGATGAACATGAACGGTACGATGAAACCCGCGGCGCCGACGCGCACCGCCATCCAGCCCGCCTGCCACAGGTTCGCCTTGGCGATACCGGCCGCGGCGTACACGGCAAGCGCAACCGGCGGGGTGATCGCGGAAAGGATCGCGAAGTAGAAGGCGAACATGTGCGCCGCGGGCGGGATCGCGCCGAGCTTGATGATCGCCGGCACGAGCAGCGACACCATCACGATGTACGCCGGCGTAGTCGGCATGCCCATGCCGAGGATGATGCCCGCGAGCATCGTCAGGATCAGCGCGAGCAGGAGCATCTCCTGCGCGAGCCCCAGCACGACCGCCGTGAAGTTGATGGCCGCGCCCGTCTGGGTGATGACCCCGATGATGATCCCGGCGCACGCGCAGGCGAGCGCGACCGCGATCGAGTTCTTGGCGCCGTCCTCCAGCGCGTACCAGATCGTGCTCCACTTGATGGTGGCGCGCGTGCCCTTGCGCAGCATGGCGACCGGTATGCACGTGATCGTCCCGGCGAGGGCGCAGAGCGGCGCGCTGTATCCCATGATGAGGCCGCCGAGGATGACGACCAGCGGTATGAAGAGGTGGCCGCGCTCGCGCATCACCTGGCCCAGACGCGGGATCTCCGAACGTGGCAACCCGCGCAAGCCGACGCGCTTGGACTCGAAGTGAACCGCGAAGAACACCGCCACGAAGTACAGCAGCGCCGGGATGAGCGCCCACAGCGTGACCTGGAAGTAGCTCACGGCCAGGAACTCGGCCATGACGAACGCGGCCGCGCCCATGATCGGCGGCATGATCTGCCCGCCGGTGGAGGCCACCGATTCCACGGCGGCTGCGAACGCCGGCCGAAAGCCGGTGCGCTTCATGAGCGGAATCGTGATCGGACCATCCACCAGGACGTTCGCGACGGCGCTGCCCGACACCGTGCCGAAGAGGCTCGAGCTGACGACCGCGACTTTTCCGGGGCCGCCGGCCTGATGACCGGTGAGCGACAACGCGAAGTCCATGAAGAGCTGGCCGATGCCGGTGCGCTCCATGAACGCGCCGAACACGACGAAAAGGATCACGTATGCGGCCGATACGCCGAGCGTCTGCCCGAAAATGCCTTCGGTCGTCAGATACATGATCTCGATGATCTGCTCCGGCCGCGTCTTCGCGACCGCGAAGGCATAGACGAGAAACAGGATCGCGGTGACGGGCAGCGCCCAGCCGATGATGCGCCGCGTCGCTTCCAATACGATCAGCGTGAATATGCCGCCAAGCACGAGCTCCGTCGCCGTCGGATCTTCGACGAAGACGAAGCGGGTCAGCAGGTGCTCGTGATTGACCCACACGTAGCCGATGGTGACGAACGACGCGATGATGAACAGCGCGTCGATCCATGAAGGCCGCGCCTCGACGGCCGGCGCGTTGCCGCCGGCGTCGTCACGGATGTGTTCCTGTGCCCCGGCCGCCGTGCCGCGAAACGTGGGATACATGAGAAATACGAGCAGCAGCGCGAACAGCAGATGCGTGCTGCGGAAGAACAACTGCTGCGGCGCGCCGATGAACGCGATCGTCAGGTGGTAGAGCGACATCGACACGGCAATGAGCGCCGTGATCTGCTTGAGCGCGCGAGCGACCGTCATGCGTCCCCCTGAAACAAAAAAGCAGCGGCGCGATTTCACTCGCGCCGCTGCTCTTCACATCGCGTTACAGCGCTTTGGCTTCCTGGTAGAACTTGCGCGCGCCGGGATGATACGGAACGCCCACGTCGGTCGCCATGTCTTTCACCGTCAGGCCTTTCACCGCGGAAACCACGTTGCCGAGGTTATTGACGTTGGTCGCGAGCGCCTTGGTGATGTTGTAGACGAGCTGTTCCGGCAGCTTGCAGCTCGCGACGAGGTGCGTCCAGGTGCCGATCGTCTGGATATCCTTGTCCTGCTTCGGATAGCTGCCGGCCTTGATGATGCGTTTGTCGTAGCCCTTGTTGATCTTTTGCAGCGCGCGAAACTTGTCTTCGGGGAACTCGAGCACGCGGATCTCGCGCGCGGAGGCGAGGTCCATCACCGAGGAGGCCGGCACGGTCGTGATCAGCGTGAAGACCTGGGCATGGCCGTCCTTCAGTTGCGCCACCGAATCGGTGTAGTTGCCGAAATTGACCTTCGAAAGCCCGCCGTAGTTGAGCCCGTAGACTTCGAGCGCGTGGCGCGTCATCTGCTCGCCGGTGTTGCCTTTCTGCTGCGTCGTGAGCGCCTTCCCCTTCGCGTCGCCCATCGTGCGCACGCCGGAATCAGCCAGCGCCACCGCGTGGAAGTACTGGAAGTACAACGTGCCGAGCTGGCAGACGTTGTCCTGCTTGCCCTTGAAAGGCTCGGCGCCGTTCACGCCGTCCACCGAGGACACGGCATTGCCGAAGCCGAGATCGGCCTTGCCGGTCTGCACGCCGACGACATTCGAGATGCCCGCGCCCGGGAGTACCTGGACGGAGGTGCCTGGGATCGATTTCTCGATGATGTTCTGAATCGCGCCACCCAGCGGATACCAGGAGCCGCCCTGCGGCCCGGTCATGAGCTTCAGTTGCTGTGCCGCTGCCGGCGCCGCGACGGCAAAGGTGAATGCAGCGCCCAGCGCGAGCGTGATGCGTGATGCTTTCATTGATCCTCCAGAGGATTGATTTGACTGCCGAAGAAGGGAAATTCTTGTTGTAGGGCGATTTTGTGACCCGGCATCAGGGCGAGTCAAGCTTGCAGGTACGGGCGAACCCAGGCGAGACCGTCTTCGGTTTTTGTCTTTGGCTTGTATTCGCACCCGATCCAGCCCGTGTAGCCGATGCGATCGATGTGCTCGAACAGGAACGGGTAGTTGATCTCGCCGGTACCGGGCTCGTTGCGGCCGGGATTGTCCGCGAGCTGCATGTGCGGAATGCGCGCGAGGTTCTTCTCGATCGTGCGGGCGAGATCGCCCTCCATGATCTGCATGTGATAGATGTCGTACTGCAGGAACAGGTTGTCCGAGCCGACTTCCTCGATCAGCTCCAGCGCCTGCTTGGAGCGCGTGAGATAGAAGCCGGGGATGTCGATCGTGTTGATGGGCTCGATCAGGAGCTTGATCCCGGCTTCCTTCAGTTTCAGCGCCGCGAATTTCAGATTCGCGACAAACGCCGCGCGCTGCCGGTCCGCGGGCGCGTCGGGGCAGATGCCCGCGAGACAGTTCACCTGTTTGCAGCCGAGCACGGTGGCGTACTCGATGGCCTTGCCGACGCCATCCTGGAACTCGCCGACGCGTGCCGGATGGCAGGCAATGCCGCGCTCGCCTTTCGCCCAATCCCCCGCCGGCAGGTTGTGCAGCACCTGCACGAGGTCGTGCTTGTCCAGTTGCGCCCGCAGCTCGTCCTTGTCGTAATCGTACGGGAACAGGTACTCCACGCCCTTGAACCCGGCGCGGGCCGCGGCGGCGAAGCGGTCGACGAACGAGTGCTCGTTGAAGAGCAGCGTGAGGTTCGCGCAGAACTTCGGCATCAGGTCTCTCCGGTGGCAGTTTGGCGAACGCCCGTGTTGAGCGTTCGGGATCCCGGCCTCGCCCCGGGATGACGATTGTAGAGGCAGCGGTGCGCGCAAACTACAATCAGGCCGATGAGCACACAGCCGGTGATCGCCGTTCTGCTCGCCGCGGGCGCAGCCACGCGCTTTGGCGGCGGCAAGCTCCTGCATCCGCTGCCGGACGGCGTCGCGCTCGCCGCGCATGCGGCGCGTAACCTGCGCGACGCGGGGCTCGAAGTCGTCGCGGTGGTGCGTCCGGGCGATTTCCCGCTCGCGGACATGCTGGAAGAGGAGGGCTGCCACGTCATACGCTGCGCGGACGCGGTAAAAGGCATGGGACACAGCCTTGCGCACGGCGTCGGCTCGGCGCGCGATGCCTCGGGCTGGGTCGTGGCGCTCGCTGACATGCCGCGCGTGCGACCTGCGACCGCGCGCGCGCTCGCGGACGCGATCGCGGGCGGCGCGCGCGTCGCCGCGCCGATCTATAACGGCACGCGCGGCCACCCGGTGGCGTTCGCCGCGTCGTTGGCGAACGAGCTCACGGCGCTTTCCGGAGACACCGGTGCGCGCGCGGTGCTCGAGCGGCACCGCGACGAGCTCGTGCTGATCGAAGTCGACGATCCCGGCGTGATCGTCGACATCGACGCGAAAGACGATCTCGCCCGGCTTGGCTGACGCCACGCACCGCTCGCCGTTCGGCGCTGCGCTCGCGCGCGCGCTGCGCGGCGGCTGGCGGCTTTTCACGCTGCGCCGGGCGGACCCGCGCGACTTCGAGCCCTCACCGGAGCTTTTCGCGCTGCTCGTCGCGCTCGATATCGCGCTGCTTTTCGTCTTCGCCTTTGCGCTCGTGGGTTTCCACGGCGAGCTCAACCTGTACGAGTTGCCGCGTGCGTTCATGTTCGTGCCGCTCGTGCTCGCGCTCGGCTTGACTGCGACCCGGGTCGATGCCGGCGCGGCGCTGCTGCGGCTGCCGGTGGCGCTCGCCGCGACGGGGCTTTACTTCACCGTGCTCACGTCCGGCATGTACCTGCTCGCGCAGTGGCAGTGGCTGCCGTTCACGGAGGCCTACTGGTCGTATTTCGACTACTTGTCCATGGCGTGGTCGGGCGCGGTGGTCGTGCTGGCGGCGATCACGCTCGTCTCCGGCGGCGCGCTCGCGCGTGCCTGCCTGGCTGTCGCGGGCATCGTCGTGCTCGTGCTCCCGTCGCTGTGGCTACCGCTCGGCTTGATCTGGGTGCCGCGCTACGACGATCGTGCGAGCTACGCGACCGGAAGCTTCCACTCGCTGGCCGCGGAGAGCTCGTTCTACGCGCAGCACGGGGCCCTCGACCGCGCGCTCGCCGACATCCAGCCGAGCCGGCCCGGCGTAGCCGACATCTATCTCGTCGCCGCCGCGCTGTATGCAGGCGAAGACGTGTTCATGAAGGAGGTCCGGGCGCTGGCCGCGCTCTTTCGGGACCGCTTCGATGCCGAAGGCCGCACGGTGATGCTCGTCAACAATCCGAAGACGATCGACGAGTTCCCGGTCGCGAGCGTGACGAGCCTGCGCGAAACGCTGCTCCAGGTCGCCGGCGCCATGAACGCCGACGAAGACGTGCTGGTGCTGTATCTCACGTCGCATGGATCGGAGAACCACGAGCTCGCCGTCGATTTCCGGCCGCTGCGTCTGGCGCCGGTAACGCCGGAAGTGGTGAAGGCGGCGCTCGATGAAGCGGGCATCAAGTGGCGCGTCATCATCGTGTCCGCCTGCTACTCCGGCGGCTTCATCGAGCCGCTCAAGGACGAGCACACGCTGGTGATCACCGCGGCGGCCGCCGACCGCAAGTCCTTCGGCTGCGGGTACGCCTCCGACGCGACCTATCTTGCGCGGGCCCTGTTCGGACAGGCGCTGCGCGAGACGTGGTCGTTCGAGCGCGCGTTCGAAAAGGCGCGCGCCGCGATCGAGACCTGGGAACGCGAAAAGAATTACGAGCCTTCGCATCCTCAGATGTACGTGGGCACGCGCATTCGCGACAAGCTCGCGGACGTCGAGCGCAGGCTCGCGGCGAGCAAGACCGCGGGGAAGTAGGCCAGCGCGCGGCGCTATAATTCGGTCCTCCCTCCCGGTTCAGGAATTCCGATGCGTTTCGAAGGCACCGACACGTACGTCGCGACCGACGACCTCATGATGGCCGTGAACGCGGCGATCACGCTCGAGCGTCCGCTCCTCATCAAGGGCGAGCCGGGCACCGGCAAGACGCTGCTCGCGATCGAAGTGGCGCGCGCGCTTCAGCGCCCGCTCTTCGAGTGGCACATCAAGTCGACCACCAAGGCGCAGCACGGGCTCTACGAATACGACGCGGTGTCGCGGCTGCGCGATTCCCAGCTCGGCGACGAAAAGGTCCACGACATCCGCAACTACATCGTGAAGGGCATGCTGTGGCAGGCGTTCACGTCCGAGGCGCCCGCGGTGCTGCTGATCGACGAGATCGACAAGGCGGACATCGAGTTCCCGAACGACCTCCTGCGCGAGCTCGACCGCATGGAGTTCTACGTCTACGAGACGCAGGAGCTCGTGAAAGCGAAGCACCGGCCGCTGGTGGTCATCACCAGCAACAACGAGAAGGAGCTGCCGGACGCGTTCCTGCGCCGCTGCTTCTTCCACTACATCCGCTTCCCCGACCACGAGACGATGGAGAAGATCGTCCACGTGCACTTCCCGGGACTCAAAAAGCAGCTCCTGCGCACCGCGCTCGAGCGCTTCTTCGAGCTGCGCGAGGTGCCGGGGCTCAAGAAGAAACCTTCGACTTCCGAGCTCCTCGACTGGCTGAAGCTCCTGGTCGCCGAGGACATTCCGCCCGAAGCGCTGCACAGCCAGGACACGCACAAGATCGTGCCGCCGCTGCACGGCGCGCTCATCAAGAACGAGCAGGACGTGCACCTCTTCGAGCGGCTGGTGTTCATGTCGCGCCGGAAAACGTGATTACGTGCGTCACGAGATTGCTTCGTCGGAATATTGCTTCCTCCTCGCAATGACCGCGCGGTGTCATCGCGAGGAGCGCCAATGCGCGACGCGCCGATCCCGTGACGCACGATAAGCCATGCTGATCGAATTCTTTCTCAAGCTGAGAGAAGGCGGCGTCCCGACCTCCATCCGCGAGTTCCTGACGCTGCTCGAAGCGCTCCAGAAGGAGGTGGCGTTCGGTTACGTCGAGGATTTCTACTACCTCGCGCGGACGTGCCTCGTTAAGGACGAGAAGTATTTCGACCGCTACGACCGCGTGTTCGCCGCCTACTTCAAGGGCATCGTCGAAGTCGACGCGCTCGCGGTGATGATTCCGGAGGAGTGGCTGAAGAAGCTCGTCGAGAAGAATCTGACCGAGGACGAGAAGAAGCTCATCGAGTCGCTCGGCGGCTGGGAGAAGCTCATGGAGACGCTCAAGAAGCGCCTCGAAGAGCAGAAAGGCCGGCATCAGGGCGGCAACAAGTGGATCGGCACCGGCGGCACGAGCCCGTTCGGGGCGTATGGCTACAACCCTGAAGGCATACGCATCGGCCAGCACGAATCGCGCAACCGCCGCGCGGTGAAAGTCTGGGACCAGCGCGAGTTCAGGAATCTGGACGACAGCGTCGAGATCGGCACCCGCAATATCAAGGTCGCGCTGCGGCGCCTGCGCAAGTTCGCGCGGGTCGGCGCCCCGGAAGAGCTCGACCTCGACGACACCGTGCGCTCGACCGCGAAGAACGCCGGCTGGCTGGATCTGAAGATGGTGCCGGAACGGCACAACGCGGTGAAGGTGCTGCTCTTCTTCGACGTCGGCGGTTCGATGGACGATCACATCCGCGTCTGCGAGCAGCTATTCTCGGCCGCGCGGCTCGAGTTCAAGCACCTCGAATATTTCTACTTCCACAACTTCCTCTACGAGCGGGTGTGGAAGGACAATCGCAGGCGCACCGCCGAGCGCATGTCGACGTGGGAAGTGCTCCACACCTATCCGCACGACTACAAGGTGATTCTCGTGGGAGACGCGACGATGAGCCCGTACGAGATCACGTATCCCGGCGGCAGCGTCGAGCACACCAATGAAGAGGCCGGCGCGGTGTGGCTCCAGCGGCTGCTGCACGTCTATCACAACACGATCTGGTTGAACCCGCAGCCCGAAGAGCTGTGGGACTACCACGAGTCGATCCGCATCACGCGCGAGCTGATGGGCGAGCGCATGTTTCCGCTGACGCTGGAAGGGCTCGATCGCGGGATGCGGCTGCTCTCCAAGACGCACTGAACCGTACGGTGCGCCGATGGCGCACCGCGGTGCGCTACCAGCGCACCCTCGTTGCGCGACGTTTTTCCGAGAGTTTCGCGTTGAACCGCTCGGCGTCGATCACGTAGCGCTCGTGCGTGCCTTCGGAGATGAGGTCCACGCCGTCGTGCGCCGACAGCGTGAAGGAGAGCTTCCGGCCTTTGATGGCATCGAGACGCACCGTGACGGTGATCGTGAGGCCCGGCGGCGTCGCGGCGAGGTGCGTGAAGTTGACGCGCGTGCCGAGGCTCTGCTCGCGCGGCCAGTCGAGATGCGGCTTGATGGCCTCGATGCACGCCCACTCCATCAGGCCGACGAGATAGCCGGTCGCGAGCACGTCGGGCATCTGCTGGAACAGGGCCGACTCGGGATACAGGTGCGGGACCGTCCTGTTCTCGGGGACGGTGTAGCGGAAGTCGAACGTGAGACCCGGGCTGAGCGTCGGTTTCATTGGCGTCGTGTCGTGCGTCCAGACCCGCGTGCGGAATAGCGTGCGTTATGAACGGTGGATCAAGAACCAGGTTGCGAACTGGATTGCCGCCTTCGCGGCAATGACGAGCGTCAATGATGGTGCCGGCGGTCTCCGCCGGGCGGCGGCGCGGCCGTCATCACCTCATCGACGGTGGTGATGCCCGCGGCGATCTTCATCGCGCCGCTGATGCGCAGCGGCTTCATGCCTTCGCGGAAAGCGCGGTCGCGCAGATGGTCGATATCGGTCTCCGGGGTGATCGCCTTGCGCAGCTCCGGCGTCATCACCATCGTTTCGTATATGCCGATGCGACCCATGTAGCCGGTCATGCGGCACTCGAGGCAGCCTTTGTTCACGTACGTCGTTTCCTTGGGCGCCGTCGCTTTCCACGGCGCGACCAGCATCTCCCACACCGAGTCCTCGATCTCGTGCTTTTCCTTGCAGTGCGGGCAGAGCGTGCGGATGAGCCGCTGCGCCATCACGCCGAGGAGCGTCGACTGGAGCAAGTAGGGCGGCGCACCCAGATCGAGCATCCGCGTGATCGCGGAAGGTGCATCGTTCGTGTGCAGCGTGGAGAGCACGAGGTGGCCCGTGAGCGCGGCCTGGATCGCCATTTCGGCGGTTTCGAGATCGCGGATCTCGCCGACCATGATGATGTCCGGATCCTGGCGCATCAGCGTGCGGATGCCGCTCGCGAAATCGACGCCGATGCCGGCCTGGACCTGCATCTGGTTGAAGGTGGGCTCGACCATCTCGATCGGGTCTTCCACCGTGCAGACGTTCACTTCGGGCACCGCGAGCTGCTTCAGGGTCGAGTACAGCGTCGTCGTCTTGCCCGACCCGGTCGGCCCCGTCACGAGAATGATCCCGTGCGCGTTGCTCACCATCGTCGACCACTTGTTCTCGTCTTCGTCCGTGAATCCGAGCTCCTTGTAGTCCTTGACGAGGTTCTCGGGATTGAAGATCCGCATCACGAGCTTCTCGCCGAATGCCGTGGGCATCGTCGAGAGCCTGAGCTCGATTTCCTCGTTGTCGGGCGTCACGGTCTTCATCCGGCCGTCCTGGGGACGCCGGCGCTCGACCACGTCCATGCGCGAGAGCACCTTGATCCGGCTGGTCATGGCGGCCATGACCGGGGTCGGGATCTGGTAGACCTGGTGCAGCACGCCGTCGATGCGAAAGCGCACGTTGCCGATCTCGCGCCGCGGCTCGAGATGGATGTCGCTCGCGCGCTGCTCGAACGCAAAATTGAAAAGCCAGTCGCAGATGTGGACGATATGCTGATCGTTCGCGTCGAGCTTGCCGCTGCGGGAGAGCTGGACGAGCTGCTCGAAATTGGCGATGTCGCTGTAGGCGCCCTTGTCCTGTCCCGCTGCCCCCTTGACCGAGCGGGCGAGGTTGTAGAACTCGACCAGGTAGCTCTGGATGTCGAGCGGGTTCGACACCACGCGCTTGATCTCGAGCCGCAGCACCTGCTTGAGGGGTTCCTCCCATTCCCGGATGAAAGGCTCCGCCGTCGCGATCGTCACTTCGCGCGCATTGATGCCGACCGGCAGGATCTTGTAGCGCTGCGCATAGGCGTTCGACATCACCTTGGTGACGGCGGCGAAGTCGATCTTGAATGGATCGACGTGCAGGTACGGCAGCCCGGCCTTCTCCGCGAGCCATTGCGTGAGCGCCTCCAGGTGCAGGAGCCTGCGCGGATTGCGCGGGTCCTTCCACTTCTGGTCGGCGATGACGACCAGCGGGTGTATGTCGAGGCGGCTCGAGCGACGTTCCGAGGCGAGCTTGTCGGCCGTTTCCTTCGGCACCAGAGCGTCGGCGACGAGATCGGCGAGCACCTGCGGCAGCGTGAGCGGCCGATCGCCTATCGGCGTTGCGAACGGCGCGGCAGTCGTTGTCGTGGCCATTGCGGACGACTATAGCCGTTAGGGGGTCCCCCTTCAACGGCAGTAAGACCTACGACGCGCCTTCGGCGCAAAAAGTAGCTTAGCGCGGCAATCGCCGCGTCGATAGAACCTACGACGCGCCTTGGCGCAAAAAGTAGCTTAGCGTGGCAGTCGCCGCGTCGATAGAACCTACGACGCGCCTTCGGCGCAAAAAGTAGCTTAGCGCGGCAATCGCCGCGTCTTTATACAATACGGCGGGTTTGCGGAGTCGTCGAACCAAAGGGAGAAGAAATGGAAGCGCTCAAGATAAGCAGCGATACGCTGTTCATACTGCTCGGCGCGATCATGGTGCTCGCGATGCACGCCGGTTTCGCCTTCCTGGAAGTCGGCACGGTGCGCAAGAAGAACCAGGTGAACGCGCTGATGAAGATCCTGTGCGACTTCTCCATGTCCACGGTCGTCTATTTCTTCATCGGCTACACCGTCGCATACGGTGCGGGCTTCCTCGTCGGCGCCGAGCAGCTCGCCGCGAAGAGCGGCTACGAGCTCGTCAAATTCTTC
This sequence comes from Burkholderiales bacterium, assembly GCA_035626595.1. GTDB lineage: Bacteria > Pseudomonadota > Gammaproteobacteria > Burkholderiales > SG8-41 > JAQGMV01. The sequence goes on from DASPNJ010000080.1 coordinate 142,754, forward strand.
TTCCTGCTGACTTTCGCCGCCGCGGTGCCGGCGATCATCTCCGGCGGTATTGCCGAGCGCGCGCGCTTCTACCCGCAGCTCATCGCGACCGCGGTGATCGTTGGATTGGTGTACCCGTTCTTCGAAGGCATCGCCTGGAACAAGAACTTCGGCATCCAGCCGTGGCTGGAGCAGGCGACCGGCGCCGAGTTCCACGATTTCGCCGGGTCGGTGGTCGTCCACGCGGTCGGCGGCTGGATCGCACTGATGGCGGTGATTCTGCTCGGCGCGCGCACCGGGCGCTACCCGAGGGACGGCGGCGTCACGGCGCACCCGCCATCGAGCATCCCGTTCCTCGCGCTCGGCGCATGGGTGCTCTCCGTCGGCTGGTTCGGATTCAACGTCATGTCTGCCCAGACCATCGACAAGATCTCGGGCCTGGTCGCGGTGAATTCACTGATGGCGATGGCCGGCGGGACGCTCGCCGGCCTCGCATTCGGGCGCAGCGATCCCGGCTTCACGCACAACGGCCCACTCGCGGGCCTGGTCGCCGTCTGTGCCGGCTCGGACGTCATGCACCCTGTGGGCGCGCTCGTTACTGGCGTCGCCGCGGGCGGGCTCTTCGTCTTCATGTTCACGATCACGCAGAACCGGCTCAAGGTCGACGACGTCCTCGGCGTATGGCCGCTGCACGGGCTTTGCGGGGCGTGGGGCGGCATCGCGTGCGGCATCTTCGGCGCGAAGGCGCTGGGCGGCATGGGCGGTGTCACCTTGGGCGCGCAGTTGATCGGCACCGGGCTCGGCATCCTGATCGCGGTGATCGGCGGCGCTATCGTGTACGGCGTGTTGAAGTCCCTGGTCGGCATACGGCTCGATCAGGAGGAGGAGTTCAACGGCTCAGATCTGTCGATCCACAAGATCGGCGCGACCCCGGAGCGCGAGGCCGGCTGGTAGCCGCGCGTAGAATGGTAGCCATGAGCCCGCTTACCCGTATCATCGCATTGACAGTTGCGCTGGCGCCTGCTTGCGCCGCGGGGTCCGCGCCAGGACCCGCGTCCACGGTTCCCGTGTACGACGCTACCCAAGTCGCTTACAACGCGTATACCGTGGTGAAGCGCGTCGGAGTCGGTAACTGGCGTTCGGCGTTCGGCATCGGCGGGCACGCTAGTCTCGAGGCGGCTCGGAATGCCATCGTCAGCGAAGCCGCGCGCGCGGGCGCCGACGGCATCGTCAATCTCACCTGCTTCGATACGACCGATCGCGTCTTCCGGCCCGCCGGCTACTTCTGTTACGGGAACGCCATCCGGCTGAAGAAGTAAGCGAAAGCGCGAGGCATAATCGCGGCATGAGCACGCATGCCGCCCCGATGCTGCAGGTGAAAGACGTCACGCTGCAGTACAAGACCAAAGACCATCTCGTCACCGCCACCTACCGCGTTTCGTTCGACGTTTTTCGCTCGGACCGCTTCGTCATCCTCGGCCCGTCGGGCTGCGGTAAATCGACGCTGCTGAAAGCCGTCGGCGGCTACATGCAGCCGGTCGAAGGCGCGATCCAATTGAACGGGCAGGAGATCCGCAGGCCCGGTCCCGACCGCGTGATGGTGTTCCAGGAGTTCGATCAGCTCCTGCCGTGGAAGACGGTCAAGGAGAACGTCACCTTCGCGCTCACTTCGAGCGGCAAGCTCGGCCGGCGCGAGGCCGAGTCCAAGGCGATGCACTACATCGAGAAGGTGAACCTCGCCAAGTTCGCCGACGCGTATCCGCACACGCTGTCCGGCGGCATGAAGCAGCGCGTCGCGATCGCGCGCGGCATGGCGATGGAACCCGCCATCCTGCTCATGGACGAGCCCTTCGCCGCGCTCGACGCGCTCACGCGCCGCAAGATGCAGGACGAGCTGCTCCAGCTCTGGCAGGACACGCGCTTCAGCGTGCTGTTCGTCACGCACTCGATCCCCGAGGCGGTGCTGATCGGCAATCGCATCCTGCTCATGAGCCCGCATCCGGGGCAGGTCAAGGCGGAGCTCAACAGCGACGGCAGTGACGCGGCGCGCGACGGCCATCCCAAGCTTTCCGATTACATACACAAGCTGTTGTTCGCGCACGCGGTCGAGGAGGAGAGGCATGGCGAATGAATTGACGGCGGAACGCGCGGAGTTCGTGCGCGACGTGCAGACCAGCGCGTTCGGCGTCGTAGAGAAGCCGTTGAGCACGTGGGAGAAGATCTGGAACCAGGGCGCGGTGCGCAAGGGTCTGCTGCTGCTCGCGCTGGCGGTGATCTGGGAGATCTACGCGACGGTGCTCGACAACTCGTTGCTCTTTCCGAAGTTCAGCGCGACGTTCGCCGCATTCTTCGACGGCATGGTGAAGGGGCAACTGATCGAGCGCGCGTGGTTCTCGATCAAGGTGCTGCTGCAGGGCTACGCCGCGGGGCTCGCGATCGCGGCCGTCTTCACCGCGCTCGCGATCAGCTCGCGCGTCGGCAACGATTTCCTCGAGACGCTCACCGCGATGTTCAATCCGCTGCCGGCGATCGCGCTGCTGCCGCTCGCGCTCATCTGGTTCGGGCTCGGCAACGGGAGTCTCATCTTCGTGCTGATCCATTCCGTGCTGTGGGCGGTCGCGCTCAATACGCACTCCGGATTCCTGTCGGTGTCGCAGACCATGCGCATGGTGGGTCGTAACTATGGCCTCACGGGACCGCGTTACGTGATGAAGATCCTCATGCCCGCCGCGTTCCCCTCGATCCTCACCGGCATGAAGATCGGCTGGGCGTTTGCGTGGCGCACGCTGATCGCCGCCGAGCTCGTGTTCGGCGTGTCCTCGGGCTCGGGCGGGCTCGGCTGGTTCATCTACGAGAACAAGAACCAGCTCGACATCCCGAACGTCTTCGCCGGCCTCTTCACCGTCATCCTGATCGGTCTCGTCGTCGAAAACCTGATTTTCCGCACGGTCGAAGCGAAGACGTTGCGGCGCTGGGGCATGCACAACTAAGTTGGTTGCGGCTGCGTTGGCCGCGGCCTTCCCGCCCCTGAGCCGGCGCCGACGGGTCTAGATTTATCAAGCGCATGCGCAGGCTTCTTAACCACCGCTGTTCACGGTCCATAGCTTTGTCGAGCAGATCGCGCGCGTTCGCCGTACTCGAAACTTCCCCATCTTGACCTTGTAATCCAAAACCAGAAAGTCAGGATTGCTTCCACCGCCTAGCCTCTCGTCCCATTCGAAGCAGGGTTGGACCTGCAAGAAGCGCGTAGGCGCGGCACAGATGTAATCCAAGACTGCGTGTTCGTAGATGTCCATGGTTCACCTCCGAGCTGTGATCAAGCTCACAAAAACGGCCGGCCGGTAAGTAGCTCCATGATGATGACGAGCGTCATCAACCCGAAAAAATCGAGAATCCTATTCGGGCAAACATCAAGCTCGCGCGTGACCGAGCGGCTGACGGTAAGAGGAAAGACTACCCACGCTAGGCCGAATCCAATCAGGCATACAACAATCAAGGCCGAGACGATTAGCGTGGCATACCGCATCAATCGAGGGATTCAAGTGCGGCGCGTAGACTATGAAGTCAGCATATTGCACTCTTGAACGCATGGCGCGCATCGACACTATTCAACGCTGACAAGGACGAACAAGACCGAGTTTCAGGTTCTGGGCCCCTGTCGCGCAGAGTAGGCGACCGGTCGCGACGGTGCGCTGTCCGCGCAACCAACGTGAATCGTCGCGCCCGCGTCGCCTGCGGCGCCACACGATATCCGGCGCTCAGCCGGACGCTCCGCGATCGCCACGGCGGCCATGCTGCCGCCTCGCGATGACCCGCTGGGTCAGCTTCCCGGCAGCTTGTGGACTTCCGGCATGAAGAGGTCGCGCCAGGAGCTCGCCTTCACCTTGACCGTGCCGATCTTGTGCATGAACTCGGCGACCGGAAGTGTCGCTTCCGGCGTCATGGTGATCTTGATCTCGGGGTCGTTCAGCATCTTTTCGATCGCCGCGACACCGCTCTTGTCGTTCGACTCCTTGATGTAAAGCTCCGCGGCGGCGCGCTTGTTCGCGTTGATCCAGTCCACCGCCTCCTTGTAGGCGTTGAAGAACGCCTGATACGTCTTCGGGTTCTCGTCGCGGAATTTGCTGGTCGTCCACGCCACGAGGAAGGTCGCGGGGCCGGTGATGTCGTAGGAGTTGAGGATGCGGCGCACGCCGGGTTTCTGGAGCGCCTGGTACTGGAACGGCGGCGAGGAGAAGTATGCCGTGATCTCCTGACCCGACAGGAATGCAGCGAGCCCGTCGGGATGCGAAAGATTGCGATAGAGCGTGCTGAAACGGTTGTGCTGGCCTTCGCCGAACTCTTTGGTCGCCGCCATCTGCAGGATGATTGTCTGGATCGACGTGCCGGCGCCCGCCATCGAGATCCGGTCCTTTTCCGTGAGATCGCGGATCGACTTCACGTTCGGGTTGTTCGTGACGAGATACATCGGCATCGACGATAGCGCCGCCACCGCTTTGACGTTCAGGTTGCCGTGCGTGCGGCCCCAGAGAATGACGAACGGCGCGACCCCGCCGGACGCGACGTGCAAGCTGCCCGAGAGCAGCGCGTCGTTCATCGGCTGGCCCGAACCGAGCCGCGACCAGTTCACCTTGGTCGTCATGCCGCCCGCTTTCAGGTGCTTCTCGATGAGCTGGCTCTGCTTCATGATCGCCAGCGGGAGGTAGCCGATGCCGTATTGAAGCGCGACGTTGAATTCGGACACCTCGGACTGCGCGGCGCGTGCGGGCCCGCCGAAGGTGAGCGCGAGCGCGGTGAGCGCGATCGCGAACAGGTTTCTTCTGCGCATCAACTTCCTCCTTTGGTTATTGTCAGCTGGTCAGTGACCCACCCTACGTTATCTTCGTTCCCGCGGAGGCGGGAACCCAGGATCTGGATCCCCGCCTGCGCGGGGATGACGGTCTGAGCTACGGCCTTACACCCGTCTTGTACTTGGGGCCCAGCGTCGTCGCAAGCTTGCCGCGGGACGCGGCGAGAAAGCGGCACAGATACGCGCGGGTGTCGCGCGGATCGATCACGTCCTCTACGGCGAATGCTTCCGCGGTGAGCAGCGGCGACGCGTAGCGCCGCAGCTCCTCCTCGATCTCCGCCTGCCGCTGCCGCGGGTCTTCCGCGGCTTCGATGTCGCGGCGGTACGCGGCCGCGACGCCGCCTTCGATCGGCAACGATCCCCATTCAGCGGACGGCCAGGCAATCTTCAGATCGAGCCCGTTCTTGTCGGTCGTGCCCATGCCGGCCATGCCGTAGCACTTGCGAACGACCACGGTCATCACCGGCACCGTCACCTGGAGCCCCGCGTGCACGGTGCGCATGCCTTCGCGCAGCGTCGCCGCCGCTTCGGCGGCGGTGCCGACCATGAATCCCGGCACGTCGACGAAATACACGATCGGGATGTGGAAGGTATCGCAGAGGTCGATGAAATGCGTCTGCTTGCGCGCGGCTTTCAAGTCCATCGCGCCGCCCAGCACCATCGGGTTGTTCGCGACCACGCCGACGACGTCGCCCTGCATGCGCGCGAGGCAGGTGATCACCGACTTGCCGAACGTCGGCTGGATCTCAAAGACGGAATCGCGATCGACGACGAGCGACACGAGCTTGCGCATGTTGTAAGGCTGGCGCCGGTCGCGCGGCACGATCGAGAGCAGCGCCTCCTCGCGGCGCCCGGCGCTATCGCCCGATTCGATGCTCGGCGGCAGCGTCCACACGTTCTGCGGCAGGTACGAGAGGAAGCGCCGGATTGCCTCGAAACACGCGCGTTCGTCTGCTGCCGCGTTGTCTACGGTGCCCGCGACGTCCACCGCGACGTGCGCGCCGCCGAGCGTCTCCTTGTCCACCTTCTCGCCGAGCGAGCGCTCCACGACCGGCGGACCGGCGGCGAAGATCTGGCTCGTGCCTTTCACCATGATCGACCAGTGCGACAGGATCGCGCGGCCTGCCGGGCCACCCGCCGCGGTGCCCATGACGGCGCTCACGACCGGCACGATCCCGAGCAGCTCGACCGAGCGCTCGAAGCCGTGAATGCCGGGAAACACGGTGTAGCCGCGCTTTTTAGCCGAGGTGACGCTGCCGCCCGCGCCGTCGATCAGGTTGATGAGCGGAATGCGGTAGTGGAAGGCGAGGTCCTCGACGAAGCCGCCCTGGCCGCCTTTGCGTCGCTGGCTGCCCCAGCTCGTGCCGCCGCGGATGGTGAAGTCTTCGCCGCCGATCGCGACAGGCCGTCCGTCGAGCTGCCCGAGTCCCATCACGTAGGGAGCCGGCACGACTTTCCGGAGCTTTCCCGCGTCGTCGTAGCTCGCGGTGCCGGTCAGCTTGCCCACTTCCTGGAACGAGCCTGGATCGAGCAGCGCGCCGATGCGCTCGCGCACCGTGAGCCGCCCCTGCTCGTGGTGGCGCCTGACCGACTCCTCGCCGCCCAGCGCTTCGGCGTCGGCGTAGCGGCGCCGGATCTCGTCGGCTTCGGGCTTCCACGACATTACGCGTCTTTCATATAGCGCGCTTCGATCGCGCGCCAGCGCGCCGTATCGACCGCAGCCTCACGATCGTTGAACGTCGCAAGCTCGTGCTCGATGGCGGCGGTGTCGCCGTCGCGCCGGAGCACGGCGAGCACCTTCTTCGCCGCGGCGATCGCCGCGCGATGCGTCTGCGAAGGATAGATGCCGAGGCGGTAACCCATCGCCTCGAGCTCCTTCGCGGGACGCGGCGGCGTTTTGCCGCCCTCGAAAATGTTTGCGACTGCCGGTTTGCTCAGGGCTTGCGGAATCGCCGCCATCTCCTCCACGGTCTGCGGCGCTTCGACGAATGCGAGGTCCGCGCCGGCTTCGAGATACGCGTTCATGCGATCGAGCGCCGACTGGAGACCTTCGACCGCGCGCGCGTCGGTGCGTGCGATGATCAGCATGTCGGGATCGCGCCGGGTGTCGACCGCCGCGCGGATCTTCCCGGCCATCTCGCCTTTGGTGACGAGCGCCTTACCTTCGTAGTGCCCGCACTTCTTGGGCGAGATCTGGTCCTCGATGTGGAACGCCGCGACGCCGATCTTTTCGTATTCGCGCACGCTGCGCACGACATTGACGGCGTTCCCATAGCCGGTATCCATGTCGGCAATGACGGGAATCTCGACCGCGTCCACCGTGCGTGCAATCCACGGAATGATCTCCGTCATCGTGAGGAGCCCGACGTCCGGAAAGCCGTTCGCGCGCGAGAAACCGCCGCCGGTGAGATAGACGGCCTCGAACCCCGCGAGCTGGACCAGCCGCGCGGTGAGCGTGTCGTGCGCGCCGGGCGCGATGACGTAGCCGGGCGCGGACACGAGCGCCCGGAGCTTCTGTCTTGCGTTCATGCGTATTCCTTAATGGATGCGTTGGCGGAGCACGTAATGGAGGAGACCCCCGTGCCGGAAGTATTCGACCTCGTCGCGCGTATCGAGCCGGCAGGTGAGCGAGATCGTCTCGCGCGCGCCGCTCGTGCGCGTGATCGTGCACTGAAGCGGCATGCGCGGAGTCAGCGGGCCTTGGAGCCCCGTGACGTCGAAGGTTTCGCTGCCGTCGAGATTCAGCGTCTTGCGCGTCGTTCCCTGCGCGAACTGCAGCGGCAACACACCCATGCCGACAAGATTCGAGCGGTGGATGCGCTCGAACGATTCGGCGATCACCGCGCGCACGCCGAGGAGCCGCGTGCCTTTCGCGGCCCAGTCGCGCGACGACCCGGCGCCGTACTCCGACCCGCCGATGACGACGAGCGGCACGCCTTCGGCGCGGTAGCGCTCGGCGGCGTCGAAGATCGACATTTGCCTGCCGCTCGGCATGTGGCGCGTCGAGCTCCCTTCGACTTCGGGCGTCATCTCGTTGCGAATGCGGATGTTCGCGAACGTCCCGCGCGTCATCACGTCATGGTTGAGCCGCCGGGACGCATAGTTCACGAAATCCTTGCGCGCGATCCCCAGCGATTCCAGGTACTGCGCCGCCGGCGTACCGGGGGAAATCGCGCCGATGGGCGAGATGTGATCGGTCGTCAGCATGTCGCCGAACATCGCGAGCACGCGCGCCCCGCGAATGTCTGCAGACGGCTGCGGTTCGGCGGACATATCGTCGAAGAACGGCGGGCGGCGGATGAACGTGCTGTCGGGCTCCCACTGGAAGGTCGTTCCGCCTGCGGCCTGGATCGCGCGCCACGCGGGCGTGCCTTCTTCCACGTCGGCATACCGCGCCTTGAAGAGCTCCGGCGAGAGCGTGGCTCCGACGATGCGCCGGATCTCATCGGGGTCCGGCCAGATATCGCGCAGGAAAACCGGCGCGCCGCTGCGATCGCTCCCCAGCGGTTCGCGCGTCAGGTCTTTCAATATCGAGCCGGCGAGGGCGTACGCCACCACGAGCGGCGGCGAAGCGAGGAAGTTCGCGCGTGCGTACGGATGGATGCGGCCTTCGAAGTTCCGGTTGCCCGACAGCACCGCGACGGCAGCGGAATCGCTTTCATCAACGGCCGCGGCGAGCGCATCGGAGATCGCGCCGGAGTTGCCCATGCACGTCATGCAGCCGTAGCCGGCGATCGTGAAGCCGAGCTCCGCCAGCGGCGCCAGCAGACCGTTGCGCTCGAGGTAGTCGGTGACCACGCGAGAGCCGGGCGACAGTGAAGCCTTGACTGTCGGCGGCGGCTTCAACCCGCGGTCCGCGGCGTTTTTCGCCAGCAGGCCGGCGCCGACCATCACCGCCGGGTTCGAAGTATTCGTGCAACTCGTGATCGCCGCGATGATCACATCGCCGTCTTTCACCTTCGCCGCAGGCTTATTGCCGGCTTCGGGATATGCCGCTCGAAACGCCTGCGGCGCTTCGGCGAGCGGCACGCGCTCATGGGGACGGCGCGGTCCGGCGAGCGACGCTTCGACTGCGCCGAGGTCGATGTCGATCATACGCGTATAGGCCGGCACCGGCGTCGTCGCGTCGCGCCAGAGACCCTGCGCCCTGGCGTACGCTTCTACCAGCTCCACCTGTTCCTCGGGCCGTCCCGTGAGCCGCAGGAAGCGCAGCGTCTCGGGATCGATCGGGAAGAAACCCATGGTCGCGCCGTACTCCGGCGTCATGTTCGAGATCGTGGAACGGTCCTGGAGCGCGAGGGCGTCCACGCCGGGCCCGAAGTATTCGACGAACGTGCCGATCAGTTTGTGCTTGCGCAGCGTCTGCGTGATCGTCAGCACGACGTCGGTGGCGGTGACGCCGGGCCGCGGCTCACCGGTGAGCCGCACCCCTATCACCTCCGGGATCAGCATCGAGACCGCCTCGCCGAGCGCGGCCGTGCCGCCTTCGAGACCGCCAACGCCCCAGCCGACGATGCCGAGGCTGCCGATCATCGGCGTGTGGCTATCCATCCCCAGCACCGAATCGGGGTAGGCGAGGGTGCGGCCGTCTGCCGTATCGGTCCAGACCACGCGTGCAAGGTACTCGAGATTGATCTGGTGGCAGATACCCGCGCCCGGGGGAACGAAGCGCACATTGTCGAAAGCCTTGGCGCCCCAGCGCAGGAACGCGTAGCGCTCGCGATTGCGCTCGAACTCGAGCTGCATGTTGCGTTCGAGCGCGTCGGGCGTGCCCGTGAAGTCGGCCATCACCGAGTGATCGATGACGAAATCGACCGGCACCGCCGGATTGATGCGTTTCGGATCGCCGCCGAGGCGCACCATCGCATCGCGCATCGCCGCCATGTCGCCCATGAGCGGCACGCCGGAGGAATCCACCATCAGCACGCGTGCGGGCTTGAAGCCGATCTCACGATCGGAGCTGCGCGTAACCAGCCACTGCGCGAGCGCCTCGATATCGTCCGGATTGCCGGCACCGCGTGCGTTGTGGCGCAGCACGCTCTCGAGCACCACCTTGAGCGTGTAGGGAAGCTGGGCGATGCCTTTCAGTCCGAGCGCTTCGGCTGCGGGGAGGCTGTAGTAGTCGTACCGCCGCCCGCGAGCGTCGAGCTGATGCAGCGTTTTGCTGCTGTCTATACCCGCCATCCGCTAGTTCGCCTTCGCGCCGGAGACCTGCACGATCTTGCCCCACTTCACCATCTCCGACTGGATGACCTTCGCCGTTTCGGCCGGCGTGCTGGCGACGGGCTCCGCGCTGTTTGCGGCGAGTCGCTCGACGGTGTCCGGTGCCTTCAGTCCCTTGATGGATTCGGCGCTCAGCTTCTGGATGATGTCGTTCGGCGTGCCGGCAGGCGCGAGAAAAAAGTACGACACCAGCGCTTCGAAGCCGGGAATCGCCTCGGAGATGGCGGGGACCTTGGGCAGCACGGTCGAGCGTTTGGCACTGCTGACGCCGACTGCCTTCAGGCGCCCGCCGTTGATATGCCCCATCGATGCGATGAACGTCGCGACCATGAGCTGGGTGTTGCCCGCGATCACGTCTATCAGCGCCGGAGACGCGCCTTTGTACGGCACGTGCGTCATCTTCACGCCGCCCATGTAGGCGAACATCTCGGTGGCGAGATGACCGCCGCTGCCCGAGCCCGCGGACCCATAGAGGATCTGGCCGGGACGCGCCTTCGCGAGATTGAGCAGCTCGCGCGGATTGTTGGCGGGCAGTGACGGGTGCACGTTGAAGAGCAGCGGCTGCACCGCGACCTGCGTGATCGGGATGAAATCCTTTACGGTATCGAACGGCAGCTTCTTGTAGAGCGTCGGGTTGATGACATGGCTGTGATACGCCATCAGCAGCGTGTAGCCGTCGGGCTGCGCTTTGGCGACGATTTCGGTGCCGACGACGCCGCCCGACCCGGGGCGGTTCTCGACCACGAACTGCTGCCCGAGCGATGTCGAGAGCTTCTGCGCCACGAGCCGTCCGAGCGTGTCCACGCTGCCGCCGGGCGCGCTGGGCACGATGATGCGCACCGTGCGCGATGGGTAAGTCTCGGCCGACTGTGCGGTGGGCGAGAGCAGGGCGGCCGCCGTAAACAGCAGCCCCGGAATGAGTTTGAGTTGGATCCTCATCGTGTTTTCTCCTCGTTGGTTGTTAGAAGGAAGTGGGCCAGGTCGCCATGAGATGCCTGCCGACGCCGCGCGTGTGCCGCAATTGATGTACCTCGAGCATGCGGATCAGGTAGTCGCGCGTCGCTTCGGGCCGGATCACGTCCTGCACGGCGTAGATCGACGCGATGTCGTAGACGGAGCTGTCTTTTTCCATGACCTGGCGCTGCTCTTCGAAGCCGGGATCGCCGGGCTTGAGCCCGCTGACGACCGTCACGGCATAACGCGGATCCATGAAGCTGATTTCCGCGGTTGGCCACGCCAGGAACTCGTCCGAATTGCGGCCGCCGCCCATGTTGATGTACGCCTGACCGTAAGTTTTCCGTACGAGCACCGTCAGCTTCGGCACCGTCACCAGCGCGAGCGCGTTCATGAAGTTCATGATCTTGCCCGGCGCGCGCTTGCGCTCGGCTTCCACGCCGATCGAGAAGCCGGGCGTATCGACGAACATCAGGATCGGAATGTTGTACGAGTCGCACAGCACGAGGAAGCTCACGATCTTGTCGCACGCGTCGGCATCGAGCGCGCCGCCCTTGAAGAGCGGGTTGTTCGCAATGAGCCCCACGGTGCGGCCATTCAACCGCGCGAGCGCCGTGACTGCCGCTTTGCCGAAGCGAGCCTTCAGCTCGAACCAGCTTTCGTTGTCGACGATGCACTGGAGAACCTTGCGCATGTCGTACACCTGCGTGCGCGACTCCGGCAGGATGCGATAGATGTCGCGCACCTTGTCGCCCGAGCCCGGGGTCACCGGCGCGACCGGCGGCGCTTCGGTGTGGTTGCCGGGCAGGTACGAGAGAAACATCTTGATGGCGTCGATTGCCTCTTCGTCGGTGTCCGCCACCTGGTCGGCAAAGCCGGTGATCTCGGCATGCACGCGCCAGCCCCCGAGCTCTTCGGCCTCTACGGTGTCGTTCATCGCGAGGGACGCGAGCAGCGAGCTCGACACCGCGACGATCGCGCCTTTGCGCATCACGTTGAAGTCCGCCAGCACCGAGTACCACGTCGAGGAGCCGTAACACAGCCCCAGCGCGGCCGAGACCCACGGGCTCTCGCGGGCGCGCAGGTACTGGTGCGGGTCCTGACCGAGCAGGCTGCCCATGCCGCGCGCACCCATGTTGTCGGGCAGCCGCGCACCGGAAGACTCGCCGAGGAACACGAGCGGCATGCCGCGCGAGACCGCCGCGCGCTTCATCTGGCCGATCTTCTTCATGTTGGTCGCGGCCGACGATGCGCCCATCACGGTGAAGTCGTTCGCGACGACGGCTGCGGTACGTCCGCGGATCTCGCCATAGCCGGCGATCTTGCCGTCGGCCGGCGAGCGGTCTCCGGCGCCGGGGTACGCGGACGTCGCGAGCAGACCGGACTCGATGAAGGTGCCCGGATCGAACAGGTAGTCGATGCGCTCGCGCGCGTTGAGCACGCCGGCCGCTTTGCGCCGCGCGAGCCGCTCGGGCCCGCCCATCGCGAGCGCCTGCTGGCGCCGGCGCTCGAGCTCGTTCAGCAGATCATCAAAAGCCATGTGTTTCCTAGGATGCTTCCGAGGCTTCCACACTGCGCGGCTGCTCGCGGTGGGGATCGCACGCGATGACGCCGTTTTCCTCCAGCCGCGCGATCTCGTCGTCGGCGTAACCGCCGACCTCGCGCAGCACGCCGTGCGTGTCCTGCCCGACGCGCCGGCCCGCGTGGCGCAGCTCCCCGGGCGTGTCGCCGAGCTTGGGCACGACTGCCGGCACCGTCACGGTCCCGAAGTCATCGGATGGAAGGCGCGCGAGCATCTCGCGCGCGCCGTATTGCGGATCGGAAAAGATGTCGGCGACGGTATAGATGCGCGCGGCCGGGACCGCCGCCGCGTGCAGCTTCTGCTCGAGCGCCGCGGAATCGAGCGTTCGCGTCCAGCGCGAGATGATCTCGTCTAGGGCGTCTTCGTTCTGCGCGCGCGCCACCGCCGTCGCGAAGCGCGCGTCGCTCACCAGTTCCGGCTGGCCGAGCGCCTCAGCGACGCGCCGGAACACCGCGTCGCTCGCGGCGGTGATGTGGACGTACTGATCGTCGCGCGTCTGATAGAGGTTGTTCGGCGTGTTGCCCGGCAGGCGCGAGCCGGCGCGCATGGCGATGGTGCCGAGCTTCTCGTACGCAGGCACGTGCGGCTCCATGAAGCTGAACGCCGCTTCGTACAGCGCGGCGTCGATCACCTGGCCTTTGCCGGTGCGGTGGCGCACCTCCAGCGCGAGCATCGCGCCGAACGCCGCATAGAGGCCGGTGATGTAATCGGTCGTCGAAGTCGCGATGCGCCCCGGCGGCCGGTCGGGGTCGCCGGTCAGATGGCGCAGCCCGCTCACGGCCTCGCAGATCACGCCGTAGCCGGGGCGTTGGCTGTACGGACCGGTCTGCCCGTAGCCGCTGATGCGGATCATGATGAGACCCGCATTCAGCGCCGAGAGCGCGTCGTAGCCGAGCCCCCACGCCTCCATCGCGCCGGGCCGGAAATTCTCGATCAGGAAATCCGATTTTGCCGCGAGCCTGCGCGCGATCTCCTGGCCTTCCGCCTTCCGCAGGTCCACGCTCAGGAGCGCCTTGTTGCGAAAGAGGCTCGCGGCGTACAGCGACTTGCCTTCGTGGCGCTTGCCCATGGAGCGCAGGGGATCGCCGTCGGCCGGCTCGACCTTGATGACTTCGGCGCCAAAATCCGCGAGAAGGCGTCCGCAGAAAGGACCGGCCACCGTCGAGCCGAGCTCGAGCACCCGATAGCCTTGCAGCGGCTTCACCGCTTCCGGCTCCGCGCCCCATACAGCTTCTCGACGGTATCGCGCTCGATGCGATAGGACTCTTCGAGGCCGATGATGTCCTCTACGCCCTTGCGCGCCGTGATCCACTCCTCCTGCGTCATGCAGGTGTAGTCGCCGGTGCGCTTCAACTCCTCCAGCGCTTTCTTGATGAAGTGGTAATGGATGCCGACCGCGAAGATGGCGTCGATGCAGCCGGCGTAGCCCATGTCCTTCAACTGCACGTTGCTGTAGAGCGGACGCTTGTCGCGATTGCCGCGGCTCTGCACGTAGACCATCGGGACTTTCGCGAGCTTCGGCGTCTTCACCGCGTCGGCGTGATTCGTCGGGAAGATGAGCCCCATGTCCGCACCCTGGTCGGCCGCGACGTTCACGCGCTTGATCGCTTCCCTGAAGCCCTGAATGCGCGCCGCGTCGGAGCGCGCGATGATCACGAAGTCCTTGTCCAGCTTGTCGCGCTGCTCGCATGCGAGCCGGAGCTTGTCGCGGTATTCGTTGAGCGGAATGTCGTGCACCTTGTACGTGTGGTAGTGCGCCCGCTTCGGAAAGATCTGGTCCTCGATGTGCACGCCGGCGATGCCGTGGCGGATGCACTCGCGAATCGTGCGCATCGTGTGCAGCGGCTCGCCCCAGCCGGCGCCGGCGTCCATCACCACCGGAATGTTCACGGTGTTGGCCATGTCGGAGGCCACGCGGATCTGCTCGGTCATCGTGAGCAGCGGCTCGCTGATGCAGGTCGAGCCGCCGGTCACGAAGCCGCCGCTGTATACGCTCTTGAAGCCGGCGCTCTCGGCAAGCCGCGCGGTGATCGGATCGTAAGCCGAAGGAAGCTCCAGGAAGCGCCCGGCTTTGACGAGCGCGCGCAGTTTGGTCGTTGCACGTTGCATGTGATTCCCTTGTGGTGTTTACGTAGGGTGCGCTGGCAGCGCACCGCGTCAACTTTCGTGCGCGACGCCGGGCGCCGCGTCGACGTGCGGTTGACGGCTGCTCATCGGTTTTTCCTGCGGGGAGAGGGTGAGACTGTAGCGCGCTCGCAGGGTGCGGGCAACTTGCGGGCTCTATAATTTGGACCATGAATCTGACCGATCTGGAGACACCCGCGCTGCTGCTCGAGCGCACGCGCCTCGATCGCAATCTCGCGCGTATGCGCGAGCATCTGACGAATCTCAAGGTTTCGCTGCGCCCGCACGTGAAGACCGCGAAGTCGATCGACGTCGTGCGGCGCGTGGTGGACGCCGAGGCTTGCGGGATCACGGAGGCGTGCGCGATCACGGTTTCGACGCTCAAGGAGGCCGAGTACTTTCTGTCGAACGGCATCACGGATATTCTGTACGCCGTCGGCATCGCGCCGAACAAGCTCGATCACGTGGCCGAGCTGCGCCGGCAGGGGGCGGACATCACGATCCTGCTCGACAGCGTCGAGGCCGCCGAAGTCGTCGCGGAAAAGGGCGAGGCGCTCGGTATCGAGTTTCCCGCGTTGATCGAGATCGACAGCGATGGTCACCGCTCGGGCGTGCAGCCGGGCAGGCCGGCGCTCGTTCAGATCGGAAAAGCGCTGCACGAGCGTGGCGGCACCGCGTTGCGTGGCGTGATGACGCACGCCGGCGACTCCTACAACTGCGAATCGGTCGATGCGATCCGCGCCATGGCGGAGCGCGAAAGGCTGGCGGTGGTGCTGTGCGCGGAAGAGCTGCGGCGCGCCGGGCTGCCGTGCCCCATCGTGAGCGTGGGCTCCACGCCGACGGCGACGTACGCCGAACGCATGGACGGCGTGAGCGAGGTTCGCGCAGGCGTGTACATGTTTTTCGATCTGGTGATGGCGGGGCTTCAGGTCTGCACGATCGACGACATCGCGCTCTCGGTCCTCACGAGCGTCATCGGACACCAGACGGACAAGAACTGGATCATCACGGACGCGGGCTGGATGGCGCTTTCGCGCGACCGCGGCACCGCGAACCAGAGAGTAGATCAGGGCTACGGGCTCGTGTGCGATCTCGCGGGACGTCCAATCGACGATCTCATCGTCGCGTCCACGAACCAGGAGCACGGTATCGTGGCGCACCGTCACGGCGATGCCGTCGATTTCTCGCGCTTTCCGGTCGGTACGCTGCTCCGCGTGCTGCCCAACCACGCGTGCGCGACGGCCGCGCAGCATCCACATTACAACGTGATCGCGGGTGAGCCGGTCGTGGAAGCCGTCTGGCCGCGGTTCAGCGGCTGGTAACGCAGGGGGGCGAGATCGTAATCGTAGGGTGGGCCAATGGCCCACCGACGCCGGTGCGCTGTCAGCGCACCCTACGGTTCTAATACGAATTTACGGCGCGAACGCTTTCGCGGCTTCGGCGCTGCGGAACATGCGGCCGGCGCTGTGTCCGACGCCGGGTACTTCGATGAGTTGCCACTTGAACGGCCACCCCCGCGCCGCTGCGAGCTCACGTGCGGCGCGGTATGCGTTGTGGCCGCGCTCGTAGCGGTTCGCGCCTTGTACGGCCGCGGTCGGGCGCATGCTGAGATCCGCGTCCTGCTCGACGTCCGCCGTGCCGAGGAGCAGCGTGATCGGCTGCGCGAGATAGCGCTTCAGGTTCTCGTCATCCGCGAGCGTGCCGGGCAAGCCGCCGAAGCCGTCGGGAAACCGTGCGTCGCGCGATGGCCAAAGATACGTGCCGGGATTTGCGATCACGATCCTGCGCGCGCCCGTATCCATGAACGCCGCGATGCGCAGCAGCGCTTGTCCCCCGCCGGAGTGACCGATGAGATACAGCGGCGCATCCGGCGCGTTCTCCGCGGCGCGCACCGCACGCGCGATGTCGAGCAGCATGCGGCCGGTCCAGTGCTCGGGCGGCTCCGCAGCATTTTCGATGCTTCGGCTGTTGTATCGCACGACGCCGCCGCCCTGGTAGCGCCACGGGGCGAAGCGCGTTCGATCGAAGAGCGGCGCGGCGACGATGAAACCGTGGCGTTCGGCGATCGCGCTTGCGGAGTCGCGGTAACCGGGCGCGTTGCGCGACACGCCATGCAGCGTGACCAGCACCGCGCCGCCCGAATAGTTGCGCGGCTTGTAGGTATGGACTTCGAGCGGTGTGCCCGCGGCTTCGATCGTGATCGTCCCGCGGCCGTCCGGAAGCGGCTCACCCGCTGCTGCCGTGCCGAGGCACAGCAGCAGAGAAAGCGCGGTTGCGCGGACTAGTAAGGCGCTGTTCCGCAGAGGGTGGTGCGCTCCATCCGGCGGCGGAGCGGCAGCTCGTAGTCGGTGATCGCGCGATGCTGCGTGGAACAGTTGTCCCACATCAGCAGGTCGCCGACCTGCCACTGGTGCCGATAGACGAAGCGCTCGTCGGTGGCGTGCTCGAGCAACTCGGCGAGCAACGCCTCGCCCTCGGGGCCGTCGATGCCGACGAGGCGGTTCACGTAGCCTTCGTTCAGGAACAGGCACTGCCTGCCCGTATAGGGATGCGTGCGCACGACGGGATGCTCGACGTCCGGCGTGCGGCGCTGCTGCTCTTCGGTGAGCGGCGGGCGCGGACCGCTCTTGCGGTCACGGTAGTAACCGTGCGCATACGAGTTCACCGCCTTGACGCCCGCGATACGCTGTCTGGTCTCCTCCGGCAGTGCGTTGTACGCCGCGGTGGCGCTGGCGAAGAGCGTATCCCCCAGCGGCTTACCGTCTTTCATCGGGACCTCGCGCGCATAGAACAGCGACCCGCGGCTCGGCTCCTTCAGATAGCAGAGATCCGAATGCCAGAAGAGACCCGCGTCGCGGCTACCGATCGGCTTGCCGTTTTCGACGATGTTCGAAACCACGAAGAGCTCCGGAAAGCCTGGCCGGCAGCAGTCGGCCCGCACATGCTTCTCGAGCTCGCCGAAGCGCCGGCTGAACGCGACGTGCTGCTCGGGCGTCAGCTCCTGGTTCCTGAAGAAAATGACCTCGTGCTCGTGGAACGCCTGCACGATGTTCTGAAACGTCTGCTCGTCTACGTCCTTGGAGAGATCGACTCCGCGGATTTCGGCGCCGAGCGCGGCGCCGGTACGTCTGATTTCCATTCGCTCCTCAGTGATCAGAATGCGGCGATGCCGGTTTGTGCGCGCCCGAGTATGAGCGCATGGATGTCGTGCGTGCCCTCGTACGTGTTCACCGTCTCGAGGTTCATCACGTGACGTATAACATGAAACTCGTCGGAGATGCCGTTGCCGCCGTGGATGTCGCGGGCGTGGCGCGCGATGTCCAGTGACTTCATCGTTGAGTTGCGCTTGATGAGCGAGACCATCTCGGGCGTCGCGCGGCCTTCGTCCATCAGGCGTGCCACGCGCAGCACCGCCTGCAGCGCGAGCGTGATCTCGGTCTGCATGTTCGCGAGCTTCAACTGGATGAGCTGGTTCGCGGCCAGCGGTCTGCCGAACTGTTTGCGTTCGACCGCGTAGTTGCGCGCCGCCTGCCAGCAGAACTCGGCCGCGCCGAGCGCGCCCCACGCGATGCCGAATCGCGCCTTGTTCAGGCACCTGAACGGGCCCCGCAGGCCCGAGACGCCGGGCAGCACGTTCTCCTCCGGCACCATCACGTCGTCCATCACGACTTCGCCCGTGGCGGACGCGCGCAGGCTGAACTTGCCTTCGATCTTCGGCGCCGACAACCCCTTCATGCCTTTCTCCAGCAGGAAACCACGGATCACGTTGGCATCGTCTTTCGCCCACACCAGAAACACGTCAGCAACCGGCGCGTTCGTGATCCACATCTTCGAGCCGGTCAGTGAATAGCCGCCGCCCGTTTTGCGCGCGCGCGTGACCATCCCCGCGGGGTCGGACCCGTGGTTCGGTTCCGTCAGGCCGAAACAGCCGATCCACTCGCCGGTCGCGAGCTTCGGCAGGTACTTACTCTTCTGCGCTTCGCTCCCGAATTCCGCGATCGGATACATGACGAGGCTCGACTGCACCGACAGCGCCGAGCGGTATCCGCTGTCGACGCGCTCGACTTCGCGCGCGACGAGCCCGTAGCTCACGTTGTTCACGCCGGCGCAACCGTACCCTTCGATCGTCGATCCGAGAAAACCCAACTCGCCCATCTCGGTCATGATCTCGCGCTCGAATCGCTCGTGCCGGTTCGCTTCGAGCACGCGCGGCATCAGCTTTTCCTGACAGTACGCGCGCGCGCTGTCGCGGATCATGCGTTCGTCGTCGCTCAACTGCTCGTCGAGGAGCAGCGCGTCTTCCCAGGTGAACGCGGGTTTCGTCGTGGGGATCGGGGCGGTCACGGGAGGGTCTCCTGATACAATCGAAGTACTTGATTTTATGTCACAACCCGACCTCTCGAAACTGCGCATAGAACGCAGCGGCGGCGATGCGCCGACTGCGCGTCGCAGACGCCGCATCGGTCGCTGGATTGCAGTCGCGATCGCCGTGGTGGCGCTCGCCGTGGTCGGTTGGACGCTGCGTCCCGCAGTGCAGGTCGAAACGGGCACGGCGGCACAGACTTACCCGTCGCAGGCCTACGCGGTGCTGAACGCGACCGGTTACGTGGTTGCGCAACGCAAGGCCGCGGTCGCGTCGAAAGCCACGGGACGTCTGGAATGGCTCGGGGTGCGCGAAGGCTCGGCGGTCAAGGGCGGTGAGATCCTCGCGCGCCTGGAAAATCGCGACGTCACCGCCCAGATGGAGCAGGCCGCCGCGAACATCAAGGTAGCCGAAGCCAATCTCCAGCAGGGCGAGGCGGAGCTGAAGGAGGCGGAGCGCGCGCTCAAACGCTCGGAGGAGCTGCTTCAGCGCAAGTTCGTTTCGCAGGCCGCGCACGATACCGTGATCGCGCGACACGCGCGGGCCGTGGCGGCGATCGCGGGACATCGTGCAGCCATTGCGGCGGCGCGCGCGAATTACCGCGCGTCGCAGGTCGCGGTCGAGCAGACGCTGATCCGCGCGCCGTTCGACGGCGTCGTGCTCACCAAGAACGCGAACGTCGGCGACGTCATCACGCCGTTCTCTTCCGCGCTCGGCTCGCAGGCGGCGGTCGTCACGATGGCCGACATGTCGACGCTCGAAGTCGAAGCCGACGTGTCCGAGGCGAACATCTCGAAAGTGCGCGTCGGTCAGCCCGCCGAGATCCAGCTCGATGCGCTGCCCGAAGAGCGCTTTCGCGGCGAGGTGCATCGGCTGGTGCCGACCGTCGATCGCTCGAAAGCGACGGTCACCGTGAAGATCCTCTTCATCGATCGCGACCCGCGCGTCCTTCCGGAGATGAGCGCGAAAGTCTCGTTCCTGTCGCAGACCGTGCCGGCAGGAGAGAACACGCCGCGCGTTGCCGTGCCTGCCAGCGCCGTGGTCGAGCGCGACGGGCGCAAAGTCGTGTATGTCGTGCGCGACGGTAAAGCTTCGGAAGTGCCCGTGAAGCTCGGCGCCGGCGTCGGCGATCTCGTTCAGGTGGACGGCGTGAAAGCGGGGGAGCGCGTGGTGCTGAAGCCTTCGGAGCGCGTGAAGGACGGCGCCGAGATCACGACGGCTTCGAAATGACGGTGAACGAAAACTCCCCCTCTCCCTCGACGGGGGAGGGATGGGGTGGGGGTGACAACCAACCCCTCGTCGAGATCCGCAATCTCTCCAAGTCCTACCGCCGCGGCGGTCAGATCGTGCCGGTCCTGAACGACATCACGCTCGAAATCGCTGCCGGTGCCTTCGTCGCCTTGATGGGGCCGTCCGGCTCGGGCAAGAGCACGCTCCTCAATCTCATCGCCGGCATCGACAAGCCGGACGCCGGCGTGCTGCGCGTGGGCGGCATCGACATCGCCGAGCTTGCGGAAGCCGAGCTGGCGGACTGGCGCGCGGGCCACGTTGGTTTCATCTTCCAGTTCTACAACCTGATGCCGGTGCTGACGGCGTTCGAGAACGTCGAGCTGCCGCTCCTGCTGACGAAGCTTTCCACGGCCGAGCGCAGGCAGCACGTCGAGACCGCGCTCGCGATGGTCGGGCTCACCGATCGCATGGAGCACTTTCCGTCGGAGCTCTCCGGCGGCCAGCAGCAGCGCGTCGCGATCGCACGCGCGGTCATCACCGATCCGACGATACTCGTCGCCGACGAACCCACCGGCGACCTCGATCGCGCATCGGCCGAGGACGTGCTGAATCTGATGGACCGCCTCAACGCGGAGCTCGGCAAGACGATCATCATGGTGACGCACGATCCGAATGCGGCCAAGCACGCGCGGACCGTGCGGTATCTCGAAAAAGGCGTGTTGACCGAGGGCTAGAACACACGTCATTCCCGCGGAGGCGGAATCCAGAAATGCGCACACTGGACCCCCGCCTGCGCGGGGGTGACGAGCGACTGGTCATTCCCGCGAAGGCGGGAATCCAGTAAACGAGGAGCTATGGCAAACATGAAGTACCTGTCCTGCATCGGGTGTCTCACCGCAATCCTCGTCTGGCCGGCGCTCGCGCCGGCGCAGGAGTATCCGTCCAAGCCGATCCGGCTCGTGGCGTCGTTCTCCACCGGATCGTTTCAGATCGTGTCGCACGTGGTCGCTGAGAATCTGACGCCGGTGCTCGGCCAGCCGGTCATCGTCGATTACCGGCCCGGCGGCGGCGGGAACATCGGCGTCGAATATGCCGCGAAGGCCGCGGCGGATGGCTACACGCTGGCCGTCGTCAATTCCACGCACGGCGTCGCGCCGATACTGAACAAGAACCTCAAGTACGAGCTCCTGCGCGATTTCGTGCCGATCTCGCTGCTGACGACGGTGCCGAATCTGCTGGTCGTGCATCCGTCCCTGCCGGCGAAGAGTCTGAAAGAGCTGGCGCAACTTGCACGCGCGCATCCGGGCAAGCTCACTTACGGCTCCGGCGGCACCGGTTCGTTCAACCATCTCGGCCTCGAGCTTTTCAGAACGCTGGCTAAAGCCGAGATGGTGCACGTGCCGTACAAAGGCGGTGCGCTCGCGCTTACCAGCATCCTCAGCGGCGAGGTCGATTTCGTGGTGAGCACCGTGCCTGCGACGATTCCGTACGTCGGCAGCGGTCGGCTTCGCACGCTCGCCGTGCTCACCCCGGAACGCTTGCCGACGCTGCCGAACGTGCCCACCTCTGCGGAAGCGGGCATGCCCGAGCTCGTATTCGTGTCGTGGTACGGCGTCGCGGCGCCGGTCGGCGTAAGGCCCGAGATCATCGCGCGGCTCAACGGCGAGCTCGCCAGGATCATGCAAAATCCGCAGGTGAGGGCACAGCTCGTCAAAGTCGGCATGAGCCCGACTTCGACCTCGCCCTCGGCATTCCGGGATTACATCCAGGGCGAAGTGACGAAGTGGACGCGCGTGATCCGCGAAGCGAAGATCCAGATCAATTGATTAGCGAAGCGAGGCTCGATATGAGTGAACCCATTTGGGACCAGTTTCTCACCGAACGCGACAAACAGGTGTTCGCCGCGGGCGGATTCGGCGCAACTCAGGGCTACGGCAAGCGCCCCGCGCTCGTCGTCGTCGATGTGAACTACGCGTTCTGCGGTGAGCGGCCGGAGCCGATACTCGAATCGATCAAGCGCTGGCGCGCTTCCTGCGGCGCCGAGGCCTGGGACGGCGTCGCGGCGATCCGCAAGCTCCTCGACGCTGCGCACGAGAAAGGTCTGCCGGTGGTCTACACGACCGGCGTGCGCCGCGAGGATAAGTGGGACTCCGGCTCGTGGGCGTGGAAGAACCCGCGCTCGCTGGAGAAGCCGCGCACCGAGGAAGGCAAGGACGGCTATACGATCGTGCCGGCGATAGCGCCGCAGCCGCGCGATCTGGTGATCTACAAGCACAAGCCGAGCGCGTTCTTCGGTACGCCGCTGATGGGTTTCCTGACGCAGCTCGGCGTGGACAGCCTCATCCTCACGGGAACGACCACCAGCGGCTGCGTGCGCGCGACCGCGATCGACGCGTTCTCGTACAACTACCGCGTCGCGGTGGTCGAAGAAGGCTGCTTCGACCGCTCGCAGGCGAGCCACGCGGTGAGCCTGTGCGACATGCACGCGAAGTACGCGGACGTGGTCAAGCTCGAGGACGCCCTGCGCTTCATCGATTCGCTTGCGCCGAAGATGTTCGAGCTCCCGCGCGGGTAAGGCGCAACCGCGTCGTCATTCCCGCGAAGGCGGGAATCCAGTATCCCGTCCTGGATCCCCGTCTACACGGGGATGACGGTCACTCGATGCACTTTCTCAAGCTCATCCTGCGCAATGCGTTGCGCCACCGCCTGCGCACCGCGCTGACGGTTCTCGGGTTCGTGGTGGCGTTTCTCTCGTTCGGTCTGCTTCAGACCATCGTTGACGCGTGGTACGCCGGCGCGGAAGGCGCCGCACCGGACCGGCTGATCACACGCAACGCCGTCTCGCTCGTCGTGCCGCTCCCGTTGCACTATCGGGAGAAGATCCGCGCGGTGGAAGGCGTGAAGACGGTCGCAGCGGCGAACTGGTTCGCGGGTGTCTACAAGGAGCCGAAGAACTTCTTCCCGCAGTTCGCGATCGATGCGGTGCCGTACTTGTCGATGTTCCCGGAATACCGCATTCCCGAGGACGACCTGCGCGCGTTCCTGCGCGACCGTAAAGGCGCCGTCGTCGGCCGCAAGCTCGCCGACACCTACGGTTTTCGCGTGGGCGACACAGTCCCGCTCAAGGGCACCATCTTCCCGGGCGACTGGGAGCTCGTCGTGCGCGCAATCTACGACGCCGGCGAGCCGAAGACCGATACTTCGCAGCTCTTTTTCCACTGGGAGTACCTGAACGAGAGCATGCGCAAGCGCCAGCCGGCGCGGGCGAACCAGGTCGGTATCTTCGTGATCGCGGTGCAGGACGTCGACCGCGCCGCAGCGGTGAGCGAGGCCATCGACAAGCAATTCAGGAACTCGATCGCGGAGACGCTGACCGAAACCGAGCAGGCGTTCCAGATCGGCTTCGTCAAGCAGACCGAGGCGATCGTCATTGCGATACGCCTCGTCTCTTACGTGGTCATCTTCATCATGCTCGCGGTGATGGCGAATACGATGGCCATGACGGCGCGCGAGCGCATGAGCGAGTACGCGACGCTGAAAGCGCTCGGCTTCGGCCCGTTCTACGTGGCAAGGCTCATCTTCGGTGAATCGCTCGCGATTGCCATGGTCGGCTGCGCGATCGGCGTCGCGCTTACGTTCCCGGTCGGAGACTGGTTCGCAAAGCAGATGGGCACGCTCTTCCCGATATTCGAGGTGAGCGTGGAAACTGTCGCGATCCAGATCGGCTGTGCAATCGCCGTCGGGGCGATCGCGGCGGCGCTGCCGGCGCGGCGCGCGGCGCGCGTGCGCATCGTCGAAGGCTTGCGCGCGATCGGCTGATGCGTCTGCCCATCCGCTACACCATGCGCAATCTCTGGACGCGGAAGCTCACGACCGTGCTCACCGCCGGCGGCATGGCGCTCGTCGTGTTCGTGTTCGCCGCGGTGCAGATGCTCGACACGGGGCTGCGCAAGACGCTCGTCGCGACCGGCCAGCCCGACAACATCCTCGTGACGCGGCGCGCCGCCGGCTCGGAGATCGCGAGCGGCGTCGATCGTGTGCAGGCGTCGATCGTCGAAGCGCAGCCGGAGGTCGCGAACGGGCTGGCCGGCGAGCGCCTGGTTTCGAAGGAGCTCGTCGTGCTCACGACCTTGCCCAAACGCGAGACGGGGCAAGCGACGAACGTCACGACCCGCGGCGTGGGTGAAGCGGCCTATACGCTGCGGCCGCAGGTTTCGCTGGTGCAGGGCCGGCGCTTCGCGCGCGGCTCCGCGGAAGTGATCGTGGGCGCGAGCCTCGCGCAACGCTTCGCGGGGGCGTCGATCGGCAGCATCCTGCGTTTCGGCGGCCGGGAATGGCGCGTCGTCGGGATCTTCGATGCGGGCGGATCGGCCTTCGATTCGGAGATCTGGGGCGACGCCGACCAGCTCATGCAGGCATTCCGGCGTCAGGCGTACTCGACCGTGGTCGCGCGGCTCACCGATGCTTCTGCCTTCGATGCGGTCAAGGCACGGCTCGAAGCCGACCCGCGGCTCACCGTCGAGGTGAAGCGCGAACGCACGTTTTACGCAGACCAGTCGCAGGCGCTGTCGAACTTCATCCGCTATCTCGGGCTGACGCTCTCCATCATCTTTTCGATCGGGGCGATGATCGGCGCGACGATCACGATGTACGCAGCCGTCGCGAACCGCACGGCGGAGATCGGCACGCTGCGGGCGCTCGGCTTCAGGCGGAGCGCCGTGCTCGGCGCATTCCTGTTCGAAGCGGTGCTGATCGGCGCCATCGGCGGCGTAGTCGGCGTCGCGCTGGCGTCATTCATGCAATTCGTCCACATCTCCACGCTCAACTGGCAGTCGTTCGCGGAGCTCGCGTTCACGTTCACGCTCACCCCCGGCATCGCGCTCGGCTCGTTTATGTTCGCGATCGTGATGGGCGTAGTCGGCGGGTTCCTCCCCGCCGTGCGCGCGGCGCGCCTGAAGATCGTGGATTCGCTACGTGCCGCTTAGGCGGCCCGCGTGGGACGGTGCGTCATTGACGCACCCTACGACTGGCTGATTAAGCGAGGCTCTGCTGCCGGGCGTAGGGTGCGCCGATGGCGCACCGACCGTTATCCCCTAAACCGGTCTTCCAACCGCCCGTTCTATCGTGCCAAGGTGAAAGCGGTATTCGCCCTTCGCGCGGTCATCGTAATAATGCCTGAGCGTATTGCGCACGCTCGCGAACGCGATCTCGTCCCACGGAATCTCCGACTCCTCGAAGAGCCGCGCTTCGAGCGTCTCGTGACTGGGCCCGAAATTCGTGTCGAGGAGCCGCCCGCGAAAGAGCATGTACACCTGATTGATGTGCGGAATGTTGTAGAGCGCGTACAACGGTCCGATCTCCACGTGCGCGTTCGCTTCCTCCAGCGTCTCGCGCGCGGCGCCCTGCGCCGTGGTCTCGCCGTTTTCCATGAACCCTGCGGGCACGGTCCATAGACCGTAGCGCGGCTCGATCGCGCGTTTACAAAGGAGAATGCGATCTTCCCACTCCGGAATGCAGCCGACGATGAGACGCGGGTTCTGATAGTGGATCGTGCTGCAGGCGTCGCACACGAATCGCGGCAGCGTGTCGTTCGGCGGAATCCTCGAGACGACCGGGGCACCGCAATTGCTGCAGAATTTCATCGAGCCATGAGGAAAATACTTCGGTCGATTCTAGCACTGCGGTTATTCGCGCTTATGGCGCTCGTCGGTGCGCTATCAGCGCACCCTGCGAATGGGAGCGCGGCGCAAAATGCGCTTGCGGCGGGCGATTACGAGTTCGCGCTCAATCACGGCGGTCTCGCGCGTAACTATCTCGTGCACGTGCCGCCGCAGGCGGCGGAGCGCCGCGCGCTGCCGCTCATGCTGAGCTTCCACGGCGGCGGCTCGAACGCACAGGTCATGCGTTCGTACACGCGCATGGATCGCGCGGCCGACCGCGACGGCTACATCGTCGTGTATCCGAACGGCAGCAGCGGATACGCGGGTCGTTTCCTGACGTGGAATGCAGGCAACTGCTGCGGGCCTGCGGCGGCGCTTCAAGTCGATGACGTGGCATTCGCGCTTGCGGTACTGGAAGATCTCGCCGCGCGCATTCCGTACGACCGGCGCCGCGTGTATGCGACCGGTCTCTCCAACGGCGCCATGATGGCGTATCGCCTCGCCGTTGAGGCATCGGATCGCATCGCGGCAGTGGCCGGCGTGGCGGGCGCCATGTCCGTGCAGCGATTCGCGCCGACGCGGCCCATGCCCGTGCTCCACATTCACAGCACGCAGGATCACATCGCGCGCTTCGACGGCGGGCTTGCGACGCCGTCTGTCTGGCTGGACACGCGCATGCTCCACACGCCGGTCGAAGACTTCCTGCGCCGATGGCTCGACTACGACGGCTGCCCGCTCAAGCCCACCGTGGAGACGATTGCAGGGCAGGCCGGCACGCCCGACGAGGGCCATAGTGCCATCCGCCGCGTCTATTCCCCGTGCCGCGACGGCGTCGAAGTGGTGCTGCTTCAACTCTACGGCGCCGGTCACGTCTGGCCCGGCGGCGTCCGCGACTACATGCCGCAGTTGCTGGGCACCGGCACCTCGGTTATCGACGCGAACACCGAAATCTGGAAGTTTGTTTCCCGCTACCGCCGGTAGGGCTTAACGAGCACAGATGTCTGCTCCCTCGCCCCGCGCAGCGGGGAGAGGGTGGGGTGAGGGGAAGCTGTCATCGCGAAGCCCACCAATGTAGGCCGTGGCGATCCCGGCGCGGCCGCTTAGCCGTCATACAATCAGAGCCGGCATTCGTACTGCGTCCTTCGGGACGAGCCTCCACGCAGAAGTGACGAGTTTCGCTTATACGAGTGCTGGCCCGCTGATGCTGAGTGGGCATGGAACGCACGCCGCGCCTAAGCGAGAATGACGACCGCATTGCCGAGTCTCACTTTCGCCTCAGGATCCTGGCTTGCTCCCAATGCGATCAACGTTATCTGTCGATATTTGCGGAAACGATTGACTGGCCGGTGGCGAGGACCCCCAGTACTGGACTCTCCTGCCGATTACCAGGTCCGAAGCTGCAGGGTTGAGTGAAAAGCGTGCTTCATTGAGTGAGTCGGACCTCACGGCACTCGCTCCGCAAAGGCGCTCCCTCCGACACGATAGTCCGAAGGGCGGCCCGCCAAC
>DASPNJ010000081.1:0-17306 GCA_035626595.1 Burkholderiales bacterium
TATTCGCCGGTTTCCGGGTCGCGGCGGGAAACGGTCAATACGTGCCAGTTCTCGTCGTCCACCTTCATGACATCGCCGCGGTAGTAATAGCCCGGCCAGCGCGTCTCCTTGCGGAACAGCGTGTGTTGCGTCACGCATTCCGCAGCCCGGTGACGGTGCTTGAGCTCCCACGCGCGCAGCAGCTCGTGAATGTCCTTCGCGGCGATGCTCTCGAGGTCCTCCTCCATGATCTTGAGCTTCTTCAGGCAGATATTGAGGAGCTTCTCGTTGGTCATGTAGCCGACGGTATAGCCCCCGCAATATTCGTCCATCAGCTTCTGCAGTCGGTCGAGGCCCTGCTGAGGGTGGATGAAGTGGGGGTTCACGGTGTCCGCCACGACAGCATTGCGATAGATCCTGTAGTGCTCCAGGGGCTTGTAGATTTCCTTCTTGCGGCGCTCGATCTGCGTATCGGATACGACGATGCCTTCGCCCTTGCCGTCGTCGATGTACTTGCAGGCGGCCTTGGCCGCCAGACGGCCCTCGGTGAACGAGCCCGATGAGAAGGCGTGCGGCGTGCCGCCGACCGCATCACCCGCACCGAACAATCCCTCGACCGTCGTCATGCGGTTGTAGCCCCAGAAATACTCGGGCGGGGAAACGTCCTCCGGACCCGAGCACCAGGCGCCCGAGCACGTCGCGTGGGAGCCCATGACGTAGGGCTCGGACGTGGTCAGCTCGGGATTCTCGTTCTTGGGATCCACGTCGGTGGCCGCCCACAGGACCGCCTGGCCGACGGTCATACCGAGGAAGTTTTCCCAGCCGACCTCTTCCAGGTGGGGATCCTGGAACGCCTGCATGGTGACCATGTGAATGGGACCGCGGCCCGCGGCCACTTCGCTGATGATGCAGTGGTTGCGCAAGCAGGTCGGGATGGGCCGATGGGTGAGGTGCGACACTTCCGGGTCGAGGTACTCCTTGCCGACCATTTTCTGCAACGCGGGGAACCACTTGGATTCGTACTCTTCGCCCAGGGCGTTTTGCGTATAAGTCTTCAGGTGCAGGAAGTAGGCGCCGACCGGGCCATAACCGTCCTTGAAGCGCGCCAGCACGATGCGGTTTTCCATCTGCGTCATCTTGGCGCCGGCGTTGATCATGAGGCCGTAGGCCGACGCTGACGACCAGGGCGCATACCAGGTGCGGCCGGCACCTTCGCCGGTGGAGCGCGGTTTGAAGATGTTGGAGGCGCCGCCCGCGCCGCAGATCACGGTCTTCGACTTGAAGACGTGGTAGTTGCCCGTGCGCACGTTGAAGCCGACGGCACCGGCGACCCGGTTTGGCCTGCTTTCATCCATCAGCAGGTGGGTGACGCAGATGCGGTTGAAGACCTTGTCCGCTGATTTCTTGGCGGCCTCGGCCACGATGGGCTTGTAGGACTCGCCGTGGATCATGATCTGCCACCGCCCCTCGCGCAGATAACGCCCGGTTTTCGGGTCCTTCATGATGGGCAGGCCCCACTCCTCGAACTGATGCACGGTGGAGTCGACGTGACGGGCCATGTCGAACAGCAAGTCTTCCCGCACCAGGCCCATGAGATCGATGCGGGCGTAGCGAACATGGTCCTCCGGATTGTTTTCACCCCAGCGGGTGCCCATGTAGCAGTTGATGGCGTACAGGCCCTGGGCGACCGCGCCGGAGCGATCGATGTTGGCCTTCTCGGCGATGACGATCTTCTTGTTCTGGCCCCAGAACCTTGCTTCCCATGCGGCGCCGGTGCCGCCAAGGCCCGCACCAACGACCAGGACGTCAATGCCGTCTTCAACGATCGTTTTGTAGGCCATCAGTAGTACACGCCTTTCTTCAGCGTGAGGCCGGCATCCTTGAGCGTGCGCAAACCGCCCTCATCCATGCGGATCCATTTCGGCTCGTTGTAAAGGAGCTGGCTGTCGCGCATCTGCTGAGTCGGCGCGGGAACTTCGGCGAGCTTCGGGGTCGCCGACCCCCAAGGCTTCGTGGTGATCGGCGACAGGAAGTTCTTTTCCGTGCCGTCACGGAATTTGATCCTCCAGGCGATCGTGCCTTTCTGTTCGTCGCGGTCGACGCGGACGCTGTGGCCGAGCGGCGCGAAATCGGCATAGCCCCGCACGTCGATCGCATGCTGGGGGCACGCCTTCACGCAGGAGTAGCACTCCCAGCACATGTTCGGCTCGATGTTGTAGGCGCGGCGATACGTCTCGTCGATGTGCATGATGTCCGAGGGACAGATGTCGACGCAGTGTCCGCATCCGTCGCACCTCGTCATGTAGACGAAGGTAGGCATGAACTCGCTCCTAAAAAACCTACGACGCGCCCTTCGGGCGCAAAAAATCGCTTAGCGCGGCTGCGCCGCGTCTTTACCTTAATAATGGCGGGGCGCTTCGCGCTTGATGCCGAGTCCCATGTCCATCGGAGCGTTCTGCAGGAGCTCCATGGAGTGGCGTTTCTGTTGGTCGGGGTCGTCACGGGTCTGCAGCGGCAGATTCTCGGCCGTGCCGTTTGCCCGGGAGACCCGTTTGTCGAACGCTGCCGCCGGCTTGAAGAACATGTGGGCGAACTTCGACCACGGCACCCCGAAAAAGAGCACTGCGGTGGCGAGCAGATAGAGCCAGAAGATGACGCCGTTGCCGCCGCCCATCCAGGCCCAGATCACGCCCAGCGTGACGCTCGCCAGCATCGACAGGATGAAGAGGTCCGCCCTGACCACCCGGAACGGCGAGTGGCCTTCGGCGGCGACGTCCACGCGGATGAAGAACCAGAACCAGTAGCCGCCGACTAGCACCATCAGCGCGCCGACCCACCACAGCGTCGGCCAGATCTGCGGCGTCTGCGTGGCGCCAGTCGGATAGCCGAACACCATCACCGCGGTGGCGACGATGTAGAGGACGAAGCCGTACATGCCGAGCAGGTGCGCGACGCGGCGCTTCGCGTTGCAGAACTCGCCCGAGGCGAGCACGTCCACCACAGCGGTCTGCACGGCGATGGAGACGAGCTCGCCGCCGCCCAACTCGCGGCCCCTCGCACGCGCCTTGGTCATGTTGTTGAAGAAGTACCGCGCGCTGCCCTTGTGGATGATGTCGAAGAGCGTCCCGGCCACCACGGCCACGGCCATCACCACCAGGAACACCTGCAGGAAGCCGTCGGGCAGCGATGCGCCCGCGACGGCGAAAGGATTGACGCTCAGCATTTGGAATTTTCCTCCCGCGCCGATTCTAGTGGCGCGTCCGGCCGGCGAATGCAAAATCTTGCTATGCGGCCATACAGCGCTTGAATGGCGTCATAGAGCGCCTGATCCCGCTGACGCATGTCCCGTTCTTTTACGTCCACGTTGTGGCTCGTCGCTGGCTCGCAAAAACATTCACGTGTATAGATGGGGCGAGGAGGACACGGAATGTTGAGGAAGGTTTTGGCAGTATCGGCGGTAACTTTCGGCGCGGCGCTGGTCGCGCAGAGCGCGTTCGCCCAGGGCGGCTATCCATCGCGGCCGCTGCGCCTCATCGTCCCGGCGGCGCCGGGCGGCGGAACCGATTACACCGGGCGCACGATCGCGCAGAAGCTGACGGAGGCGCTCGGCCAGACCGTCGTGGTGGAGAACAGGCCCGGCGGCGCCGGCAATATCGGGGTCGAGATCGCCGCCAGATCGAACGCCGACGGGCACACCCTGGTGATGCCGATCACCTCGTTCCCGATGAATCCGCATCTCTACCGGAAGCTCCCGTTCGACACGGTCAAGGACTTCGCGCCGATCGTGCTCGCGTCCGTCGCGCCGCTGTACCTCGTCGTGAATCCGTCGGTGCCGGCGAAGTCGGTGAGCGATCTCATCGCACTCGCCAAGGCGAAGCCGGGACAGCTCAATTACGCGAATTCCGGAAACGGGACGAGCGCGCATCTCGCCGGTGAGCTTTTCAAGAAAATGGCGGGTGTCGACCTCGTGAGCATCCCGTACAAAGGCGGCGGACCGGCCGTGATCGACCTCGTCGCGGGGCGCGTGCACCTCTACTTTTCGACGATTCCGGCGGCGCTGGCACAGGTGCAGGCCGGGAAGCTTCGGGGTCTCGCGGTGACGAGCGCGAAACGGGTGAGCCTGATTCCGGACGTCCCGACCGTGGCCGAATCCGGTCTTCCGGGTTTCGAGATCGTGGGCTGGTTCGGGATCTTCGCGCCCGCGGGGACGCCTAAACCTGTGATCAGCCGGCTCAACCGCGAGATCAACGACGTGCTGCGCATGCCCGACATACAGAAGCGCTTCGCCTCGCAGGGCCTGGTCCCCGGCGGCGGCAGCCCGGAAGAGCTCGGCAAATTCCTGCGCTCCGAGATTGCAAAATGGGGCGCGCTCATCAAGCAGATTGGATTGGAGCCTCAATGAACGCCCCGGAACACAAGATCGAAAGCCCGGCCGCCGTCGCGATGCCGGCAGCGCAGCAGCTCGCGGATTACGCCGCGGCCTTTCGCTACGAAGACATCCCGCAGGCTGCGCGCGAGCGCGCCAAGCTCCTGATGCTGGACGCGGTCGGCATCGCGCTCGCATCGACGCACTACGACTTCGCGCACCGCGTGCGTACCGGTCTCGACGCTTTGAACGAGGGCGGCAACTCGAGCCTCATCGGCATGTCCGGCAAGCTCGCGTTGCGCGACGCCGTGATCATGAACGGCGTTCTCGTACATGGCCTCGACTACGACGACACACACATCCGCGCGATCATCCACGCGACCGCGAGCGCTTTCCCGTGCGCATTCAACGTCGCCGAATCGCTGAACACTTCGGGCGCGGCGATGCTCGCCGCCTACGTGCTGGGGCTCGAGGTCGCCACCCGAATTTCCGACGCCGCCGGTGGACGCTTCCACGATTTCGGTTTCCATCCCACCGGCGTTGCGGCGCACTTCTCCTGCGCACTGCAGGCCGGCTGGCTCTACGGCCTCACCGCACGCCAGATGGTGATGGCGCAAGGCCTCGCGGGGAGCACCGCGGCCGGGAGTCAGGAGTTTCTGGAGGAGGGCGCGTGGAACAAGCGCGTGCATCCAGGCTGGGCAGGCGCCGCCGGCATCACCGCCGCCCAGCTCGCGCGGTCGGGCTTCAAGGGCCCGAGCAAACCCTACGAAGGGCGCTTTGGTCTCTTCAAGAGCCATCTGGGCGATGCAGAGGCGAACGTGCGCTATGAAGCGATCTACGAGTCGCTCGGCGAAACCTGGGAGCTCCACAACATCGCGGTGAAGCCGTATCCCATCTGCCATCTGATCCACGCGTGCGCCGATTCCGCGGTGATCCTGCGCGGGAAGCATTCAATCGCACCGGCCGAGATCGAGCGCATCGTCGCATTCGTTCCGCAGCCCACGCTGCACATCATCGCCGAGCCGCCCGCGAACAAGGTGCGGCCCGCGAACGAGTACGACGCGAAGTTCAGCACGCAGTTCGTGGTCGCGACCTGCCTCGTCAAAGGCCAGTTCGGGCTGGCGGAGCTCCTCGACGAGACGCTGCGCGACACGCGCATCCTGGAGCTTGCCGCGAAGGTGCAGTGCGTCGCCGATCCGGATGCTGCCTACCCGCAGTACTTCTCGGGCGGGCTCGAGATCCAGCTCCGCGATGGACGCGTGCTGCGCCACCACGAAAAGGTGAACCGCGGGGCGGGCGACCGTGCGCTCTCGAAAAGCGACATCGAGCGCAAGTACTTCGAGAACGCCGCGCTCGCGGTGCGCCGCTCGAAGGCGGAGCAGATCTGCGAAGCGGTGCTCGGCGTCGAGAGCCGCTCCGCTGCGGAATTCGCCCGGCTGCTCGCCGCGTAAAGGAGACGGCATGAGGACGATGGACACCGCCGCAGCGTGGGACGTTGCGGACCTGGAGCAGGACAGGAGCTGGACTTTCGAGTTGGACGAGTGCGCGCGCCGCGACCTTCTGGAGCCGCTGCGCAAGGCCTACACGCCGGATCGGAGCCTCCTCGATTACCGGCGCGAGGCGTTCGACTTCGGCTCGGCCCTGCCGGTGATCGAGGCCGCGCTCGATGAGGTGAAGCACGGGCGCGGCGTTGCGCTGGTGCGCGGTCTTCCGCGTGAGGGGCTGGATGAAAAGGCGTTCGAGCTCCTGACCTGGGCGCTGGGGCTGCACGCGGGTGTCGCGCGGCCGCAGGGCAAAGCGACGCAGTACATCTCCGCCGTGCGCGACGTCGGCACCGCCTACCGGACCGGCACCGGCCGCGGTTATTCGTCGAACGCCGAGCTCGACTATCACACCGATTCGTCCGACATCGTTTTTCTGACCTGCTACAACCGCGCGGCCTCGGGCGGGATGACGATCGTGACGAGCGCCATCGCCGCGTACGAGGCCATGGCCTCGGAGCATCCGGACATGCTCGAGTGGCTGCATCGCCCGGTCCATTTCAGCCGCCAGGGCGAAGAGGCACCGGATGAAGGCGCTTCGGTTCTCCAGCCCATCTTCGCCGAACAAGGCGGGAAGCTCTTCAGCCGCTGGAACTGGAACCGCGTGACCTCGGCGCAGAAGCTTCCGGGCGTGCCGCAGCTTTCGGACGAGCACTGGGCAGCGCTCAAGCAGTACGACCAGATCGTCCGGCGCCCCGAGCTCGCGTACTCGATGTGGCTGCAGCCGGGCGACGTGCAGATCGTGAACAGCCACGTGACGCTGCATTCGCGCACCGAGTTCGTCGACCACGACGAGCCCGCCAAGAAGCGGCTCCTGTATCGCCTGTGGCTCGCACCGCCCGACAGCGAGCGGCTGCCCGAGAGCTGGCGCGCTCTTTATCGATCGGTGGAACCCGGCACGGTGCGCGGCGGCATCCGCGGCCATTGCTATGACGACGAGCGCCGCGCGTACGAGGCGCGGCAGGCGCGGGATCTTGGTATGAAAATGCCGGAGGAAAAGGCATTTCGATGAGGCGCGTCGCAGCTTCGATGCGTCGCCGGCTCGGTGTCGGCATCGCGCTGTTGCTGTCTGTCATCCCGCAGCTTCATGCCGCCACGGCCGCTTACCCGACCAAGCCGATCAGACTGATCGTGCCGTTCGCGCCGGGCGGCGGCTTCGACGTCGCGTTGAGGCCGCTTGCGCAAGCTGTGTCCCAGCGACTTCCGCACCCGATCGTCATCGACAACCGCGCGGGCGCCGGAGGGATCGTGGGGACCGAAATTGCCGCACGCGCGGCGGCCGACGGGTACACGTTACTTGGCGGCAGTGTCGGCCTGTCGGCGTTGCCGAGTCTCCATCACAAGCTGCCGTTCGACCCGCTGAAGGATTTCGTTCCGATCACGATTGCAGTCGCAAGCGCGTACTTTCTGCTGGTCCATCCGACGGTGCCCGCGGCCTCGTTGCAGGAGTTGATCGCGCTCGCGAACAAGCGGCCGGGTGAGCTCCACTTCGCGTCCGCCGGAAAGGGCTCGACGGTGCATCTCGCCGGTGAGATGCTCCGGACGATGGCCGGCATCAACATCGTTCACGTGCCGTACAAGGGTGCCGGACCCGCGATGACGGCGCTCTCGGGGGGCGAGGTGGCGCTCATGTTCGCCCCGACGGGAGCCGCCCTGCCGCTGATCAAGGCAGGCCGGCTCAGGGCGATCGGCATCGGATCGCGCAGGCGCTCCGCGCTATCGCCTTCAACACCGACTTTGAGTGAAGCCGGATTGCCGCGGTTTGAAGTCACCGGCTGGTACGGGTTGCTGGCACCCGCTGGAACGCCGCGGCACGCCATAGACAAGCTGTATGCCGAGTCGAAGAGCGTGCTCGAAACGGAAACGATGAGGAGCCGGCTCGAAGGGAGCAGCCTGGAGCCGCTGGGCCTCTCGCCCGAAGCCAGCGCGCAATTCATGAAAAGCGACGCCGCACGATGGGCGCGCGTGATCAGCGACGCCGGCATCGGCAAGGAGTAGCACCGCAGCCGCATGATTTCGGACCAGCTCGCCGCATTCGCCGATCGCGTCCGTTTTCAGGACGTGCCGCCGGAGGTTGCCCGTACCGCGAAATATCTCATTCTGGATGCGGTGGGCATTGCGCTGGCGTCCACCACTTACGCGTTCGGGCGCAACACGATCAAAGCGTTGACCTTGTTCGGCGGTGGAGACTCCGCCGTGATCGGCAGTCCGATCCGGCTCGCGCTGCGCGACGCGGTACTCGCGAACGGCGTCTTGATCCACGGCCTCGACTTCGACGATACGCATACTGTCGCGCTGGTGCACGCCACATCCGGCTGCTTCTCTACGGCGCTCGGCGTGGCGGAGCACGCCAACGCAACCGGCCGCGACCTCTTGAGCGCGTATATCGTAGGTATGGAAGTGGCGGCCCGCATCGGCATGGTCGCGAAAGGCCAATTCCAGCAGGTCGGATTTCATCCCACGGGCGTCGTTGCGGCGTTTGCGTGCGCGTTGATCGCCGGGAAGCTCTTGAAGCTGGATCAGCGCGAGCTCGTCATGGCGCAGGGTATAGCCCTCAGCATGGCGTCCGGCAGTCGGGAATACACCACCGATGCGTCGGGGACGAAGCGCTTGCACCCGGGTTGGGCCGGTGTGTCGGGGATCTCTGCCGCGATGCTCGCCAAAGGCGGCTTCACCGGACCACGAACGGCGTATGAGGGACGTCACGGTTTGTATGCGACCCACCTTCCGGGCAGCAGCGAGCTCGACCTCGGGCCCGCAACCCGGCAACTCGGGGAAGCGTGGGAAACGCTGCAAGTGGCGATCAAGCCCTATCCCGTCGGACACTTCAATGTCGCGTTCATCGATGCGGCGATTGCGCTTGTGACACAGCACGAGATCCAAGTTGACGATATTGCGGATATCGAAGCGCTCGTTCCACCCCACGCCGTGAAAATCGTCTGCGAGCCCGCGGCGATCCGAAAGCGGCCGCGCGACAGTTATGCCGCGCAATTCAGTATTCAGTACGCGATCGCATGTGCATTGATAACGCGGAAGTTCGGCCTGAACGAGCTCGAGCGTTACGACGATCCCGCCATTCTGGCGCTCGCCGACAAGGTTCGGCATAGCCCGGACGCTGCGACGGGCTATCCGAGGCACCTCTCCGGCGAGGTCATCATCACGATGAAAAACGGGGCGCGATTCTCGCACCGGGAGCAGATCAATCGCGGCGCGCCCGACAATCCTGTCAGTGCCGCCGATATCGTCGCCAAGTTCGTGGGCAATGCCGAGCTCGCGGTATCGCGCGCGAGGGCGGAGGAGATCAGAAACGCCATACTCGCGATTGACGAGCCTGCCGCGATGGCTCGTGATCTGGCCCGCATCTGCGCGCTCGATCCGGCCTGAAGGCGCCGCTCAAACGCTAGCCTTGTTCACGAAGCGCTGCTCCAGCGCGCGTGCATCGGAGAGCCCGACGAGCGCGTTGAGCTCTTCGAACGAAACCGCCTGCTCGGGCCGCTCGACGATCTTTCCGCTGCGAAGCTGCTCCGATAGCGTCGCCAGCCCGTTCTTCATGCCTTGTATCGCGCATGCGGTGAGAAGCCGCGGGTAGATCACGGCCGAGACGCCGAGCGCCTGCAATTGCGCGGCGCTCAAGAGCGGCGTCGTAGTGCGGCTGCGAATGCCGAAACCCATGTTGACGCACAGCGGCTTCGCAACGTTGCGCGCGACCGTGCCGATGTCGCGCTCGGAGAGCAGCGCGTCGGCGAACAGCAGGTCGGCGCCGGCTTCCGCATACAGGTTGAGCCGCCGGATCACCTCGTCGAGTCCGTGCGTGGCGAACGCGTCCGTACGCGACTTGATGACGAAGCCGGCATCGCGGCGCGCGTCCACGGCGGCGTGCAGCTTTTCGATCATCTCTTCGGCGCTGACGACCGATTTGCCGCTCATGTGTCCGCAGCGCTTGGGCCACGTCTGGTCTTCCAGCATGAGCCCGGCGATGCCCGCCTGCTCGAACGCCTGGACGACGTGATAGACGTTGACGGCGTTGCCGTACCCGGTGTCGCCGTCCGCGATCAGCGGAATGTCGCAGCACGCCGCCAACGCACGGCAGGCGTTCACGTTGGTTTCGAAGCCCATGAGGCCCACGTCAGGCTGGCCGAGCAGCGCTTCGCTCAGGCCCGCGCCGGATATGAAGCCCGCCGCGAAGCCGGCCTGCTGAACCAGCCGCGCGCTGTAGCCGTCGAATACGCCGGGCATAACGAGAATGTCGGAGCCCTGGAGCAGGCGCCGCAATGTAGTGGTCCGTGTCATGCATCTGCCGTCCGGAAGAAGGAAATCGATTATATGGGTCGCGTCGCGATCGCCGGGATTACGCCACTTGAACGCGCAGCACGCCGCCCGCGGCCCCGCGCGTATGCCTTTTGCTGCTGAGCGTCAGTGGACTTTTCGACCCAGCGGCTCATGAGGTGGTCCCGCCTCGCAGCCGCCGCGCTGCAGATCGCCATCGCGCTGTGCTGCGCGAGCGCGCGCGCGGCCGACCGGCAGGAGCAAAGCGATGCGGCGGCGCCCCGGGCGCTGCCGGCCGTCGAAGTGCGTGCGCTGCGCGATCCGGTCGAGAAGTCGTATCGCAAGATCGTGCAGGGCATGGATCTCTTCGAGCGGCAGCGCCACCGCGCGCCGCAAGCGTCGCTGCGCTTCAAGCTTCTGCCGCGCGACCGCGGGACGAACATGGAAGGCATCGCGCTCGGCATCGTGGGCGACAGCGTCGACATCACGGTGCCGGTGGCGCCGGACAACACGTTCGCGCTGGAGCGCGTCGCACAGGCGCTGAAGGAAGATGCCGTCGTGACGCCCAATCGCCGGGCGCGCAGCATGACGTGGCGCACGGACATCCGCACGCCGGGTCTGCCGCCGAACACCCGCCGGCTCGGCGACCTGCGGCTGGAGTGTGTCGTCGGCATGGAAGCCGGTCTGGTGTCGAATGCCCGGTCGGTCGTCGCGGAGATCACGCGGCTCGTCACGGACGCCGGCTACTGCGATCAGCGCGTGCCCGAGTACCTGTTCTTTGCCGAACGGCCGCTGTGGAGCGTCACGCTCGTGCACGGCAGCCGCAGGGAGATCCTGTCGGTCGATCACCTGTGGGGCGGGATCAGCCGCGAGCCGATGACGGCGGGCGACCTGCGCTACTGCGACTGCGAGGTGCTGCTCGATCGCACGTACTACGCACCGCTCGGCGATTCAACCTGGCCCGACGATACGCTGCTGGAGCTCGAGTACATGGACGAGACGCGCGAGCGCAGGCCCGGATGACACCGTTCGTTCGCCTTGGCTTCATCGTCGCCGTCGCGTGCGCGGCCGGCTGCGCGAGCGCACCAGTCGCGGAACCGAGCGCGGTCGCAACCTCGGCTCGAACGACCCTCATCGCGCCTGTCCGCGCGAAAGACGCGGTCATGATCGGCCGGAGCACCCGGGCGGACGTGCGCGCAGCGCTCGGCGAGACGCTCGCGATCAGCTTCGATAACGGCTACGAAGTGTGGGTCTATCACCTGTCGGATGACCCGCGCGCGGCGCAGCGTCGGTGGCTGCGGCCGCAGGCCGCGGCGAGCGCTGAATTCGTGATCCTGTTCGCGCCGTCCGGAGTGGTGACGAAAACGCGAACCCGTCCTGCGCCGCGCGGCTCACCGTGAACGTGTGTTGCTGGCCGCCGCGAAGCGGGTTTCCGGCTGCAATGGCGCGCCCAAACGTCGGCGTACTGACGCGCTAGGCAGGGAGGAAAAGCGCCGGATCGACGGCGACGGCGTTCAAGTACACGGAGAAATGCAGGTGGGGCCCCGTGACGCGGCCGGTCGCGCCAACCTTGCCGAGAGACGCGCCGCCGGCGATGTTGCGCCCCGGATCGACGCCGACCGAGCTCAGGTGCGCGTAGAGCGAGAGCAGGCCCGCGCCGTGGTCGAGGACCACCGTATGGCCGGAGAAGAAATAGTCGCCGACGTCGAGGACGCGTCCGGAATTGGCAGCAACGACTGGTGTTCCGGTCGGCGCGGCGATGTCCATGCCGTTGTGCGGATTGCGCGCTTCGCCATTGAAGTAGCGCCGCAGCCCGAACGAGCTCGAACGCCGGCCGGGTGCGGGCTGCACCATCGCCAGCCTCGACGGCGCTTCGTCGGTGAATGTCCGCAGCACGCTGTCGAGATGCGCGCGCTCGCGTTTGTACCGCGCCAGATCCGCGGGCGACAGATCGACCTGGCCGGGCCGCACCTTCAGATGCTGTGAAGCATATTTCTTCGGCTTCACGGCAATCTCGTGCTGCTCCATGCGCACATCGCCGCCGTTTCGTGGGTGGTCGACCGCCCGTGGGCTTGAACGCTGGACTGTGATCACGACCTTCGACCCGGGCTGTGCCGAGAGCGGGATGCCGACGAGGGCGAACCATTCGCCGGCCTCGTTTACGACGAGCGCGCGATTCGCGCCCACGCGCACCCTTGGCGCGTGCGCGCCGGTGCCGAGCCTCACCCGTGCGATGCCACCGGGCACCGGCGATTCACGTGGCAAGCGCGCCTTCGGCGCGGCGGAGAACGCCGCCGATCCCACGAGACACGGCGGCAGCGACAGCAGAAAGCCACGACGATT
Organism: Burkholderiales bacterium; assembly: GCA_035626595.1. Lineage (GTDB taxonomy): Bacteria > Pseudomonadota > Gammaproteobacteria > Burkholderiales > SG8-41 > JAQGMV01. Next base: position 12,496 of record DASPNJ010000081.1, read on the forward strand.
CATCGTTCGGAGGATATAGTGAAAGCCGGAGGAGATTCGATGATCGCGGTAATTTTCGAAGTCACGCCGGCGCCGGGACGCACGCAGGAGTACCTCGACCTCGCCGCGAGCCTGCGGCCGGAGCTCGAGACGTTCGACGGGTTCATTTCGATCGAGCGCTTTGCAAGCCTCACGACCGAGGGCAAAGTCGTCTCGCTTTCGTTCTGGCGCGACGAAGAAGCAGTCGCGCGATGGCGCAACGTGGAGCGGCATCGGCTCGCGCAGGCGCGGGGCCGTGGCGGCGTGTTCCTGGATTACCGCCTGCGGGTTGCCCGGGTGATTCGCGACTACGGCATGCACGAGCGGGCCGAAGCGCCGCCCGACAGCCGCGCGCGGCACGATGACGGGCGCTGATCGTGCGCCACGGGATCGCCACGTCGCGCGGTGGCGCTCCTCGCGATGACAGGCGTTCAGGCCTGCTGCGTGAGCGCTTCCTGCCACACCGTGACGCGATTGCGTCCGGCGTGCTTCGAGGCGTAGAGCGCCTGGTCGGCGCGGTCGATGAGTTGAGCGGCCTCGGCGACGTCGGGCGTGAGCAGCGCGATGCCGAAGCTCGACGTCACCTGGATGTTCGTCGTGGAACGCACGCCTTTGCCGGCGAATTCCTCGATCTCTGCGCGCAGCCGTTCGGCGATCGCGCCCGCCTGCGCGAGATCGACGTCGGGCAGCACGATACAGAACTCCTCGCCGCCGTAGCGGCAGAGGAGGTCGCGGTCGCGCAGCCCCGACGAGAGGCTGCGGGAAACGATCTGCAGCACGTGGTCCCCGGTGGCGTGCCCGAAGCGATCGTTCAGCGATTTGAAGTGATCGATGTCGGTCATGATGCAGCACAACGGGTGGCGGCCGGCGCGCGCATCGTCGAACAGCACGTGCAGCTTCTCGAAAAACGCGCGGCGATTGAGGCAGCCGGTGAGGGGGTCTCGTGTCGCGAGCCTGCGCAGCTCCTCGTTCTGCCGCTCGATCTGGGACTTGGAGGCATTGAGCTCCTCCACCGAGCGCATGAGCTCGCGGTTCAGACGCTCGATCTCGCTGATGTCGCCGAACGTTACGATGCAGCCGCGCGATTCCCGTTCGGTGCCGAATATCGGCGCGCAGTTGATCGTCGTCTTGACTGCCGGCCCGTCCGTCTGCGCGATCTCGGCGTACTCGCCCTTGATCGAAGTACGTGTCGCCATCGCGCGCATCCATGGATACGCCTTGACGTCGCCGGGGAGCGCCGCCCGCAGCCGCGGAACGTCCTGCACCGGGCGGCCGAGCAGGGCGTCGTCCGCGCCTTGCAGCCAGCCGCGCAGCGTCGAGTTGGCCAGCATGATGCGGCCGTTCGCATCAACCACCATGACGCCTTCGGAGAAGGTGTCGAAAGCCGCACGCACCCGCTCCGGAATCACCGCGGACGGATCCAGATACTGCAGCACGCGGCGCAGGTACAGCGAAAACAGCACGAAACCGCCCACGCCGAGAATGAGCGAGAGCGTTGCGATCGGCTGGCCGAAAAACCCGCGCCAGCCGCCGCCGTCGATCGGCTCGAACGCGAGCTCGACGTCTGCCAGACGGCGGTCGTCGGCCTGTAGCGGCACGCGGATGTGTTCGAGCGTCGATTGGCCCGCCGGCGGCGGCACCCAGTGGCGCGCATGTTCGCCGACCTGCACCACGATCTTGCCTTCGGCGTTGCGGATTCCAATCGAACGCAGCGACGCGTCGCGCGCGAGCGCTTCGTTCATCCTCGTGCTGAGCGTGCGCAGGTCCCCGGTTTCGAGCAGCGCTGCCACCTGTATCGCGACGTTCTCGCTCGTGCGCTGGCGCAGTTGCTGGTGTAGCGGATTCACGTCCGGCAGCACGCCGAACACGAGATCGAGTATCAGCAGGCCGGACATGAGCAGCGCGCACAGCCCGAGGCTCACGCGGATCGCCGGCGGCATGCGGTTCAGGCGCAGCCTGCGAAGCACTCCGGTCGCGGAGAGGCTCACGTTGCGCTAGGTCCTGGGGGTTGCATCGGCGCCGCGCAGGAGGTTCGATACCGCGCGCTCTTCGCCCGCGTTTGCGTCGTCGCCATCGCCCCAGTCCGGTTTCTCTTCCTCCGGCGCGAGCACCGGCACCGGATCGAGATGCCGCCACGCCGGCACCGTCGCGAGCAGGCTCGTGAGCAGCCCCGCGCCGCGCAGCGCCCACGCGACCGCCCCCGCGGAGATCATCGCGCCCGTGAATTTGACGGTCGATTCGATCGTGACGATCGAGCGGCCTTCGCCCGAGTCCTGCGTGTCTCCGACGGGCGGCGCGGCGACCGCTTGAAGGCGCGCACCGGCGGGGATCTCGAGCGAGGCGAGCGGCCCCAGTGCACGCTGCTGCAGGTCGAGACCGGTGTCGATCGTTTCCTGCACGTAGGTCGCCGCGGGGGCCGACCATGCCGAGAGCCTGCGCACCGCGTCGGACGCGTTGGCGGCGACCCGCACGGTCTGCGGCGCCGATACTGCGGCCTCTGCGCTCGTCGCGCCGACAGCGAGCGGGCTCGCGACGGGCTCGGTCGGGATCAGCGGCGCGATGCGTGCAGCGCGTGAATCCTTCTCGTCGCGGCTTTCTTCTTTACGCGTCGTCTCCGGTTGCGTCTGAACGGTCTGATCGTCCGCGCGCGTCGTCGGCGCGACGATCGGCAGGAGGAGATTCCGGTCGGCGCTCTGGAGTGGATCGGGCAGCGACGCGGGCACGGTCACGGTCATGATTCGCGTAACGGGGTCGGTATCGATGCCGCCGTTGGCCGTCCCGCCGGAGTCGCGGACGTGGAAGCCGAAGCTCGCGCTGTTTCCCGTCTCCGTTGCAATGCCGGTGTAGACGAGCTTGCCGGCGGCGATGTCCGGAGCGACGATCCATTCGCCGGCCGTCACCGCGGCGCCCGCCAGCGTCAGGGAGCCTGCGGCGGGCAGGGTTGCGAATTGCACGCCGCTCAACTGGTCCGCGCCGGCCGACGTCGAGCCATCGACCGGATCGCTCAACGCGAAGTCCGCGAGCGTGAAGACATACGTCGTGCTCGATGCGGTGACGGTCGTGTTGGATCCGACGGGCGCATCGTTCACGTTCTCGATCACCGCCGTCGCGACCGAGGTGATGCTCTCGGGGGTGCCGCGGCCGTCGAGGTACGAGACGGTCACGCGCAGCACGCTGCCGACATCCACGTCGCTCAGCGCGTAGCTCGCCGCGGTCGCGCCGGCGATAGCGCTCCAGCTCGCTCCGGCATCGATCGACCGGTCCCATTGGTAAGCGAGCGCGCCCACGCCTTCCGCATCGGTGAGCGCTGAAGCGTCGGCGGTGAGCGTCTGGTCCTCTCTCGCACTGCCGGCAATGACAGCCGTTCCCGCCGGCGCATCGTTGACGGGCGTGTAGGCGACGGTGGCGGCGAGCGTGTTCGAGCTCGCGGTTCCATCGCTTACCGTCACCGCCAGCGTCGGCGCACTTTCATCTCCGTCGTCGACGAACTGCACGCGGTTTGCCGCGAGATCCGCGCTGGTGAACGTGGTGACCGGCACGCCGGGTGCCGTCGTGAGCTGGAAATAACCGCCGGTCACCGCACTCACGGTGTACGTGAACGCCGCGCTGTCCGGATCGGTGATGCCGAAGTCGCTGCCGGCAAGCGTGGCGGTGCCGCCTTCGGCGACGGTGAGCGAGACGTTCAGAAGGACCGGCACGTCGTTGACGGCACTGTAGTTGATCACCGCTGCCAGCGTGTTCGAGTCGACGGCGCCGTCGCTCACCTTGACGCTGAAGCTCGGGGCGACTTCGTCGCCGTCATCGACGAACTGTACGACACCGCCGGCCAGCGCCGCGCTGGTGAAGGTCGTGACCGGCACGCCTGGCGCCGTCAAAAGCTGGAAGTAGCCCCCGGTGACGGTGCTGACGGTGTACGTGAAAGCCGCATTGTCAGGATCGGTCACGCCGAAGCTGGCAGGCGTCAGCGTGACCGTCTGACCTTCGGTCAGCGTGAGCGTCGCGTTCGTGGCGATCGGCGCATCGTTCAAGGGCGTGTACGCGATCGTGGCGGCGAGCGTGTTGGAGCTCGCGCTGCCGTCGCTGACGGTCACGCTGAACGCCGCCGGCGTTTCGGTGCCGTCGTGAACGAACTGCACCGCGTTGGCGGCGAGGTCGGCGCCGGTGAACGTGGTGATCGGCGTACCGGCAGCGGAGGATAATTGAAAGAAGCCGCCTGCTATGCCGCTGATCGTGTAGGTGAAGGCAGTGCTATCAGCGTCGGTAACGGCGAAGCTCGCGCCGTTCAGCGTGACTGTCTGCCCTTCGTTCACCGTCAGCGATGCGCCGGCGACGACCGGTGCATCGTTCACCGTCGTGTAGGTGACCGTCGCGGCGAGCGTGTTCGAATCGACCGTGCCGTCATTTACTTTGACGCTGAAGGCCGGTGCGATCTCATTGCCATCGTCCACGAACTGCACGAGGCCGCCTGCGAGCTCGGCGCTCGTGAATGTCGTGACCGGCGTGCCGGCTGCCGTGCTGAGCTGGAAAAACCCGCCGCTGACAGCGCTCGCGATGTAGGTGAAAGCGGCATTGTCGGCATCGGTGATGCCGAAGTTCGCGGCGCTCAAGGTCACGATCTGGCCTTCGGTCAGCGTGAGCGCCGCGCCGGTGAGCACCGGCGCATCGTTCACCGGCGTGTAGGTGATCGTTGCCGCGAGCGTGTTCGAGTCGAGCGCGCCGTCGTTCACCTTCACGCTGAAGGCCGGGGCGACCTCGTTGCCGTCGTCGACGAACTGCACGAGACCGCCCGCGAG
>DASPNJ010000082.1:0-32653 GCA_035626595.1 Burkholderiales bacterium
GAGCTCGCGGCCGAAGGCATGGACCGGGTGAACAGCTCGGTCACGCACACGCTGAATGCGAACGTCGAGCAACTGGTGCTGACCGGCGCGGCGGCGATCGACGGCACCGGCAACGCGCTCGACAACGCGATCAACGGCAACGGCGCGAACAACGTGCTCACGGGCGGAGCCGGTAACGACGCGATCAACGGCGGCGCCGGCAACGACACCCTGATCGGTAATGCCGGCGACGACACCTACGCCGTCGATTCAGCAGGGGACGTCGTGACCGAGCTCGCCGCCGAAGGCACCGATCGCATCAACAGCGCCGTCACGTATACAGCGTCTGCGAACGTCGAAATTCTGGCGCTTACCGGGGCAGCCGACGTGAACGGCACCGGCAACGGCCTCGGCAACGCGCTAATCGGCAACACGGGTGCGAACGTGCTCGATGGCGCGCTCGGTATCGATCAGCTCGTCGGCGGCGCGGGGAACGACGACTTTCTATTCAAGCTCGGAGAGGCGAACGGCGACAGTATTGCGGACTTCGCCGGCAACGGCGCGCTGGCGGGAGACGAGCTGATCTTCCAGGGCTACGGCGCAGGCGCTGCGTTCGTGCAACTGACCGCCACGAATTGGGCCATAAACCATTCCGGAGGCAGCGAGATCATCGTTCTGGCGAATGCGGCCGCGGTAGACGCGACCGACTACACGTTCATCTGATCGCGTTACAGTGCGCTAGTCCGGCTTGAGCCCGGCGTCCTTGACCACCTTCGCCCACCGCACCAGCTCCGAGCGGATGTGCGCGTCGAACTCGTCGGGCGTATTCGCGATCGGCTCCATGCCCTGTGCCTGCATGCGCGATTTCATCTCCGGCGCGTGCAGGATCCGGTGCAGCTCCATCTGGAGCTTCGCGACGATCTCGCGCGGCGTCTTGGCCGGCGCGAGCACGCCGTACCAGTTCAGCACGACGTAGCCGGGCAGTCCGGACTCGTTCAGCGTCGGAATGTCGGGCGCCGCGGGCGAGCGCGCCTGCGTCGTGACGCCGATCGCCTTCAACTTGCCCGCGCGCACCTGCGGCAGCGCGACCGGAATGCCGATGATCATGAGCTGCACGTGGCCGCCGATGAGATCGGTGACACCGGGCGCTGCGCCCTTGTACGGCACGTGCACGATGTTCACCTTCGCCATCGACTTGAACATCTCGGTGCCGAGATGGCTCGCGGAGCCGTTGCCGGCGCTGCCGTAGCTCATCTGCCCGGGGCGCGAGCGCGCGATGCGGATCACGTCGGTGACCGTGGTCGCCGGCAGTGAGGGATGGACCACCATGATGTTCGCCGAGCCGACCGCGTTCGTCACGCCGACAAAGTCGCGCAGCGTGTCGTAGGGCAGCCGTTTGTGCAGTGACGGGTTTACCGCGGCAATGCCCTGTGTCGTGATCATCACCGTGTAACCGTCGGGCGCGGCTTTCGAGAGGAGCTCCGCGCCGACGATGCCGCCGGCGCCGGCGCGGTGATCGACGATCACCTGGTGGCCCCAGGCTTCGGTCAGACCCTGGCCGAGCGGGCGCGCGAGCATGTCGGCCGGTCCGCCGGGCGAAAACGGCACGATGATGCGGATCGGCTTCGATGGATACGACGCGGCACCTTGCGCGTGCAAGTGACCCGCCGCGGCGAGCCCCAGCAACACCGATGCGATCAGGCAGCGCATCGATAGATCATACAATCAGCTCGGACAAGGAGGACATCATGGCGATTTCGGTGGGTTTCATCGGGCTGGGAAACATGGGCAACCCCATGGCGCTGAACGTTCTGAAGAGCGGTTTCCCGCTGACGGTGTTCGACAAGGTGCCGAAGACGATGGAGAACCTCGTCGCCGCCGGCGCTAAAGGGGCTGCGTCGGCGAAGGCAGTGCTGGAGGCGTGCGAGGTCGTGCTGACCTGCCTGCCCGGCTCACCCGAAGTCGAAGAGCTCTATCTCGGCGCGAGCGGGCTGCTCGAGCTCGCGAAGCCCGGCAGCGTGTTCGTCGATCTGTCGAGCGTGCTGCCGTCCACGCCGCGCAAGCTCGAAGCGCGTGCGAAGGCGCGCGGCATCGAGTTCCTGGAGTCGCCGGTGAGCGGCGGCGTCACCGGAGCGCGCGCCGCCACACTCGCGGTGATGACCGGTGGCGACGCGGCGGTGCTGGAGCGCGTGCGGCCGATCCTGAAGTCGATCGGACCGAACATCTATCACGTCGGGCCCTCGGGCTCGGGCAACACCGTCAAAGCGATCAACAACATGCTCTCGACTGTCAACGCATGCGCCATGTACGAGGGGCTCATGGTCGGCATCAAATCCGGCCTAGACCTGAAAGCGATGGCGGAGATCATCAGGAACAGCAGCGGCAACAGCAATGCGGTCGCGCGCGTCGATCGCGCGCTCATCCCGCGCAATTTCGAGCCCGGTTTCAAGGTGCAGCTCATGAACAAGGACCTCGAGACGTTCAACACGATTGCGAAAGAGATGCACGTCCCGGTGAGCTTTTCCAACGTTGCCCAGCGCTACCAGCAGACCGCGCTCGCCGCCGGATTGGGCGAAAAGGACACCAGCGTCATCTTCACATTGATCGAGAAGCTCGCCGGCGTAACGCCGCCCGGATCCGGCGCCTGACGTGCCGCGGCGCCGGCGCCGCTATGGGGTCTTGATCATCGCATCCACCTTGTTCTTCAGCGTTTCCGCTTCCGACATGAACGCGTCCGCGGGAACACCCGACACGAACAGGAACGCGGGCGCCTTGATCAGGCTGTTGTAGCGAAGGTTCGCTTCGAGCATCGACTCCGTCGCCACCTCGATGGCGATGAAAAGGCCCGCCACCGCGAGCGCGGCTCCGGTCGCCACCAGTCCGAGCGTGCGCCGCCGCGCGCGGCTGTTGAGGGCGAGATGCCGGTACAGCATGTACGCGAATACCGCCACGACGACCGCGCTGCCGGCGTATTCCAGCCAGCCGGCGTCCAGCCCGAACGACAGATGGTCGAAGAACGTTTCGGCAAGGGTGATCGCGATCACTCCCGCGCATGCGACGACCCCGTGCGCCGAAAAGTTCGGCCGGCGCTGCATCGTGTGGCTCACGAAGGACCACACCGCGATCCAGACGCCCACCACGGCGATCCAGCCGAGCGCCGCAAAGAACATCGTCGATTTCTGATCCTCGTCGTTCATGACGATCCAGCCGTCCCACGCGAACAGCGCGACTGCGAGGACGGCGGCCAGCGCAAACGCGACCGGGCGCCGGTGGAACGCGAGCGTGCGCAGCACGCGTTCCGGCGGCACCTCGTAGGACGCGCTGCGGATGCGCACCTGCGTATGTCCCAATCGGACCGCGTCCTCCGGTCCGACCTCCACGGTATCGGTGCGCTGGTCGGCGGCGCTGGGGACGAGGCCATTGGCCGAACCCAGATCGACGATCCGGAAGCGGTGCTCCGCCGCCGGCTCGATCTTCGCGTGCAGGGGTGCGACGAAGGGATCGTCGACGATGACGTCCGCGCGGTAGCTGCGGCCGAGCTGCACCGGCCAGTGATGCACGGCATGGCGCGAGAGCACGTCGCCGTGCCGGTCGAGGATCTCGACGAACGCTAGCGGTTCCATTCGATCCTCTCGAGGTAGCGGCGCGCGAACGTCATCGCCGTGTCGAAGGCGACGCCCTGCAGATCGAGGTGCGAATGCAGCGCACGGCCCGAATCGCCGACGGTCGCGAGTCTCAGCGTGACGTCGTAGAGGCCGCTGAACTGCCGGTACGCGCGCACGCACATGACGGCCTTGGCGCGCGTGCCTTTCATCGAGACGATGCGGTCGCGGCACCGGTAGCGCGTGTGGTGCTTGCGGTCGCGGCCGAAAGCGCTTCCCGAGAACCGGCTCTCCTGGAGATGCGCGAAGCGCAGCGCGCCGAGCCGTTCGCTCCTGAAGATGTGGTGGCGAAACGACACCGTGCCGGTGTGCAGGCGTGAGTCGATGTAGATCGTGGAATTGACGCGGCAGCGGTAGGTGTCCACTGCGTACCACCTGTCCAGCTCGCGGTCGGTCGATGCGCCGCAGCGCATGATGTCGCCGGCCTTCGCCGGCAGGCTGAATTCGCCCAGCTTTTCGACCGAGAGGCTCGTCCCGAGCAGCGCCTCCATGAGCGCGTCGCCGTGGGCGCGAAGCTGTGCGCCGATTTCGTTCCGGAAGTCCATGTCGCCCGCAGGCGCCGCGGACGCGCGTTTGAGCAGGGTCGTCGCGTACTTGATCGGCACGAGGAAGTTCACGAGCTGCCCGCTGTGGTGGCTCGAGACGTTCACGCCGAATACGCGCCCGCCGATGTCCATCGCCGGGCCGCCGCTCATGCCGGCGTTGAGCGCGCCTGTGAAATGCAGGTGGTCGTAGTACTGCTCCTCGGAGCGCCCGTTGTACGTGCCCTCGGTGACGGTGAGGCCCTGGTCCAGCGGATAGCCCAGCGACAAAGCCCGGTCGCCCTTCGAGAGCATCCGCTCGCGCAGCGGCAGCGGCTTCGCGTCACCCACGTCGCCCTGCACGACCGCGAGGTCGTGCGCGACGTCGAGCGCGAGAATGCGCAGCGCGCCGCGGCGGCCGCCCGGCAGCACGAATTCCAGGCGATACGTGCCCGGCTCGAGCGCTTTCTCGGCGACCACGTGATAGTTGGTCAGCATCACGCCGCCTGCGCCGACGATGAAGCCCGTGCCGGTGGCGATATGGGAGTCGCTGCCGCCCAGCAGCACTCGGATCTGCGCGATGCTGTCGCGACTCTGCTCGAAGATCGCGGCGGCCTGTGCCGACACGGGTTTGTCCTGCGCTATCGCGTGCAACGACGCGAGCGCGCTCGCGAGCAGCGCCGCCACGATCATGAGATTCTGCGAGAATCGTCGCACTTTCACTCCGGGAGGATGGATGCGCAATTATCTGATATCGGCCTGCATGGGAGCCGCGGTCGCCGGCGCGACCGGCGCTCACGCGCAAGCCTGGCCGAGCAAACCGATCCGCATGGTCGTGCCATTCGCCGCCGGCGGACCGTCCGATATCACCGCGCGCACGATCGGCCCGCGCATGACCGAATTGCTCGGCGTGCCGATCCTGGTCGATAACCGCGGCGGCGCGAACGGCGTGATCGGCGCGGAGGCCGTCATTCGCGCACCGGCCGACGGCTACACGATGCTCATGTCCACGTCGAGCATCACCTCGATCAACATGGTGACGTACGGCGACAAGCCGCCGTACGACACGCTGCGCGATCTCCAGCCGCTCACGCCCGTGATGGCGACCACCAGCCTGATCGTGCTGCACCCCTCGATGCCGCCGAAGACGCTGAAGGAGCTCGTCGCGCTGGCGAAATCGCGGCCGGGCCAGATCACATTCGGCTCGGCCGGCGTCGGCGGGACGCTCCACTTCGGGATCGAGATGCTGCAGCGGGAGGCGGGCGTGAAGCTGACGCACGTGCCGTTCAAGGGCGCCGGCCCGGCGGTGGTGGATCTCACCGGCGGCCAGATCAACGGCATGTTCGTCGATCTGCCGGTCATCCTGCCTCACGTGAAGGCCGGAAAGGTGCGCGCGATCGCGGTCACCAGTGCGCAGCGCTCGCAGTACGCCCCGGACATTCCGACGACGCGCGAAGCGGGTTATCCGGGCGTATCGATGGTGAACGTCTACGGAACGCTCGTGCCGGCGAAAACGCCGAAGGACGTCGTCGCGAAGCTCCACGATGCGATCGTCAAAGCGGTCGCGACGCCGGCCGTCGCGGAAAGGCTGAAAGGCGTGGGCGCCGATCCGCTCACCATGACGCCCGACGAGTTCACGAAGTTCATTCGGGCGGACATCGACAAGTGGGCGAAGCTCGCCAAGGCCGCGGGCATCGTCATCGAACGCTGAGCACATGAGCGGCACGCGGCCCAAAGCCGTGCCTGCGGTACAGATCGACAACGAGCGCGTGATCGTCACGCAGTGGCGCTTCGCGCCCGGGGCCGAAACGGGCTGGCACCGGCACGCGCACGACTACGTGGTGGTGCCGCAATCGACCGGGACGTTGCTGCTGGAAGAACCGGCCGGTAACCGCGAAGCGAAGCTCTCGGCCGGCGTGTCCTACTTCCGCAACGAAGGCGTCGAGCACAACGTGATCAACGCCAACGATTTCGAGTTCGTGTTCGTCGAGATCGAGGTGAAGGCCTCCGCCGCGGCGCGCTAGGTCGACTCACACCGCGGCGAGCGCCCGCAGGATGTCCGCGGCAACGCCGCGGGCCTTATCGTCCGATTCCGCGTCGGATTCGAGCGCCGGCGCGTCCTGCTTGTAGACCACGATGAGCGGCGCTTTCGCGCCGAGGCTCTGGCATTGAGCGCGGGCGAGCGTGGCAAACGGCTCGTGCACGAGCACGACCGCGGGCACCCCTTGCTTCCAGGCCGCGTAGGCGTCGCGCACGGCGGCGCCGGTGCAGGAGCCTCAGGCGCCGACACCCACCACGAAATAGTCGACGCTTGCCGCGAGCTCGCTGAAGCGCTCGCGCTCGAGCGGCATCCAGGTGTTGCCCTTGTACGCGCGCTCGATCCGTGAGGGCTTGAGCACCGCTTCGACTTCGCGCTCCAGCCGCGGCCAGAAATTACGCGTCGTCTGGTACTGGTTCCAGATGAAGGCCGCGCGCTTGCCGACCGGATCGCCGAGCGCCTTCAGCTCGGCCTGCGGCTCGACGCGCGGGTGCCCGATGGGACTGACGAGCTCGATCATGTTTTCTCCTATGACGTCATCGCGAGGAGCCGCGAGAGCGCGACGCGGCGATTTCGTGGCGCACGGTTTTTCGAGCGTCTCGGGATTGCTTCGTCACGGTGCTCCTCGCAATGACACGGGTTTGGTGAGGAATGGACGCCCGGCGGAGCTGCGGCTCGAGATCGCCACGCACTGCCCCATCTGAGGCGAAAGGCCGCCGCCCACGCAGATATAGATCTCGTCCGGCAGGATCGATGCGACGACCGTTTCGCGCGTGCTCGGCGTCTTCGAATAGAGGTCTGCGACAGGCTGCGATTCGCCCTGCTTGCTGTCGTTCTGCCAGTCGTACGAGTACTTGAACGCGCGCTCGGCGATCGCGCTCCGCGCCTTCTCTCGGCTGTACCCGCGGTCCGCGAGCGCGCGCGCGAGCGACGGATTGAGCACGAAGAGGAACGCGCGCTTGCCGCCGCTCGTCGTGATGCCGAGCTTGCCGATGCCGCGCGCGAGGATCGTGATGCACTCGTCGAGCCCGACCGAGTTGAGCGGCGCCGCGAGCTGCGTATGCTCGCCTGCTTTCATCACGGTCACCGCGCTGTCGGCGGCTGCGATGCCCATGTCGGTGTGCATCGGCGCCCAGGGCGAGAGCGCCTGCTCCTCGCCGATGCAGTAGCTCCACGACGCCGGATGGCCCATGGTGCCCTTGATGAGCTTCCCCGGGTGCGCGCGTCCGATATTCCAGAGGATGAGCCGCACCGCGCGCCCGATCGTCGCGTTCGCGCGCGCGCCGTTCGGGCCGAAGATCCATTCGCGCGTGTGGAAGCCCAGCTTGCCGACGATCGGCCCGCTCACGATCGTGCAGATCGAGGCCGAGCCCGTCGATTGCGTAGTCGTGATCGGCATGGCCGGATCGGTGATGCAGTCGAGCGCCGCGAGCACGACCGGAAAATACTCCGGCCGGCAGCCCGCCATGACGCAATTCGCCGCGACGTTTTCGATCGTCGCCACGCCATCACCTGGAAAGACCGTCCCGAGCTCTTCACGGGGATCGCGCCCGATGGCGTCGATCATGCGCTGCACGGCCGCGCGGGTGGGCGGGAATACCGGCAGGCCGTCGGTCCAGCCGTTGGCGTAGGCGAACTCGGGAAAATCGTCGAGCGATTCGATCTCGCAGCGTTGTGTCGCCGGCATCGTCACGCCCAGGGCCTTCTCACGCGTGTGTGCGCTCATGCTGCAAGCCTGTCCACTGCCGCCAGCAGCTTCGCATCCTGCCGGTCGATCGTCGAGAGCAGTCGCGTCACCTCCCGGTCCTTAGTCGCGTGCTGTTTCACCCGGCTTGCGATCATCTGTCGCACCCGCGCCGGCGAGGTGCCGCCGTATCCGTTGCGATCGATGACGAACTGGCGCGGGTCGAGCGCTTTGCGGATGAACGCTCCCGGGAGCTTCACGGGCTTGCCGGTGATGTCGCGTGCGGCCTCATCGACGAGCGCGCTGTCGACGTCCTGGTAGCCGAGCTTGCGATCGGCACAGATGCGCACCAGCCGCCCCATGACGTGATGCGCCGTCCGGAACGAGAACCCGCGCTCGACCATCGCGTCGGCGAGCGAAACCGCGGTCGTGAAGCCGTCCCCCGCGCGCTCCAGCATGCGCTCGCGGTTCACGATAAGCGTCGTCACCAGCGGCGTGATCAGCGCCACCATGTCGGCGGTGCGATTCACGGCGTTGTCGGCGATGCGCGGCCCCGTGAGCTTTACGTCGAACGCCGTGCCGCCGGTGTCGCCTTTGAGGATCTCCAGCACCGCGGCGTACGCGCCGGTGATCTCGCCGGTGCGCGCGCGGATCATCTCCAACGAATACGGGTTTTTCTTCTGCGGCATGATGCTGCTGCTGGCGGCGAAGGCGCCGTCGAGCTCCACCAGCGCGAACTCGTGGCTGCACCAGATGTAGAGATCGGTGCCGAAGCGCACGATGTTGCTCATGAGGATGCCGGTGGCCGCGAGCACTTCCGGCAGCCAGTCGTAATTGTGCGCGGCGTCCTTGGTGTTCTCGACCACCGCGGAGAATCCGAGAAGCTCCGCGATGCGCTGCCGATCGAGCGGCCACGAGGTGCCCGACGACGCGGCTGCGCCGAGGGGAGACATGTTCGTCGATTCGAACGCCGCCATGAGCCGCTTCAGGTCGCGCCCGAGCACGTCGTGGAAGGCGAGCAGGTAATGGCCGAAGGTCGCGACCTGCGCCGGCTGAAGGTGCGTATACGCCGGCATCACCACGTCGGCCGTGTCACGCGCTTTGTCGAGCACCGCCTTCTGAAGCTCGAGCACCAGCGGAATGATGCGCGAAAGATTCTTGCGCACCTTGAGGCGCATCAGGCCCGCGATGAGATCGATGCGGCTGCGCCCGAGGTGCATCTTGCCGCCCATGTCCGGCCCGGCGTGCTCGATCACGTAGGCCTCGACGTTGAAGAAGAGGTCGCCCTTCACCGGGTCGAACGGAAAGCTGCCGGTGATGCGGTCGAGCTTCTTCAGCGCCCGCAGGATCGATTTCGCTTCCTGCCTGGTGATGATGCGCTGCTCGTGGAGCCCTACCGTATGCGCCATGTTGCAGCGGACCATCGCGCGCACGTTCTCCTCGTCGATGTCGGCGTACGGCGTCCACACGTACTCGAGCATCTCGGGCGATTGCGCTTTACCCAGACGTGCTTTCGATACTTCGGCGAAGCCCTGGCTGCCGCCGCCTGCTCCTCGTGCCATCGTCTCTCCTTCGTTGTGCGGTAATCTCTAGCACGACGAAGGGGGACCGAACAATCTTGACGTCGAAACTTTTCTCGCCACTCACCATCCGCGGCCTCACGCTGCGTAACCGCATTGTGGTCTCGCCGATGCTCACGTATTCGGCGGTGAACGGCCACGCGAGCGACTGGCATCTCGCGCATCTCGCGCAGTTCGCGGCGGGCGGCGCGGGGCTCGTGTTCATGGAGTCGACGAAGATCCATCCGGCGGGCTGCTCGACGCCGCGCGACACCGGTCTGTGGAAGGACGAGTTCATCCCGCAGATGAAGCGCATCACGGCGCTCGTCAAGCGCAACGGCGCGCCGATCGCACTGCAGCTCGGACATTCCGGACGCAAGGCGCGACGCTCGGTGCCATGGGAAGGCCGCGTGCCGATGGCGCAGTGTCCCGGCGTCGATCACGGCGAAACGTGGGAGCTGATCGGGCCGAGCGCCATTCCGCACGGCGAGAAGTATTCGACACCGCGGGAAATGACGAAGGACGACATCCGCGCCATGGCCGATGCGTGGGCACAGGGCGCGCGGCGCGCGAACGACGCCGGCTTCGACGTTCTCGAGATCCACGGCGCGCACGGCTATCTCATCCACCAGTTCCTGTCGCCGCATGCCAACAAGCGCACGGACGAATACGGCGGCTCGATGGAGAACCGCATGCGTTTCGCGATCGAGGTGGTGCGGGCAGTGCGGAAAGAGTGGCCCGAAGAGAAGCCGCTCTTCTTCCGCGTGTCGGCCGTGGACGAGACCGGCTGGTCGATCGAGGACAGCGTCACGCTGGCGAAGGCGCTCGAGGCGAACGGCGTGGACGTGTTCGACTGCAGCTCGGGCGGCATGTCGGACGGCGCGACGGCCAGCGAGCAGGCGCCGCCTTATGGATACCAGGTGCCGTACGCGCGCGACATTCGCGCCGGCGCCGGCATCATGACCATGGCGGTGGGCATGATCGTCCATTCGGACCATGCGGAGGAGATCGTCGCGAGCGGCAGTGCCGATCTGGTCGCGATCGGCCGCGAGATGCTGCACAACCCGCACTGGCCGATCGACGCGGCGCAGAAGCTCGGCGTCGAGGCGCCGTTCAGCGGGATTCCGAACGCGTACGCCTACTTCCTGGACAAGCGGGCGCAGAACAAGAACGTGAGGCCGTCCACGTTCGGCTCGTCTTGACGCCGCTCAGATCAGATTGAGCTGCCTGAAGCGGAGATACAGCTCGCGGCACGCCCAGGCATCGGTCGCCGCGTACGTGATCTGCTGCGAGGTCAGGCGCTGCGCAGCCCAGTTCGTCGTCTTCGCGCCTTTGGGAATTCGCATGCCGAGAAAAATTCCCGCGAGATTGCGCACGCCCGACTGCTTCAGACCGTGGCGCTTCGCAACCTTGCCCAGGTCCAGCATGGCTCTTTCCTCGAACTCGAACGATTTCTTCAGGTTGCGCACATCGTCGCTCACCGACACACCCGCCTTGACGATGCGTGCCGACGAAAAGATCTCGCGCATCTCCGCGGAATAGTCCTGTTTCTGAACCTGCAGAAGATACACGGCATCTGCCGTGGCGAACTGCACGAGGGCGGGAAGATAGCTCTCTCCGACCCTGAAAGCCGGCCGCGTCTCGGTGTCGAAGCCGACGACGTCCGCCAGGCAGATGTCCTGCATCGCACGCTGCAGGTCCGAGGCCCCTGCGACGAGGTGCACAGTGCCCTCGTAGCGCAGGATCGGCAGATCGTTCATGGCCTCGCGCGAGATGCGCTCGGCGATCTCGAGCGGCAGCGCGGCGGCGGGATCCGTCATGAGCAGCGTCCTGCTTCACCGCCACGCGGCCGGCAGGCGAAGCGCTGCTGCTGGAACGTCCGATGGTCGTGCATGAGCGTTACGGGCGACTTACGCAGCGGCGAACGCGCTTCAAGCGCTCGTTTTGTCATCGCTTGCGGGTGGCTGAACATCCGGAGCTGGATTCGGGTTCGTTCCGGATTTCCGCAGTCGTTTCTCTTCCTTCTTGAGCTTTTTGGCGAGGTCTCTCTGACGCTTTGCAAACGCATAGTTCGGTTTGGCCATTCGTATCTCTTTCAGTCGGTTAAGGGGTGATCAAACGAGCGTGCGAAGACTAAGGCATTTCGCCGCCGGGCGCTTGCAGCATGCCCGCGTGGCGGGCGGGTTGCGCGGCGAGTCTAGTCGCTGCGCCCCGCGCCGCCGCCGCCGAAGCGGCCGCCCAGCCCGACCTTCACCGCGGCGATCAGTCCGACTCTCGCGGCGAGCGCGAGCATCGCGGCGAGCGTGCCGCCGCCCGCTGCTGCCTGCTTGAGCTGGGTGGCGAGATCTTCCCCGCCGACCGCTAGGAACAGCGCGAGGATCGCGAACGGCAGCGCCGCGAGCAGCGCGGCGCCGAAGAACCAGACCGACCAGCGAATGCCCCCCGCGGCGACCGATCCCCGCGCCTCGCGGCTGTCGAGATAGAGGCCGATCGCTGCGGCGGCGGTGACGAACGTGGCGGTGGCGAACGCGATGCGCGAAGGGTCCGGTATGAACGCGCCCAGCGCCACGTAGACGACCACGAGCACGAACACGAAGTGCATCGCGCTGCGCAGGACGACTCCCAGATAGTGCGACGCGGAGGGGAATAGCGCGGCCGCGAGTCCGATCGAGAGCAATCCGGAAAACATGAATCCCGGCCACACCGGTTCTCCGGCCGCGTGCAACCCCGTGCAGACGAAGAGCGAGATGATGGCGAAGAACATCATCACGCCCATCAGGTTGCCGAATGCCTTCGCGTACTCCAGCCACCGCGGGAGATCGAAGCCGTCCACGTGGTTGAGCCCCCAGAGCAGGGGCAGCACGAAAGCCGTTGCCGCGATCGCGTAGGTCGCGGGGCCGAAACCCCAGAGTATCCACGCGGCGCCGCCCAGAAACGCCGTCAGCAGGGGCGCGCTCGCGATACCGCCCCATGCGCCGAAGAACAGCGGGACGAGCGCGAACAGTGAAAAGATCGTCAGCGCGAAAGGCGCGCGCCATTCCGGATGATCGGGGAAGAGATACTGCACGTCCTGCGACGGCGCGGCCGCCGACCCGGCCGGCAGCACTGCGTCGATCCGGTCGAGCACGTGATCGAGGCCTTTGGCGATCTCCTTCTCGCGCACGAACGGCAGCAGCTCGTCGATCCAGCGGGAGGCGCGCGCGTCAGGTATGGCGCCTTCGAGGCCGTAGCCCACTTCGATGCGCGCGCCGGCCGGCGAGGGCACGACAACGATGAGCAGACCGTCGTCGCGCGAGGCGCGGCCGAGCTGCCAGCTTTCCGCCACGCGCAGCGCGTACTCCGCCAGCGTTTCGTTGCCGGTGCCGCTCGAGATCAGGACAGCGATCTGCGCCCGCTCGGCGCGCTCGAACGATCGCAGCCGTCCGAGCAGGAGCTCGCGCTCGGTTTCGGTGAGCGCGCCCGCTTCATCCACGACGAGACTCGTCGCCTGTGGAACGGCGGCCTGCTCGGCAGCGTGCGCGAGATGGATCGCGGCGAGCGCGCAGAGCAGCCACCGGACGAACGATGCGAAGGGCATGCTCCAGTATCCGACGAACGACGGTGTTTGACCATGCGTGCTACCGTACGCCGACCGCAACGGAACGAGGAGGCGCCCATGGAGAAGCCGCTCGACGGCACCAACCTGCCCAGCGAAGTCGGGCAGCGCATCATCGACAAGCCCGAGCTGCCGCCGCAGGGTGTGCAGACCGACAACGAGGTCTTCACCGAGGTACTCGCGGGCGAGATGCATCTCAAGCGCGGCGCGTTCGGCAAGTTCGAGGTCTTCAGCGACGAGGCCGCGCGTATCGGCGGCACCGATAAATACCCGTCGCCGATGACCTACCTCGCGATGGCCGTGGGCTTCTGACTGCTCACCCAGGTTGCGCGGTACGCGCACATGATGAAGCTGACGGTTACGAAGGCGAGCTGCAAGGTGCGGTTGCGGAAATTTCTCGGCGGCTCGGTTCTGAAGGGCACTGTTTTCAACCGGTGGGACGGCGTAGACACACATCTCTCGATCGAGAGCGACGCGCCGCCGGATCGCATCGAGCACCTGCTGCGTAATGCCAAAGCGGGTTGCTTCGCCGAAGGTCTGATCACGCAGCCGGTGCCGCTCAACAGCACGATGGAAGTGAACGGCAAGCCGTTCGAGATCGAAGGCGTAACGAAGTAAGAGGAGAGGAGCAGCATGGCACTCACACCGATCCGCCGCGTGGTGACCGGCAACGACGAGCGGGGCCGATCGAAGGTCATCTGGGACGGCCCGTCGCCGGGCGTGCACGAAGCCGCGTTGCCGGGCGTGAACGCGAAGATCGAAGGTCGCGGTCACACCGATTTCTGGGTCTGGCGCGAGACGCCGCCGCCGCTCGACGGCAAGGAGGACGCGGGCACGTGGCCGGACGAGTTTCCGTGTCCCGTCGGCGGCGGACACCAGCGCGTCGTGCACTGGCTGCCGAAAACGCCCGAGTCGCCGCCGAATGCGCCGTATCAGGCGCCCGAGCAGCACGGCCGCACCTGGGACCGCGGCGGCGGCAACCACTACAACCGCTCGTACATGCACAAGACCAAGTCGCTCGACTACGGAATCATGATCTCCGGCGAGCGCACGATGGAGCTCGACGACGCGAAGCTCACGCTCTATCCCGGTGACGTGGTGATCGACGTCGGCGCGTGGCACTTGTGGGACAGCTCGGCGAAGGGCTGTCTCATGGCGTTCGATATGTTCGACTGCGAGTTCGAAACTGAAGCCGGGCTCGCGGTCGGCAACGACAAGCCGATGCGGCCGCCGGAGAAGCAGCAGCTGCCGCCCGGCGTGAAGCCCCAGCGGCGCGTGGTCGCGATCGACCGCGAAGCGGGCAAGTCGAGTCTCGTCGGCGACACGTCGTCACCCGACGTGCGGTTTGATCCGGCGCGTCCCGGTTTCGCGCTTCATCGCATGTGGGTGGTCAAGGATTTCCCGGCGAAGCTCGTCTACGAGACGCTGCATCTGCCGAACGTGCTGATTCCGCCGGTGAAAGGCTCGGTGCTCAACGTCTTTACCTTCCCGCCCGATTCATCCTGGAAAGGTAAGGTCGGCGAGAAGGAGGTGACGGCCTATTTTCAGGCGATGGGCGCGGGCAACGCGTCAACGTACTCACCGCAGGCGCGGCACCCCTACATGCAGAAGACGCGCACGCTCGATATCTGCATCGTGCTCGAAGGCGAGATCACGCTCGTTCTCGACACGCAGGAAGTCGCGCTCAAGCAGGGCGAGTTCGTGATCAACCGCGGCGTGAACCACGCGTGGAGTAACCGCTCGGGCAAACCGGCGGTGGTGTCGATCGCGTCGCACGACGGTAAGTAAATCGCCATGACTGCCGTAGCGGAGCGCAGCGGCCGATCGGCGATGCGCTTGCCGTACTGCTGCGTCGTGTCATTCCTGATCATCACGGCATGCGCGCCGCGCGCGTTTGCCGCGGAGCCGAGCCCGGTACGGCTGTTCGAGGAGCGGCCAATCCAGGTGCTCGTCGGGTTTCCAGCCGGCGGTATCTTCGATACGGTCAATCGGCTGCTCCTCGCGCGCATGGAGAAGAGCGTGGGCGTGACGATGATCTCGGTGCCGATGCCGGGCGCCGGCGGCGCCGTGGCCATGCAGCGTGTCGCGCGCGGCACTGCCGACGGCCACACGCTGATGCTCGTGCCAACGGGCGCTTTTCTGGCGCGGCCCGTGAGCATGGGGCTGCCGATCGATTACCGGGATTTCTCGCCGATCGCGAGCGTCGCGGTCAACTTCACGATGGTCGGGGTGAAGCACGACCACCGCTGGAAATCGATCGCCGATCTCGTGCGCGACGCGAAGGCTGCGCCCGGAAAATACTCGTATGCGATCCCCGCGCTTGGCGGCAACCCGCACTTCGCCATGGAGCTGCTCTCGCGCGCCACCGGCATCCGCGTCGTCGCCATTCCCTATCAGGGCAGCCCGCAGGCGATCGCCGGCGTGCTCGGCAACGAGGCCGACATCGTCGTCACCGACAACACGCATCCGCAGATCCGCTCGCTCGCAACGCTCAATGCGCGGCGCAGTCCGTTCCAGCCGAACGTGCCGACGTTGAAGGAGCTCGGTTACAACGTCGAGCTCTACTCGCGATTCATGCTGGTCGCGCCGAAGGGCACGCCGCAACGTCGTATCGACGCGCTCGAAGCTTCCGCCCGGCGGGCCTCCGAAGAATCGGAGTTTCGCAAGCTCGTGGAGCGGCAGGGGCTGGAGCCGCTGTTCGAATCCGGCGTCGCGGTTGCGAAGACGTTCGAGAAGGACGCGCCGATGTATCGCCGGCTGATCGAAGACCTCGGCCTCGCGAACAAAGCGAAGTAACACCGTGCGTGTATGTCATCGCGAGGCGCCGGCGGCGCCGTGGCGATCTCGTGGCGCACGGAAAAACGTTCTGCGATCGTATCAAGATTGCTTCGGCGCAGGCGTCTGCGCCTCGCAATGACATCACTGATGCGTAGGGTGCGTAGGGTGCGCACGTTGCGAACCGTTTCGCCGGCGCGCCATCGGCGCACCCTACGAGTCGATCAGCGTCACATCACGCCGTCGGCGCGCCAGCGCTCGAGCTCGTCTTTCGTGTGTCCGAGCAGGCCCATGAACACGGCCTCGTTGTGTTCGCCCGGCGCGGGGGCGAGCGTCTCGATGCGCGCGGGTGTTTCGGAGAGCTTCAGCACCGGTATCGTCGGTGCGCCATCGGCGCACCCTACGTTCCGGTGGCGAGGTCCGTATTCGTAGGGTGCGCATATTGCGCACCGCATCGTGCAGAACGGCATCGCGATGACCTGGCCTAAGTCGAGCACGGTGATGTCATCGAGCGCGCCTTGCATCTATTGTTTTCCGAGCAGCCCCGCGGCTTTCGCGACCTGCGTGAAGATCGCCATCTGCTTCTTGATGATCGCGTCGTACTCTTCCGGCGTGGTGGGCGCGAGCTCGAAGCCGATCGAAGCGAAGCGCTTTTTCACCTCGGGATCCTCCAGAACGCGATGCACGTCCTTGTTAACCTGCTGGATGATCCACTTCGGCGTGCGCGCGGGCGCGAGCAGGGCATGCGCGGCGTCGCGCTCGTAGCCGGGCAGGATCTCCGCCATCGCCGGCACGTCGGGCAGCAGCGGCGAGCGCTTCGGCGTCACCACCGCGAGCGGAATGAGCCGGCCGTCTTTCACGAACGGCATCGCCGGTCCGAGTCCCGGAATGCCGAAGTGCACGCGTCCGGTGACGATTTCCACGATCATTTCCGGCTGCCCCTTGAACGCCACGTGTCCGACGTTGATGCCGGCGAGGATGACGAAGCGCGCGGTCGTCATGTGGATGCCGCTGCCCGCGCCGGTCGAGGCATACAGGATCTTGCCCGGCCGCTCGTTCGCGAGCGCGATCAGCTCCTTCACCGATTTGACGCCGAGCTGCGGCGTCACCATGAGCGCGCTGGTGGACGCGCCGATCTGCGTGATGCCGCGAAAATCCCGGACGGCGTCGTACGGCAGGCTCTTCTGGATGACGGCGGTGATCGCGAACGACGCCGATACCATGAGCAGCGTGTGACCGTCCGGCGTCGCCTGGGCGACCATCGCGTTCGCGAGCGTGCTGCCGGCGCCGGAGCGGTTCTCGATGACGACCGGCTGACCCCACAGATCGGAGAGCTTCGGAGCAATGGTGCGCGCGGTGATGTCGGTCGCGCTGCCGGGTGAGAAGCCGACGACGATGCGCACCGGGCGCGTCGGGAATGTCTGTTGCGCTGCGAACGTGGACGTGACCGCGAGCATGCTTGTTACGACGACGCCTGCGAGTGCCGTGTGACGTGTTGCCATCGCTCCTCCTTCGAGTCGTTATGTGCGGCTGATGGGTTTCGCTGTGCTCTACCTACGCTACGGGTACTCTTCGATGGTTCCGCCGTTTTTCTCGATGATCCAGCGACTGACCGCGCGGGCGATCGCTGCCACGCGCGCGGCATTCACGTTCGAGGGCCAGCGATCGCTCGCGGCGTGGAAGTGCGCGTTCGTGCCGATGAGCGAGAGCACCTTGCCGCCGTGCTCGATCACGTCGCGCGCTTCACCCGATGCGGTGGCGATTGCGTCGACTCGGATCGCCTCGTCTGGATAGCCCTCGGCGCCGAGCAAAGCGCGCATGCGCTCGGCGTCGGAAGCCTCGGAAGCGCGCAGCGTGAGCGTGGCGCTGCTCGCGCAGCCCAGATTCGCGCCGAGGTGCAGCCACTCGGCCTCGCGCGCGAGCCTCGCCTCGGTCTTCAGCAGATGGTGGAGCCCCACGTGGCCGAGCTCGTGGCCGCACGTCGCGTAGCCGTGCACCTCGCGTCCGAGCCGGCGCTCGCGGCTCAACCCGCTCGCGGTGTGCAGCGCGGCGATCCACGCGGCGAGGCCGCCGCCGCGCTCGGCGGTCGATTCCCACCAGCCCGTGCGCGGCGTGAGGACGACGAGATCGGGCGCCCGGCGCGCAGCTGGACCCGGCGTATGCGCCACGACGTTCAACGACTCGGCGGCTTCGCGCCGGTGACGGCACACGAGCATGGCGCCGGTTCGGCGCGCGGCGAGCTGGCTCAGCGACTCATGATGCATGCCCGCGACCTGCAGGACGGGCGGCCCGAACGGTGCGTGGAAAAATTGCGCGTTGATCGGCGCCAGCGATTCGCCCGCGACGCGCGTTGCGATGACGAGCGCCGCATGGCGCGTCTCCCGCCGCAGCTTTTCCAGGCTCATGCCCTTGATCGACGCTGCATTGGGCGCAGAATCGAGATAGCCGATCGCGCAATCCTCGCCGCAGCGGCCGAGCGTGCCTTCGACGAGCGGCGCCGGCGGCGAATCGAACATCGGCAAACCGTCGATGCGGCGGCCGGCGAGCTCGACGAACGCGTCCTCCACGATCGTACGGGGCAACGCGACAGGCATCGTCGACACGGTGGCCCCGGCCTCGCGCGCCTGCGCGGTCAGCCATTCCCCGCTCGCGTAATCGCCGCGCGTGGACGCGCGGTGCAGTCCCGTCGCATCGAACGCGCACACGAGGCGCGCCGCCCACGATGCCGAAAACGTCATTGGGCCTGAGCACCCTCGCCCCGCGCCGCGGGAAGAGGGTAGGGTGAGGGGAAATGCATCACTGCGGTTTGATGCCCGCTTTTTTCGCGAGCTGTGACACGCGCGTGATCTCGGTGTCGAGCATGCGATCGAATTCCGCAGGCGTGATCGGCGCCGGGTCCGCGCCCAGCGCGGCGTAGCGCTGCTGCACGTCCGGCATCCTGAGCGCCGCCACGATCTCGCGGTTGAGCTTCTCGACGATCGGCCGCGGTGTCTTCGACGGCGCCAGCATGCCGGCCCACGTTTCCCAATGGAAGCCGGGCACGCCGGCTTCGCCGATCGTCGGCAGGGCAGGATAGCTCGACGCGCGCTTTCTGCCGGTGGTCGCGAGCGCGCGGATCTTCCCGTCCTTTACCAGCGTTCCGATCGTCGCCGGCGGCGTCATGAAGAACTGCACGCGCCCGGTCATCACGTCCGCGAGCGCCTCGGGGACGCCCTTGAACGGCACGTGCACCACGTCGATCTGCGCGGTGGATTTGAACACCTCCGCCGCGAAATGCGTTCCGCTCCCGGTCCCAGCGGAGCTGAAGTTGAGCTGGCCCGGTTTGGCTTTGGCCATCGCGATCAGGTCCTGGACGCTTTTGACCGGCAGCGCGTTCGGCACCAGCAGCACGTACGGCGCGGTCGCCGTGGTCGTGATGCCGGAGAGATCCCTGCGCGGGTCGTACGGAAGCTTCGCGTAGATCGACGGCGAGATGGCGTACGAAGACGACACCGAAAGCAGCGTGTGCCCGTCAGGCGTGGCGTCCGCGACGATCTTGGTGCCGATGATGCCGCCGGCGCCGGGGCGGTTGTCGACGACGACCTGCTGCCCGAAGGATTCCGTGAGCTTCACGGCGATGATGCGTGCGGTGATGTCGGGCTGACCACCCGGCGTGAAACCGATGACGAAGCGCACCGGACGCGACGGGTAGCTGCGTGCCGGGTCGGTGGATTGCGCGGAGAAGCCCGGTGCGGTGGCTATCGACAGAACGGTTGCGATAACCGCATGGGTGAAGATGCTCGAAGCCATGCGAAACAGCTTATAGCGGACGCGGCACCGCTGGCCAGCATCGCGGCGCCGCGGGGTGCGGCTGCGTGAACCCGAGCTTAGGAGCCGAGGCGGTAAGCCGCGTCGCGGAGCGTGTCCGGGGCGACGACCGGCTGTTCGAGCAGATGCGCTTTTTGCAGACGCGCGAGCGCGCGCCAGATGGTGAGCTCGTCGATCTTCGCGCGCAGGTCACGCGACACGAGCGCCGTGATCTCCGCTGCACTGCGGCAGCCGTCGCAGTAACTCCACACGCGCGCCGCGGTGTCCTTCAGCGAGTGCGACTTGTCGCGCGCGACGTCGTAGATGATCAGCTCCGAGGCGAGCCTGCGGGTGATCAGACGATCCTTGCGGGCAGCGGGGAGTCGGTCGAGCTTCACGGGTCGCCTTTTGGCTCGTGCAATCGGAGTCGGCCGTCGTAGATACCATTCGTGTCCGAGGCGGGTCTAGGACGTATTCCCGCTTAGATGGACCGCGTGCGGGCGCGTGACCGGCCGCCAGTGCCGGCTCTGGCGCTACTCCAGGTCCTCGTAGGCTTCCGCGCGAAAGCGCGGCGTGCAGATCGCCAGAAATACGAGATCGTCCGCGCCTGTGTTCGTAATGCGCTGACGGCAGTCCGGCGGAATGATCGCCACGTCTCCCGCGCCAACCGCCTGCGGCTCGAGATCGCCGACCTCGACCCGGCCGCGGCCTTCGAGCACCACGTAGCGCTCGGTCGTGCCGGACAGGCGATGCCAGCGGGTGGTGACGCCGGGCTCGACGCGTGCACGCGCGATCGACACGTCGGGATCCTCCGGCGTGTTCGAAAGCTCGATGATGTGGCAGCCCTCGTCGATGTAGAACTCCGCGGCGGGATCGATGCGCCTGATCGTTTCCTTCATGAGCTTTCCACCCGTGCGTTACACCAGCGCTCGCGCGCGGGCCGTTTTCCAGGATCCGAGGCCGATCGACGCCGCCACGATGCCGCCGAATACGGCGAGCGCGACGCCGACGGCGACGAACACGTACGTCAAGCTGCCGGTCATCGCATAGGCAAGCCAGCCGCCGCCGCTCGCGACCGCGAGCCGCGTGAGGCCGGCGACGAGCGGCCAGCCGAGTTGCCCCGCACCCTGCGAGGCGAAGTACAGCGCCATGCCGGCGCCGAAGAAACCGTAGAACGGCCCGACGATCCGCAGGTAAGTCGAGCCGTGCTCGATCACGGCGGGATCGTTGCTGAAGAGCGTCATCCAGCCCGCGGGATGCGCCGCCGCGGCGAGGCCGATCGCCTCCGCGACTGCGCCGACGATTGCCGCGCCGATCCACGCGGTGCGCAGCGCCCGTGCGCGATCGCCCGCACCGATGCTCGTGCCGATCATTGCGACGAGCGGCGCGCCCACGCTGAATGCGAGCGGGATCAGCAGGTACTCGAGTCGCGAGCCGATGCCGTAGCCCGCGATCGCCTCCGGGCCTGCGAACCCGACGATCGCGGTGATGACCGCGATCGTGACATTCGTCGTGACGGTGATCACCGCAGCCACGAGCCCGACGCGCAGGATCTCGTAGAGCATCGGCCACGCGATGCGGCTCTCGCGCAGTCTCGGGCGCACGACGTTGCGACCGGTCCAGATCGCGTGCAGCAGAAACGGGATCGCACCGGCGTAATAGACGAGCACCGCGAGCGCGCCGCCCGCCACGCCCAGCCGCGGAAACGGTCCCCAGCCGAAGATGAGCAACGGCGAGAGCGGAATCACGAGGACGGCGCCCACGACCGTGACGATCGCCGGCAGCGCCATGTTGCCGGTGCCGCGCAGCACGCTCGCGAGCGCGTTGAAGAGCCACAGCAGCACGATGCCCGAGAAGTGGATATTGGAGTAGACGAGCGCCGCGTCGAGCACCGCGCCGCTGCCGCCCATTCCCGTATAGAGCCCGCGCCCCGCTACGAGCATCAAGGCCGCGAATCCGAGCCCGAAGGCGCTTGCGATGGCGAGCGCGTGCACGACGAGCGCGTTGGCCTCGCCGATGCGTCCGGCGCCGATCGCGCGTGCGATCGCCGAGGAGATCCCGCCGCCCATCGCGCCGGCGGACATCATCTGCATGAGCATGAGCGCGGGGAATACCAGCGCGACGCCGGCAAGCGCGTCGGTGCCGAGCCGGCCGATCCAGTACACCTCGATCAGCCCGATCGAGGTCTGCGTCAGCGTCAGCACGAGGTTGGGCGCGGAGAGCGAGAGCAGCGTCGGCACGATGGGACCCGTGAGCAGACGCGCCGTTCGCGCGCCGGGCGCGGCGGGAAACGTTTTCTCTGTCAAGTTCGCTGCGGGATCGCGACTAATCGCGCATAGTGCCGCATCTCACAGCGGAGCAACATCGTCATTCCGGCGGGAGCCGGAATCCAGCACGGGACCCATGCGCCTCTCGATCCTGGTGGTCTGCCTTAGCTGCGCAACAGCCGCGTGCGCCGCCGCGCCTGGACCCCGCGAGCTCGTCCATCCGTTTCCGCCGACCGGCCCGGTCGAGGTCGCCGGCGCCGTGCAGGCGAACCGGGTGATGCGCGCGATACAGCGTTACGCGACGCCGACTTTCACCGACCTCCTCGCGATGCACGTTGCGAATACGCTGCAGGACGCCGATGACGCGCCGGCGGTGGTGACGCGCAAGCACCGGCAGGTCGGCAACGTGGCGCTGTCCTACGTGTCCGCCGCCGCGCCGGACGGACGCACGCTGCTCTTCGCGCCGGCAGCGGGTGCGGGTCGCACGGTTCTGCGGCCAGTCGCGATCGTGGCGACGATGCCCTATGTCGTGGTGACAACCGGCGATGTGCCGTGGAAGACGCTGGGCGAGCTCGTGCGCGACGCGGGGCCGCGGGACAGCCGGCTCCTCTTCGCGAGCCCGGGTGGGCTGAGCGCAGGTCACGCCGCGCTGCGGTCATTGCGCGCGCGCATGCGCATTCCCGTCGAGCCGGTGTCCTACAACGGCGGCAACGCGGCGCTGCAGGCCGTCGCGCAGAAGCAGGTCGTCGCCTCGCTGGTGCCGTTGCCGACGGTGCTGCCGTATCTGCCGGCGGGGCGCGTGAAAGCCATCGCGATCGCGGACACGAGACGGCATCCCGCGATCTCCGACATTCGCACGAGCGCCGAGTCGGGCTTCGACGGCTTTGAGGCGGCGGGCGCGTTCGCCGTGTTCGCGCCGTCGGCGACGCCGCCGGGCGTCGTGCGCGATCTCGACCGCAAGCTCGCGCGCATCGGTGCCGGTGATGCGCGCGATCTCTTCGAGGCTTTCGGGCTACGTCTGGAACACCGTTCTGGATTCCCGTCTGCGCGGGAATGACGGTCATGGCGCCCGCTACGTCATCCCCGCGAAGGCGGGGATCCAGGACGCTTTTAATCCGCCTTGATGCCGGCCGCGCGGATCATCGGCCACCACTTGTCGATCTCGGCCTTGTGGTGCGCGGCCAGCGCTTCCGGCGTCTGCTGCTCGCGCGGCGGGATCTCCTGCCCGAGCGCGGCAAAACGCTGCTGGATCGTCGGATCGGCGAGCGTTTCCACGATCGCGCCGTTCAGCCGCATGACGATCTCGCGCGGCGTGCCTTTCGGCAGCCACGTGCCGTGCCAGATCGCCGTGTGCAGGCCCGGCAGCCCCGCTTCGTCGACCGTGGGAATATCGGGCGCCGCCGCCTGCCGGTTCGGCGACGTCACTGCATACGCCTTGAGCTTTCCGCCTTTGAGGTGTGCCGCGATGTTCGACACCTGCGTGACGTAGAGATCGATCTCGCCGCCGAAGAGCGCCTGCAACGCCGGCGCGCCGCCGCGGTAGGGCACGTACTGGAACTGGGCCTTGACCGCGTTCTGGAAGTAGATCGCCGCCATGTGTGACGCGCCGCCGACGCCGCCGGTGCCCATCAGCACCTTGCCCGGGTTCGCATTGATCCACGCGATCAGCTCCTTCAGCGTGCGCGCAGGCACCGCCGTCTTCGAGATGATGACCTGCGGATTGGTCGCGATCAGCGCCACCGGTGCGAAGTCGTTGAACACGTGGAAGGTGAGGTTGGTGTAGTACACGCCGTTGATGACGTGCGTGCCCCAGTGGCCGATGCTCACCATGTAGCCGTCGGGCGCCGCGCGCGCGACCTTCGCGGTGCCAACGCTGCCGCCGGCGCCGGTGGTGTTATCGACGAGGATCGGCTGGCCGAGCGTCTTGCGCATGCGCTCGCCGATCAATCGCGCGAGCGTGTCGGTCGGGCCGCCGGCGGAGAACGGCGCGACGATCGTGATGGGTTTTACGGGATAGTTTTGAGCCGCGGCCGCCGATGAATACACGGCCAGGATTGCAGCGACGACACAGGTGAACCACAACGCTTTCATCTGCACCTCCCTGAGGTCGGACTTGCGTTATTCGACTCTGATGTTCGCAGCCTTCACCACTTTAGCCCACTTCTCGATTTCCGTTCGCATGAACGTCGCGAATTCTTCGGGCGAGCTGACGACCGGCTCGTTGCCGGTTTTTTCGAGACGGTCTTTTACTTCGGGGCTGAAGAGCGCCTTGCGCGCTTCTTCGTTGAGACGCTTGATTACCGTGCCCGGCGTGCCGGCCGGTGCGTAGAAGCCGTACCAGCCGGTCACGCTGTAACCGGTCACACCGGACTCCGCGATCGTCGGCGTCTCCGGGAGCTCGCTGAAGCGCTTCGGTCCGGTGACCGCGATCGGGCGAACCTTGCCGGATTTGACGGCGCCGATCAGGCCGGTGGTGCTCGCGAACACGAAATCGATTTGTCCGCCCATGAGCGCGGTCGTTGCCGGCGCCGCGCCCTTGAACGGCACGTGCACCCACCGGATGCCGGTCATCGACTGCAGCAGCTCGCCCGCGAGATGATTGATGCCGCCCGAGCCCGACGATCCATAGTTGAGCTGACCCGGCCGCGATTTCGCGAGCGCGACCAGCTGCCTGATCGTTTTCACCGGCACGCTCGGATGCGCGGCGAGCATGAACTGGCCCGAGGTGAGCTGCGAGATGTACGCGAAGTCGCGAAACGGGTCGTACGGCATCTTCGAGCGCACGCTGGGGTTGATCGAGAACTCGGGCGCGCTGGTGAAAAGCGTGTGGCCGTCCGGCGGCGCTTTCGCCGCGAGCTCGGCGCCGACCATGCCTGCGGCGCCGGCACGGTTATCGACGACGAACGTGCCGCCGACCTGCTCGGTGAGCTTCTGCGCAAGGAGCCGCGTGACGGTGTCCACACCGCCGCCGGGCGCGAATGGCACGATGATGCGCACGGGTTTGGCAGGCCAGGTTTGTGCCGCGACCGGCGCGGCGATCATCGCCACGGCGACGGCGAGCAAATGACGCTTCATGTGCGGCTCCTGGTGAGCGTGCGCCACGAGATCGCCACGGCATCGCACTGGCGATGCCTCGCGATGGCACCCGCTATGTCATTGCGAGAAGCCGCCAACGCGGCGCCGAAGCAATCCCGGAGCGTCCGGAATTGCTATTCCAGCCCTTCGACGATCCGCAGGTCCCGCTCCGCGCCGTCGCCGAGCGCCTTGAGCGCGGCCTGGTAACCGGGGCTGTCGTGCACGGCGATCGCCTTCTCGACGCTCTCGAACTCGATCATCACGGTGCGCATCTTGAGCCCGGCTTCATAGACTTTCGCCGGCTCGCCGCGCACCAGAAACTTCGCGCCGGCCGCCTGCATGACGGGTCCCGCGAGCTTCACGTACGCCGCGACTTTTTCGGGGTCGTTCACCTTGCGGAAGAAGTTGATCCAGTACGCCTTGGCCATTGTCGTCTCCTTGTTGTGCCGGTGCGCTATCAGCGCACCCTGCGCTTCAAACCGAGCAATTTCGCGGCGTTACCGCCGATGATCGCGTCTTTCTGTTCGCGCGTGAGCTTTGCGCCGTTCACGAACTCGACCGGCTCGTAGTAGCCCATGTCGTACGGGTAGTCGGTGCCGATCACGACGTGGTCGGCGCCCCACAGGTTCACCAGGTGCTCGAGCTGCGTCTCGCCGAAGACCATCGTGTCGTAGTAGATCTTCTTCATGTAGTACGAAGGCGGGCGCTTGATGTAGTCGTGGCACTCGGGCCGCACGCGATACGCGTGGTCCATGCGTGCCGGATAGTGGCCGAGGTAGCCGCCGCCGTGCGCCGCGACGAACTTGAGCTTGGGATAGCGCTCGAGCACGCCGCCGAACACGAGGTGCGACAGCGCGAACGTGGTATCGAGCGGGTTCCCGATCACGTTCGTCAGGAAGTGCTCCTTCATGCGGCTCGTGTCGGTGAATCCGGCGGGATGCAGAAAGATGACGGCGCCCAGCGCTTCCGCCCTTTTCCACAGCGGCTCGAAGCAGCGGTCGGAAAGGTCCTGCCGCCGCACGTTGGTGCCGATCTCCATGCCGCGGAAGCCGAGCTTCTTCATGCAGTGCTCGAGCTCCGCGACCGCGAGCTTCGGCTCCTGCATCGGCACCGTCGCCAGCGCGACGAAGCGGTCGGGGTGCGCTTCGACGATTTCGGCGAGGCGCACGTTGATCACGCGAGAGGTCTGCTCGGCGAGCTCGGGCTCCAGACGGTAGTAGTACTGCATCGGCGAAGTGGAGATCGCCTGCACGTCGATGCCCATCTCGTCCATGTCCGCGAGCCGCTGCTCGATCGAGGTCAGCTTCGCGTCGAGCTCCTGGCGCAGCTCGCGCTGGCGCAGCGCCGTGCGCGCGCTGCCGTGACGCACGAGCGGATCGGGCGCCTGCGTTTTCGATTGCTTCGCGATCGCGTCGGCCTCGGGCGTGTGCACGTGGCAGTGCAGGTCGATCGCGAAGCTCTTCTTCCCGCGCCGGATGACTTTCCGGTCCGCAGTACGGACTGCGGCGCAACTGCGCGGCCGGCACGTGAACAGCATGTGTTTCCCCTCGAGGTTTCCGAAACGCGAGTCGCGATGTTAGCGTATGCGCTCAACGCCCACGCGACCCACCAGGAGGCTGCATGACGACCTACAACCCGAACGCGAATTTCGACATCAAGGTGTGGGACGTCGAGTTCCGCAAGATCCCGACGCGCACGCTGATGGCGCGCGTTTACCAGCCGCAGGGACCCGGACCGTTTCCGGTGATTCTCGATCTGCACGGCGGCGCGTGGAACGACAAGGACCGCTTCGCGAACAAGCGCATGGACGATCATGTCGCACGCAGCGGCATCCTCGTCGTGGCGGTCGATCTCACGCTCGCGCCGGAAGCGCCGTATCCCGCCTCGGTGCAGGACGCGAACTACGCGGTGCGCTGGCTCAAGTCGAAAGCGAAGGAATGGAACGGTGACGCATCGAGCTTCGGCGTGATCGGCAGCTCCACCGGCGGACACATGGCCGAGCTGATCGCGCTGAAACCGCGCGATCCGCTGTACACCGCGATTGCGCTGCCCGAAGCGCCGAACGTCGATGCAGCGATCGATTACGTGATCGCGCGCTCGCCGATCAGCGATCCGCACGCGCGCTACCAGCAGGCGGAGCGCCGCCAGCGCCAGAAGATGATGGACAACACCAAGCGCTACTTCGTGCCGTGGGAGACGATCTTCGAGGCGAACCCGCAGAAGATCCTCGAGCGCGGCGAGAAGGTGTCGATGCCGCCGATTTTCATCCTGCAGGGTGCGCTCGACGACAACGTGATCCCGCCGATCCAGGAGAAGTTCGCGGCGACCTACCGCGCAGCCGGCGGCGAGTGCCAGCTCGAGATCTTCGAGGGCTGCGATCACATGTGGGTGCACGATCCCGGTCCGCAGACCGACCGCGCGCACGACATGATCCGGGCGTTCATCGCGAAGCAGCTGCGCGCACTCAGGCAGGCTGCCTGAGCGTAGGGTGCGCCGGGGGCGCACCGCGGTGCGCAATCTGCGCACCCTACGGTAGAGGGTAATCCATATGGCGTTGATGCACGCCGGCGAGGCCGTCGCCGAAGCGCTCCGTGAGGAGGGCGTCACCGCCGTCTACAGCGTCCCCGGCTCGCACATCCATCCGATATACGACGGCCTTTCGCGCGTGCCGTCGATCCGCCTGGTCACCTGCAAGCAGGAATCGAACGTTTCGCTCATGGCGGATGCGTACGGGCGGCTCACCGGCAAGCCCGGCGTGTGCCTCGTGACGGCAGGTCCCGGCGGTCTCAACTCGGCCGCAGGCGTCGCGCAGGCGTACGGCGCCGCGTCTCCGCTCGTGCACATCGGCGGCGCCGTGCCGCTCGAAGCCGACCTCGAAGCGTTTCATGGCGTAGACAACCCCGCGTTCGTGCACGACATGTTCAGGCACATCACGAAGTGGAGCGCGCGCGTCGAGCGCATTCAGGACATCCCGGCGACGATGGCCAGGGCATTCCACATCGCGCGCAGCGGCAGACCCGGGCCGGTGCACGTGGAGCTGCCGCGTGTCACCGACTACAGCGAGCACATGCTGCACGAGGGCAAAGCGGAAGTGCCCGCGTACGAGCGCCTGCTGCCGATCGCGGCGCAGCCGGACGCGAAAGACATCGAGCTGATCGCCGAAGCGCTCACCGCGGCGCGCTCTCCGGTCATCGCCGCCGGCAAAGGCGTCATGCGCAAAGCCGCGATGGAAGAGCTCTCGCAGCTCTCGCTGAAGCTGCAGGCGCCGGTCGTGTTCGCGCAGGACGCGATCGGCGTCCTCTCCGAGAAGCACCCGTTCTTCTCCGGTTATTTCGCGCGCAACCGGCCGCACCCGATGTGCAAGGAGGCGCTGCAGACGGCGGACGTGGTGCTCGCGGTGGGATTGCGTGCCGGCACCGCCGAGATGACCGAGCTGCGCGAGCGCGTGAAAAAGCGCTTGATCCTCGTCGGCTTCGACGACGGTCCAAACGCGCGCTACCGCGGCGACGACGAGCGCGTCGCCGATCCGAAGCTCTTTCTCACGATGCTGCTCGCGCGGCTCGCGAAATATCAGCGGACGTGGGACGAGCCGCGGGTGCGCCACATGGCGGAGAGGAAAGCGGAAATCCGCGATTCCCTCGCGCAGCACAACGCGTCACACCGCAACGACAGGCCGATCCATCCCGGCGTGCTGATGGATGCGATGAACGCGGTGCTCGATGAGGACGCCGTGGTCGCGAGCGACGTCGGCAATTGCCAGCAGTGGGCGCGCACGTTCAAGCTCATTACCAATCCGGAAGCGTTCATGCAGTCGGGCGTGTGGAATGCGATGAGCTACGCGCTGCCGAGCGCGATCGTCGCGAAGATGGAGCTCCCGCGGCGCACCGTCGTCGCACTCGTTGGTGACGGCGCCTTCCTCATGACGAGCGGCGATCTGCCGACCGCCGCCGAATACGGCGCCAACGTGCTGGTGATCGTGCTCAACGACGGCGCCTTTGGCCAGACGCTTCAGCAGCAGACGAACATCTACGGCCACGTCTACGGCACGGCGTTCAAGAGCCCGAACTTTGCCGAGCTGGCTAAAGCGTGCGGCGCCGAAGGCATACGCGTGACCGACCCGAACGATGTCGAGAGCGCGCTGCGGCGGGGTCTTGCTGCAACGAAGGATCGTCCGGCGCTCGTCGAAGTGCTCGTCGCGGACGCGCCGTACCCTAAACTGTAAACGAGTCGTCATTCCCGAAGCACGAAGCCTGCCCTCGCGAAGGCGGGGGGCGGGAATTCAGAACAAAGAGCAGGGAGGAGCATGAAGAGAGCGGTTGCCGTCGCATCTGTCGCGCTTGCATGCGCGTTCTCGGCGCAAGCGGCCGAGCAAAAGTATCCCGTCAAACCGGTGCGCATGATCTCGCCCTTCGCGCCGGGCGGCGGCACCGACCTTCTCGGGCGCGCGATCTCGACGTACGCGGCGGAAGGCCTCGGCCAGCCCGTCGTGGTGGACAACCGCCCCGGCGCCGGCGGCGCGATCGGCGCGGAGATGACGGTGCGCGCGAACCCGGACGGCTACACGCTGATCCTCGTCTCGGCGACGTACGCTGCGGCTTCCGCGTATCGGCCGCCGCCATACGACCCGGTCAACGACATTACGCCGATCAGCCTGGTCGGCATGACGGGCCTCCTCTATACGGTGCATCCGTCGGTGCCGGTTAAATCGATCCCGGAGCTCATCGCCTACGCGAAAGCGAATCCCGGGAAGCTCAACTTCGCGACGGTCGGCTCGGGCAGCAACGTGCATCTGGCGATGGAGCTCTTCAAGCTGATGACCCAGACGCGCTTCGTCGACATCGCCTACAAAGGCGGCGGACCGGCGATGACTGCGCTGATCGGCGGCGAAGTTCAGGTGACCGCGATGAGCGTCGTCCCCAGCATGCCGCACGTGAAATCGGGTCGCGCGCGGCCGCTCGCGGTTTCGACCGCGAAGCGTCTCTCATACCTGCCGGACGTGCCGGCGGTCGCCGAGTTCGTGCCGGGCTACGAAGCGTCTCACTGGTACGCGATGTGGGGGCCGAAAGGGCTCCCGCGGCCGGTCGTCGCGCGCTGGAACGGCATCGTCGCGAAATGGCTCGCCACCGACGAGGCGCAGGCGCGTTTGAGGGCGGAGGGCCTCGAGCCCGGCGGCGGTCCTCCGGAAGAGGCCGGCAAGATCGTGCGCGGCGCGATCGAGAAATGGCGCCGGGTGATGCGCGAAGCCAGGATCAAGCCGGAGCGCTGAAACCGCTGCCCATCGCCGCGCGAGTTGCGCAAGGCGAGCGGCCCACTTAGGCTAGTCGCGACGACAGAATCGCGGAGCGCGCCCGGCGCGACGTTCCGCGTGACGTTTCTCTACCGGGGAGGAGGAGAAACCGATGAAGCTCGCTCTCGCAGCCGTTGTCGCGTTCGCCTGTGCCGTTCCCCTGTCCGAAGCCTGGTCGCAGGCCTACCCCACACGTCCGATCCGCCTGATCGCGCCGTTCCCGCCGGGCGGGGGGACCGACCTGCTCGCGCGCATCATCGCGGTTCCGGTCGGGGAGGCGCTGGGACAGACCGTCGTCGTGGACAACCGCCCCGGCGCGGGCGGTGCGCTCGGTGCGGAGCTCGGCGCGCACGCGGAGCGCGACGGCCACACGCTGGTTCTCGTCTCCGCGAGTTACGCGGCGACCGGCGCCTACCAGAAGCTCACGTTCGACCCGATCAACGACATCCAGCCGGTGATCCTCATCGGCACGACCGGGCTCGCGCTGGCGGTTCATCCCTCAGTGCCCGTGAAGCACACGGCCGATCTCGTCGCGCTCGCAAAGACACGTCCCGGCAAGCTCAACTATGCGTCGGTCGGTCCCGGCAGCGCCGTGCACCTCGCGTTCGAGCTCTTCAAGCTCATGTCGAAAACGAATTTCGTCCACGTGCCTTACAAGGGCGGGGGCCCGGCGCTGAATGCGCTCATGGCGGGCGAGGTCCAGGCCAGCATGACCAGCATGGTGCCGACGATCCCGCACGCGCGTGCAGGCAAGGTGCGCCTGCTCGCGATCACGCCGGCCAAGCGTTCCCCGGCGCTGCCGGATACGCCGACCGTGGCGGAGACGATCCCCGGATTCGACGTCACCCACTGGTACGGCATCTGGGGTCCGAAAGGCATACGCCGGGAGATCGTGCTGCGCTGGAACAAGGAAGTCGCGAAGGTCCTCGCCACCGAGGAAATCAAAGCGCGCACGCGCGGCGAAGGGCTGGAGCTCGCCGGCGGTCCGCCGGCGGAATTCGGCGCGGTCGTCAGGCGCGATGTCGAAAAATGGCGCCGTGTGATCCGCGAGGCGAAGATCGCCCGGCACTAAATTGGCGGGCTTGCGCCCACCCTACGCAACACGACGTCATTCCCGCGCAGGCGGGAATCCAGAACATGCCTTCGTGCTGGACCCCCGCCTACGCGGGGGTGACGCTGCTCGGAATCAGCGCGGGCTAGACCTCAACGCGGTCGTACTGCTTCCACACGATATACGCGCCCCACGCGAGCGCTGCAATCAGCAAGGCGATGCCGACGCGGTGCACCGCATACCCGACGGCCTGCGCTTTCGCGAGCAGGCCGAGGTCGCCCAGCACGTCGATGAAATCGTGCGCGCCGGTCTCGCCGGTGCGTCCGGTCAGCAGCACGTGTTGGGGCGCCTGCGCGTCGTAGACATAGGGCGCCACGTCCAATACCGCGACCGCGGACCACCACAGCATCACCGCGGCGGCGAACGGATCTTCGTTCTTCACGAGGAAGACCACGCCGAAAGCGAGCGGCAGCGTCACCTGGAAGAGTGAGCCGCCGAGCAGCATCATGAATTCGCCGAATGGACGCAAGAGGATGTGGCCGAATTCGTGGATCGGCACCATCGGCAGATGGATGAGCGAAGAAGCCATCTCCCACTGCGGCACGCTCATCGTCGCGAGCTTGAAGCCGTACCAGAGCAGCACCGCGAGGAGCGCCGCCCGCGCGTAGACGTGAGATGCTTCGACTTCGTCCGGAACGTGCAGCAACAGCTCGGCCGCGCGCGCCCACACGCTCACAGGGTCGGGCTGTCGAAGGCTCCACCGAGCGCGACGAGCCCCCACGGCGGAAGCTGCGCATCGGTGCTGAAGCTGAAGTGCCCCGCGGCGGCGCGCTGATCGCGGAGCATGCGCTGCAGCGGGTACTGGTCGTAGATGCCGTTCGCGCCCGCCATCTCGTGCAGCGAATCGACCGCTTCCACGCACAGGCGTGCGGCGAACGCGCAGTTGCGCTTGTAGCGCAGCCGTGTTTCGACGTCGAGCGTGCCGCCGTCCTCGTAGAGCTGCTGCGCCGTTTCGCAGTCCTTGCGCAGCAGCAGCGCCGCCGCATCGACCTGCGCGGCGGCACGCGATACGCGCAGCTGCACGGTCTGGAAGTCGCGCATCTTCGCGCCGGTGTAGTTGGTGCTGCGCAATCTGACGAGCTCGATCGTCACGTCGAGCGCCGCGCGTGCGTTGCCGACGAGACAGGCGGCGATGCAGTAGCCGCCGAGCGCGGACGTCGGGATCCGGTAATGCGGATTGCGGTGGATCTCCAGGCCGGGCCACGTATGCCCGGGTTTCGTCACGTACATCGACAGCGTTCGATGCGCCGGCACGAACACGTCGTTGCAGCGAACCGTCTTGCTGCTCGTCGCGCGCATGCCGAGCGTGTGCCA
>DASPNJ010000083.1:0-85880 GCA_035626595.1 Burkholderiales bacterium
GGAAGCCTGCTCTGATCTCCGAAAGGGCGATCGCTTCCCCGGATGGCGAGAGGATCCTCAATCGCCGCGGGAGACCGATGAGATATCCGTGCGTCTTGAGGATACGCCAGAAGAAAGAGTGGTAGGTCTCAACGTCGATACGCCGCTTCTGGGCCCGCGCAATCTTCTGTTCGAACTCGATGGCTTCCAAAACCCGGGAGACGGTCGCCCGCGCAAAGCTGAGAAAGAGAACCTTTTGGCCGGGTCGAAGATGATGCTCGGCGATTTGCGCCGCCTTCAGTATCGAGATGGTCGTCTTTCCGGAACCGGGCCCGCCCGTAACAAGGAGATGCCCGTCGGCCCCCATCACCACAAGCTGCTTCTTAGTTAGCTGCATCCACACCGGCTCCTGCGTGGTTGCCACTCGGATTGGCGGGCGCAGCCGCTGCATCAGCGGCCGCGGGAGGGGGTGTGCAAACCTCCTTCAACTTGCAACACGCCCCTCGAAGCCATTCGGGAATTTCGGCCTCACTGCATTGGGCGAGGAAATCTGCGAGGCCCCAGTTGCCCTTCGACCAGCCGAAATAGTCTGCCAGCGCGGTAGTTGCCTGCGTTCGGGATCGGGGTACTTGGCCTTGAGGTGGGGCGGCCAGTCGATGAGTTTTGTGAACCGCTTCAAGGCGTCTTCAGTGGTGCCGTTCAGAACGAGGTTCTCAAACCCGCTTTCCTCGTGTATCAGCAGTACCTCGACTTGCGCTGCGATCAGGGCCTTGGCATCCTCGTCCTGCTTGTCGCAAACGGCAAAGGTGCGTTTGCCCAGCTCTCGATAGAGCTGCGCCATACCCGAGACGTTGTTCTCGCTGCCGGCATCGATTGTGCAAATGCCGAGCGCCTCAAGCGAGGCATACGTATCCGGCTTGAGCTCCGCGAGCCGACGGCACGCCGCTGTGAAGGCGGATGCCTCCGTCGCTCCTTCGGCAATAAGGACGCGGCGTGCAAGTAAGCCCTCGCAGAAGCGCGTGCGGAATTCCTGCCTGTAGCGCTTGAGCTTTACATTGTCCGGAAGGGTGATGGACTTTTGGCCGAGCACCCCCTCCGAATCCCGCCCGAGGACGACGGTCTCCTCGACAGCAAACTCCTCCAGCACGTAGGGCGAGTGCGACGTGAAGAGGGTCTGCGAAGCCAGTTTCCGGACTTCATGGACAATGCGCTTCTGGGCATAAGGGGGGATGGCCGTTTCCGGCTCTTCCATAGCGAAGATGACGTTCTGCTTGCCCTCTGCG
Source organism: Burkholderiales bacterium (assembly GCA_035626595.1). Classification (GTDB taxonomy): domain Bacteria; phylum Pseudomonadota; class Gammaproteobacteria; order Burkholderiales; family SG8-41; genus JAQGMV01. The sequence goes on from DASPNJ010000083.1 coordinate 1,263, forward strand.
ATCTGAGACAGCATTGCTAGGACGAGCATGTTGATAGTGCCCGTCCCTTGCCGGTAGTACGGCGCAGCGTGCTTCCCTTCGCCCGTGGCGATGAACGCCGTAATCACATTCCGCAGATGCCCCCGGGTAAGGCTGGACACTTTGAGATGGGGCTCCACGCCCCATTCTTTGGGGACGTATTTCTTCAGGGACGCGTCGATACTCTCAAGGACGGGCGAGATGCCGAGTTCCGGGTCGCTCGCGACCGGGATCGTCGACAAGGTGCCGAGGGTAGCCTCCCACATCTGCGGCCTGACCTCCTTCAGTCGCAGGATGATGTCGAGAAGGCTTCCCCGCTCCAGGCTGAGCGCGCGGGAGCCGGTGCGAAGAGAGCGCAGATAGAGGAACCCGCATACCTGCTTGTCCCTTTTCGAGAACGACTCAGGCCGATCGCTTTCGGTGAGGCTACGGGTAAAGAAAGTGCGCCCCTCGAAGTCGTCTTCCTCGTCGTCGTACCAACCATGGAAAGTGACGCGGAGTGCCTCGGTGATGTGAGCCGGATCGACGCCCGCGGGGTTTGGCTCGTCGTAGAACATATCCGTCGCAGAATCCCAGAACTCGACGTGGTCGCCAAACCTCGCCTTCTGCTCCTCGCTGAGATCGGCTACCGTCGCAGTGATTTCGATCCGGGGCGCCGCCGTAGCAGCCTCTTCGTGTCCCGCCGGTGGCGAAGCGTCTTCGGTCACCACTGCTTCGACAGGGTTATCAGCGTGCTCGTCCGCTAAGGCAGCGGCCTTGGTGGTGTATTCCCCTCTGAAGAAGTCATGCTCATCGATAGGCGGTTGGCGGCTGAGGCGATCCGGGCCAAGGACGAGGTCGAGCGCCTCCAAGATTGCTGTCTTGCCGGTGTTGTTGTCGCCGATCAGCACACCGTGCTTCGGCAACAAGATGACCGCCTTCTTGATGCCTCGATAATTCTCGATTGTGAGACGCGCCACCCGCACGATTTCTGTTTCCCAAATGTCACTTCAGGCGATGTTCTACTGAGCCAGTCTTCGGGGTTCTAGCAACAAGTCAGCACGCATATCATCCCTTCCATCATAGTGACGTAGTTCCGGACACGCTAGAGCGAACCAGAGCTTAGTTCCATTTTGTATTTTTGAAGTAGCCAAGCTCACTCACAATCTTCTGCGCCATTTCCTCGTTCTCGGCACTCCATTCAGGCATGAATAGATACAGGATGTCGCTTGAGTGCCCTTGGCCCTCGCCAGGTTTGTCAGTTGCAATTCCTACGACGGTAGTGACGGGCAAGCGTCCCCTTGCAACATGGCAGCGCATCATCAGCTCTTGGGACCGTGTTTCCCGATCGCTATGTTTCCCGGTAAGGAAGACAAAACCGGTATTGTTCGCGCCAGCGGTTGCACGCGCGGCCAACTTGCCATCCTTGGTCTCCTTCGATTCCAAGAGCCCGATGAAGGCTTGCGCCAAAGGCCCTCGATAATTGCGAGGTTGCATGGCCATTGCGATCAATGCCTCTTCGTTCCTGGTGATTTCCTTGCTGTACATATCGAACATCTCGTCTTTCAGGAGACAGTCCGCGAAATTCTCAATGAGTTTGTCCCAGATGTAGGAATTCTTGCGGTCAGCTATCAAGTCCCTATATTCCTGGGAAGCGGTGAGGGCTTTCCACAATCCGCCCTCTATCGCGACCATTGCCTTCTTCGGATCGACATCCTCAGGCAATCCAAAGCGGTCGCCAAATCGCACATACATTGCAAGCAGGTCTTCGGAACCACCCCCGCTAAAAACTGGCATCACCCCGCTTGTCACGAATGCTTCGACGGCTAGAAGGTAGTTTATGAAGTCAACAATCGAATCAAGGTGCCCGAACATGGCTCCAAGACTGAATTCGTCACAAACCTGAACGAATCCATGGCCGAGGTCCCCCCATCGGATGGGTGTTTGACCGGCCGCCCCCAACGACACCGCGATCCGATGGATCTTGCGTTTCTCTTTGGGAGGAAGGGTAATTACACGTCCATCGCGTCGCTTTATCTGATCGGCCCTTGCCAGCCATCGCTCCGCTCCCCATATCTGCCTCGCCGAGGCGTCGATAGCGTCTCTGTGCCATCTGTCCCACCCGACCTTATCGCCTGTCTCCTTGTATTGGATCTCCTTCACGGACACGATGATGATGTGCGGGCCGCAGACGATCAGGCAGTCGCATAGTTCTTTGCCGTCTTTCCCTATCGGGTTGGGGTGCGTCCAAAGTTTAAGAAAAGCTCTCTGGCAGAGTTCGGTGACGAATTTTTCTGAAGGCGTAATGCCGGTGCTCATCCCATCCCTCGACCTACAATCCGTTTCGTACCATAGCGCACCACTCTCCAGCATACGAGCGGCGGTGCCGTAAGCTTCCCCGTCAAATAGACAGTTCTGAAGTGAAATTCTCCATCGCGAGCAGTTGCTCGCGGTATCGCGCTGGTGGCAGGCTTCCCAGCGCGTCATGCGGTCGAATTTCGTTGTATCGGCGCAGCCACTCATCGGTGATCTCGCGAACCTGGCTGATCGAGTCGAACAGATAAGCGTTTAGCACCTCGGTTCGATATGTCCGGTTGAAGCGCTCGATGAAGGCGTTTTGATCTGGCTTCCCGGGCTGAATGAACATCAGGTTAATGTCTTTCGTCTTGCACCACTCGGTGAACGCGTAGCTGGTGAGCTCCGGTCCGTTGTCGCAGCGGATTGCCGCCGGTTTGCCGTGGATCTCGATGAGCTGCTCGAGGAAGCGGATCACACGCATGGCCGGAATGCTCGTAGCGATCTCAATACCAAGCGCACCGCGGTTCGCCTCGTCCAGGACGTTCAGCGTTCGAAACGGCCGCCCGCTGTAGAGGCTGTCGAACATGAAGTCCAGAGCCCATACCGCATTCACAATGGGCACGACGATCATCGATTGGCGCTCTCGGGTAGGCAGCCGCTTCTTGGTGCGCCGCTGCTGGTTCAGCCTCATCGCGCAATACACCCGATGCACGCGCTTGTGGTTCCATGCCTTCCCCAGCTGACGCAGCCGTTCGTAGCACTTCCAGAATCCCCAGCGCAGCTCCACGGCAACGATCTCGTTGAGCGCGGTCACGACCTCGAGATCTCGATTTGCTCCCCCAACCGGCCGGTAATACGCCGCCCGCGACAGCCGGACGCTTGAACAAGCACGAATCACCGATAGCCCCATGTCTTCGACCATGATTCGGGCTGCCTCGCGCTTGGCCGACGGCGTTAAAGCTTTCGGGTGAGGACCTCTTTGATCGCGGCGTTCTCGAGCGCGAGATCCGCATACATGCGCTTGAGCTTGGCGTTCTCCGCCTCAAGCTCCTTCAGGCGTTTCAGCTCCGCGGTGCTGGCGCCGCCATACTTCGACTTCCAGTTGTAATACGTCGCCTGGCTAATGCCGTGCTTGCGCATGATCTGTGCGACGGGCACGCCGGCTTCGCCTTCCTTCAGCACCGCCAGGATTTGCGACTCGGTGAACTGCGACTTCTTCATCAGACCTCCCTAACAGATAATCCTGCCAGAAAAGTCCACTTACCGCTGTCTACCTACAGGGGAAGCTTACGATGCCAATCAGGTGACAAAATTCAACCGGCGGGGGTTTTGCTAGAGAGGATGATGGGAACTCGAACGGAGGTTCTTAGCTTCGGAAGCTACTGACGAAGTCGTCTTGAAAGTTCCGCAGCGGGCACTTCGACTGCGGTTCCGCTTCGGGTCGAGAGTTGCGGCTTCGCCAAATGCGTGCTCTCCACGCTCGAACAACTTCGGCGCCCCCCACTTTCCAGCACAGGCTGACTGCCTCAAAGTGCTTTCGCCCAAGATCGGGGACGTAACGACAAACCGCGCTATTCGAGGGGTGGCCTTTCGCTCGGCGTGCGTTCGTGGCTAACTACCAGAATGCGACTTCGGCGGGGCCGCAAATGGCAAACGACACGCTAGTGACATCACTACTGTATGAAGGCGAAGGAGTCGAACTCGACTTCAAGCGTGAGCCGTATCGATTTATGCAGGCGAGCGACGATGACAAGAGTGAACTTCTGAAGGACATTCTCGCATTTGCTAATGCGTGGCGACGAAGTGACGCGTACATACTTATCGGTGTTGAAGAGGTCAAGGGTGCACGAAGCCGCGTCATCGGCATCGCCGATTTACTGGACGATGCCGCGCTCCAGCAGTTCGTTAATTCGAAAACGAACAGGCCAGTCACGTTTTCTTATAGAAGTCTGTCGTATGAGGCTAAGCAGATAGCAGTAATTCACATTCCGGTACAGCAAAGGCCGCTTTATCTAAAAAAAGACTACGGCAGAGTTCGCGCGAACACCGTGTACGTCCGGCGTGGGAGCGCTACCGCCATTGCTGATCTTGACGAAGTTTCCACGATGGGCGCGATGCATCAGCCAGAACGTCGCCCAGTGCTGGACATCTCGTTTGCTGATCCGACAACGCGTCGGCTACTTTCTAAGCGCCGTAGCGCGAAATCGCTCATTCTTCAAGCGCCACCGCGTTCAGAGATACCTGATTACGTTATCCAACGCAGTCCCTTTGAATTTGGCATGCGGAGCGCTAACTCAAGTTACTACCGGGAGCTAGTGAAATACACGTCCGTATTACGCGCGGTGTCGCCGTTCTACTTCGCAATCAGCAATTCCGGTGGTACGACCGGGACTGATGTGCGCGTGGAAATAAGATGCGGCAAGCAGGCAGGCAAGCTGTTGGCGATTGACCAGCATGACTTTCCGACGACACCAAGGGCTGAGTACAACTCTCTAGACTTTTCGCAGCGGGTGCACATGCCGCGAACGTATGATGTCACCGCAACCGATACCGGAGACACATGGGTAGTCGAAGGGCGCGCTGACAAAGTTCAACCGAAGGCGACCTTCTGGTTCCAGGATCCTGTGTATCTCGGATCTGCCAGCGATGGCGTAGTCACCCTGGACGTCACTATTTATTGCGACGAGCTTGAGCAGCCACATACGGACAAGCTTCTTATTGAGTTTGCAGCCGAACATCGCAAAGTGAATTTGGACGATGTCTTGGAACTTGAGCATGAGCGCTTCGTGTCCTCGGCTGAACATCAGCGCTTGCTCCGCCAACTGAATGAGGACGAAAGCTGAAGCGTCAAGAGCAAAAGGCCATCATCATCCGTGATCCTCCCTTCGGGTCGGCTCTTGCCGATGACGTCCAGAATTATCGCTCCTTAGGTCAGACAAGGGGCGGATCATGGTGGAAATTCGCAATACGGCACAATACAGCGCGCCTTGAAACAAGGGCACCAGCGGCGCGCCATTTCGCGGCGCGTCCGCTGCAAGAATGACTAGGACTCCTTCTTTTTCAGCAGATCACTGAGCTTGGACCATACGTCAGTTCTTTCCTGATGATCCAGCCGGGCTCGCTCCAAGTCCACGGTCGTCTGGTCTTTGTTGAGAATAAAGTTGCGTTCAGTTTGTGCGAGGTAGTCGATGATCTTAGATAAGTGTTCGCTAGTTCCACTTGTCGCGGCAACCGTTAGCGCAAGAAACTTTGCCTCAATGCTTGTAACTTCGTTCTGAAAGTATTTAATTTCACTAAGCGTCGTCTTGTAGAGACGCAGAAAGAAATATGCAAACACCTCGATTAGTAAAACGAGCGAAATACGCGGGACGAAACTCATCACGAATGTCGCTGGATCTGCCGGCGTCTGCTGTGGCTCTTGAAGAACAAACATACCTAGCAACGCGAGTCCGGTGAGGGTTGTGACGATACCTAGAGACAGATTCAAGTTGCCCCGTTTGGACAAAGAAAAGAGCTCCTGACGCAAGCGGTCTATGGTTTGCGCGCTCTGCTGTTGCACAAGCGTTAGCGTAGCGTTCTCTTCGCGCTGTTCTTCAACAGCAGCCTCGATGCGTGAGATGACGTCGTGTGCTGCTTGACTCTTTATCCCCTCTGTCAAATCGTGAAGCAAAGCCGTGCGGTCGTGTTCAGATATAGGCAAGCCGCCGCTGGGCGCGGCAGTTGCCAGCTTCGCCTGTTCCTGGGTGAGTAGCGTAAGCCGCTGCTCCAGTTCTTGTTTTAGCTTTTCCACTTCACGACTCGCGAACGGCGCCTCTCCACGACTCAGATAGCGCATCATGAAGTACACACCGGCCACTACGGCCAATGTGGTCATCGTTGTGTTCAGCATTGCCAACAAAGTGTCTAAAGCAAACATGGAGATTGGCCTCCTAACGTCCGCATCGACCCGTACCGTAAGCGCGCAACGCTGAACCGCGTCCGAGTCCAACGCGTAGTTTTGCGCTCACGTCACTTTGCCTGCGGCACCACAGTAGTCGCTACCGAAATAAGTACCGGATGCCAAATATGAGGGAAGCGGTTACAGCGACGAAGATTGAGCTTCCGGACCAAGTGCGCCATGAACAACATGAACTTCGGCACATCGGCAAACCGACGTTGAAGTTCATGCGTATCTTGGACGGCTCGCGCCGACGTCGGTGAGTCTCCCCTCATCAGATATTTCTGCCATGCGTCTGAAATTGCGGGTGTCCAGAATGACACGGTATACCGCGAAGCCGACTACAACAGTGAGAACGGACAGAGCCGTGACTTATACCGTACTGCTGAAAAAACCGACGACAGCCGCGAGAATGAAGAGATATGAGTTTGGATGAAGGATATGCGGTCGCTGTGATTTATAACGCGTAGTTGGGCAGTGCTCGTAGTAGCTGACTCTGGTGCACTCTAAGCTAGACGTCGTGCTTACCGTTGCATGGAGGCAGCATCTTGGTCTCCGGGAGCGTGAGACACCATGTTCACGCGTGCGACATTTGTGGAAGGCCATGGTGGAGGCGGCGTGAACCCACCTACGCCCCCATCTGCTGCGCCAGATCGAGAAAATCCTCTGCGTTGTAGGTGAACTCCGCTTCCGACGCGACATCGGGATTCTTGTTTCTGCCGTACTCGTGCGGGCGCTTGATGAACGCGGTCTTGAGGCCGTTCGCCGCGGCGGCGCGCAGGTCGTGCTTGTGCGAGGCGACCATCATCACCTGCTCCGGTTTGAGATCGAGCGCATCGGCGGCGCCGAGATACATCTCCGGGTCGGGCTTGAAGTGGCGGAAGGTCTCGGAGGAGAAGACGGTGTCCCACGGCAGGTCGGCCTGTTTCGCCATGTTCACGAGCAGCGCCGTGTTGCCGTTGGAAAGCGTCGCGATGATGTAGCGCTTCTTCAGGCGCTTTAAGCCCCGCGGCGCATCGGACCAGGGTTTCAGCCGGTGCCACACGAGATTGAGATGCACCTTCTCCTCTTCGCTCAGCGCATCGGCAACCCTGAACTGTGTGAGCAACTGGTCGAGAATCATGCGGTGCAGGACGTCGATCTTGGTCCACGGCAGCTCGCCGCTGCGCACCTTGTCCATCGACGGCCTGTAACCCGCGCGCCACGCTTCGGTGAACTTCACCGCGTTCAGCCGCAGGCTCTTCGCCTTCGCGAGCGCGCGCACCTCCCGCGCGACGCTGCCGTGCCAGTCGACCACCGTGCCGAATACGTCGAAGGTGAGCGCTTTAATGCCGTTGTTTTCGTCCGCCATCGCTGCTCCTTCGGGTGATGTGCGCAGCCCCGAGTGTAAACTTGACCGCATGATCGCGATCACCTCCATCGAAGGCAATCGGCAACTGCTCGACGGCGGCGCCATGTTCGGCAACGTGCCGCGCCCGCTGTGGCAGAAATGGATTTCACCCGACGAGATCGGCCGCATTCCGCTCGCCTGCCGCTGCATGCTCGTCGAGATCGACGGCACGAAGGTGCTGTGCGAGGCCGGCATCGGCGCGTTCTTCGAGCCGAAGCTCGCGGTGCGCTATGGCGTCGAGACGCCACAGCGTCACCTGCTGCTCGAAAACCTGGCTGCGGCCGGGCACACGCCGGGGAGCATCGATTACGTGATCCTCTCGCACCTGCACTTCGATCACGCGGGCGGATTGCTGCCCGTGTACGACGCCGCGCGCGGCGGCATCGGCGATATCGTGTTCCCGAATGCGACGTTCATCGTCGGCGAGACGGCGTGGCAGCGCGCGCTCAACCCGCACCCGCGCGACCGCGCATCGTTCGTTCCCGAGCTCACGGCGCTGCTGCGCGATTCCGGGCGCCTCATACGCGTGCCGCAGGATCCGCTGCCGCCGGCGCTGCAGGCCGTCGTCGAATTCGTAGAGAGCGATGGCCATACGCCCGGCCAGATGCACACGCTCGTCAAAGGTGCGCGCGAGAAGATCTTCTTCTGCGGCGACCTGATTCCGGGGCTCCCGTGGATCCATCTGCCGGTCACGATGGGTTACGACCGCTTCCCCGAGCGGCTGATCGACGAGAAGGCAACGCTCTACGAGCGCGCCGAACCGGAAGACTGGATCCTGTTCTTCACGCACGATCCTTCCGCGGCCGCGAGCCGCGTGCGCGAGTCCGCGAGCGGCAAGTTCGAAGCGCGCGATGTAATCGAGCGCTTCGACCGCTACGCAATCTAGACCGACGCCGGCTCAGACGAACGTGTAATCCTGCGCGTCGATCGTGACGGCGTTCTGGAACGCGATCGTTTCCTGGATCAGCCCGTTGGCCGACGTTATCTGGCCGTGCGTCACGTCGAGCTGCACGAACGTTGCGCCGTCCACCGCGCTGCCGTACCCGTTGAAGAGCAGTGAGTCTCCCGCCGCTGCGCCGTTACCGGTGAAATCGACGATCGAATCGCCGTTCGCTTCGCCTGCGTAGAAGACAAACGTGTCGTTGCCGGCGCCGCCGTTGAGCGTGTCCGCGCCCGCGCCGCCCTCGAGCGTGTCCTCGCCGTCCATGCCGGCGAGATAATCATCGCCGCCGAGGCCGCCGATGTGATCGTCGCCGCCGAGGCCGAGGATATGATTGTCGCCGCCGAGGCCGAGGATGTGGTCGCCGCCGAGGCCGAAGGTGAGATTGGCGCCGCCGTCGCCGAACAGCACGTCGTCGTGCGCGGATCCGATCAGCCCCTCGATCGACACGTAACTGTCGCCGCCCGCGTCTGCGTTGAGCCCGCTGCTGCTCAGGATCGCTTCGACCCCCGAAGCCGCGTAGTAGTGCACGGCGTAATCGAAGCCGTCGCCGCCATCGAGCACGTCGCCGCCGGCTCCGCCTTCGAGGCGATCGTTGCCCGCGCCGCCGAAGAGTGTGTCGCCATTACCGCGCCCCTGCAGGTAGTCGTTCGCGTCGCCGCCCTGAAGATCGTTGGCGCTGTCGTTGCCGACGAGCACGTCGTCGAACGAGGAACCGGTCAGCCCCTCGATCGACAGGTACCCATCGCCGGCCGCCTCGCCGGTGTTCTGCGCCGGGCCCGCGAGGTTGGCGAGCACGCCTGCTGTCGCGCCGGCATAGCTCGCATGGTCAGTGCCGGCGCCGCCGTCCAGACCATCGGCACCCGCGCCGCCGTTCAGCGTGTCGTCGCCGTCCATGCCGGCGAGATAGTCGTTCGCGCCGCGTCCTGCGAGGATGTCGGCGCCGCCGAGCCCGACGATGTGGTTTACGTTGTCGTTGCCGGAAAGCGTGTCGGCGTGTTGCGAGCCGATGAACCCTTCGACATCCAAGTACGTATCGCCTGCCGCGTCGCCCTGATTGGAGGCTGACGCTGCGAGATCGGCGCTCACCGCGCTCGACGCGTAGTAGTGCACGGCGTAGTCGGTTCCAGCGCCGCCCTGGAGCGAGTCGCCGCCCGCGCCGCCTTCGAGGCGGTCGCTCCCGTCACCGCCCAAAAGCGTGTCTGCGCCGCCGCGTGCCTGGAGGTAGTCGTCGCCGAGGCCGCCTTGGAGCGTATTCGCGTTGCCGTCCCCGACCAGCGCATCGGCGAAAGCGGACCCGATCAGCCCTTCGATCGAAACGTACGTGTCGCCAGCTGCAGCGCCCGTGTTCTGCGACGGTGTCGTGAGATTCGCCACCACGGCCGCGCCGGCCGAGTTGTAACTCGCCGAATCGGTGTTGCTGCTGCCGTCCAGACGATCGGCGCCGGCGCCGCCGTGGAGCGTGTCGTCGCCGCCGAGGCCGAGCAGTTGGTCGTCGCCCGGACCGCCCGATATGAGGTTCCCACCGTCGTCGAACGCGGTGGCGGTCGTGTTATCGCCCACGGCGAGCACGCTGCCGTCGGCGAACTGCACGTTCGAGGTCGTGATCGACCGCAGGTCCGTCACGAGCGTCACCGTCTTGTCGCCGTCCGTGAGGATCACGGACCCGGAGCTGACGCCTACGTCCGAAGCCGATATCGAGCCGTCGTCGAAGAGGAGCATGTGGGCGGCGGGCGTGAAAGCGAGGCCGGCGCCGTCCACGAGCGTGCTCCACAGGTACGGGTCCGCAACGACGTTTGCGGCGGTGAGCACGGTCTCGTTCATACCGAAGACTTGGCCTATCTCCGCGTCCCACCCGGTCCCCACGATCGCGCGGCCGCGCAGGTCGGGCAGCGCGAACGTGCTGCGGCCGTCGCCGCCGTAGGTCGGGCCGAACAGCGAGAACAGAGGCGTGTTTTGGAAAATCGGCACGAGCTGACCCGCAGCCTCCATCCAGCCGCCCGGCACAAAAGGCCCTGCAAACAGGACGATTTCTCCAAGGAACCATTCACCGGAGGCGACGCTCGTCTCTCCGTGCGGGGACGGAAAGAGCCCCTGCGTCGCGACGAGGGCGGTCACCGCGAGCGAAGGGCCGCGATTCTCGACCGGTGTCGCGCTCCCGCCGTCGACGATCGGCAGATTCCCGGTGAGGATCACGGTCGTTTCGTCGCCGTCATACGTGCCGGCGGGCTGCGCGAACGACGCGCCGATCGGCGTGCGGCCGCGCAGGTCGGGGAGGTTGAAAGTATCGATGCCGTCGCCACCGTACGTCGTGCCGATCACGCCGAAGAGATTGACGTAATCTGCGATGGGCAGCGCCTGTCCCGCCGCTTCAAGCCAGCCGAATGGCGCGGTGTTGCCGGCATACGGCACGATCTCGCCGGTCAAGCCGACGTTGCCGGTGGTGCCGGGAAAATCCGCGTGCGCGTTGATGAGATACGTGAGCGGCAGCGAAAGCTGGCGATTGTCGAAAGGCTGGTTGCCGCCGCCGAGGCTTGCCGGTAGCTGCGCGTTCGACAGCGTCACGTCATCCGACCCGATCGCCGCCGCGAGCTCGTAATTGGATAGGCCGAAGCCCTGCCCGGCGCCGATCGCCGTCCGGTGGGTCAGGTCCGGTATCCCGAACTCGGCGTCCCCGTCTCCACCGTAGAGCGTGGCGATCAGGTCGAAGAGATCGGGTGTCTCCGCGATCGACAGCATCTGACCTTGCGCGGCCACAGTGTCGCCCAGCGCAAAGTTGAACCCGAAGGTCCTGATCGCGCCGAGCGGATTGAGAGAGTCTCCGGTGCCCGTAATCAGCAGTTGGGTGAGGGCGAGCGATTCCTGGTCGTTGTCGAACGGCGTGCGGACAGGCATGTCCATGCGCTCCTGACGGTTGACACACGTTGGAAAACACGACCCGAGCGCCGGGTGCGGCGCTTGCGACTGTCGTTATCGGTAAGTCGAGGGAAACGGGCTCGCGTTGTGCCGCCGAAGTCTCGGCTTCAGTGCGGTGGGACAGACTGCGGGACCCCCGGTCCGCAGCCTCGTTGGCGCTGAGTATATGCTACGACGGCGCAGACGACGCGACTGAACCTTGAATCGCGCTCCAGATACGCTCCGGCGTCGCCGGCATCTCGACATGCCGCACACCGAATTCCGAAAGCGCGTCGCCGATCGCGTTGATCATGACGCCGAGCGCCGGCGCCGTGCCGCCCTCGCCTGCCGGCCGCATACCGAACGGATGCGCCGGTGAGGGTATCTCCACGTACTCCGCGTTGAAGAACGGAAAGTTCGCCGCGCGCGGCATCGCGTAGTCCATGAACGATCCCGACAGGAGCTGTCCGGTGTCGGGGTCGTAATAGCAGTGCTCCATCAGCGCCTGTCCCACGCCCTGCGCGATGCCGCCGTGCACCTGCCCGTGCACGATCGCGGGATTGACCGCACGCCCCACGTCATCGACCGCGGTGTAGCGGACGATCTCCAGCGCGCCACTGTCGGGATCGATCTCGACCTCGATGCTCCAGCCATCCGCGTCTGTCGACGAGATGGGGCTGCAACAGCACGAGCGTCGCGCCCAGCCCGCCGAACGCGAGCGCGCCGAGCTTGAGCAGCTCCCATCCGAGTACGAAAAGCTTCGGCGCCTCCCGAGTCTCCGCAGCGCTCATCGCATCCTCCCCTCATGACAGAATACCCCACGCGACAGACGTGCTGCGCGATGTGCTCTCCAGCCGCGCGATCATGTTCAAAGGATGCTGCTCATGTGCAAATCGCTACGCTCGACGGCGCTCGAATGAGCGCGGCTTCTGCGGAATTCGATCTCGTCATTCGCGGCGGCACGGTCGCGACGGATGAGGACGTCTTCGAGACGGACGTGGGCGTGCGCGATGGCAAGATCGTCGCAGTCGGCCCCGATCTCGGTTCTGCCGTGCGTGAGCTCGACGCGCGCGGCAAGCTCGTGCTGCCGGGTGGCGTAGACAGCCACACACACATCGAGCAGGTCTCGTCATTCGGCATCATGACGGCCGACGACTTCTACACCGCGACCGTGTCGGCCGCGTTCGGCGGAACGACCACCGTCATCTGTTTCTGCGCGCAGCACCGCACAGACCGGATTCCCGTGGTGCTCGAGGACTACGCCGAGCGTGCGCGCACCAAGGCGATCATCGACTACGGCTTTCATCTGATCATCGCCAATCCCGATCGGGACACGCTTACGCGCGACCTGCCGGCGGCGATCGAACAGGGCATACGCTCGTTCAAGATCTACACGACTTACGAGCGGCTGCACGTCACCGACAGGCAGGTGCTGGACGTGATGGCGGTCGCGCGCAAGCACGGTGCGCTGGTGATGGTCCACGCCGAGAACCACGGCGTCATCTCGTGGCTCGGCGACCGCATGATCGAGCAGGGCAACGTCGCCCCGCGCTACCACGGCATCTGCCACACGCGCGGCGCCGAGCACGAGGCGATCAACCGGATCGCGATGCTCGCGGAGCTGATCGACGTCCCGGTGCTGATCGTGCACGTCTCCACGATCGAAGGGATCGAAGCCATCCGGCAGGCGCGTGCCCGCGGCGTCAAGATCTACGGCGAGACGTGCCCGCAGTATCTCTTCCTCACCGCGAAGGACCTCGACCGGCCGGGGCTCGAGGGCGCGATGTTCTGCTGCAGCCCGCCGCCGCGCGACGAAGCCGCGCAGGAAGCGTGCTGGCATGGCCTCGCGGACGGCGCGCTCAATGTCTGCTCGTCGGACCACTCGCCGTATCGCTACGACGCGAGCGGCAAGCTCCCGAAAGGCGAGCGCACCACGTTCAAGGACATGGCGAATGGCGTGCCGGGCATCGAGCTGCGCATGCCGCTGCTCTTCACGTTTGGCTACCGCGCGCGGCGGCTGACGCTCCCGGATTTCGTCGCGCTCACCGCGACGCGTCACGCACAAATCTACGGCTGCTACCCGCAGAAGGGCACGATCGCCGAAGGCTCCGATGCGGACATCGCGATCTGGGACCCGGAGCGGCGCGTTACGATCACGCACGATCTCGTGCACGACAACGCGGGCTACACGCCGTATGCCGGCCGCGAGCTCCAGGGCTGGCCGGTCACCGTGATCTCGCGCGCAGAGGTGATCGTCGAGGACGGCAAGGTCCACGCGCAACGCGGCCGCGGGCGCTTCATTCCCCGCGTGCTGTCGGACGCGGCCGTGCCGGCTGGGCTCAAGGTGCCGGAGATGGAACAGCTCGACGCGTGGGGCACGCCGCTCCAGCTATAGGCGACACATGAAACCGAATATCGTTCTGATCCTGGCGGACAACCTCGGCTGGGGCGAGCTCGGCTGCTACGGCGGCGGCGTGCTGCGCGGCGCGCCGACACCCCGCATCGACGCACTCGCGGCCGAAGGGCTGCGACTCACCAACTTCAACGTCGAGAGCGACTGCGTGCCGACGCGCTCCGCCCTCATGACGGGGCGGCATCCGATTCGCACCGGTGCGCTTCAGTCGGTCCCCGCGGGACTGCCGCAGGGGATCGTCCCGTGGGAAGTCACGCTCGCACAGCTCATCAAGGCGCAGGGTTACGCGACCGCGATTTACGGCAAGTGGCATCTCGGCGACCGGCCCGGGCGCTACCCGACCGACCGCGGCTTCGACGAGTGGTACGGGATTCCGCGCACGACGAACGAGAGCATGTTCACGAGCACGCCCGGGTACGACCCTGCGGTCGCTCCGCTGCCGTACGTCCTCGAAGGCCGCACCGGCGAGGCGGTGAAGAACGTCGCCATCTATGACCTCGAGATGCGCCGCCGCATCGATTCGGATCTCGTCTCACGCACGAACGCGTTCATGCGCCGGCACTCGCAAGGCGGCACGCCGTTCTTCGCCTACGTTCCGCTGACGCAGCTCCACTATCCGACGATCCCACACCACGACTTCGCCGGTAAGACGGGCGCGGGGGATTTCGCCGATTCGATGGTCGAGATGGATCACCGTGTCGGGCAGATCGTCGATGAGGTGAACGCGCTCGGGCTACGCGACAACACCGTGTTCATCTTCGCGAGCGACAACGGCCCCGAATTTCGCAAGCCGTGGCGCGGCACCGCGGGCCCGTGGCGCGGCACCTATCACACGTCGATGGAAGGCTCGCTGCGCGTGCCGTTCATGATCCGCTGGCCGGGCCGCATTCCCGCGGGCGCGGTATCCAACGAGATCGTGCACGTGACCGACCTCTTCGTAACGCTCGCCGGCATCGCCGGCGCACGCGTGCCCGGGGATCGGCCGATCGACGGCGTCGATCAGGTCGATTTTTTCACGAACCCGTCAGGCAAATCGAGGCGCGAAGGCTTCGTCTACTACATCAAAAACGAGCTCCGCGCCGCGAAGTGGCGCGACTGGAAGATGCACATGGTGTGGGAGCCCGAACCCAACATCGGCCCCAATCACCTGGAGACACCGTGGGTGTTCAACGTCATTCGGGATCCGAAGGAAGAGACCGACGTCGGCAACGAGCATAGCTGGGTGCGTCTGCCGCTGCGGCGGATGGTGCATGAATTTCAGGAGAGCCTGAAGCGCTTCCCACCGATCCCCTCGGGAGCGCCGGACGATTTCACGCCGCGCGCCGCGAAAGCCTGACATGGAACCCGCCCGAAACGAGCATGCAGACAGCATCGCCGCGGCGATCTGCGTGCTCGAGGCACACTTCGACGCGCTCAATGTCGGCGATGCCGCCGCGCTCGCGGCCACGCTTCACTTTCCGCACTATCGTCTTGCCGGGACGCGCATGCAGGTGTGGCAGACGCCGGAGAATTACCTAGCCGATTTCCACGCGCGCGCGGGCGAAGGCTGGCACCACAGCGAGTGGGATTTTCGCAACGTGATCGCGGCCAGTGCGGACAAGGTGCACTTCGAGACGCAGTTCACCCGCTACCGCATCGATGGCTCGATGATGGGAAGCTATCGCTCGATCTGGGTCGTGACTTACATCGGCGGCCGCTGGGCGGCGCAGTTGCGGTCGAGCTTCGCCGGCTGATCGCGTTGCGCCGGCAGCGCACCCCTACGGTGCTGATCGCGGTGCGCTATCAGCGCACCCTAAGAAATGCAGGCGTTTTCCGATTCCGACGCGTCGCTTATACGGCCACGTCCGCGCGCAGCCGCGCGATGTCGGCGTCGCTGTAGCCGAGCTCGCGCAGGATCTCGTCGGTGTGCTCGCCGCGCTCGGGCGTCGCAGTGCGGATCTCGCTCGGCGTGCGCGACAGCACGAACGGCTGATTGACGAGGCGGATCTCGCCGAGCGCGGGATGCTCGACCGGTGCCGCCATCCCGAGGTGCTTCACCTGCGGGTCGTCGAAGACTTCGTTCATGCGGTAGATCGGGCCGCTCGCGACACCGCCGGCTTCGAGCATCGCGATCAGCGCCGCGCTCGTGTAGCGGCGGGTGCGCTCCGAAAGCTCGCGGTTCACTGCTTCGCGGTTTTTCGATCGCTGCGTGTCCGAAGAAAATTCGGGCCGCATGATCAGCTCCTCCGCCTGCAGCGCGCGACACAGCCGTTCCCACATCGCCTGCTCGCCCGCCGCGATGTTCACGTGGCCGTCCGAAGTCGGAAAGACGCCGGTCGGGATCGAGGTGGGATGATCGTTGCCCGTCTGACCGGGCACCTCTCCCGCGACGAGCCAGCGCGCCGCCTGAAAATCGAGCAGCGCGATCATCGCCTGTAAAAGCGAGATCTGGACCCACTGCCCCTGGCCGGACTCCTCGCGCTCGAGCAGCGCAGTGAGGATACCGAGCGCGCCGTAGAGTCCCGCCGCCGAATCCGCGACAGCGATCCCGGCGCGCATCGGCCCGCGTCCCGGCTCGCCCGTGATCGCCATGAGTCCGCCCATGCCCTGCGCGATCTGGTCGAAACCGGGCCGCTTCGCGTACGGCCCGTCCTGACCAAAGCCCGAAACGCTGGCGTACACGAGCCGTGGATTCGTCTGCTTGAGCGTCTCGTAGTCGATGCCGAGCCGCGTCTTCACGTCCGGGCGGAAGTTCTCGACCACGACGTCGGCGCGATCGGCGAGCTTGCGGAAGATCGCGAGTCCCTCCGGGTGCTTGAGATTGAGCGTCATCGCCCGCTTGTTGCGGTGCAGATTCTGAAAATCGGGGCCGTGGCGCGCGCCGCCCCAGCCGTCGCTCTGCTCGAGGTTCTCCGGGGTCTCGACCTTGATCACGTCGGCGCCCCAGTCGGCGAGCTGCCGTACCGCCGTGGGCCCCGAGCGCACGCGGGTGAGATCGAGCACCCTGAAACGCGAGAGCGGACCGCGGCGCGTCGCCACGCTCATCGTCCCCTGAAGTTCGGGCTGCGCTTCGCGGCGAACGCCGCGCGGCCTTCCTGGTAATCGTCGCTGGTGAAGCACGTGTCGATCGCCGACTGCGCGTTGGCGAAATCGCGCTCGGCGGCCGGTCTCTCGTACTCGAGGAACGCAGTCTTGAGCGCGCAGAGCGTGAGCGGCGCGTTCGCTGCGATGAGCTCGGCGTACGCGAGAACCTCGCGCTCGAAATCGGCCGCGGGCCAGACGCGATCGATGAGCCCGATCTGCAGCGCTTCGGCGGCCGAAAGCCGGCGCGCGGTAAAGAACATGTCGCGCGCGCGCATGTAGCCGATCACGCGGCCGATGCGCTCGATGCCTTCGTGGCCGTAGCCCAGCCCGAGCCTGCCCGCAGGCACCGAGAACGTGGCGTCGTCGGATGCGAGCCGCAGGTCGCAGCTCGTCGCGAAGTCGAGACCGCCGCCGATGCAGTAACCGCGGATCATCGCGATCGTCGGCTTGGCGCACCGGTAGACGGCGTTGTAAGCCGCCTCGCTCACCTCGTTGTAATGGCGGTTGCGGCTGGGGTCGGATCTCACTTCACCGAAGCTCGAGATGTCGGAGCCTGCCGCGAATGCGCGCTCGCCAGCGCCGGTGACGATGACCACACGCACGTCGGGATCGGTTTCGAAGCTGCGGATCGCCGGCGGCACCGCTTCAGCCATGTCGAGCGAGATCGCGTTGTGCCGCGCCGGGTTATTGAAGACGAGGCGTGCGATCGCGCCTTCGTGCCGGGTGATGATTCGTTCGGTTGTGCTCATCGCTCTCAATCCGCCAGGTCGACTACGATGTTGCCGGACGCGTCGGTCACCGCGCGTGCTCCGGGGGGCACGATCAGCGTGGAAGACGCCTCCTCCACGATCGCGGGGCCGTCGATGGCATCGCCGGCGCACAGCGCGAACCGGTCGTAGACCGGCACCTCGTCGTATGCGCTCGAGGCCGGCACCCACGCGCGGCGCCTGCCCTTCACCGCGGGCCCCCTTGCGCGCTGCGTCGCGCCTGTCTCCAGCCGGCCGTCTCCGGTCGGCGCCGAGACCGCCACGCGAATATTGATGAGCTCGATGGCCGCGACCGGCGGCACTTTTCCGAACATCTGGCGATAGGTCTCGAGAAAGGCTTCCCGGATCGACGGTTCGGACGCCGCCGTATAGGGGCCGGGCGGCAACGCGGTCACGAGCTCGAAGCCCTGTCCAACGAAGCGTATGTCCGCCGCGCGAGCGACCGACGTGTGGGCGCGTCCCGGGAGCGTCTTCTCGATGACACTCCTCGCCTCGTTTTCCAGCGCCGCATAGGCCGATTCGAGCTCCGGCCACGACATCTGGTCGAGGCGCCGCGTGACGGTGCCGACGCGGTCGATGCGCGCCGGGGCCATCAGCAGCCCCAGCGCGGACGCGACACCGGCGCCCGGCGGACAGATCACGCGGCGGATACCGAGTCGCCGCGCGACTTCGCAGCCGTGAAGCGGTCCGCCGCCGCCCGTGACGAGCAGCGCGAAGTGGTCGGCCTGGTGTCCGCGCTCCGCGATGTGCACGCGCGCGGCGGCAGCCATGTTCTCGTTGACCACCGAGTGGATGCCCCAGGCGAGCTCCGGGACGCCGAGCTTCGACGCGCTCGCCAGCGGCTCGATGGCCTGCTTCGCTGCGGACGCATCGATCGGCATCGTGCCGCCCGCGAAGTTGTCCGCGTCGAGATACGAGAGCGTCAGGTTCGCGTCGGTGACCGTCGCAGCATTGCCGCCGCGCTTGTAGCACGCAGGACCCGGCGCCGCGCCCGCGCTGTGCGGCCCCACTTTCAGCAGGCCCAGCGTGTCGATCGCGGCGATGCTGCCGCCGCCGGCGCCGATTTCGATCAGCTCGACGGTCGAGATGTTGAGCGGAAGCCCGCTGCCTTCGGCGAAACGCTTCTGCCGGCCCGTTTCGAAGCGGTACGCGATGAGCGGCTCGCCCTTGTCGATGATGGAGAGCTTGGCCGTCGTGCCGCCCATGTCGAACGCGAGCACGTCGGACACACCCGATCGCGTGCCGAAAAACGCACCGGCGAGCGCACCGGCAGCGGGGCCTGATTCGAGCAACTGGATGGGGACGCGCTTCGCTTCGTCGATATGCGTGAGGCCGCCGTTCGAGAGCATCATGAAAAGCGGCGCCGTGATGCCGAGTGTCGCGATCTCGCGGCTCATGAGCTCGAGGTAGCTGTCGGCGAGCGGCTTGATGTACGCGTTCGCGACGGTCGTCGAGGTGCGCTCGAACTCGCGGATCTGCGGCGACACGTCGCTGGAGAGCGAAACGAAGAGGCCCGGATACGCCTTGCGCAGGAGCTCTCCCGCGCGGCGTTCGTGCGCGGGATTGGCATAGGCGTGCAGAAACACCACGGCGATCGAGGTGACGCCGGCGGCGCGCAGCTCTTTCGCACGCGCGAGCAGCGCTTCCTCGTCGAGCGGCGTCTCGGGCGTGCCGTCGACGCGCATGCGCTCCTTGACCTCGACTCTCAACGCGCGGCGCACGAGCGGCCTCGGCAGCTCGATAAAGAGGTCGTAGAGCTCGTACTTGTGCTCGCGCTGCATCTCGAGCGTGTCGCGAAAGCCGGCCGTGGTGATGAGACCGGTCACCGCGCCCTTGCGTTCGATCAGCGCATTCGTGAAGAGCGTCGTCGCGTGCACCACCCGCACGACTTGCGCATAGGGGATCTCGTGCTCCTCGAAGAGCCGCCGGATGCCGTTGATCACGCCCTTGTGCGGCGCGTCCGGCGTCGTGAGCTCCTTGTGCGAGAGCGACTGCGCGCGCGCGTGGTCGTAAACGACGATGTCGGTGAAGGTGCCGCCAATGTCGATGGCGAGGGAGTAAGTGGATGTCATTTCAATGTGCTGCAGTGGATTCCCGCCTTGCAATGCCGTGTCATCGCGAGCCGCGAACAGGCGCGGCGTGGCGATCGCGTGGCGCACGCAAAGCCACGTTCGCAGACGGGATTGCCGCGGCGGAGCATTGGCTCCGCCTCGCAATGACACGGTAGCACTTCGGGGGAATGACGATCGAAGGGTGAAAGAGACGATCTAAAAGTAGCGGGAATGACGACTCAGATGTAACCGTCGAGGCGGTCGCTTTCGGTCAGATGCTTCGGCCGCTCGGCCGGCGGGCCATAGCCGCCGCCGCCCGGCGTGCGGAGCTCGATCATTTCACCGGATCGCACGACGTGCTGGACCTTGGGATCGACGCGCTTGCCGCCGATCAGGACTTCGCCCGGCGCGCCGGCTTCTCCACCTGCGATGCCGTGCGGGGCCGCCTCCGCGCGGGTGCGCTCGGCCATGAAGGTTGCGATCGCCGGTGAGGTCGTCTCGAACAGGATCTCCTGTCCCGTACCACCGCGATAGCGCCCTTTTCCGCCGGTGCCCGAGCGGAAACGCCGGTGCCGCACCTTCAGCGGGGCGAGCTTTTCGATCATTTCCACCGGCGTCGAGGAGATGTTGCTGGGCCAGCTCAGAACGTTGATTCCGTCCCGATCGTGCGCGGCGCCGTACCCGCCGTTCATGAAGAAGAGATTCGCGAACGTCTTCCCCTGCGGATCGACGCCGGAGAGATTGATGCACCACAACGGCGAGCCGACGGTCGCCATCACGCGGTCCGGCATTGCTTTCGCGAGCGCGCTGATCACCATCATCGGCAGGAAGTGACCGATGAGAGCGCGCGCGCCGCCGGCGGCCGGATGCTTCGAGTTGAGGATGGAACCCTCGGGGGCCGTGATCGTGATCGGACGCAGCACGCCGTCGTTGTTCGGCACCTCGGGCGAGAGCACCGCCTTCACGCCGTAGGCCGTGTACGCGATCGTGTAGGCGAGGCAGACGTTGATCGAGCGCAGCACCTGCGGCGCCGAGCCCGCGTAATCGATCTCGATCGAATCGCCGCTTACGGTCATCTTCATCTTGAGCTCGATCGGCTCGGCGAAGCCGTCGCTGATCGCCGTGTGCGTGTACACGCCGTCGGGCACCGCGCGGATCGCGTTGCGGATCGCCGCTTCGGAGCGGCTGTGGATCTCGTCCGCGAGCGCTTCGAGCGAGTCGAGCCCCTGCTCGCGCATGAGCGCCATCAGGCGCTGCTCCATGAGGTGAAGGCCGGTGAACTGGGCGTAGAGGTCGCCCATCACCTGGTCCGGCACGCGCACGTTCTTGCGCACGAAGCGCTCGAACGTCTGGTCGATCTCGCCGCGGCGCATCACTTTCATGATCGGAATCTGCAAGCCTTCCTCGAAGACTTCCTTCGATTCGGCGGAGCGGATCTTGCCGCCGATGTCCGGCGAGTGCGCCACCGATCCGGCGAACGCGACGATGCGGCCGTTCAGGAACACGGGCTTCGCGACCGTGATGTCCGGCAGGTGACCCGTGCCCTGCCAGATGTCGTTCGTGATGAGGATGTCGCCGGGCTCGAGCGTCTCCGGCGGGAACTCCTCGAGAAAATGCCGGATCGTGCGCGGCACGGTGCCGATGAACGACGGAATGCTGTCGTTCGCCTGCGCGATCGACTGCCCGCGCGCGTCGGTGAGCACGCACGCGAAATCGTTGGACTCGCGCACGATCGTCGAGAACGAGGTGCGCACCAGCGCGGCCGCGGCTTCGTCCACGATTGAGACGAGGCGCGTCCAGATCATCTCCAGCGTTACGGCATTGAATGCAGACACTTATGTGCTTGACACCCGTTTGAACGCGGCATTACGGTAAGCGCAGCCGCTTGAAGAACAATTCCACTGCGAGGATACCCAAGAGATGTCTATGCGTGTAACGACAGCGCTCGCGCTTGCGCTGCTCACCCCGGCGGCAATCGCCGCGGAAAAAGCCGAATATCCCACGCGCCCGATCCGACTGATTGTACCGTTCGCTCCCGGCGGCAGCGTCGATATCTCATCGCGTATTGTCGCCGCGCCGTTATCGGAGATCCTCGGTCAGCAGGTCGTCGTGGACAATCGCGCGGGTGGCGGCGGCAGCATCGGCGCGACGCTCGTTGCGAAAGGCGCGGCCGACGGATACACGCTGCTCGCGGGCTCAAGCGGGTCGGTCACGGCGAACCCGGCGCTCTATTCCAAGCTGCCGTACGACCCTAACCGCGATTTCGCGCCGATCAGCATGATCAACGTGACGCCGATGGCGATCATCACGCATCCCAGCGTCACCGTGACCTCGGTGAAGGACCTCGTCGCGCTGGCGCGCAGCCAGCCCGGGAAGATCACGATGGCCTCTGCGGGAACCGGCAGCTCGAATCACCTGGCGATTGAGCTGTTCCAGCTCACCTCCGGCGCGAAGGTGCTGCACGTGCCTTACAAGGGCAGCGGCGCGGCGCTGGCCGAGCTCGTGGGTGGCCAGGTGCAGACGATGATCGACCAGATCGCCTCCTCGATCGGTTACGTGCGCGACGGCAGGCTTCGCATCCTCGCGGTGACGAGCCTCAACCGCTCGGGCGTGCTGCCCAACGTGCCGACGGCCGACGAGACCGGGCTCAAGGGATACGAGGCGGCGTCGTTCACCGGGATCCTGGCGCCGGCGGGCACGCCAAAGCCGGTCGTGGACAAGCTTCACGCCGCGGTCGTCAAGGCGGCGACGCTCCCCGCCGTCACCGCCAAATTCAAGGATATGGCGGCGGATCCCAAGACCACGACGCCCGCGGAGTTCAGCACCTTCATCCGCAACGACATCGCCAAGTGGAAGAAAGTGACGAGCGCCGCCAACCTCAGGCTCGATTGACCGAACGATGGACAACAACGTGAGGCGCATCGGCGTGCTGGCACCGCCGGGCAACGTCGCGATGGAGCGCGAGCTGCCGATGTATCTGCCGGCCGGCATCGTCGTGAACCACAACCGGCTGTCGCGGCCGAGCCCCGATGTGACGAAGGAGTCGCTGACGCTCATGATGGCGTCGGTCGACCAGGCGGCGCGCGATCTCGCGATGGCGTGGCCGCAGCCCGAAGTGATGCTCTTCGGCTGCACGAGCGGCAGCTTCGTGAGCGGCCCCGGGACCGAGGAAGAAGCCGCATCGAAGATCACGCGCATCACGGGCATACCCGCGTACACGACCTCGCAGGCGGTGATCATGGCGCTGCAAACGGTGCGCGCTCGCCGGGTGCTGCTCGTGACGCCCTACATAGACGACGTGAACGCGCACGAGATCGCGTTTCTCCGGCACCGCGACATCGCCGTCGAGGCGTGTCCCTCGTTCGGCTGCCTCGACACGCGCGATATCGCGAAGATCGCGTCCGAAGCGGTGCGCGACCTCGTGCTCGAGCACGCGGAGACTGCAAAGCGCTGCGACGCGGTGTTCATCAGTTGCACGAACCTGCTGACGATGGACCAGATCGACACGCTCGAGGAAACGCTGGGGCGCGCGGTGGTCACGTCGAACCAGTGCACGCTGTGGGCGGCGCTGCGGCACATGCGCGTCGACGCCAGCGCGTGCGGTCCCGGCCGGCTCTTCAAGTCCATGCGCGAAGACGCGAGCCTGGCCGCATGAACAACGCTCAACGCCGTATCGGTGTGCTGCTCCCGCCCGGGAACGTGGCGGTCGAGCGCGAATTCGGCCGCTACGCGCCGGAGAGCGTCGCGGTGAGCTACAACCGCATGTCGCGTCCGGTCTCGAAATCGACGAAGAGCTCGCTGCTCTCGATGATTCCATCGCTCGAGCGCGCCGCGGTCGATCTGGCACAGGTGCACCCCGAAGTCATCCTCTTCGCCTGCACGAGCGGGAGCTTTCTCGAAGGCCGCGGCAAGGAAGACGAGATCGCGCGGCGCATCACGAGCTACACCGGCATTCCGGCGATCACCACGTCGGTCGCGGTAACGGCCGCCCTGGACGTGCTCGGTATTCGCCGCGCTTTCATGATCACGCCGTATCCGGACGACATCAACGAAGAGGAAGTCGAGTTTCTGGCGCACTATGGTGTGGAAGTTCCGGCCTACGATTCGTTCCGCTGCGAAGTGACGGAGCTCACCGCCGCGGTGCCCTCGGAGGAGGTCACGGCGATGGCGCTGCGCCACCGCCGTGAGATCGCGGAATGCGACGGCCTCTTCATCAGTTGCACGCAGCTCCTGACGATGGACCAGATCGATCGGCTGGAGCGCGAGCTCGACGTGCCGGTGGTCACGTCCAACCAGGCGACGCTGTGGGCGGCGCTCACGTTTCTGAAAGTTCCCACGGAAGGCCTTGCGGCCGGCCGGCTGTTCAGCAGCGCGCGCGCAGTGCGCCCAGGAGTCGGCACCCCCGCGTAGAAGCACTGTCGTTGCGAGGTGGAGCCATGCTCCGCCGAAGCAATCCCGTTGCGAACGTGCGTTTGCGTGCGCCACGAGATCGCCACGCCGCGCCTGCACGCGGCTCGCGATGACACCGTATGGTTAGCCGCCGGCGGGTGTTTCTCGCCGGCTTGTGAAGCGGAACACGGCTTTCAGGCCGCGCCAGACTTTCGGGAGCAGCCAGATCATCAGCGCGACGAAGAGCGCGAGCGCGATCAGGAATGCAACGGGGTGCTGAAACGCGAACCAGATCGCGCCGAGCACCAGGACGTCCTCGCCAAAGGAAGCGCCCCAGTTGGTGAACGGCTCGGGTGAAGTGTTGATGAGCGCGCGTGCGCCCGCCTTCGTCAGATGCGTTCCGGCCGTAATCGTCCCGCCGAGCAATCCCGCCGCGACCGTGAGCGCGCTCAGCGTATCGCCCGTCGCGCCGGCGGCGAGCAGCGCGCCGGCCGGAATGCGTATGAACGTGTGGATCGCGTCCCACAGGCTGTCGATCGCCGGAACCTTGTCCACCGTGAATTCCATGAGCAGCATCATGCCGGCGGCGCCGAGCACCCACGGATGCTGGAGGACGTGCAAGCCCGCCGGCAGCTCCACGTAGCCGAGGTAGCCGGCGAGGCCGACGACGAAGATCGCGAGATACAGCCGCACGCCGCTCGCCCACGCCAGCAGTGAAGCCAGCGCGAGCGCCTGGATCGTGCCCCATTCGGTGATCATCTAAGGCTGGAGTAACGGCTCAGCGCGGGGTGCCGTGTACTCTACCCGGTCACGGCCGGCCTGCTTCGCTCGATAGAGCGCCGCATCCGCGCCGGCGACGATGGCGTCGCCGGCCGTGTTGCGGTTGCACTCCTGCACGCCGATCGACACCGTGACGGCGAGTCCCGGATGCGTCGAGCCCCACTTAGCTGCTCGCGTGGCCTCACGGATACGTTCGGCGACGATGACGCCCGGGGCGAGCGCCGTGTCGGGCAGGATCAGCAGGAACTCTTCCCCGCCATAGCGCCCGAGGTAATCCGCTGGGCGTATCTGCTGCTTCACCAGTGTCGCAAAGCGCCTCAGAACTTCGTCGCCCGTTGCATGGCCATACGTGTCGTTGATCGACTTGAAGCGATCGAGGTCGAGCATCAGCACGCAGAACGCGCCGCCGCGCCGCGCCACGCGCGCCGTCTCCCCGGCGAGCATGTCAGCCATGTGCCGGCGGTTGTAGACGGCCGTGAGCTCGTCGCGCACCGCGAGCGTCCGCAGGCGCCGTCGCATGTCGCTGATGTAGCCGGCGACCTGAGCGAACCACAGCAGCACCACGACCAGAACGACCCACTGGACGAGCTCGATGTGCAACTCGTCGGGATCAAGGCCGCGGTTCTGGAGCAGCGCGATCGACATCGCATGCGCCGCCAGCACGGGCGCGATGATGATGAGCAACTGGCCCGTGCTCAGCCTGAAGACGGCGAACAGCATGGCCATGATGTAGACCAGCAGGAACGCACCCCGCGCCGCCTCGAGATGGAAATTGACGTAGACCAGCACCGCGACGGCCGAGCTCACCTGCGCGAACGTGAGGCTCGGGTCGGCGAACCGCAGGTTGAGCCCCATGCGGAAGACGGCGTAGAAGAAGACGACCAGCCAGGTGATGGCCGCCACGGCGATCGCGTACGGACGTCCGGGCAAATAGCCTTCGTGCCAGTAGAACGTCAGGAGGAGTATCACCAGCGCCGAGCTGGCCGCGGCCATCAGCGTGCGGTTGATGCGCAGTGCCTGATGCGCGTCTACGGGCACATGGCTCATCAACCGCCTCATTTCGAATTGTTGTGCATTCGCCGCGAGACTGAATGGCAGGTCTAGGCAACGGTCGTGCCGAATCGCGCTGGATCGGGCACACTCTCGCTGCCGCATCAACGATACCGTGCGCGGGGAAGGCTGTGAGTCAGGGACTCTCCTACACGCGCGCGGAAAATTACCGCAGGAGAACGACGAATGAGTTACGAGCACATCCTTGTCGACGTCGAAGACGCCGTCGCGACGATCACCATGAACCGCCCGAACCAGCTCAACGCGATGAACCGCAGGTTGAACCAGGAGCTCTACGACGCGGTGAAGAAAGCGGAAGCGGACGAGGCGATCGGCTGCATCGTCATCACCGGCGCGGGAGAGAAGGCATTTTCCGCCGGCGGCGACATCAAGGAGCAGCTTTCGGACGATGAGAAGTACTCCGACGAAGAGCTGGATTCGAAACGCACGAAGGCGCGCTACGAGATCTCCGCGTGCGCGAAGCCGACGATCGGCATGATGAACGGTCTCGCCTACGGCGGGGCCGCGGTGCTTGCCTCCTCGCTCGACATGCGCATCGGCTGCGAAGGCACGAAGTTCCGCTTTCTCGCGGCGGCCTACGGCCGCATCAACAGCACGTGGACGCTGCCGAACCAGGTCGGCTGGCCGGTCGCGAAGGAGCTGCTGTTTTCGGCGCGTATCGTCGAAGCCGAAGAGGCGTATCGCATCGGCCTGCTCAACCACCTCGTGCCGCGCGCGCAACTGCGCGAGAAGACGATGTGGCTTGCGAAGATGATCGCAGCCAATCACCGCCGGGCTGTCGCCGGCATCAAGCAGCTCATGCTGAAACAGATGAACCAGGACCTGGAGACGCAGTACGACAGCGAGGTCGAATACACGACGCACGTGCTGCGCGGGGCGAAGGCGAAGCAAGCTTTCCCCGAGTTCATCGCCCGCAAGGGCCTGAAGGCGTAGCAATAACGTACGGTGGGCGCAGCCCACGCTACGTCGGTCATCCCGGCGCAGGCCGGGATCCAGAACATCCACGGAGAAGACGAGATGGCAGTCATGACAGCAGGAGCCGCGGTAGTCGAAGCGCTGCGCGCCGAGGGCGTCGATTACATGTTCGGCATTTGCGGCAGCACTACGAACAACATCCTGACCGAGCTGCACGGCCGCAGCGACCTGAAGTTCATCGATACGCGGCACGAGCAGAACGCAGCGCTGATGGCGCACGGCTACGCGCGGGCGTCCGCAAAGCCGGCGGTGTGTCTGACGACGTCGGGTCCTGCCACGATCAATCTGCTCTCCGGCATCGCGCTCGCTTACAAGGGCCGCGCGCCGGTCGTCGTGATCGCCGGCGACGTGAGCACGGATCACCTCGACCGCGACGGCAATCAGTCGTTCGATCTCGTGAGCCTGTTCAAGCCGGTGACGTTCATGGCGCGCCACGTGCACAAGACCGAGCGTGTGATCGAAGCGATACACGATGCCTTCCGCACCGCGATGTCCGGAAAGCGCGGCCCCGTCATGCTGAATATCCCCCGCGACCTGCTCGATCACACGACCATCGACTACGCACCGGCTGCGCCCGGCGCCTACCGCGCGACCGCGCAGCGCACGCGCGGCGACGATGGCGCGGTGCGAGAGGCCGCGGCGCTGCTGGCGGCGGCGGAGCGGCCCGTGCTGATGGCGGGCAGCGGTGTGATCGATTCGGAAGCGACAGCCGAAGCGGTGAAGCTCGCCGAAGCGCTCGGCATGGCGCTCGTTCCGGCGTACGGCCACAACGACACGGTGCCGAACAGCCATCCGCTCTACGTCGGCATCCCCGGCGGGCGCGGTGCGCCCGAGGCCGCCGAGGCGATCCATCGCGCCGACGTGCTCCTCGCGCTCGGATCGCGGCTGAGCCAGTCCTCCACCGGCTGGGACAACGGCATCATCAATCCGGCAACGCGAATCGTGCAGATCGATATCGACGCGGCGGAGGTCGGCCGCAACTTCCCGGTGAAGGTCGGCATCGTCGGCGACGCGAAAGCGGTCGCGCTGCAATTACTCGAAGCATTGCCGGGCGGCGAGCGTCGCACGAACACCGCCTGGCGCACCGAGATCGCCGCGTTGAAGGAGAAGCGGCAGGCGCGGCTCCGGAAAGAGAGCGAGCTGACCGGCGATCCGATGATGCCGCAGCGCGTCTTCCCCGAGCTGCGCAAAGTCATGCCGCGCGATTGCATGGTGACGATCGACGCCGGCACGTGTCCCGGACTCGCCTACGACCGCCTCGATTTCGAATCGCCGCGCACCTTGCACAACTACTTCGGACATGGCGCGCTCGGCATGGGACTGCCGGTCGGCATCGGCACGAAGATCGGCCGTCCGGACCGGCCGGCGCTGGTCCTGCACGGCGACGGCGGGTTCCTGTACGCGGCGACCGAGATCAACACGGCGGTGCGCCATCGCATTCCGCACGTGACCGTTGTTCTGAACAATAGCTGCCACGGGTCCGAGAAAGCGCAGCAGATGCGCCAGTGGAAGGAGCGCTACGTCGGCGTCGACCTCGAGAACCCGCGGTTCGACAAGCTCGGCGAAGTCCTCGGTGCGCGCGGCTTCTACGTCACGCGGCCTGACGAGATCGCGGATGCGGTAAAGACCGCGTTCGCGCACGACGGTCCCGCGGTGGTCGAGATCCCCGTCGCGCAGCACTTCCCGCCGCGCGCGGCCACACCGGGCAAAAGCAAAGGCGGACACTGATCTGGTGCGCTATCAGCGCACCCTACGGACTGGTATATCCAGATCCACGATGATTCGACCTGCGTTTCCGAACGAGCAAACAAGCGGCAGAGGAAGCCGGTAGGCACGCGCAGCCGGGATGATGGCTTCGCGCGGCGGAGGCGAGCCGGCGCGCCGATTTGAGCCGCAGTCATCGAAGTGCGCCGTTCGTGGCGGGTGGTCGTGTGTTGACCGCCCGCCGCGAACGGGGTTTCGCACTTCGAGGACGGGTTTGCGGCTCCATGAGGCGAGTCGGATCGCCTCCGCCGCGCCGGTGCGCCAGGCACCGAACGAACCTGCATCGCTTGCGGCGCAGCGATGTGTGGTGCGCTATCAGCGCACCCTACGACACTGCTAGTTCTCGCGAGGCCGCGTGAATTCGATCGGCTTGTCGTCGTCGCCGCGGCCCTGCCTGAAGATCTCCTTCACGTTGGGCCGCTCCCAGACGATCTCGAGCAGGTTGTCGTCGGGATCGTAGAAATAGACGCTTTTCTGGCTCGTGTGGTCGATCGCCTTGTGGATCGACACGCCCGCGTCCTTGAGCGCGAAGTAGGCGCGCGTGAGATCTTCCTCGGTCTCGACGGCGAACGCGGTGTGCTTGACCCCGAGACCCTCTCTCGAACCGATCGCCGGTTTCGGCTGCGGACAGGCGTCCGGCGCGCTGCTCGCAAAAAGGTCGAGCGTGTTGCCGTGCTCGCCGAGCGAGAGGAACACGCCGCCATGATCGGGATCCTGCTCGAGCACCTGGAAACCGAGGAGCCCGGTATAGAACGCCTTCGATTTTTCGAGATCGCGAACCGTGAGCAGGATGTGGCCGATGCGCTGCAGCTTGATCATCGGCGGCAAGCGCCTAATCGAAAAACGCGAACGTCCGCGTTTCGATGCTCTCGCGTGGCGGCGCGTCCGCCGGCGTATCCGGATCGTCGAACGCGCTGTGGGCGGTGAAGCGCGAAGGCTTCGTCGTGTCCGAGTCGAAAACCTTGAACACCAGCGCCTCGTCCCGCGTCATCCGCGGGAACCAGTACCACTGGTGCGCGGGGTTGTGCGCGATGTGATAGACCTCGCCGGTGCGGTATTTGTAGCGCCGCTCCACTTTGATGAATCCCTGCTGCGGGATGCTGCGCCCGTCGCAGATACCGAGCGGATCGATCATCACGGGCCCGCGGATCGGCCGCCACACCTGGATGATGGCCCAGCGCTTTTTCATCCGCCGCTCGGCTTCGGCCTCGCCGACGATCTCGCGCAGCCGCACCGGCGCTGAAGCCTCCGTGTAATCGTTGTGCACGCCCTTCACCGTCGGGCGCGCGCCCGAGACGCGCTGCGATTCGTCATCGGTAATGCGAATCGTATGGTCGAAGACCACGACGTCGGACGCGCCGGCATGCTTCTTGATCAGCGCCTGCACCTCCGGGTCGTACACCCGCGTGCGCTCGGCTTCGTCGGCGAAGTCCTTCACCTGCGTGCGGTGCTCGACGAACACGAACCCGTGCGTGTCGATATCGAACGTGTGCGCGAGCGGGCGGCCGTTATGCACCACCATCTCGCGCAGCTCGTATTCCGGCGGCACCGCGTTGTGCTCCATCTCGGGCCAGTCGATGTACCGGATCGCCGGCCGGCCCGTCGGAATCACGTAGTTGAATTGGGCGCGGACGGTATCCGTGGACGGCTTCTCGGCAACGGCGTGCATGTGAGACCTCCTACATGGGAACTTCGCCGCGCACCAGCACGCGGTAGAGCAGACGGTATTCGTCCGGATCGTAATCGAAATGCGCCTTGTGCATCGCCGCCCGGTTGTCCCAGATCAGCATGTCGCCCTTGCGCCACTGGTGCCGGTAGATGAAATCCGGCCGCACCGAGTGCTCGAGCAGATCTTTAAGCAGGGCCTGCGACTCCTGCGGGCCCATGCCGACGATGTTCTCGGCTTTCACGGGATGGAAATACAGCGCCTTTTTGCCGTTGTCCGGGTGCGTGCGCACCAGCGGCTGGAGCACCGGCACGGGCTTCAACGCCGCCTGGGCGTCCGCGGACTGACCTGAATACGTATCCGACGCGCTCCCCTGGAAGACGTTCACCGTCTTCATCCCGGCGATCCGCTGCCGGGTCGTCTGGGGCAGGGCCTCGTAGCCGGCGCGC
Organism: Burkholderiales bacterium; assembly: GCA_035626595.1. Lineage (GTDB taxonomy): Bacteria > Pseudomonadota > Gammaproteobacteria > Burkholderiales > SG8-41 > JAQGMV01. The sequence continues at coordinate 32,108 of DASPNJ010000083.1, forward strand.
ATATTTACGATGGCGGTATCGCCGCCGGAGGACGGCAGGTGCACGGCATAAAGACAGGTGTACTTGGGCGGCCGGACGTGATTCGTGTGGTCGGTGTGCCAGCCCGCACCGTGCTTAACCCGCTTGCCCGTCTTGTCTTTGTGCCGGTTCGAGACCTCGTGCACCAGGGGGCAGTCGGGCAGCGCGTACTGGGTGAAGTGCTGCTCCATCGGCTCGCCGAACAGCGAGACCGCCGCCAGATATTCTTTGGGCGTAAAATCCTGCCCGCGGACGACGAGCGCGACATGCTCGACCACCGCCTCATTCAGGCGGCGGCGAGTCTCCGGGTCCACCGGCAAGCGAAGATCGAGGCCAGTCACCTCAGCGCCGATGTAGGGCGTGAGCCGCGTTAACTGCATTGCGTTGCGTCCTTTTTCACCGAGGAAAAAAGGTACACGTCTTTATGCGCTCGCTCAAGCTACGCATCACTCTGTTCATTCTGCTGCAGACGATCTCGCTCGCCGCAGCCGGCGCCGCGTCCGTCCCGGACAAGATCGTCGAGGAAGTCGTAAAGCAGAAGGCGATCTACGACAGCCGCGGCGCCGAAAGGCCCGACGGCTACGTGATCGACCGTTCGCTCACGTCGTATGCCGATCTGCTGCCGGCGGAGTTTCACAAGCAGCTTTCGACCCTGGGACCGCAGGACCGCTGGCTCGACATCGGCGCCGGCGAAGGCCGCGCGGTGCTCGACTATGCGACGGCGAAATCCGATGTGCAGCCTGCATCGCTCACGGAGCGCGCGAGAGCGCGCACGACGGCGATCTCGATCGAGGACCGCCGCACCGCGCGCTGGCACGAGGCGTCGGCGAGCCTCGCACCGAAGCAGATCGAGTATCTGTTCGGGCGCACGTTCAGCGAATACTCGGCCGAAGAGCTCGGGCAGTTCCAGATCATCACGGACGTGATCGGCGCGTTCTCGTACACGCAATCGATCACGCGCTTCATGGACAAGGCGCTCGGCACACTGGCGCTGAACGGAAGCCTCTTCACGGTGCTGCAGGACGTAGGCTGGGAAGCCGGCACGAACAAGCCGCATTACCCGAACGCGCCGTTCCTCACCGAGATCAGGAAAGCCGACGGCTCCGACATGAAGATCTGCCAGTGGCTGAAGAGCATCGGCTGCGTGCAGGTCACCTGCGAGGCGAAGACCGGCTTCGTGCCGCCGATCGAGGTGTACCACGTGCGCAAAGTCTGCGATAAGGTGACCATCCCCGATCTCGCGCTCGAGCACTTCGAAGCCGGCACGCCGCCGGAGCGGCGCTTCGTCATGAAAGGCGCTGCGAACCCCGTCATCAAAACCGGCGAAGTGCGTTAACGCTGTAAGTCGCAGATCCGTAGATCGTTGCCCCCGCGCAGGCGGGGGTCCAGCCGATACGTGCTCTAAATTCCCGCCTCCGCGGGAATGACGAAAGATACTGCGAGCCCGAAGGCGAGCGCCGTCCTAGTTCGGCTCCAGCCCGACGGCCTTCACCACTTTCGCCCAGCGTGCGATTTCGGACGTGTACATGCGGCCGAACTCGTCCGGCGTGCTGCCGACGACGTCGAGTCCCTGATTGAGCATCAGCTTGCGGGTGTCGGACTCGGTGAGCGCCTTGGCGACGACCTCCTGGATTTTGACCGCGATCGCCTTGTCCATGCCGCCCGGCGCGAAGAGCGCGTACCAGTTTTCGTAGCCGTAGCCCGGCACACCCTGCTCCGCCACCGTCGGCATCTCCGGTAACGCCGGCGAACGTTTGAAACCGACGGTACCGAGCGCGCGGAGCTTTCCTGTGGTGAAGAACGGACGCGTCGAGATAACGCTCGCGATCGTGGTCGCGATGCGCCCCGCGACCGTGTCGGTAATGCTCGGCGCGGTGCCCTTGTACGGCACGTGCGTCATCTTGATGCCGGTCATCTGCGCCAGCATCGCCATCGCGAGGTGCTGGCCGGATCCCTGCCCCGACGACGAATAGAAGAGCTCCCCGGGCCGCGATTTCGCGAACGCAACCAGCCCCTTCACGTTCTTCGCCGGCACCGACGGATGCACCACCAGCACGCCCGGCGAGATGACCGCCAGCGTCACCGGGAGCAGGTCTTTGTGCGGGTTGTAGTTGAGCTTCATGATGCTCGGCGTGATCGTGATGCCCGATGAGGTCATCAGCAGGGTGTAACCGTCGGGCGGCGCTTTCGCCACGAGATCCGCCGCGAGCGTGCCGCCCGCGCCGGGCCGGTTGTCCGCGACCACCGACTGCCCCCACGCCTGGTTGAGCTTCTGCGCGATGAAGCGGCCGGTGGTATCGACGCCGCCGCCGGGCGCGAGCGCGATGACCATACGGATCGATTTCGTGGGGTAATTCGCGGCCTGCGCATACACCGAGCCGGCGCAAACCGCCAGCGCCGCGCCGCCCAGCGCTTTCGTGATGCTGATAGCTGATGCGTTCATCCGTTCCTCCTCGCTATTATTCGGAAATCGCCGGGCCGCATTATCCATCACAACCGGCGTGAGCAGCATCTCTCACACACTCTTTTCGGGACATCCAATGAAGATCGAGCGAGTCGAAACATTCGGCGTGGCGATGCCGCTCACGGGCACGTTCACGAGCGCGGGCGTCTCCAAGAACGCGACGAAATGCGTGGTCGTCCGGCTGACCGCATCCGATGGCACGATCGGCGTGAGCAGCATCGACCCGTCGAGCACCGCGAAGTCGCCCCACACCGGACCGGAGCTCGCCGCGGCGATCCGCGAGCGGATCACGCCCGCGATCATCGGACGCGATCCGACGAACGTGAACGCGATGGTCGAGCTGCTGGATGAGCTCGCGCCGACGCAGCCCGGCGCCGGCGCGGCGATCGAAATGGCCTGCATCGAGCTCACGTGCCGCAGCCTCGGCATCCCGCTGCATACGTATCTGGGCGGCGCCGTCGCCGACAGCGTGCTGTTCAACGGCTGGATCGGCGAGCTGCCCGCCGCCGAGGCCGCGGCCGAAGCGAAGCGCTGGCGCGACGCCGGGTTCAAATCCGCGAAGATCAAGGTCGGCAGCGGGGTGGAAAAGGATCATGACCGCATTGCCGCGGTGCGCGAAGCGGTCGGCGGCTCGATGAAGCTGCGCATCGACGCGAACATGCAGTACGACGCGGAGACTTCGCTCAAGCTCTGCAAGCTGGTGAAGCGCTACGACCTGCAGCTCTTCGAGCAGCCCGCGCCCAAGGCGGACCTCGCCGGGCTCGCGCGCGTGCGCCGCGAAGGCGGCATCCCGGTGATGGCGGACGAGTCGATCAGCGACCACCAGAGCCTGCTCGCGGTGATCAAGGCCGAGTGCGCGGACTACGTCAAATTCGGCATCAAGCAGGCCGGCGGCATCCTGAAGGCGCAGCGCATGCTCGCGACGGCCGAGGCTGCCGGGCTGCCAGTCGTCATCGGTCACGGCTTCGGCCTCGACCTCAGCACGATGGCCGAGATCATGCTCTCGGCGACTTCGCGCAACGTGCTGCCGGGGCTCGAGTGCGTGGGCCCGCTCAAGATGACCGACACCGTCGCCACCACCCGTCTCGACATCTCGAAGGGCATGCTGCCGCTACCGCCGGGGCCGGGTCTGAGCATTGCTCTCGACGAACGCAAGCTCGAGCAGTATCGGTTCTAGGACGCGACATGGCAGACACGAGCGATTTCAGAGTCATGACATCGGGTGCGTTCACCGCAGCGCATCTGGAGCTCCTTCCGCAGCTCGAACGGCTGACGCAGAAAAAAGTCGTGACGGTGACGACTTCGGTCGGCACCGGAGACACGTCGATCCCGAACCGGCTGAAGCGCGGCGAGATCGCCGATATCGTGATCGTCTCGGACGGGCTTCAGCGCGAGCTTCTGGAGCAAGGGTTCGTGTTGAAGGCGGGCCACACGCCGCTCGCCCGCTCCACGATCGGTGTCGCCGTTCGCGCAGGCGCACCGAAGCCCGACCTCACCTCGACGGAGGGGCTGAAACGCGCGTTCCTCTCCGCGAAAACGATCGCGTACTCGGCCAGCGTGAGCGGCCAGTACCTGACGACCGAGCTCTATCAGCGCCTCGGTATCGCCGAGGAGTGTCTGCCGAAGAGCAAATTCGTCGGCGGCGGGGAGCGCACCGGCGCGGTCGTCGCGCGCGGCGAGGCCGATATCGCCTTTCAGCAGATGAGCGAGCTCCTGCCGGTGCCCGGCATCGCGCACATCACGCCGCTGCCGCCGGAGCTACAGAAGGTGACGCTGTTCTCCGCGGCCGTCGGCGCCAACAGCCCGCAGCCGGATCTCGCGCGCACCGTCATCGCCTTCCTCGCGTCGGCCGAAGCGGCCCCGGCGATCGCGAAGACCGGCCTCGAACCGCTGTGCTAGCGAACGAGTGTCATCGCGAGGAGCGGCAATGCGCGACGCGGCGATCGCGTGGCGCACGTAAGCAGTTCAAACCATGACCGTCGCCCGCGACCTCGCCGTTTTCGTCACGCGTCAGACCACTGCGGCTCTCCCGCCGCAGGCGATGGAGTACGCGCAGATGCTCATCGCGAGCACCATCGCGAGCGCGGCGCTCGGCTCGACCCTCGAGTCTTCCAAGATCGTGCGAGCGCTGGAGACGGAGCGCGGCGGCACGCCGGAGGCGACCGCCTGGTTCGGCGCAGCGGAGAAGCTGCCGGTCGTCGCGGCGGCACGCATCAACGCGGTCATGAGCGATGCGGCGGCGTCCGACGACAGCGACTTGAGGAATATCGTGCATGCCGGCACCACGGCATGCGCGAGCGCACTCGCTGTCGCGGAAAAGACGGGCGCGAGCGGCGAGGACGTTCTCGCCGCGATCGTCCTCGGTTACGAAATCGCCGGCCGCGTGAACGGCGCGATGATCGGCGGCCTGCAGGCGAAGGGCTTCCATGGCTGCATCATCGCGAGCTTTGCCGGCGCGGTCGCGGCGGCACGGCTGATGAAGCTCACCGAGGCGCAGACCGCGCACGCGATCGCGCTCTGCGCCACGTCCATGGGCGGCCTGCACGCGGCCGCCAAGACCAGCGTCGCACGGGAATATCACGCAGGTCTTGCCGCGATGCTGGGCGTAAATGCCGCACAGGCGGCGGGCAAGGGATTCATCGCGGAGGAAACGATCCTCGAAACAAGGGGCGGCTTTCTGGCCGTCTACGGCAACCGACCGGACGAAGCCGAGCTCACGCGCGAGCTCGGCAACCGCTGGAGCATTCTCACGGACATGGGCATCAAGCTCGTGCCCGGCGGTCACCCGCACCACGCGATCGCGGAAGCGGCGGCCAATGCCGCCCGTGACGGTAACGTCTCGCCGGATGAAGTCGAGGCGATCACGGTCTCGCGCCCGGGTTACACCGAGCTCGGCGGACCCCAGTTTCCGAGCGATCTGATCGGCGTCGCCCACAGCCCCGCGTATTTCGCCGCCGCAGGCGTCGCGGACCGCGCCTTTTCGTGGGCGCACGCGTTCGAAGGCAAGATCAACGATCCGCGGATTCGCGGGCTGCTCGGGAAAGTGCGCGCGGCGCCGCCGCCGACGGAGAACGTCGCGCGATACAAGTCCGGTGCGACCGTGACCATCACGACGCGCGATGGCCGCAGGCACACGAGCACCGTGTATGCCCCGCGCGGGGCGGCGATCCTCGGCATCGCATGGGACGACATCGAAGCCAAGTACCGCGCGCTGGCGCCCTACGCGAAATTCACCGGCGACAATCTCGAAGCGAGCCTGAAAGTGATCCGGGATTTTCACCACGTGCCGAATGTTTCGGCGCTGACAACCCTGCTCCGCTAGCGACGGCCGGAGCTGCAAATGCACTCGACGCGTATCGCAACGTTGCTGCTGGCCCTCGCCGTGATGGTCGGCGGCTGCACACGACCGCCCCCGCTAGAGCAGGCGCCGGTCACGGCGAAGACGGTGGAGGATCTGCAGGGCTACCTGCTCAAGCAGAAGCCCGACGTCGGCGTTTTCAGATTGCGCGGGCCGTTCAAAGTCGAAACGCTGAAGAACCACGTGCTGCGCGTGTCTCCGACGGATCGCATCGTGACGGATCTCTTCCTCACGACCGCGCCGGAGAAAGCCGGTGTCGTCATCTTCATGCACGGCTACGACGTTTCCAAGGAAGCACACGAATATCAGGCGGCGCACATGGCCTCGTGGGGCCTGCACGCAATTACGGTGCAGTTGCCGAAGCGCAGTCAGTGGATGTCGAACGGCAGAATGCTCGCGCGCATCACGGCGCTGCTGCATAGGCTGCCGGCGATCGTCAGCAATCGCATCGACGGCAACAAGATCATCCTCGTCGGGCACTCGTTCGGCGCCACCTCGGTCGCCGTCGCGCTCGGCGAGGGCGCGCCCGCCATGGGCGGCATCCTGCTCGACCCGGCGGCTATCGGCAGGGACCTGCCCAAGCTGCTGCAGCGCGTGACCAAACCGGTCATCGTGCTGGGCGCCGACGAGACAGTCGACGTGACGCGCAATCGGGACTGGTTCTACCGCTTCGTCCGCGGCAGCATCGCTGAGGTTTCGATACGCAATGCCTCGCATGAAGACGCCCAGTATCCTTCGCAGAGCTCGCTGGACAATTTCGGGATCGATCCCTACACGAGCGAGGAAGCGCAGATGATGTTTTCCGCGGCGATCGTGTCGGCTGCGCTGAGCCTCTCGGCGACCGGCGGCTTCGAGCAGGCCTGGTCGACGTTCGCGCCCGCCATCCAGACCGGACAGCTGTTCAACGCGAGGAAAAAATGAGACACCGAACGTTCGGCCGCACCGGCATCGAAGTTTCCGAAGTGATCCTCGGCGCCGGCGCGGTCGGCGGCATCCTCATCCACAAGGACGATGCGACGAAGCGCGAAGCGATGCGTCGGGCGCTCGCCGGCGGCATCAACTGGATCGACACCGCGGCTCAGTACGGCAACGGCAAATCGGAGGAAGCGCTCGGCTGGCTGCTGCCGGAGTGCGGCGCGACGCCGTATCTCTCGACCAAGTTCGGCCTGAACACCGAGAACCTCGAAGACATCCCGGCACGCATCGAGGAATCGCTCGAGGCGAGTCTCGCGCGACTGAAACGACCGTCGGTGGACCTGCTCCAGCTTCACAACCGCATCGGCTCCAAGACCGGCGGACGCGTGCTGACGGTCGAGCAGGTCCTCGGCAGAAACGGCGTCGCGGACGGTTTGGAGCGCCTGCGCGACAAAGGCCTGATCCGGCACATGGGCATCACGGCGATCGGTGAAGCCGCATGCGTGTGCGAAGTGCTGCGCAGCAAGCGCTTCGACTCCGCGCAGGTCTATTACAACCTGCTCAACCCCAGCGCGGGCCGCAGCATGCCGGCCGCGTGGACCGGCGAGAACATGGTCGGGGTCATCGAGACCTGCCGCGCGAACGGTGTGGCGGTGATGGCAATCCGCATATTCGCGGCAGGCGTGATCGCCACCGACGAGCGCACCGGACGCGAGAGCGTGCTGCTCAAGGACACGAGCGTCGCGGAGGACGAGCGCAAGAGCAAAGCCGTGTTCGAGGCGATCGGCAGCGGCCACGGCACGCGCGCGCAGGTTGCGCTGCGTTTCGTGCTCTCCAACCCCGACGTGTCGTGCGCGATCATCGGCAGCGCGGAGCTCCACCACATCGACGAAGCGCTGGAGGCCGAGAAGATGGGGCCGCTTCCGCCCGAGGTGCTGGCGCGTCTGGACGCGCTGTATCAGAGCGACTTCGGTCGCGTATAACGGACGCAGCCGGCATGTCGATCAAGCTGAGGCGTCTTTCATTCTCACTGGGTGCGGAAGTCTGCGATATCGACTGCGCGGCGCCGATGAGCGAATCGGATTTCGGCGAGATCTACCAGGCCTTCCTCGACCACTGCATCCTGCTCTTCCGCAATCAGAACATCACGCGCGAGCAGCACCTCGAGCTCAGCCGCCGCTTCGGCGAGCTCGATCGCCACGATGCGTTTCCGAGCGACCGCCATCCGCAGTATCCGGAGCTCATGGTCGTCACCAACGATCCCGCGCCCGACGGCACGCCTTCGGTGTCGCGTTATACCGGCCGGCGGTGGCACACGGATCTGTCGCAGACGCTCGCGCCGTCGACGGGCTCGCTGCTGCGGTGCTGGCGCGCGCCGGAGATCGGCGGCGACACGCTGTTCGCCAACATGTATGCAGCCTACGACGCGCGCTCTCCGGGGATGCAGAAGCTGATCGCCGACCTCCACGCGGTGCACTACGCCGGCGACCGCAAGCTGGACAACACGAACGCGGACCGCGCGCACGCAGACGAGCAGCGCAGGATCAGCCCGCCGGTGGCGCACCCCGTGGTGCGCGTGCATCCGGAGACCGGACGCAGGGCGATCTACCTGGGCGAGAAAGTGAAGCGCTTCGACGGGATGACCGAGGAAGAGAGCCGGCCGCTCATCGACTGGCTGAACCGGCACGCCACGCGATCCGAGTTCGTCTATCGCCACCAGTGGCGGCCCAACGACATCGTGCTGTGGGACAACCGCTGCACGATGCACCAGGCGCTGGGCGATTACGACCCGTCGCAAAGCCGCTACATGGAGCGCTCGACGATCGTCGGAACGCCGCTCGGCTACACGGTGTCCTGAACATGTTCACGCGAATCGACCACGTCACGATCTGCGTTCCGGACCTCCAACGCGGCATCGAACAGTTCACGAAGCTCGGCTTCAACATGCACGCCGCGGGCGCGCATCCTGGTCGCGGCACGCACAACGCGATCGCGTTCAATACGGACGACTACATCGAGCTCCTCGCGATCCGTGACGAGACCGAGTACAAGTCGTCGGGCGGCCGGGCGGTCGGCTCGCAGGGCACGCTGCCGGAATTCATCGCGGCGGGCGGGGGCATCCGCTATGTCGTGATTCAGAGCGACGATCTCGTGGCGGACGTCGCGATGATGCGCGAGCGCGGCGTGGAGGTCGGCGATCCGGTCGACGGCGGGCGCCGCGCCCCTTCGGGTCACGATCTGCGCTGGCGGGTGACGACACTCGGCGCGGCCAATCCGCTGCCGCTCGTGTTCATCCAGCAGCTCACGCCGGTCGAAGAACGCCGCAAGCAGGTGCCCGGCGCCGGCGAGCACCCGAATGGTGTCTACCAGCTCGAGCGCGCGTACATCGTGACGGCCGATGTGGAAACCGAAGCCGCGACGTACGCGAAGGTGCTCGGCATGCCCCAGCCGAAGACGCACAAAGGCACGGTCATCATGTCCGACATGGCGGTGTTCGAGATCGGCCCGACCGGTCTGGGCATCGCGCAGCCGTACGCCGACGGTCCCGCATCAGCTGCGCTGAAGCGCCGTGGCCCCGGCCCGTTCCAGGCGCTGTACCGCACGAAGAGCATGGATGCGGCTGCGCGCTGGGCCGATTCACACGGTCTGCCGCCGCTCGCGCGCGGCGTGCGCAACACCGGCGAGCACGCGATGCTCGCAACGCCGGACGTCGCCTGCGGCGCCTACATCGGCTTCGTCGGCCCGCAATAAACGTTTTGATCACCGCATCGCGGCTGGCGCGCCGAACGCGAACCGGCTCGCCCGCTCCGATGACTGCGGCTCAAATCATTCAATGGGGTCAGGACGTTTCAATGGGGTCAGACTCGATTGATCAATCGAGTCTGACCCCATTGCACGCCGCGTTAACCCGTCATTCCCGCGAAGGCGGGAATCCAGGTCCGTAGGGTGGGTGATAACCCACCACGCCTTATCCGGGGGACAGGACGTGAATCACGCGGCTCGCGAGCATGTCCTTCACCTTTGCCGCGTACGCCGCCATGTGCGGTGCGGCGGCGTGGGCTTTCAGCGCCTGCGGATCGCGCCACTTCTCCACGAACACGAACGTGTCGAGGCCGAACTTCGTCTGGAAGCTGCCCATGCCCTCGGCGTCGAGCGCGAGGCTGTATTCGATGCAGCCGTCCTCCGCCAGCACGTTCGGGATGTTCGCGCGCGCGGCCTCCAGCACGGTCTCGCGCTGCCCCGGTTTTGTCGTGATGATGGCGATGACGTGGATCATGGCGTTGCTCCTCCCGTTGAAAGAGCGTGATTATGCGCGATCACTTACGAAGCGGCCGATGACAGCGTCTGGATTTTTCAGGCATCATGAAGCTCCCCCGAAACGCACCGCACGCTCATGACGCCCTTCCCCGGTCCGTTCCTGAACGTCGATGAAGCCCGGCTTCGCGAGCTCGCGCCGCACGGCGCGGTGCGCACGTTTCCCAAGAACAGCGTCGTGCTCAACGAAGGCGACCAGACGAACTCGCTGTACGTGATCATGGCGGGGCGCGTGAAGGTGTACATGACGGGGGAGGATGGCCGCGAGCTCGTGGTGGCGACACTCAAGGCCGGCGAGTACTTCGGCGAGCTCGTACTCGACGGCGGCCCGCGCGCCGCTTCCGTCATGACGCTCGAGCCGAGCCGCTTCTTCGTGCTGCCGCAGTCCGACGTGCAGGGACTGCTGCTCGGGCATCCGCTGTTCGCGCAGGAGCTCATCTTCAAGCTCATCGGAAAGGTGCGCGACCTCGACGTCAAGGTCCGCGATCTCGCGCTGAAGGATGTCTACGGCCGCTTCGTGAGCTTCCTCGAAAGCAGCGCCGAGGAGCACGCAGGCGAACGCGTAGTGCCGGAGCCGCTCACCCAGAGCGACATCGCGGCGCGCATCGGCGGCTCTCGCGAAATGGTGAGCCGCATCGTGCGGGATCTCACCGCCGGCGCCTACATCGCCGTCGAATCGAAGCGCATCCGCATTCTCAAGAAGCTGCCCGCGCACTGGTAACACCGGCCGTCGTGCCGGGTGCCACTCCTCCTGGCGACGCCGCCGTGGCGCGTGTGCATACGACGCATTCTGCCTGCGTCACCTGACGGCGCGCGGCCGGCGCCCGGTCGCGAGAATGATCTCCATCGGAAGGCGATCAAGCCCCGACTTCAGACGGAGGCACATGAACGACGAAACACAAACCCAGGAAAGCATGATTGCGACGATCTGCGCGGCGATCCTTCTTTTCGGCGCCGTCTACTGGACGACATATAGCCGTGCGCAGGTCTCACCCGCCCCGCAGCGGGCGGCGGTCAGCGCGCCCGCCTTCGAGTATTACCCCGCGCAGTTCACGAACCAGGCCGCGGATTACAGCGACCCGATTCCGACGTTCTGAGCCGCGCGGCGCTCCATCATGATCAGCGAATACGAAGCCGCGAAGCTGCAGTGTGACATGCGTCACGAACTCGATGGCACGGCTGCGGCTGTCGCCAAGTCCGCCGCGGGGCTCGCGATCCTCACTTTGGTGGCGCTGTTCGGCGCAGGTACGGTCGGCGATAGAGCCCCGAGCGGGATCGCGGCATCGCGACAAGCCACGGCCGAGCACGCGATGCGTGCGGACGACTGACGCCTCTCAGCGCTTCGCGCTGCGCTCCTCCGCCAGCGACCGCACTACTTCCTGCCCGCTGCGCTCCGTACCGCGGCTTTGCTCCGGCGTTTCCTTACCCAGCGCAGTGCCGGCGACGAACTCGAAGATCTCGGCCGCCCCCTGGAACACTTTCGGGGTGATGCCCGCCGAGCCCAGCGTCTTCGAGATCTCGATCATCTCGGGGACCCAGCGATACGCTTTCGGCGGCATCTTCGGGTACTGGCTGTACGCCCAGTCGAGCAGATCGGCGCGCGAGGCGCGTAGCTGCTGCTCGAGAAGCTCGGCCACGCCCAGGCGCTGCGCCGCCATCAGGATCTCGAGCCACAGCGCCTGCGTGCCCTTGTTGAGCCCGCCGTAACACATCTTGAGCGCGCTCGCGTCCGCGAGGCGCTCGCTCACCACCGTCACGACGAGCTGCGATCCGCCGATCGCCTGGAGGTCGGCAGCACCGGGGCCGGACACATACAGATTGACCTTGGCCTTGCCGCGCGGCGGCGGTCCGATGAGGCCGCCGTCGAGAAATCGTCCGCCCGCGCCTTCGATGATCCGCGCGACCTCGTGCACGGTGTCCGGCGCGATGGCATTGCAGTCGACGATGAGCGTCTTGCGGCCGGTCGAGAGCAGCGCACCCGCGGCATCGCGCGCGAAATCCACCGCGGCGCCCGGGTTCATGACGGAGAGGATCACGTCGCATTCGGCGACCAAGCGCTCGATCGTGCCGACGTCGGTCAGGCCTGCGTCGCGCGCGAGCGCGCGGCTGCGCTCGCTGCGTTTGGCGAGCGCGGTGTAAACCGGAAAACCCTTCGCCTTGATCTGCATCGCGACGCCCTGCCCCATGTCGCCGGGGGTCATCAGGCCGACTTTTTCGATCTTCATGGCATTCCCTTCTCGTTGGACCCGCTACCTTAGAATCATCGTTCGACTTGGTCCAGCAGTCCGCAAAGTGGAAGCGAAAAGACCGCCATGAACCTGACCTTCACATCGCTGCATCCCGTTTTCGCCGCCGAGTGCTCCGGTGTCGACATCGGCGAGCCGATCACGCCCGAGACTGCGGAGGCGATCCACGACGCCATGGACCGTTACGCGGTGCTCGTCTTTCGCCGTGGCACTCCGCTCACCACCGACCAGCATCTCGCGTTCACGAAAAGCCTCGGCAAGCTGGAAGCACCGTACCGAAAGATCCACCCGGAGGTAGGCGCGCGCTTCGACAATCCGGCGCTCTCCGATATCTCCAATCTCACGCCCGGCGGCACGATCCTGCCGCGCGACGATCGCAAGCGGGCTTTCTCGACGATCGGCAACCGGCTCTGGCACAGCGACAGCAGCTACAAGGCGATTCCCGCACGTTACTCGCTGCTCTGCGCACACGTGATCCCGCCCGAAGGCGGCGACACCGAGTTCGCCGACATGCGCGACGCGTGGGATACGCTCGAGCCGGGTCTAAAGGAACAGGTGAAAGACCTCGTCGCCGAGCACAGCCGCATCTTTTCGAAAGGCGCGCTGGGTTTCACTTTCACCGAGCAGGAGCTCAAAGACTTCGCGCCGGTGCGGCAGCCGCTCGTGCGCGTGCACCCCAGCAGCGGACGGGTCTCGCTGTTCCTGTCGTCGCACGCGGGCCGCATCGTCGGCTGGCCCGTGCCGGAAGGACTGATGCTGCTGCGCGATCTGACCGAACATGCGACGCAGCGCGAGCGCGTCTATCGTCACAAGTGGCGCGTCGGCGACCTCGTCATGTGGGACAACCAGGGGACCATGCACCGCGCACGGCTGTACGACGACCTCAGGTATCCGCGAGACCTGCGCCGCACGACGCTGACCGCAGGCGCGCCGGCCCTACCGTATTCGCAGAAGGAGACCCTCTCAGCGCACGCCTAAGAACCAACGAGGAGGAGACAGATGCAAGCGTCACGTTACGTTGCATGCACGTTGCTGATTGCAATCACCGGCGTCGCCGGTGCGCAGGATTATCCGACGCGGCCGATACGGCTGGTCACGGCCGCGGTCGGCGGCGGCATCGACTTCACCGCCCGCCTGCTCGCGGCCGGACTCACGGAGCGGCTGAATCAGCAGGTGATCGTGGACAACCGCGGCGGCACCAACATCGCCATGCTGACGGTGGCCAAGGCCACACCGGACGGCTATACCCTGCTCGTCCACAACAACACCGTGTGGGTGTCGCCGCTGCTGGACAACGTGCCGTACGACCACGAGAAAGAGCTGGCGCCGATCACGCTCACCTCGCGCTCGCCGAACATCCTGGTCGTGCATCCCTCGCTCGGCGTAGGCTCGGTCAAGGAGCTGATCGCGCTGGCGAAGGCGAACCCCGGAAAAATCGATTACGCATCGGGGCCGGTGGGCGCGTCGAACCATCTTGCCGCGGAAGTGTTCAAGGCAATGGCCGGTGTGAATCTCGTGCGCATCGGCTACAAGGGCGGCGGACCCGCGTTGAACGATGTGCTCGCAGGCCAGGTGAAAGTGATGTTCGCGACCGCAGGCTCGGTGACGTCGCATGTTCAGGCTGGTCGGCTGAAGGCGCTTGGGGTGACGAGCGCCGAGCCGTCGCCACTCATACCGGGGATGCCTACGGTCGCCGCCTCCGGCGTTCCCGGCTACTCCTCGGAGGCGATCTACGGTTTCTGGGCGCCGGGCAAAACGCCGGCGCGCATCATGAAGCGGCTGCACGAGGAGGCGGTGCGGGTGCTCAACCAGCCGGAGATGAAGGAGCGGTTTTTCAAGTCCGGCGTCGAAGCGGTGGGCAGCACGCCGGCCGAGTTCGCGGCCGTGATCAAGTCCGAAAGCGCGCGGCTGGCGAAGGTGCTGCGCGCCGCGGGCATCAGTCAAAAGAGATAGCCAAGGAGGAGCACCATGCGCATCGATGGCGGATGCCACTGCGGTCATATCCGGTACGAAGCCGAAGTCGATCCCGAGAAGGTGTCGATCTGCCACTGCACCGACTGCCAGACGCTGACAGGCACGGCGTATCGCGTGACGGTGCCCGCCGCGAAAGAAACATTCAGGCTGACCGGTGGTAAGCCGAAGATCTACGTTAAGACCGCAGAGAGCGGCAACAAGCGCTGGCACGGCTTCTGTCCCGAGTGCGGCACGCCGATCTATTCGACCGCGCCGACAGAAGATCCGGCCAGCTATGGCCTGCGCGTGGGCACGGCGCGCCAGCGTGCGGAGTTGCCGCCGAAAGTACAGAGCTGGTGCCGCTCCGCGGCGCCGTGGTCGATGAACATCGAGTCGCTGCCGAAAAACCAGAAGGGGGCCGCTCGGTGACCCAGCCAGCGAAGCCCGGCCCGCTCGCCGGCATCCGCGTGATCGAACTGGCGGACGAGCAGGCCGAGTACTGCGGGCTCACGCTCGCCGGTCTCGGCGCGGAAGTCATCAAGATCGAGCCGCCCGGCGGCAATTCGACGCGGCGCATCGGCCCGTTCTACGAAGACCGTGAGGGTCCCGAGCGCTCGCTCTTCTTCTGGTACTACAACCGGGGAAAGCGCTCGCTCGTGCTCGACCTCGACACAGACAAGGACCGCGAGCGGTTTCGCACGCTCGTCGCCAGCGCCGACATCCTGCTGGAGTCCACGCCGAAAGGCACGCTCGACAAGGTCGGGTTGAGCAAGGAGATGATCCGCAGGGAGTTCCCGGCGCTGATCCACGCGCGCGTCACGCCGTTCGGCGATGACGGACCGTGGTCGAATTTCAAGGCGTCGGACCTCGTTCATCTCGCGCTCGGCGGCGTGACGATGAACTGCGGCTACGATCCGGATCCGAGCGGCAAGTACGATCTCCCGCCGATCGCGCCGCAGATGTGGCACGCGTACCACATCGCGGGCGAGCAGCTTTCGTTCACGATCCTCGCCGCGCTGCTCTACCGGTTCCGGACCGGAAAAGGTCAGCTCGTCTCGTGCGCGGTGCACGAGTCGGTGTCGAAATCGACCGAAGTCGATCTCATGACGTGGGTGATGCGCCGCGCGCTGGTGCTGCGCCAGACCTGCCGCCACGCGCGCGAGTCGGTATCGCCGAACCCCTCGATCGCGCATACGAAAGACGGCCGCTGGGTGATGGCGAGCCTCGGCAACCGGCCCGACGACGGCGAGCGGCTGCTCAAGCTGCTGGAGCGCTACGGTCTTGCGGGAGGCTTCGAGGTCGAGCGCATCGCCGCGCCCAAAGGCGGACGCTTCGTGCCCGGCACCGGTCCCGCGAAAGTCGGGCGCGACGAAGGCATGGAAGCCGTTCAGCGTTTCGTGCGCGCCTTCACCTACGAGAACGTCCCGTGGCGTGAAGCGCAGGAGCTCGGCATGCTGTGGGCGCCGCTCAGGAAGCCGCACGAGAACGCGATCGACCCGCACTGGCTCAAGCGCGAGAGCGTCGCCGACATCGAGCATCCGGAGCTCGGCAAGTCGTTCCGCTACCCGACCAGCAAGTGGATCTCGACCGCGAACGCGTGGACGGTCGGACGCCGCGCGCCGCTGTTGAACGAGGACGCCAGCGCGATCGAGCAGAAGGTGAAGCGCGAGACGCCGGTGATCGGCGCGAACGCACGCGTCGATCCGAAAGAGCCGCCGTCGCGCCGCGGGAAGCCCTTCCCGCTGCACGGCATCCGTATTCTCGATTTCACGTGGTTCCTCGCGTCCGCCGGCGGCACGCGCTTTCTTTCGGCGTTCGGCGCGGAGAGCATCAAGGTGGAGCTCAAGAGCCATCCCGATACGCGCCTCGCTGCGATGGCGCCGGTCGGCGGGCGTGAAGCGCGCGACAAAGCGACCGCGCCGCTGCCGGGCGTCATGGACATCAACATGGGCGGGCAGTTCAACAACAAGAACCCCGGCAAACGCGGCATCTCGCTCAACGTGCGCCACCCGAAAGGGCTGGAGATCGCAAGGCGTCTCGTCGCGATGTCCGACATCGTTGCGGAAGGTTTTTCACCGGGCGTGCTCGACAACTGGGGGCTCGGTTACGAGACGCTCAAGTCGATCCGCAAAGACATCATCTACGTGCAGCAGTCGGGCATGGGCGCGCAGGGCACGTACGGACGCTTTCGCACCGTCGGTCCGATCGCCAATGCCTTCGCGGCCCTCTCCGAGATGTCGGGGCTGCCCGAGCCCGCAATGCCTGCCGGCTGGGGATATTCCTATCTCGACTGGATGGGCGCGTTCAGCTTTTCACTCGCGATGCTCTCCGCCCTCTTCCACCGCGAGCGCACCGGCGAAGGCCAGTGGATCGACGCGTCGCAGACCGAGGTCGGCCTGTTCATCAACGGGCCGGCTCTGCTCGACTGGTCGGCAAATGGCCGTGTGTGGACGCGCATCGGCAACCGCTCGCCGTGGAAGCCGGCGGCGCCGCACAACGTCTACGCCTGCGCGGGCGACGATCGCTGGCTCGCGATCGCGTGCTTCACCGAAGCCGAGTGGAACGCGCTGCTCAAAGTGGCCGAGCACCCGGAGTGGGGCAAGGATGCGCGTTTCGCGACGTTGGCTGCGCGCCTCGCGCACCAGGACGCGCTCGATGCGCTGATCGGCGACTGGACGCGCACGCGCGATCCCTATCAGGCGATGTATGCGCTCCAGCAGGCGGGGGTGCCGGCCGGTGTCTGCCAGACCGCCGGCGACCGCTGCGACAACGATCCGCAGTTGAAATCCCTCGAGTGGCTCACCGAAGTCACCGGCACGAAGATCGGCCGCTGGCCGGTCGCGGAGGTGCCGGTCAAGCTGAGCGAGAGCCCGGCGTACATCGGCGGGCGCATCGACCGCGGCGCGCCGTGCTACGGCGAGGACAACGAGTACGTGTACGGCGAGCTGTTGGGCATGTCGACGAGCGAGATTGCGAAGCTCGCGGAAGACGGGGTGATATGAAACCGGTCCTGTACAGCGCGGTCGACGACGAGATCACGCGCTACGAAATCGATCTCGAAACGGCGACGCTCGCGCGGCGCGAATCGATCAACGTGCCCTCGTTCGTGCAGTACGCCTGGCCGCATCCGTCGAAGCGCTGGCTCTACGTCACGACCAGTAACCGCGGCCCGGGACTGAAATCCGATCACAACCATGTGAGCGCGTACCGTATCGATCCGCAGAGCGGCGCCCTCACGGCGCACGGAGACGCGGTGCGACTGCCGCATCGCGCCACGCACATGTGCGTGGACCCGGCGGGCGAGTACACCCTGAACGCGCACAACGTGCCGAGCCCCAGCGTCAGCGTGCACCGGCTCAACGCCGACGGCACGATCGGCGCGCCCGTCGAGCAGCCGGCGGGACTCGACTGGGGTATCTACCCGCACCAGGTGAGGATGACGCCGTCCGGCCGCACGACCGTCGTCGTGGATCGCGGCAACAGCGCACACGATGGCAGGCCCGAAGATCCCGGTGCATTGCGATCGTTCGCATTCGACGCCGGGCGCCTCTCGGGAAAACAGGTCGTCGCGCCGAACGGCGGCTACGGCTTCGGCCCGCGCCATGTCGATTTCCACCCGACGCAGCCGTGGATGTACGTCGCGGACGAGAAGCGCAGTCAGCTCTACCTGTTTCGGATGCCCGCAGACAGGCTGGAACCGCAGCCTGCATTCACGCGCGACACGCTGGCCGACCGTGCAAACGTGAAGCCGCGGCAGCTCGCCGGAACGGTTCACGTGCATCCGAACGGACGCACGGTCTACGTCGCCAATCGTGCCGATTACCGCGTCGATCGTGAGGGCACGAAAGTATTCGGCGGCGGCGAGAACAGCATCGCCGTGTTCTCGATCGATCCGGTCAGCGGTGAACCGGTCCCGGTACAGCACGCGCAGACGCACTCGTACCACGTGCGCACCTTCGCGCTCGATCCAAGCGGCAGCATGATGGTCGCGGCGAGCATCAAACCGATGGACGTGCGCGACGGTGCGAGCGTGGTCACCGTTGCCGCAGCGCTGTCGGTCTTTCGTGTCGGCGGGGACGGCAAGCTCGAATTCATCCGCAAGTACGACGTGGACACGAGCGGCGGCCGCACGCAGTACTGGATGGGCATCGTCGGATGAGCTCGCGGTTTCTCGACCTCTACTTCGAGCGCATCCGGTTCGAGGGCTCGCCGCGCGCCGATCTCGAGACGCTGCGCGAGCTGCATCTACTGCACCTCCAGCACATCCCTTATGAGAACGTCGATGTGTTCTGTCAGCAGGGCGTCAAACTGGATCCGGAAGCGCTGACGCAGAAAATGCTGCTGAGACGGCGCGGCGGTTACTGTTTCGAGCAGAACGGTCTCTTTCTCATGGCGCTGACGGAGATCGGCTTCAAGTGCCGGCCGAACCTCGCGCGCGTCCACCGCAACCGTCCGCAGCCCGGCGGGCGCACGCACCACATCAACCTGGTGGCGCTCGACGGCCGGACGTGGGTGTGCGACGTGGGATTCGGAGGCTCGGCTTTCAGGCATCCCGTACCGCTCGAGGCCGGGGTCGAGATCGAGCAGATGGGCGAGCGCTTCCGGCTGCACGAGGACCGCGAGCACGGTTTCTATCTCCTCAAGCAGATCGGCAGCGAGTGGCAGCCGCAGTATACGTTCAAGATCGACACCGCCTTGCCGATCGACATGGCCATGGCGAATTTCTATACGTCGAAGAGCGCAGATCACGTTTTTCTGAACGCGATCGTCGGCACGCGAATGACCGAGCGCGGACGCGTGACGCTGAGCGACCACACGTTCAAGGTGTTCGATCTCACGCGAGGCCGCATGAAGCGCGAGACCGTCACCGACTTCGACGCGTACGTCGGTAAACTCGAGGAGCATCTCGGCGTATATCTGAATGACACCGAGACGAGACTGTTCCGGCAGCGCTTCGCGACGCTCAAACCGCCGGAGATCCAACCGGCCATCGAAGAGACGAACCTATGATGAATGACGCGCTGAAAACGATACTGCCGATCGGCGGCTGGACCGAAGGACGCACCGCCGACATCGAGATCACCGGCGGGACCGACCCCGTGCTGCCGACGTCATTCCGCATCACCGAGACCAGCACCGCCACGCTCGCCGCGGTCGGCCTCGCGGTTTCGGACCTGTGGGAGATCCGCACGGGACGCCGGCAGCAGATCGGCATCGACGCGCGCCGCGCCACAGCGTCGCTGCGGAGCGGCCATTACCTCAAGCTCGAAGGCGAGAAGATCTCCCCCGCGCCGCATTCGATCATGGGCATCTATCCCGCAAAGAACGGGCGCTTCAGCTACGTTCACGCCAATTTCCCGAATCACCGCGATGCCGCGTTGAAAGTGCTCGGCGTGCCCGAAGACCGCGCAGCGGTGCGCAAGGCGGTGGCGCAGTGGGACGCGCAAGAGCTCGAGGAAGCGATCATCGCCGCGAAAGGCGCGGGCGGCATGGTGCGCACGATGGACGAGTGGGCGGCGCATCCGCAGGGCATCGCGGTGGCGGGTCTGCCGCTCATGGAGATCATCAAGATCGGCGAGAGCGCGCCGGAGCCGCTGCCGCCGGGCGATCGCCCGCTGTCGGGCATACGCGTGCTCGATCTGACGCGCGTCATCGCGGGGCCGACGTGCGCGCGCACCCTCGCCGAGCACGGCGCCGACGTGCTGAAGATCACCGCAAAACACCTGCCGAGCCTCGGCCGGCAGGAGTTCGATACCGGCCACGGCAAGCTGTCGGCGTATCTCGATCTGCGCGAGGAGAAAGACCGGGAGACACTTCGCGGGCTCGTGCGCGAAGCCGATGTGTTCTCGCAGGGCTACCGGCCGGGCACGCTCGGCAGCCGCGGCTTCTCGCCGGAAGCGCTCGCGGCGCTGCGTCCCGGGATCGTCGTCGTTTCGCTCTGCGCGTTCAGTCACGCCGGGCCGTGGGCGTCGCGCCGCGGCTTCGACACCGTCATCCAGACGGTGAGCGGCATCGTGCACCGGCAGGGCCAGCTCTTCCCCGGAGACGAGCCCGGGCCGCAGTTCTATCCGGTGTCGGCGATCGATTTCCTCACCGGTTACCTGATGGCGATGGGATCGATGATCGCGCTCGCGCGCCGCACGCGCGAAGGCGGAAGCTGGCTCGTGCGCATTTCGCTCGCGCAGGTCGGGCGCTGGCTCGTTCAGCGCGGGGAAGTTCCGGAGTCGGCACTGAAGGACGTCGCGAAAGACTTCACACCCGCCGAGCTCGACCGCTGGTCGACGGCGAGCGACACGCCGGTCGGCCGCCTGCAGCACCTCGCGCCGGTGCTTCAGCTCTCGGAAACACCCGCGCGCTGGGCGCGGCCGACGGTGCCGCTCGGCTATCACGAGCCGGTCTGGCCGCCGCGCAGCTGATCGTCATCCGCGCGAAAAAATCGTCATTCCCGCGCAGGCGGGAATCCAGAAACACACATCGGTGAATCCCGCGTAAGCGGGAACCCGGACTTTCCTAGACCCCCCGCCTTCGCGGGGGTGACGGCTAATCCGCGTCACGAAATCAGCGCGACGACTCATCGCCGCGTATTCGACTCCAGCGCTTCCTTGCGATCGGCGGCGTTCTCGTTGCCGCGGCCGTGCGTTCGGCCGTCCTCGCTCGGTTCGTAAAGCGCGCCTTCGCGCGCGTGCGGCGGCTCGTCGCGCTGCTGGCGTCCCATCTGCTGCTTCGCCATGAGATCGCCCAGGCGCGGCGCGATCTTCGCCATGGCCGTATTCATCTTCGACATCGCGCCGACTTTCACGTGGATCGCGGGATCGACCGCGGCATCGAGAATCGCGCTCGCGACTCTCTCCGGCTCGAGCTGCGGCGTCGGCAGCTTCGGCTCCTGCGAGAGATAGTTAGCCGCATGCTCGGGGTACGGCGTATCGACAGCGGTCGGCTGAATCAGCGTGACCGACACCGGCGCGTCGTCCGCCTTGAGCTCGATGCGCAGCGCGTCGGTGAAGCCTTTCACCGCGTGCTTGCTCGCCGAGTACATACCCTGCAACGGCAGCGCGGCTTCCGAGGTCTCGCTGCCGATGTTGATGAGCGCACCGCCCTGGCGCTTCAGGTACGGCAGCGCCACCAGCGACCCGTAGACCACGCCCCAGAAATTCGTCTCGAACAGCCGCCGGTTGTCCTCATCGTCCACCTGGTCGAGACGGCCGTAGATCGAGATGCCGGCGTCGTTCACCCAGGTATCGATGCGGCCGTAGCGATCGACCGCCGCCTGCGCAACGCGCTCCAGCGCGGGACGGTCGGCCACGTCGGCGGGAATCGAGATCGCGTGGCCGCCCGCCGCGACGATGTCCTCGGCGATCTCGGCAAGCGTGTGCGCGCTGCGCGCCGTAAGCACCACCTTCGCGCCCTCCTCCGCCGCCGCGAGCGCGGTGGCAAGACCGATCCCGCTGGAGGCGCCGGTGATGACGATGACTTGTTCGTCGAGCGGTTTGAGAGAGACGGCCATGCGTGAGCTCCGGAAGGTGATGGTCAACTTCCGGGAGCACGCAACGGCCGTACCTTTGTTGTCACTGCATCGCGATGTGCGCTCTGCGCGCGACGCCGGCCCACTTCGTTTTCTCGGACGCGAAGTACTGCGCGAACTCCTCGGGCGTCGTCGGCGTGGCGTTGAGCCCCTGCTCGGCGTAGACCTTGAGCACCTTCGGCAGCCTGAGCGCATCGACTGCGGCCTTGTGGATCTTGGCCACGATCGGCCGCGGCGTGCCCGTGGGGGCGAACAGGCCGTACCACGCCGCGTACTCGTAGCCTTTCACGCCCGATTCGTCGAGCGTGGGCACGTCGGGCAGCGGACCCGCGCGCTTCAGGGTCGTCACGGCATAAGCACGCAGCCGGCCGTTCTTCACATGCGGGAGCGCGGAGGCGAAGGTCGATTGATTCATCGTGGTCTCGCCGCTGAGCAGCGCGTTCAATGCCGGGCCCGTGCCCTTGAACGGCACGTGCAGCGCCCGCGCGTCTATCCGCTGCAGGAGCATTTCGGTGCCCAGATGCGAGCCGGTGCCGATGCCGGCGCTGCCGAACGTGAACTTACCCTGCGACGAGCGCAGCAGCGCGACGAGCTCCTTGAAATCCTTCGCGGGCATCGAAGGATGCGAAACGAGGATGCTCGGCTGGTCGGACACACGCGTGATCGGCGTGAGGTCGCGCTGCGCGTCGAACGGAAGCTCGCGGTAGACCGCCGGGTTGATCGTGAGGCTGATCGTGCCCAGCAGCAGCGTGTAGCCGTCGGGCATCGCTTTCGCCGCGAGGTTCGAGCCCAGCGTGCTGCCCGCACCCGGACGATTATCGATGACGATCGTCTGACCGAGCGTGTTGCCGATCGGCTCGGCGAGGATGCGCGCGTTGATGTCGGTGCCGCCGCCGGGCGCGAACGGCACGATCAGGCGGATCGGCCGCTCGGGATAGCGCTCGGCGGCCGCATCGGGTGCTGCGAGCAGCAGGGGTGAGAACAACAGAGGGACGATGCGATTCATGATGGCTCCTCGTCATCGTGGGCCCTCCCTGGTCCGGCGTATTCTGCGCCTACATGCGGGCGATGTGTGCGTCGCGCACGACGCCCGACCACTTCCGCGTCTCACCGGCGATGTAGCGCGCGAACTCCTGCGGCGTCGTCGGGATCGCATTCAGCCCCTGCTGGGCGTACACCTTCAGGACCGCGGGCGAGCGCAGTGCGTCAACCGCCGCCTTGTGGACCTTGTCCACTACGCTCTGCGGAGTGCCGGCGGGTGCGAAGAGACCGTACCAGGTCGCGTACTCGTAGTCCGGCACGCCTGCTTCCGCGAGCGTCGGCACCTCCGGCAGCGGGCCCGCGCGCTTCGCCGTGGTCACCGCGTACGCGCGCAGCCGTCCCTGCTTCACGTGCGGCAGCGCCGACGCGAACGTGGACATGTAGGTCGTGATCTCCTGCCCGAGCAGCGCGGTCAGCGCGGGGCCCGTGCCCTTGAACGGCACGTGCAGCATCTTCAGGTTCGCCCTGAGCCACAGCATCTCGCTTGCGAGACGCGTTCCGGTACCGGCGCCGGGGCTGCCGAAGCTGTACTTCCCGGGCGCAGCCTGGACCATCGCGACGAACTCCTTGAACGTCCGCGCCGGCAGCGACGGATGCACCACCACAATGCTGGGCTGATCCGACACGCGGGTGATCGGCGCGAGATCGCGCTGCGGATCGAACGGCATTTCGCGATACACCGCGGTATTCACGGTGAGGCTGGTCGTGCCGATGAGCAGCGTGTAGCCGTCGGGCTCCGCTTTCGCCACGATCGACGAGCCGAGCATGCTGCCGGCGCCGGGCCGATTGTCTATGACGATGGTCTGGCCGAGGTTGTTGCCCATCGGGTCGGCCAGAATGCGGGCATTGATATCCGTGCCGCCGCCCGGCGAGAACGGCACGATCAGGCGAATGGGACGCTCAGGGTACGAACCAGCGAGTGCGGGCGATGCGGCGCAGAACGCGCACAGCGACAGGAAGGCTACGCGGACGACTTGCACCATGATCTCTCCTCGTCATCGATATGGCCCTCCCTGGTGATGACATTCTGCGCGCGCGTGAAGCGTCACGCAGAAGTTTTTGCGAGGAGCTTCGCGACGCGGGACCAATGTCCCGCGTCGAGCGGCGTTCAGGCCGCGCCGGCGGGCGTGTGCTTCGCGAGGAATGCCTTGCAGCGCGCCTTCGCCGTCTCGAGCGCCGCGCCTTCCTTCCATTCGGTCAGGTAGTCGTCGCAGCTCGGCAGAAGCCGCGCAAGCTCGTCGGAGATCGGCCGCGGGTGCGCTTCGTCGTTTCCCGCCAGCAACAGCGATGGCGTGTTGCAGCGCTTCACGAATTCGCGATCGACGCTGTAGAGAAACCCGGGCGCGTAGAGATTGTCGTGGAAGGCGTCGAGCACCGCCTCGGTCGCTTCCGGATGGTCCGTCAGCGTCTTGGCCCATTCGTTGAAGCGCACCGCGCGCCCGGGTTTCATCGGGCCGACGCGGCCGATCGGCTGCGCCCAGATCGCCGACTGCACCCGCTCCGGCGCCGTCTTGATGAGGTTCGCGATGAACGAGCCGCCGATGCACTGGCCGAAGAGATGGCACTTCCCGACCTTCAGATGATCGAGCACCGCAAGATGATCCGCGGTGTAGCTGTCCCAGCCGTCTTTCGCGGTGATCGGCGCGCGCGACCGGCCGCCGGATGCATTGCGCTGGTCCATGACGATCACGCGGTAGTCCTTCGCCCACTCCGGCACCGGTTTGATCGGCGCCGACGCGTCGTCCCAGATCCTGATCTTCGACTGCAACCCGGCGGGCGCGAACGTGAGTATCGGGAAGCCTGTCCCGTGCTCTTCGAAATAGATCGTGGAACCGTGGGCGGTCTGTATCGTTGGCATGGCTATCTCCTGTTCTCGGTGTCGTTGCTCGTCCGGGGTATGCCGCCGCGGCGCACCCATTCATAGCGTTCGGAAAGCGACGCTGCCAATGGACGCCGGCGTGCGTCGTCCACCGCAATCCACATCCTCAGCAGGTGACGCTGCCGCGACGGCTCGTCATGATCCTCGTACGCCGTGCGCGCGTGCAGCGTGACGTGATTGTTGATGAGCTGGATGTCGCCTTCCTCGAAGTGCATCGCGAGCATGAGCTCGGGCCGGTTGGCGATCTCCTGCGCCTGGTCGAGCGCCTCGCGCTGAAGGGATGTCGGCCCGTACGATTCGCCGAACCGCGCGGCCGACTCGTAGTACGCCCGGCCGCAAATGCGTGTCGTGATAGCACCGTCGCGCGCGCTGAACATCGGGATCGTGAACCACGGCCGCTCGCCGGGCGGCTCCTCGCCGCGCCAGTCGAGATGAAATGGTTCGTACAGAACCTCGAGCAGATCCGGGCGCTCCTCGCGCAGCACGTTGTGAACGGTCAACGCGCTCACGATCCTGCTCTCTCCGCCCGATCTAGCCGTGCGCATGCAGAAGAGGCCGATCATGTCGACCGGCAGGAGATCGGTGTGGAAATCCATTCGCACGCGCGTCTGGTATGCGCGCGCGTTCGGGTCGGCGAGGTCGCGGCCTTCGTCGCGCACGTGACCGAGCAGGTGCCCGCGCGCGTTCTGCGACACCGGCGTGCCGAGATGAACGCCGAGACCCCAATAGAGGAGCTCGCAGTCTTCGTCGCTGTAGCGCTCGCGCGGAACGCCTCGCAACAGCGTAAAACCGCGGCCATGCTCGATCTCCTCGAGCAGCGCGTCGAGCTTTGCAGCGACCGTAGGCAGCGGGAACAGCGCGCGGGAAAACGGAATGCGCGCGCCGTTGCGCTTCGCGTGCGTCAGCGCCGCGTCGATCTCCTCGAGGGCGGACGCATCGAGACGCTCGATCCACGAGGTCTCGTGCTGAAGCTCCGCGCCTTTCCATACTGCCGCTCCCGTCGCCGCCGGCATGACCATCAGAGTCCCCTACTGGAGCTTGATTCCGGCGCTCTGCACCACCTTGCGCCAGCGAGCGATTTCTTTGCGGATGATGGTCGCGAACTCCTGCGGCGTCGTACCGCCCGGCTCGAGCCCGATCGCCGCAAAGCGCCTGGCAAGCTCCGGCGACTTCAGCACGCGATTGAGATCCGCGCTCGTCTTCTCCACGATTGCGCGCGGCGTCGCGGCCGGAAAGAGCATTCCGTACCAGACGTCGAACGCATAGCCGGGCACGCCGCTTTCAGCCACCGTCGGCACCTCCGGCGCGGCGGCCGAGCGCTTCGCGCCGCTCACCGCGAGCGCGCGCATGCGTCCGGCTTTCATGTGCGGCACCACGGAGGCGATGCCGATCAACTGGAAATGGATTTCGCCCGATAGCATGGCGGTCAGCGCGGGACCGGTGCCTTTGTATGGGACGTGAACCAGCTCGATACCGGTCATCGTGCGCAGGAGCTCGGTCCCCAGGTGAGACGAGCCGCCGGCGCCGCCGGAGCCATAGCGCAGCTCGCCGGGCTTCGACTTGGCGAGCGCGACGAGCTCCTTGATGGAGCTGACGCCCAACGACGGCGTCACGACATAGACGAAAGGCTGCGTCGCGACGAGCGATACCGGCGCGAAGTCCTTTTCCGCGTCGAAAGCCAGGTTGCGATATAACGCGGGCACGTACGAGAACCCGAGGCTGCACAGCAGCATCGTGTAGCCATCCGGCGTGGCGCGCGCGGCGAGCTCGGTGCCGATCACGCCGCCGCTGCCGCCGCGATTGTCGACGACGACGGTCTGACCCCAGCCCTGCCCGAGGTCCTGGGCCACCAGCCGCGCGATGAGGTCGGTGCCGCCGCCTGGCGCGAACGGCACGATCAGCCGCACCGGTTTGGTCGGGTAATTCGCCTGCGGCGCCTGCTTTTGCGCAGCCGCGCACGCGCTTGATGCGAGCAGCAGGCAAATCAGAAGCCGAACGCGGGTCGACCGCGCGTGCGCAACGACGGTCATGCGGCGGCCGGACGCTTCCAGCCGAGCCAGTCCACGATCGCTTTACCCATGACCAGCTCGAGATCGTTGCCTTTGAGCCACGGCATCTCCTGCGTGAACATCGTGACGCACTGGCGGTAGGAGATCGGCATGCGCGTGATGTCGGTGCCCCAGAAGCAGCGCTCGGGCCCGAACGTGTCCACGATCTGCTGGAGATACTTGTGGATGTTCTGGTACGGGTATGGCTGTGTGGAGGTGCTCGGCGCGCCGGAGAGCTTCACCGCGACGTTCGGCAGCTTCGCGAGCGCGAGCATGTCTTCGAGGTCGGCGTACGCGGCATCGTCTTTCTTGTCGGCTCTGCCGCCGCCGCGGCCGATGTGATCGATATGAATCCTGAGCCCGGGATGGCGCCGCGCGATGTCGCCGAAGGCCTTGATGTTGGGCCCGGCCGCAAGCAGCCCCACACGCAGGTTCTCGCGCTCACACGCTTTCCAGAACCAGTCGAGCGACCCGTCGGTCCACCACGATTTCTGGTGCGGCTCGTTGAAGGTGTAGCGAAAACCGAGCATGCCCGGCCGCTCGCGCCAGCGCTTCACGACCTCCTCCCGGTCCGGCCGCTGCAGATCGAAATGCCCGAGGATGCAGAACTTCTCCGGGTGCTTGCGCACCGCTTCCACCGCGTAATCGTTCATCGCGTCGCCCAGCGAGCTCGGCGGATGGATCACCGCGGCATCGACACCCGCCGACGCCATCTCGTCGAGCGCCTGCTCGTACGAGTACGTCGGGTCCTGCCGGTGGTGCGGGCTCATCTTGCCGTTTTTCCAGACGTGGATCTGCGAATCGACGATCAGCATTTACATCCTCCGATGGATGGTGCGCTATCAGCGCACCCTACGTTACTCGTTCCCTCGCCCCACGAAGTGGGGAGAGGGTTAGGGTGAGGGGAAACTAATACGGTTCTCGCACGAAAATAAACGTTGTGCCGGTCACGATCGGCGCGCTCGCGCCGACGAATGAAACGTTCACGTCCTTCACCTGCCGCTCGCCCGCGCGGCCCGCGGCCTGCAGCGCGCCCTCGATGATGTGCCACAGGCCGTGGATGCGCCCGGTGCTCAAGCTCCCGCCGAACGTGTTGAGCGGCAGCGCGCCGTCGAGCTCTATGCGGCCGTCCTGGATGAAGTCGAGTGCTTCGCCCTCCTTGCAGAATCCGTACGACTCGAGACCGTAGAGCACCGACGCGGAAAAGCCGTCGTAGATCTGGGCGACGTCCACGTCCTGCGGAGAGAAACCCGAGCGCTCCCACGTGAGCTGTGCCGAGCTGCGGCCGCCATCCATGTACGACGCGAGGCTGCCGATGCGGCCTGCGACTTCGAAATGCAGCCGCTGGCCATAGCCGGCGAGGTACGCAGGGCGCGGCTTGAGATCGCGCGCGCGCTCAGCGCTCGTGAGCACGATGGCGACGGCGCCCTGCACCGGGATGTCGCAGTCGTACAGGCAGAACGGATACGCGACCATGCGCGATTCCAGATACGCCTCGCGCGCGAGCGGCACCTTGAAATACGAATGCGGATTCTTCAGGCCGTGGTCACGCTGCGTGACGGCGAGCGTGGCCATCTTCTCGCGCTGCTGGCTGTTCTTCTCGAGGTAACGCGTATAGGCGACCGCCATCCCCTGTCCCGGCCCGCCGAAGCCATAGGGCGCGGTGAACTGCAGCGCGCCCTGCGCGTACGTCCCCGGCAGGTTCTGGTACGTGCCCTTCGGGTTGTGCATCGCGCGCCACACCACCGCGTACTTGCACACGCCTGCGAGCAGCGCGTTCACCGCCTGCTGCACGGCGCCGCCGATGTTCACCGACCCGGTCTGGATGTGCCACGCGAGGTTCGGCAGCTTGAGCATCGCCATCATGCAGTTCACCGAGACGATGCTGATGCCGTCCACCTCGGCGTGACCGGTCGCCGGCAGCTCGGGATAGGTGGCCAGACCATCGATATCGGAAAGCGTGAGCCCCGAATCCTCGACCGCGTCCTTCACTGCGTCGAGCGCGTGCGCCGCGAGCGGACGCTCGGCGAGCCGCGTTGCCTTGGAAAAGCCGACGCCGCTCACGGCGATCTTGCAGCGGTTTTGCCACATCAGGTCTGTTTCCCCTCACCCCAACCCTCCCCCCTACCGGGGCGAGGGCGCCAGCTTGAACTGCGGGAGCGTGATGTCGTCGTTGAGCGGCTGGAACGTGACCTCGACGCGACGGCCGACCTTCGCCTCCGTGTACTCCGCGTCGAGCAGGTTGCCCGCCATGAGCGCGCCCGGTGCATCGTCGAGCTCGACGATGATGCTCGCGTACGGCACCGCCGGCGCGAAGCGCTTGTCGCCGGTGTGGTACATGATCGTGTACGCGTAGATCGCGCCCGTGCCGCGCACCGGCTCGAACGCAAGGTCGGTCGAGACGCAGTTCACGCACGTCGCATACGGCGGATGCTGAAAGCGGCGGCAGCTCCGGCACCGCTGGAGCTTGAGCACGCCCGCTTTCGCCGCGTCCCAGAATGGCTTCGTCATGTCGTTCGGCACGGGGATCGGCCGTGTGACTTCGCTCCAGTCGCTCATCGTTTTCTTCGCGGTGCGCTATCGGCGCACCCTACGGTTGCATTCGTCACGGAGCTTCACTTCATCTCACGTAGGGTGCGCCAGTGGCGCACCGTCAGACCTTCAGGACTTCCGCACCTTCCGCGGCCTCCAGCTCGCAGGCGTTCGCCGACATCGCGAGCATGCTGTAGTAGCCGATCGTGCCGGTGAGCTCGATCAACTGCTCGTTACCGAAGCGCTCCTGGAGTGCCTTCATCGTCGCCGAATCCACCCGGTGCTTGCGGATCAGATCGCGCGTGAAGTCGACGATCTGCGCGTCTTCGGCGGGGATGCCGCGGGAATGCTTCTCGCGAATCGCGGTAATCGTCGATTCGGCCACGCCCTGCTTGCGCGCCTGCCCGGTCTGCGCGCCCCAGATGTAAACGGCGTCGAACTCGCGCGCGACGGTCATCGCGGCGAGCACGCGCACCCGATGGTCGAGCTTGCCCTCGAAGCGGATGTAACCGCCGATACTGACGTAGTGCTGCGCGAGCGGCGGACAGTGCATCAGCATCGTGAACGGTCCCTGCACCTTGCCGCGGCTTTTCACCACCGCGTCGAAAACGGCATGGTGCTCCGGCGCCACCTGTTCCTTGCGTGTAATCGATTCCAGCCTTGCCATCGTTTGTCCTTCCTTTGAAAGTAGCTCAACGCACCTTGAACACGAGCTTGCCGCGGAAATGGCGGCCCTCGCTCACTTTATGGGCTTCCGCGGCTTCCGACAGCTTGTACACCCTGATCTCGGGCACGCGCACGGCGCCGCACGTGACGAGCTCGACGATGCGCTCGAGATGCGCCCGGTCACGGGCGACTTTCGGACGCAGCGACACGACACCGTCGCGCGGCGGCACTGGTGCCGTACCACCGGACGCGATGAACGCAGCGCGCCCGCCGGGTTTGAGAACGCTGAACGAGCGCTTTGCGACGTCGCCGCCCACCGTATCGAAGACAGCATCGACGCCCGAGACCACTTCCGCGAAGTCCTGCTTGTTGTAATCGACGATCTCGTCGGCGCCAAGGCTGCGCACGTAGTCGTGGTTCGCAGCGCTCGTGGTCGTGATCACGCGCGCACCGATGTGCTTCGCGACCTGTATCGCGAAGCTCGCGACGCCGCCGGCACCGCCCTGGATGAGAATAGTCTCCCTGGCCTTAAGCTTCAGCGTGTCCTCGATCGAGACGAGCGCGGTGAGCCCGATCAGCGCGAGCGCCGCGCACTCGACGTGCGACAGGCTCTCCGGTTTGTTCGCGACGATTGCGGCGTTCATCGCGACTTTTTCGGCGTAGCAGGCTTCACCGGTCTGCTCGGAGACGCCGAACACGGGATCCCCGACCTTGAAGTCCTTTACACCCGCGCCGAGCGCGCTCACCACGCCCGAGAAATCGCGCCCCGGAATGTACGGAAAGCTCGTCGTCGGCGCGTAATGCCCCGAGCGCACTTTCCAGTCCGCACCGTTCACGCTCGCGGCGTGCACGTCCACCAGTACCTGGCCGGGACCCGCGACGGGATCGGGCACGTCGCCGTACTCCATCACCTCCGGACCACCGTTGCGCATGAAGTAAGCAGCTTTCATTTGATTCCTGTTCAGAACTACAAGTTGGCGCCAAATTCGTCATTCCCGCGGAGGCGGGAATCCAGAAGACGCTCTTGCGCTCTGGACCCCCGCCTTCGCGGGGGTGACGTTCACGAGCCTTCGGAGTCAGGACACTAGTGCAGCCGCGAGGGCGCCGCAAGCATGCTAGATTCGTGACATCTCCGGAGGAGTCCGCATGTCGAACAGAGTCGCGCTGTACGCGAACGTCGGTGCCGAGCTCACGCACTATGAAGTCGATGTCGAAAACGCAACGCTCACCAAGCGCGATACGGTGACGCTGCCCGCCGGCGTGCAGTACGCGTGGCCGCACAAATCAGGACGTTATCTGTACGTCGCGACCAGCAGCAGCGAATCGGGCCACGGCAAGGCCGGCACGGAGCACCATGTCACGGCGTTGCGCATCGATCCCGAGACCGGCGCACTCTCGAAGCACGGCGACCCGATCCGGCTCCCGACGCGTCCGATCCACATGACGCTCGACAGACCGTCGAAGCACATCCTGGTGGCGTACAACCGGCCGAGCGGGCTCAACGTCTACCGCATCAACGAGGACTTCACGCCGGGGGAGGAAGTGAAACAGCCGGGAGCGCTCGACTCGGGCATCTACGCACACCAGATTCGCGTCACGCCCGACAACAAGCTCGCGATTCTGGTCACCCGCGGAAACGAAGGCACCGCGCAGCGCCCCGAGGATCCCGGCGCATTGAAGGTCTTCGACTATACGGACGGGCTGCTCACGAGCTGCGTCTCCGTCGCTCCGGACGGCGGCCGGAATTTCGGCCCGCGGCACCTCGACTTCCATCCGACGAAGCCGTGGATGTACGTCTCGATCGAAACGCAGAACAAGATGTACACCTACCGCATGGAAAACGGCCGCGTCGATCCGGAGATCGCCTTCCGCGCCGATACGCTGAAGGAGCCTAACAACATCCGCGCGCGTCAGGCCGCGAGCACCGTGCACGTGCATCCGAACGGCCGCTTCCTCTACGGCGCGAACCGCGCGCAGGCGACGGTCGAATACAAGGGCGAGCAGGTGTTCAAGGGCGGCGAGAACAGCATCGTGGTGTATTCGATCGATCAGCAAACCGGCGAGCCGACACCGATTCAGCATATCGAGACGCGCGCCATTCACCCGCGTACGTTCCACATCGATCCGAGCGGGCGCATGCTGGTGGCCCAGCACAACAAGCCGGTCAAGTTGCGCGACGGCGACGCGATACGCACCGTCGCTGCCGGTCTTTCGGTGTTGCGCATCGGCGACGACGGCAAGCTCACGTTCGTACGCAAGTACGACGTCGATGTCGGCGACAAGCTCATGTTCTGGATGGGAATGGTCCCGCTTTAGACCGGATCACCGGCGCACCAGGCATGGCGGCAAGCAGTCTCCTCGCACTGATCGACGACATCGCGACGATCCTCGATGACGTCGCGGTCATGACCAAAGTCGCGGCGCGCAAGACAGCCGGCGTGCTCGGCGACGATCTCGCGCTGAATGCCCAGCAGGTCGCGGGCGTCGCGCCCAATCGCGAGCTCCCCGTGGTGTGGAGCGTCACCAAGGGCTCGTTCCTGAACAAGCTGATCCTGGTGCCGGCAGCGCTCGCGATCAGCGCGTTCGCGCCATGGGCCGTGACGCCGCTGCTCATGATCGGCGGCGCGTTCCTCTGCTACGAAGGCTTCGAGAAGCTCGCGCACCGTTTCCTGCACAGCCGGGCGGAAGACCATGCGCACCACGTCGAGCTGGTCGAAGTGGTCAAGAACGAGAACCTGGACATCGTGGCCTTCGAGCGCGACAAGATCAAAGGCGCGATCCGCACCGATTTCATCCTGTCCGCGGAGATCATCGCGATCACGCTCGGCACCGTGGCGGACGCGCGCTTCGCGACGCAGGTCACGGTGCTGACCAGCATCGCGCTCATCATGACCGTCGGCGTGTACGGGCTGGTCGCCGGCATCGTCAAGCTCGACGACCTCGGCCTGCACCTCAGCAACGCGGCCGACGCCGCGCGCCGCGCCGCCGGCCGCGCCATTCTGTTCGTGGCGCCGTACCTCATGAAGACGATCTCGGTCGTCGGCACCGCGGCGATGTTCATGGTCGGCGGCGGCATCCTCGTTCACGGCATTCCCGGCGCGGAGGCGCTCGTTCACCACTGGACCGAAGATTTCGGCGGCGTCGCCGGATGGCTCGTTACCGCGCTCGTCGGCGCCGTGGCGGGCGTCATCGCAGGCGCGATCGCGGTGGGGCTCGTAATGGGCGCAAAATCACTGTTCCGCAACAAAGGGGCACATTCATGAATTTCGCGATCGAAGACTCGGCCGAGCAGAGCGCGTTTCGCGCCGAGGTGCGCGAGTTTCTCGAGTCCGCGGTATCGCCCAACCTCGAGCACTCGGTCGACCCGTGCGACATGCCGTACGAGCAGTATTCGCTGCGGCGCGAGCTCGGCCGCAGGCTCGGCTCGAAAGGCTGGCTCTATCCGTCGATGCCGCAGGAATACGGCGGCGGCGAGCTCTCCGCCGAGAAGGTCGTGATCCTGCACGACGAAATGGCGCGCATCGGCTTGTCGCTTCCGCCCTACTACGACGGCGGCGGGCGCATGTCGGCGCCGACGATCCTGGTGTGGGGCACGCCCGAGCACAAAAAGCGGTTTCTCACGCCCATCTGCCGGGGCGACGTGCGCACGTGGCAGCTCCTGACCGAGCCGGGCGCCGGGTCCGATCTGGCCGGCATCAAGACGACGGCCATTCGCGACGGCGACGCCTATGTCGTCAACGGCCAGAAGATCTTCGTCGGCAGCTCGCACGGGGCGGATTTCTCCTGGACGATCGTCGTCACCGATCCCAAAGGCGAGCGCCACAAGAATCTGTCGTGGCTCATGATCCCGATGGACCTGCCCGGGATCACGGTGACGCCGATGGACCTGCTCGCCACCGGTGGCGAAGGCGGCAGCGGCTCGGGTGTGAAGAACACCATCTTCTTCGACAACGTGCGCGTCCCGGCCGAGAACCTCGTCGGCGGCGAGAACAACGGCTGGAAGGTCGCGACGACGCATCTCGAAGTCGAGCACGGCGGCATGGGCCGGCTCGCGGATCGCCGCGTCGTGTACGACTTCATCCAGATGTGCCGCGAGCGGCACGACGGCTACGCGATCGCCGACGACCCGGACGCGCGCGCGGAGCTGGTCGATCTCTACATCGAGGCCGAGGTGACGCGGCTCTTCGCGCTGCGCAACCACTGGCTCGCGCACACCAACCAGCCGCGCTCGTACGAAGGCGCGCAGTACAGCCTCCGGCGCAAGCTTTCCGGGCTCGACATGGCGGAGAAGATGCTGCGCATCGCCGGGCCGCGCGTGCTCACGAAGGATGCGAAGTGGGCGCCGCTCCGGGGCAACATCGAGTACTTCCAGCGCGACGCGATCACCGCGCTGCATCCGGGCGCGACGACCGATATCCAGCGCGTCGTGATCTCGCGGCGGATCGGCATCGGCGGGCGCGAAAAAGAGAAAGCCGGCGCACTGAAATGAACCGTCATCGCAAGAGCCCCAAGGTGAACAGTCATTGCGAGGAGCGGCTACTGTCGCGACGAAGCAATCCCGGAGCGTCCGCAAAATGACCGTGCGCCACGAGATCGCCACGTCGGCCTTACTGCCTCCTCGCGATGACAACCGGAGACAGGCATGGATCTCTCGTTAAACGACACCCAGCAGCTCATCCAGGACTCCGGCCGCGACTTCGTGCGCGGCGCATGCAAACGCGAAGTGCTGCTGGCGCTCGACCGCGACCCGGCGCCGATGATGGACGGGATCTGGCCGCAGATGGCGGAGCTCGGCTGGACGGGCATGGCAATACCGGAGGCTTACGGCGGCACCGGCAACGAGCTGACCGACGTGGCGGTGCTGTTCGAAGAGCTCGGCACCGCACCCGTGCCCGGCCCGCTGCTCTCATCGAGCGTGCTGTGCGCGCGCATCCTGCTCGAAGCCGCGGACGAGGCGACGAAGAAAGCATGGCTGCCGCGGATTGCCAGCGGAGAGCGCGTGTTCGCGCTGGCGCTCACCGAGGCGCAATACGGCTGGTCGCTCGGGGCGTTGCGTCTCGCGGCGAAACGGGAAAACGGCGGCTTCGTGCTCACCGGCACCAAGGTCTTCGTGCACGACGCGCTGTATGCGACGGACCTGCTGGTCGCGGCCCGCATCGATGACGGTGTGGGCTTCTTCCGCGTCGATCGCAAAGCCCGGGGCGTGGGCGTGCGCGCGCTGGCCGGTTTTCTCACGGACCAGTGCGAGGTCACGCTCGAGAACGTGCGCGTCAGCGCGCAAGACGCGATCCTCGATGCGCACGACGCGGCGGAGCGCGCGATGCTCGCCGCGACGCCGGTACTCTGCGCGTACAAGGTCGGGGGCTGCAGAGCGGTGTTCGATATGTCGCTCAATTACGCGCGCGAGCGCACGCAGTTCGGCCAGATCATCGGCCGCTTCCAGCGCGTGCAGGACCACGTGATCCACATGGTCAACTATCTCGACGCGGCGCGCTGGACGACCTACGAAGCGCTATGGAAGCTCGACAGCGGCATGGATGCCGCCGCGAGCGTTCACGTCGCGAAGTCGGTCGCGTCCGAAAGCTACATGCGCGCCTGCGACTTCGCGCACGAAGTGCATGCCGGCATCGGCGTGGTGCGCGAGTACGGCCTCACGCTGCACACCAAAATGTCGCGCTCGCTGTACCACTGTCTGGGCGCGCCCAAGGCCCACCGGCGCCGGCTCGAGCGCGCGCTGAACCTCGTTCAGGCCTGAGGCAGCTCCGCGCGCAGCTCACCAATGAGCGCGTCCACGGCGGCGCGCTGATCCGGAGCGGGCGCGGTCTCGCGCTCGCAGCACGCGACAAGGCGCGCTTCAGCGTCGGCGGCGAGCTCGCTGACGCGATCGAATCCGAAGGTGCCTGCCGCACCGGCCATCTTGTGCAGCGATCTCACCAACTCGCTGAGCGATCCGGGTGACATGCCGGCGGCAGTCGCCTGCGCCCACAACGCCACGGCCGCCTGGATCTGCTGCGCGAGGTCGGCCCGATACTCCGCCCGCAGCGCCTCCATGACTGCCGCAAACTCATCGTCCGCGGTCATCGTTCTTCCACACGTCGGTCGAGGGGACGGGCTGCGCGAGGCCGAACATCGTGCGGATCGCCGTCGTCAGTGCCTCCGGCTGGAACGGCTTGGTGATATAGCCGTCGGCCCCTCCGGCCAGCCCTTTCAGGACGGCTTCACGCGTCGCCTTTGCCGTGATCATGATGACCGGGACGGTCTGGAGAGCGGGGTACTGCCGTACTTTGGCGAGCACCTCGAAGCCGTCCGCGTCCGGCAGCATCACGTCGAGCAGGATCAGGTCCGGCGGGGGCGACTGCCGGAATGCTTCGACGATTTCGGCGCGGTTCGCGGCGGTGCGCACCTCGAAGCCTTCGAACGTGAGGAAGTGCCGCATGAACCGCGCGAGATGGACTTCGTCCTCGACCACGATCACGACTGGTTTGCGGCCCTGCGGCAGCGCCGGCGCGCTGCTCGGCCTGCGCGCGATGCGCACGTAGTAGCCGTGCTCGCGCAGCGACTGCAGGCCCGAATCGGTCTCGCCCGATATCGCGCCGGCCCCGCGGTCGGGCGCGGGAACGAGCCCCGACATCTCGAATTCGATCGCATCGTTCTCGACCGGCACCGCGGGGCAGATCATGCCATCGCGCAACAGGTCTCCGATCGCGTCGTCGACTTCGGCGCCCGACGCTCCGACTGCGTGCCGGCGGATCGCGCGCAGATTCGACTTGCCGTCCACCAGCACGAGGAGCTGGAGCGCGAGCGGGCTGAGATCGGTCTCGGCGGAACGAATCTGAGCTTCCCCGCGCGCAGTGAGTGCATAGACGTCGTCGTCGCTCGTGGGAAAAGCATTGGCCGCAGGCATGGCGCATCCGGTGACGAGGCAGTGTCCATGATAGCGAAATGGGCCGCGACCGGCGCGATCCCACTACAATCCCGGCCAGCCGCCCGATCCGAGGACGCGAGATCATGAACGCCGCAGCACCCGCCGGCCGCACGGCGCTCGTCATCGACGACGATCCGAGCATCTCCACGCTGCTTCAGATCATATTGAAGCGCGAGGGTTACACGGTCACGTGCATCCGCGACGGGCGTGAAGCGCAGAAGGCCATCGAGGACGGCGCGGTCCCCGCGCTCGTCACCCTCGATCTCATGCTGCCGCATGTGGACGGCTATGCGCTGCTCGAGCTCATGCGCGCGCGTGAGGCGTGGCGCAACGTGCCGGTGCTGATGCTCACCGCGCGCTCGCAGGAAAAAGACATGGCGCGCGCGATGGAGCGCGGTGCGAGCGAGTTCATCGTGAAGCCGTTCAAGCCGGAAGAGCTGCGGGAGCGGGTGCGGCGCCTCGTCGGCGCAAGCTCTTGAGCGCACGGCCCCGGCAACCCGCGCCGGCACCAGGCAACCGGCAAACCGCCGGCGGCGCGCTTCCGCTGGCGTTGCGCTATACCCATGTCTCGCTGCCGGTCACGCTGCTGCTCACGCTCCTTGCCACGACGATCGCGTGGCACGCCGCCGAGAACGCGCTCGAAGCCAGCACGCGGGCACACTTCGAGTTTCGCGTGACCGAGATCACGGACGCGATCCGCGGGCGCATCACCGACTATGCCCAGGTGCTGCGCGGCGGGGTTGCGCTGCACGCGGCCTCGGAGAGCGTCGAATGGTACGAGTGGCGCGCTTACGTGGACACGCTGCGCCTCGAGAACACCTATCCCGGCATACAGGGGATCGGCATCGTGCACCGGGTCGCGCACGCGCACGCCGGCGCCTTCGTCACCGCCATGCGGCGGCACAGCACCGCGTTCGGCATAACGCCGCCGGGCGAGCGGCCGGAGTATTTCGCGGTGCGCTACATCGAGCCCATGAACGAGCGCAACCTGCGTGCGCTGGGTTACGACATGTACACCGAGCCCGTACGCCGGGCGGCCATGGAGCGCGCGCGGGACAGCGGCGAGGCCGCGGTGTCCGGAAAGGTCACGCTCGTGCAGGAAGGGCCGACCGGCACGCAACCCGGCTTTCTCGTGTACCTCCCGCTCTACGCGAACGGCGCGGAGACCGGGACGCAAGCGCAACGCCAGCGTGCGCTGACCGGCTACGTCTACGCGGCGTTCAGGATGGCGGATCTCATGCGCGGGCTGCTCGGCGGCGTTCCCGATCTGCGCGTGGAAATCTTCGACGGGCACGAGGTGAGCGACGAGGGCCGGCTGTACGACAGCGCGCGCGACACGGCACGCGACGAAGCGTCCTTCGTGACGGTGTCGCGAGTCGTTGTGGCCGACCACGTGTGGACGGTGCGCACGAGCGCGCTGCCCGCGCTCATGGCGAGCGTTGATCGCACCCGTCCGCGCGTCGTGCTCGCTTCCGGCATCGCCATCAGCCTGCTGGTCACCGCGCTGGTGTGGACGCTTGCGACGACCCGCGCCCGCGCGTTGCGTCTCGCGGCGCGCATGACGCGGGATCTCCACCAGAGCCGCGAACAGCTCACCATGGCGCTGGAGGGCTCCAAGCTCGCGCTCTTCGACTGGCACGTGACCGAGGGCACCGTCGCGCTGTCGGAGAGCTGGAACGTGATGCGCGGCGGCCCGGCCCAGCCGACGCTCACCACCATCGACCGTCTGGAAGGCACGGTCCACCCGGAGGACGCGCCGCGCCTCAGGCACCACCTCGCGCAAGTACTGCGCGGCGCCGTGCCGTACTACGAGATCGAGCACCGGGTGCGTACCTACGACGGCCGGTGGAAATGGATCGTCAGTCGCGCGAAAGTGACGGAGCGCGACGAAAACGGCCGCGCGGTTCGCCTGACCGGCACCAACGCCGATATCACGGAGAAAAAGGTCGTCGAGGAAATGAAGGACGAGTTCGTGGCGACCGTGAGCCACGAGCTGCGCACGCCGCTTACCTCCATCATCGGCGGGCTCGCGCTCATCAAGGAAGACAGCGCGACACTGCCCGAGGAAACCCGCGTGCTGCTCGATCTCGCCTACGAGAACGCCGAGCGGCTCGCGGCGCTGGTGAACGACATCCTCGATATCGAGAAGCTCGAGGCCGGTCGCATCGCGCTCGAGCCGAAAGCGCTCGAGCTGCCGGCGCTGCTGCGCCACGCGCTGCGCGTGAATGCGCCGTACGCGGAACGGTATGGCACGCGTTTCGAGCTCGCCGAACCGGTCCCGCCGGTGCGCATCTGGGCCGACGAAGCGCGAGTGCTACAGGTCCTGACCAACCTGCTCTCGAACGCCGCGCGTTTCAGCCCAGCGGATGCGCCGGTGACGGTTCGCGCGAGCGAGCGCGAAGGACGGACGCGGGTGGAAATCGCGGACCGGGGACCGGGGGTTCCGGATGAATTCCGCTCGCGCATCTTCACACGGTTCGCACAGGCGCATACCGGCGGTAACGCCCCCCACGGGGGCACCGGACTCGGGCTCGCGATTTCCAAGGCCATCGTTGAAGCAAGCGGCGGAGCAATCGGATTCGAATCCGCCCCCGGCGCCGGTGCGACGTTCTGGTTCGAGCTGCCGCTCGCACGCTAGTCGCGTACGATGGGTTGAGCGAAGCGAAACCCACCGCGTAGACAAGCGCCCTCCTACGAAGGCTACGTTGCGGTGAACGCCGGCTCGCGGCGATCGAAGCCGGCTTTGACGCCTTCCTTGAAGTCGTTGGTCTCGCGCAGCACCTGCTGCTGGAACATCTCGCGCTCGGTCGCGGCGCGGAACGCGGGAACGAGATCGAGATTGAGCGTCTCGCGCGCCGACTGCACGCCGAGCGGTCCGGCTTTGGCGATCTCGCCCGCCATCTCCACCGCCGCCTGCCGCACCTGATCCTGCGGCACGAGGCGGTCCGCGAGGCCGATCGCGACGGCTTCGTCGCCGGGAATGCGCTTGCCCGTGAGGAACAGCCACTTCGCTTTCTGGTGTCCGACCAGGCGCGGCAGCGTGACGGTCATGCCGAAGCCGGGGTGATAACCCATGGCGCAGAAGTTCGCCGCAAGCCGCGCTTCCTTGCAGGTCACACGGAAGTCGGCGACCAGCGCGAGCCCGAGCCCCGCACCGATCGCGCTGCCGTGCACCGCCGCGACGATCGGCTTTTTCGTGGCAATCAGGCGTTGGGCTTCGTGGTACAGGTGGCGTCCCGGCGGCGGCAGCGGTCTCCCTGCGGCCTGATCGTCGAGGCGCTTCTTCAGGTTCGCACCGGCGCAGAAATGCTTGCCGGCCGCGGCGAGCACGACGCACCAGACATTGCGGTCCTTGTCGAGCGCTTCGAGCGCGGTCGCGAGATCGGCGACGAGCTCGATGTCGAGGAAGTTGTTCGGCGGACGGCGGATCTCCACCGTCGCGATGTGACCTTCGATGCTGACTCCGACTTCTTCACTGCCCATTGTTCTCTCCATTGGTTTCGCCGGGTCATGCGCGGGATTGCCTCGATGCCCAGCACGCCACCGCGACGGCAGGAAGGAGCAGCGCCACGGCGATTGCGATCATCTCAACGTGCGAGACCGGTATTATGCCGCCCCCCGGCGCCGCGAGCACGAAGCCGCCGGCGATCAGCAGCGTCCGCAGCGGCCATTCGAAGCGCCGGCACGCGCTCAGGTCGCCGAGCCCCACCTGATAACCCTGTATGCCGCCGCAGATGAATACGATGCCGATCGCCGCCGTGCTCGTGAGGATGAGCGTTTCGGTGAACGGTCCTTCCAGCACGAACGCGGGATTCAACACGAAGAAGAACGGGATGAAGTAGATGATCGACCCCACGCGCATCGACTCCCAGCCGGTCTGCATCGGCGGCGCGTTCGCGATGCCCGCAGCGGCGAACGAGGCGATCGCCACCGGCGGCGTGATCGACGAGAGCATCCCCCAGTAGAAGATGAACATGTGGACGGCCATCTTGTTGAGCCCCGCCTTTTCGAGCGCGGGGCCGACGAGAATCGCGAGAAAGATGTAGCACGCGGTCGTCGTGAGCCCGAGTCCGAGCACCAGGCTCGTCACCGCCGCCATCGCGAGCAGCAGCAGCGCGTTGTTGCCGGCGATCGTCAGCATGTCGTTCGCGAGGCTCGAGATGACGCCGGTCAGCGAGAACGCGCCGATCAATAGTCCGCAGCCCGCGAGGATGCCCATCAGCTCCACGAAGGTCCGGCCGTTCACTTCGAGAAACTTCGCGACCGTGCCCCAGTTCCATTTCTCGCGATTGAAGAGCTGGTTCAGCACGAGGAGCAGCGCCGTGGCGTAGAACGGCGCATGGCTTTCACGCTTCATGATGAGCAGCATGAAGATCAGCAGCGCGATCACGAATCCGTAGTACCAACCCTCCTTCACCGACGTCCAGAGATCGGGCAGCTCCTCGCGGGGCAGTCCTTTGAGCCCGTGACGCGCGGCGTAGGCATCGACCTGCATGAAGAGGCCGAAGTAGTAGAGCAGCGCCGGAATGGCCGCCGCGAGCGCCACTTCCGCGTAGCTCACGTTCAGGAATTGCGCCATGACGAAGGCGGTGGCGCCCATGACCGGCGGCGCAAGCACGGCACCGGTAGAAGCGCAGGCTTCGATCGCAGCGGCATAAGACGGACGAAACCCGGTGCGCTTCATCACCGGTATCGTCATCGTGCCGGCCGTGAGGACGTTGCTGACGATCGAACCCGACATCATGCCGAGCAGCGCGCTCGCGAAGATGCCCACCTTGGCGGCGCCGCCGCGAAAGGTTCCGCACAGCGCGAACGCGACGTTCAGGAAGAACTTGCCCGCCCCGGTCAGCATGAGCGCCGTTCCGAAGACGAGAAAGCCGATCACGGTTTCCGCGAACGCCTGCACCGGGATGCCCAGCAGGCTTTC
Organism: Burkholderiales bacterium; assembly: GCA_035626595.1. Taxonomy (GTDB): domain Bacteria; phylum Pseudomonadota; class Gammaproteobacteria; order Burkholderiales; family SG8-41; genus JAQGMV01. The sequence continues at coordinate 73,917 of DASPNJ010000083.1, forward strand.
GACCGAGAGCATGTGGTATGCGCTCGCCTGCGCGGGGGTCGATTGCGTGCCTTTGAGCGGCCCCAGCCACGCGGCTTCCGCGAACAGCGGATAGAACGTGAACGGCGCCACCGACAGCACGAGGCCCCAGCCGCCGGTGCGCCGCAGCCCCTCCATGAGGAGCGCCCACATGAGGTAGCCGGTCCAGACTATCGAATCGGGCGCGCCGCCGAATTCCCAGCCGAGCTCGGCCGCCTTGCGGATGTTCAGCAGCAGCACGAACGAAGCCGCGAGCGTCGCGACGAAGAGCAGCGTGTCGAGCCACGTCACGCGATCGAGCGGCGCGCGCGGCCCGCCCGGGAACACCACGAACACGAACGGCAGCATCACCAGCACCAGCGCGTAGTAGTACTCGGTGTTGAGCGGCGTGAAGCCGATGAAGAACCGCAGTACGAACTGCTGGTTGACGCAGAGGAAGATCGTGAGCGCGGATGCGACGATCAGCAGCCAGCGCCAGCGCGGCGGGAGCTTCCGGATGCGCAGCGTCTCGCTTTCCGCCGGTGCGACGTGCGGATCGGGGAGACCCTGCACGCGGTCACGTACGCTCGCCACTTGAATTGTTCTTTGGGGGAAGGAGGTAACGGAGGGAAACCGTAGAAGGTTTCCCTCTGTTCGTGAGCGCCGAGGCCCGAGCCGAAGGCGAGCGGCGCGACCCTAGTCGAAGACCGTGGGCAGGCCCGCCTTCTTCAGCGCCGCGGCACGCGTGGCGATCCAGGCTTTGCCGAAGGCGGCTTTGTCGTCGGACGGGTTGGTCTTGAGGAACGCGCCCCAGGCATCGGCGAGCACCTGCTGGCGTTTGAGCAGCGCCTGATTGTGCGATTCGTGCTCGGCCTTCCACACGCCGGCTTCCTTGAAGGCCCGGACCGCACCTTCGTGATACGGCAGCACCCACGTGAAATTCTGGCGCGAGAGCTCGAAACCGTCCGCGCCAGGCGCGCCGTCCTTGTACGCCGCGTAGTTCTGGATCATGCCCCGGGTCATCCCGTACACAACGTCGGCGGACTGATTCGCGTACGCCATCATGATCGGGTAGGGATAATTGGGCAGCTCGACCGGCTTGTCCTTGGTGATGCCGACGCCGCACGTCGCTCTGTGCGGGGCGTAATAGGGGCCGAACTTGTGCAATCGATCCCAGCCGGCCTTGTCCGAGGCCGGTGTCGGCGGGTACACGAGACCCCGCGGTGAAGCCTCGGCTTCTTTCGCCTGGCCGGAAATCGTTGAAGCGATCGCGGCATCCACCTCGTTATTGAGGATGCCTTTCCACATCGCACCGTAGCTCGAGAACTCGACGAGCTTCACGTCGTTGCGCGTGAGGTTGCCGAACGCGAGCACGGCAAACGCGTTCTGATTGAGCGCGGGCGCGCCGACGACCATGCCGACGCGCTTGCCTTTCAGGTCCTTGATCTCCTTCACGCCGGTATCTTTCGCGACGCCGAGTGAGATCGCGTTGCAGGCCGACGAGGCCATCATGAGCCGCAGCGGCTGCGGGCCCCATTCCTTCACGCCGAACTCGAACACGCCTTCCTGCGCGAAGTACACGCCGATGCCCATCGCGGAGGCCTGCGCGCGGCCGCCTCTGACGGGCGCGAGGCGCGCGACGTCGTTGCCCGCCGGCAGCACGCGCACGTCGGTGCCGTATTTGTCCTTGAACGCCTTGCCGATCGCGACCGCGATGTTGAAACCCGACGAGCCGGTGTCGTAGGCCGTCAGCGTGAGCGTCGCCGGAAGCTTCACGTCCTGCGCCGCGTACGCCTGCAAACAGAGCGCGGCGAGCGCCGCGCCAACAAGACTTCTGCCGAGCATGTTTCCGCCTCCCCTTTTGAGCTCGACGCCCCCTGGCGCCGAGCATTTCCAACGTAGGGTGCGCGAATCGCGCACCGCCGGTCGGTCTTCGACCCACCCTGAGCTGTTCTATGCCGCCTTCGCCTCCGGCGCCGGAGCCTGCGCGGCCAGCACGGCGGCTGCTTCTTTCTCGACGACGGTGCCCGCGAAGAAACTCGGGCTGAAAACGGAAACGTATTCGAGCCAGTGATCGTCGGCGTCGATGACGGGGTGATTCAGGCGTGAATGGACTTTCGCGGGACTCAGACGCGCGCTCATGCTGACCTCCCTGCGTGGGCAAAGCCTGAAATTAGGTGCGGCGCTCGCCTGAAGGCTCGGGCCTCGCCGCCCCACGAACAGAGGGAAACCAGGGTTTCCCTCCGTAACCGCCTTTCCTTTCGCCAAAAGGCTAGGCTTGCCACCCATGGGTGTCAAACCGTCAGGCACCGGGCATCGTCGCGAATGCGCTGTCGGGGCTCACGCCGGCAACCGTTGGTGCGGTGCAGCTTGCGGCGGTATTTGGTCTTGTCGAATGTCGTGGTGCGATGCAGCACGCAGCGGTTATCCCGGGCGGCAACTTCGGCCATTATCTCCGCCTCTATCCGGTGTTTTCGTACAGCCACGGCCGCTCCGAGCGGTACTCGTCCTCGAACATCGCGAGGCGCTCGGCGTACTGGTGGGTGCGCGCGATGTCGTCGAGACCTTCGAGCAGACATTTCTTGCGCACCAGGTGAATCTCGAAGCGATGCACTCTGCCTGCGGGATCGGTGACGGTCTGTGCTGCGAGATCGACGCTCACGCTCGCGCCCGGATTGGCGTGGAGCTGGGCGCGAATGTCGGCGACTTCCGCATCGCTCAGCGCGACCGGCAGCAGACCGTTCTTGAAACAGTTGTTCGCGTGGATGTCGCCGAAGCTCGATGCGATCACGCAGCGGATGCCGAATTCGTACAGGGCATACACCGCGCTTTCGCGGGACGATCCACAGCCCCAGTTGCGGTCGGCCACGATGATCCGGGCGTTGCGGTACGGCTCGCGGTTCAGGATGAAATCCTTCTCGCGGCCTTCCTGGTCGAACCGCAGGTCGTGGAACAGCACGCGCGCGTGCTGCGGCCCGCGCGGCAGCTTGTTGAAGCGCGTCGGGCAGAGCTGATTCGTGTCGACGTTCGGCTCGTCGATCGGCGCGGCGAGCGCCGTCAAGTGCGTGAAAGGTTCCATCGGCTTTCTATTTCAGCAGCTCGCGCACGTCGGTCAGTCGGCCGGCAATCGCGGCCGCGGCCGCCATCGCGGGGCTCGCGAGGTGGGTGCGGCCGCCGGTGCCCTGGCGACCGCGGAAGTTGCGGTTCGACGTCGAGACGCAGCGCTCGCCCGGCTGCAACTGGTCGCCGTTGATCGCGGTGCACAGCGAGCAGCCCGGCTCGCGCCACTCGAAGCCGGCGTCGCGGAACACGCGGTCGAGGCCTTCGCGCTCGGCCTGCCGCTGCACCAGCCTCGATCCCGGCACGATCCACGCGGGCACTTTCGCTTTCCCCAGGCGCGCGACCTCGGCCGCGGCGCGCAGGTCTTCGATGCGGCTGTTGGTGCACGAGCCGATGAACACGCGGTCTATCACGACGTCGCGCAGCGGCATGCCCGGCGTGAGCGCCATGTACTCGAGCGCCGCCGCGTACTCTGCCGACTGCTCCGCGCTCACGGCGCTGTCCGGCCGCGGAACGCTGCCGGTGATCGGCAGCGTCTGTTCGGGATTGGTACCCCACGTCACCATCGGCGCGAGCTCCGAGGCGTCGAGTGTCACCTCTTTGTCAAAGTTCGCCTCCGCGTCGCTCCGTAAGGTGCGCCAATGGCGCACCGCATCCTCCCAATTCCTGCCCTTCGGCGCATACGGCCGCCCTTCCATGTAAGCGAAGGTGGTCTCATCCGGCGCGATCATCCCCGCGCGCGCGCCGCCTTCGATCGACATGTTGCACACGGTCATGCGGCCTTCCATGCTCATGCCGCTGAACGTCGAGCCCGCGTACTCGATCACGTGGCCGACGCCGCCGCCGACGCCGATCTTCCCGATGATCGCGAGGATCACGTCCTTGGGCGACACGCCGGGCGCGAGCTCGCCGTTGACGGTGATGCGGAGCGTGCGCGGCTTGCGCTGCCAGATCATCTGGGTCGAGAGCACGTGCATCATCTCGGAGGCGCCGATGCCGAAAGCGAGCGTGCCGAACGCGCCGTGCGTCGAGGTATGCGAGTCGGCGCCGCAGATGAGCAGCCCCGGCTGCGTGATGCCCTGCTCCGGCGGCACGATGTGCAGGATGCCCTGACGCGGGTCGTCGATGCCGAAGAGCGTGATGCCGTGCGCGGCCGCGTTCGCGTGAAGCTTCTTGACCATATTGCGGATCTCGGGCACGGCGATGCCGTCCACACCCTTGTCGCGGCCGGTCGTCGGCACGTAATGGTCGGTGAACGCGAATACCTGCTGCGGCCGGGCAACGCGGCGCTTCTGCGCTTCGAGCGCTTCGAAGGCGTGCGAGGAGCCTTCGTGTATCAGCGCCCGGTCCACGTAGAGGAGCACCTCGCCGTCTTCTTCCGCCACGACGTGACGGCGCCAGATTTTTTCGAACATCGTTTCCGGAGTCATGCGCCTAGTATCGCACCGCCGCGCCGGCGCGGACGGGCGCGCGAATCACGCCGACAGGCCCGGAAAGAGCTGCCTCAGTCCTTCGGCCATGATCTGGACCGCCATCGCGGCGAGCAGCAGGCCCAGAATCCGGGTCGCGATATTCATCGCCGTGGTGCTCAGGCGCAACGCGATGATGTGCGCGTTGCGCAGCACCAGCCACGATACGAGACAGACGATCGCAATGCCCGCGACCACCGTCAGATTCTGGACGATGCCCCCTTGGTCGACGGCGATGATCGCCGTGCTGATCGCACCGGGACCGGCCAGCAGCGGAATGGCGATGGGCACCACGCCGCCGACGTCACCCGCTTCCAGCTCCTGCGCCTCCGCCTTCGACTGCCGCACGGCGCCAGCCTGCGCATTCAGCATCGCGAGCGCCATCAGCAGCAGGACGAGGCCGCCGCCGACCCGAAACGCCGGCAGGCTCGCGCCGATCGCCTGCAGCACGAGCTCGCCCGCGAACGCGGCCGCGGCGAGCACGCAGAAGACCGTCAGCGCGACCGTGCGCGCGAGCGTCACGCGCTGAGCGATCGTGCGCCCGTGCGTGCACGCGAGGAAGAACGGGACGGCGAGAAACGGATCGACGACGGCCGTCAGCGTGACGACGAAACGCAGGAATTCGGAGCCGGTCATCGCGGCTCGGCCAGCAGCGTCGCGATCGCGGCACCGAGCTCGAGATCCGGCACGTGCCCCAGCCGCTTCATGCGGACCGATCCGTGGCGGTCGAGCAGAACGAGTGTGGGCGTACCGTCCAGATTGAGCGCACGCATAGTGAGCGGGATGCCGCCGCGCCCATCCGGTTGATCGACGCCGATGGGAAAAGTCAGCCGATGTTCGGCGACGTAGCGCTCGAGCGCCTGCGGCGACTGCGCGTCGTGGTTCTCGAACACGCAATGCAGCCCGACCACCGCAACCTCGTCGCGCGAGAAGAATTCGTGCGCGCGCTGCGCCTGAGGCGTCGCGAGCTCCACGCAGCCCGGGCACAGCATCTGGAACGCGTGCAGGACGACCACGCGGCCGCGCAAGGCCTCCAGCGTCAGCGACTCGGACGTATTGACCCAGGTGCTGACCTCGAGCGCGGGTGCAGGCCGGAAACGCGGCATCGTCCTATTCTAAAGAGCCCGCAAACGGCAGCGCGCGGGCATGGCGATTGATTCGCGTCGCCTCATGCATACGATGGCTCGACAACTCAAAGGCGTGATCTTCGATGTCGACGGCACGCTCGTCGATTCGAACGACCTTCACATCGAAGCCTGGCGCGAAGCGTTCGCGCACCACGGCATCGGCCTCAAGCGCGACGAGGTCCACGCGCAGATCGGGAAGGGCGGCGACCAGTTGATTCCGGTGTTCCTCACCCAGGACGAGGTGGAGAAATTCGGACAGCAGCTCGACAAGCTGCGTGTCGAAATCTTCGCGCGCGACTACCTGCCGCAGGCGCGGCCGTTTCCCGGAGTGCGCGCGCTGTTCGAGCGCCTGCGCGGTGACGGCCTGAAGATCGCGCTCGCGACGTCCGCCCCGGCGGCCGAGCTCGAGACGCATGTGAAAAATCTCGGTGTCGAGCATCTCGTGACGGGGATGACTTCGGCGGATGACGCCGACCGCTCGAAGCCTTGCCCGGACATTTTCGAAGCGGCGTTGGCGCTGCTGGACGATGTGCCGCGCGAGCAGGCGCTCGTCGTAGGGGACACGCCCTACGATGCGCTGGCCGCCGCGCGCGCCGGCATGCCGACGATCGCGCTCACCTCCGGCGGATTCGACGAGGAGACGCTGCGGAAGGCGGGCGCGATCGCCGTTTACGTCGACGTTCCGGACCTGCTCGAGCGCTACGACGAGTGGGTGAAGGGGGCAGTCACCGCCTGACCCCTTCCCCCCTTGCGGGGGAAGGTCGGTATCGGGAGTTCGTGACTATGACGCCTTGCGCTTGCGTTCCCTGCGCTCGCCCGAGTCGCCCGCGAGCTGCTTCGATATCCGCAGGTGCTCTTCGAGTGTCGGCAAGGTCTTCTGCGCGAACTGCCAGAGCTCCTGCGACTGACCGTCCTGCGCCTGATCCTTGAAGAGCTTCACCGCCTTCTCGTGGTCCTTCACCATGTGCTTCGAGAACTCGCGGTCGAATTTCTCGCCGCTCATCTTGGCGAACTTCTGCGCGTCGCGCGGCTCTTTCTCCTGCGCCTTCTTCGGCGGCGTGTAGCCGAGCCTGCTCACGATGCCCTCGAGCTCGCTGCCGGCCTTGGTGTGGTCGTCGAGCAGCCGCTGGGCGAAAGACTTCACTTCGGCGTTCTGCGCCTTCTCGAGGGCGACCTTCGCCAGCGCGAGCTCGGCATTGTTGTCCTGCATCGCCTTGTCGATGAATCGTTTGTCCTGCCGCGACAGGCTGGAGCTGGCGGCTTTGTCCGCCCGCTCGCCTTTGTCGCGCTGAGCAGCCTGTACGCCGACCGGGACAGCAAGGACGAGCGCAAGCAGGGCTGTAAGAAAAACTGGCTGTTTCATAAACACCTCCGTTTATGCCGTGGAAACGCGTTTTCGACGCGTGAGCGGCATTGCAAACGGCAGGCCTATGCTTTCGCGCGCGAGTTGCCGACGACCGCCCACACCGCGATGAACATGGCGGCGATCACGGGACCGATGACGAAGCCGTTGAAACCGAAGATCACCATGCCGCCGAGCGTCGAGATGAGGACGACCCAGTCGGGCATCTTGGTGTCCTTGCCGACGAGAATGGGGCGCAGCACGTTGTCCACGAGGCCGATCACCAGCACCCCATAAGCGATCAGCACGATCCCCTGCCAGATCGCACCCGTCACGAGGAGATAGATCGCGACGGGCCCCCACACGAGCGCCGTACCGACCGCGGGCAGCAGCGACAGGAACATCATGATGACCGCCCAGAACACCGGCGCGCGCACTTCCAGCAGCCAGAAAATGAGGCCGCCGAGCGCGCCCTGGATGATCGCGACGACGATATTGCCTTTGATGGTCGCGCGGATCACAGTCGCGAACTTGGTCGCGAGGTTCTGCTGGAGGTCCTCGTCCAGCGGCAGCGCGTGCTTCATCCTGAGCGACAGCGCGCCGCCGTCGCGCAGGAAGAAGAACAGCAGATAGAGCATGATGAAGAAATTGACGACGAACTCGGCGGCGTTCTGTCCGACGTTCATCGCCTGCCCCGCCAGGAACTGGACGCCTTTCGAGAGACCCGCCGAAAGTCTTGCCTGCACGTCCGCGAGACTCCCGATGCCGAATCGGTCCAGAAGGCCGCTCGCCCATCCCGGGAGCGCTCCCAGCACCTGCTGGAAGTACCGCGCGAAATCGAGCTCGCCGGACTGGATGCGCACGTAAACGCCGATCCCCTCCTGGATGAGGAGACCCGTAACGATGCCGGCGGGCAGGATGACGATCAGCACGATCACGGCGGTGGTCGCGAGCGCGGCGAGGTTATGCCGCTGCCCCATCCGCTTCGTGAGCCTCCGATGCAGCGGCGCGAACAGGATGGCGAGCACCGTCGCCCAGAAGATGACGCCATAGAACGGCCACAGGATCCACGCGAACGCGGCCGTGATCGCGACGAGCAGGACCAGAAACGGCCGGTCCTGCAGCACGCGGTAAGGCGTCGAATCCGGCGGCTTCGCCAAGCTCTAGCGTCCGCGAAACACCGGCGCGCGCTTTTCCATGAACGCGCGCACGCCCTCTTTGGAGTCCTCGGTCTCGCGGCACAGCGTCTGCGCGAACGTTTCGAATTCCAGGCCCGAACGAAGGTCCACGTCCTCGTTGTGGTAGATCGCGCGCTTGGAGAGCGCGATCGCGACCGGGGGACCGTTCGCGATCCTGCGGGCGAGGTTCTGGGCTGCGTTCATCAGCTCTTCGGGTGCGACCACGGCATTCACGATGCCGAGCTCGAGCGCTTTCGCGGCGTCGATCGAGTCTCCGGTCAGGATGAGCTCGAAAGCTTTCGCCGTGCCCACCACGCGCGGCAGGAACCACGTGCCGCCCCAGTCGGGCGCGAGCCCGCGCTTCACGAACGCCTGCGAGAACTTCGCGGCGGTCGAGGCGATCCGCATGTCGCAGGCGAGCGCGAGATTCATTCCGGCGCCCGCGGCCGCACCGTTCACGGCAGCGATGATCGGCTTTGGACAGTCGCGCATGGCGAGGATCGTGCGGTCGCGCAGCGGCGCGAAGCGCTCGGTCACGGGCGGCGTCGCACCGGATGCGGCGCGCTCGCTCATCGATTTCACGTCGCCGCCGGAGCAGAAGCCGCGCCCGGCGCCGGTGATCACGATCGCGCCGACATCGGCGTCGGCTGCGGCGCGTTTCAGCGCGTCATGCAAATCTTCGCGCAGCGTATCGCCGAGCGCGTTCAGGCGCTCGGGCCGATTGAGCGTGAGCGTCGCCACGCGCTCCTGCACGCTGTACAGCAGGCACTTGTAGTCCATTGCGTTTCCTTCGTAAGACGTTCCGGGATGGCCTTGATTATGCCAGCCGGGCTTTTTACACCGGCGCGTCAGGAAAACTCTGACCGCGCATCCAAATTTTTGATTTCAATGCGTTATCGAATGGTGGCGTTCCGCTACCATCGGGCGACAGCGCGAAATTGATCACACCGGAGCCGGGCGCGCAGACCTGGCGACGAACGCGGTGAAACCGAATCAGGGGGAATCACGATGGCTGTAAACACATCGCCGACTTTCGTCGTTCGCGGCCGGCTTGTAACGGATTTCGACGCGGACAGTCAGGACAGCGCTTGGAGTCTCGCGTTACTCGACGACGGCCGCATTCTCGTTGCGGGTTCGCGAGATGCCGTGGGGATGGGCCAGGCATTCGCACTCGCGCGCTATAGCACGAGCGGCATTCTGGACGTGACGTTCGGCGGCGACGGACTCGTCACGACCCATCTCGGGGGCGGCCACACGGTTGGTCAAGGGGTTGCGCTTCAGCCCGACGGCAAAGCCGTCGTAGGGGGTTATACGGCAACCGGGTTCGTGGTCACGCGTTACAACCAGGACGGCAGCCTCGACACGTCGTTCAGCGGTGACGGGGTCGTCACGACCCCAACCCTGGCCACCAATTTCGCCGCCGGCATCGCCATCCAGAGCGACGGCAGGATCGTCGTCGCCGGCCACGGGCATCCGGGCGACGGCTCCGGGTCGGACTTCATCGTCGTGCGCTACAACTCGAACGGGAGCCTCGACGCCGCCTTCGATTCCGACGGCAAAGTCACGACGGACTTCGAGGCGGGCGGTGAGGAGATCGCCGCCGACATGGCGATACAGAACGACGGCAAGATCGTGGTCGTGGGCGCCAGCCGCATCGGCGCCGATCTCGATTTCGCCGTTGCGCGCTACAACAGCAACGGCACGCTCGACGGCACGTTCGGCGGCGACGGCACGGTCACCACCCCGATCGGCAATGGCAATTTCGTTCGCTCCGCCGACGACCTCGCAACGAGTGTCGCTCTGCAGTCCGACGGCAAGATACTGGTCGCAGGAGAGAGCCAGCACCAGCACGGCCTAGGCGAGCCGGTCGTGTTCGACATGGATTTCGCATTGGTGCGGTACAACGCCGACGGCACACTCGACACGACCTTCTCCGGCGACGGCAAGCTCACGCTGCCGGTGTCGGCGGGTTTTTCCGAGCGGGCCGAAAGCCTCACGCTGCAAGCCGACGGCAAAATCCTCGTCGCGGGCTGGGGATCGTCGAGCGGCGCGACGGGCCGTGATTTCGTCCTGCTCCGTCTCAATGCCGATGGCACGCTCGATCCGACGTTCTCGAACGATGGCATCGTCACCGTCGACTTCGGTACGTGGGATAAGGCGAGTAGCGTCAGGGTGCAGGCGGACGGAAAGATCCTGGTCGCGGGTTCGGCGGGCGAAGAAATACGCAGCGATTTTGGCCTCGTGCGGCTCAATGCTGACGGCACGTTCGACACCACGTTTGGTCCCGGTTTCGACACGCTGAATGCGCGTCCGACCTATTTCGAAGGACACTCGGCAGTGGTGTTCGATTCGAACGTCGAAGTGTTCGACGTAGCGCTTTCAGCGCAGGGACACTACGCGGGCGCGACACTCAGGCTGGAGCGGCATGGCGGGGCAAGCGCGCAGGACGTCTTCTCGGCTACCGGGCTGCTCTCACCGCTTGTCGGCGCAAGCGCTCTCACGTATGGCCGGGTCATCGTCGGCATCGTCGATACGAATTCCGGCGGGGTGCTCGGGCTCACCTTCAATGCGAACGCGACGCAGGAGCGCGTGAACGGCGTGCTGCGCGCACTCGCCTATTCCAACACGAGCGACGCTCCGCCGCCGTCCGTGCAGATCGACTGGCGGTTCTTCGATGGCAATACGGGAACGCAGGGCACCGGCGGCGTGCTCGCAGCGGTCGGCAGCGTCACCGTCGCGATCACGGGCACGACGGACGTTCATCGTTGGAGCCAGCTTAACGACGGCCAACTGATCGAGTTCGATCCGGCAGTTGATGCGTTGCGGTTCGACGTGAACGCGTCCGCGGCGAACGTGGTGGTGACAGAAGGCTCTGTCATCCTGTCTTTCGAAGGCAAAACGGTAACGTTGGAAGCCGAGCTCGCCTCGCTCACGACGCAGAACATCAGCTTTCCGGTGAGCCTCGGCCGGCTCGTTGTAGGTGATAACACGGCGAACACGGTGAACGACAACGGCGCGAACCTGCTGAGTGGCGGTGCCGGCAACGATCATCTCATCGGCCTCGGCGGAAACGACACACTCGTCGGGCGCGCCGGCGACGACCGGCTCAATGGCGGCGATGAGGATGATTATCTACAGGGCGGCCCCGGCGTCGACATGCTGGTGGGCGGCAGCGGCAGCGACCGGCTCGAAGGCAGCGCGGGCGCCGATGCGCTCGATGGCGGCGCGGGACTAGATTACGCGGCCTATCATTACGCGCCCGCAGCCGTCCTCGTGGATCTCGGCGCGCCCGCGTCGAACACGGGCGATGCAGCCGGCGACACCTTCGCCGCGATCGAAGCTGTCATCGGCTCGGCCCATGCCGACACGCTGCTGGGCAACGGCGCAGCGAACCAGCTTCTGGGTGCAGGCGGCGGCGACGCGCTCTTTGGCCGCGGCGGCAACGACGTGCTGCTCGGCATGGACGGCAACGACACGCTAGACGGCGGCGCGGGCGCCGACCAATTGCGCGGAGATGCCGGGTCCGATTACGCGAGCTACGCGACTGCAGCGAGCGGCGTCACCGTAAACCTCGGGAGCTGGACCCAGAACACCGGTGATGCCGCAGGTGACACCTATCTCTCGATCGAGAGCGTACTGGGCTCGAACCTGAACGACGTGCTCGTCGGTGACAATGCCGCGAACGTACTCAGCGCGCTCGGCGGTAACGACTATCTTCAGGGACGCAACGGCGCCGACCTGCTTCAGGGCGGCGACGGCAGCGACCGTCTCGAAGGTGGCGCCGGAGCCGA
>DASPNJ010000084.1:0-17077 GCA_035626595.1 Burkholderiales bacterium
CGGTTGATGCCGTAAGTGTCGTCGCCCATCAACGCTTCGCCCGAGAGCTTCAGCAGAATGCGCTTGTAGGCTGGTGTTCGCTCGATCGCGGGCATCTGCGCTTTCTGCGCCGATTTCTGCGCAACCGCCGCTTCGTCCGGCAGAGTGAGGTGGGCTGGGCTGTGCGGCATGCGGTTCTTATCGTTCCTTTCGTTCCCCACCAGAGAGCTTTACGAGGGCTGCGCGCTCTTGTCGGAGGCTTGGCCGACCTGAGCCATCACCTCGGCAGCGAAATCGTCTTTACGCTTCTCGATGCCCTCTCCGACCACGTACAGCGTGAATGCGGCGACCGAAGCTTTGTTCGCCTTGAGAAGATCGGCGATCGTCTGCTTGTCGTTCTTCACGAAGGGCTGGCCGAGCAGCGTCACCTCCTTCAGGAATTTCTGTACGGCGCCTTCGACCATTTTCTCCACGATGTTCGCCGGCTTTCCGGACTCGGCGGCTTTGGCTGCCGCAATGTCGCGCTCCTTCCTGACCACCTCGTCGGAGACGTCCTCGCGCGACAGCGCGAGCGGCTTGCTCGCGGCGATGTGCATCGCGATGTCTTTGGCGAGCACGTCGTCGCCGCCGACGACATCGACGATGACGCCGATTTTCGCGCCGCCATGGATATAGGTTGCGAGCCGGCCCTGCGCCTCATGCCGTCTGAAGCGGCGCAGCGACATGTTCTCGCCGATCTTGCCCACGAGGGCAGTGCGGCGGGCTTCGACGGTGGATCCATCGAGGGGCAGCGCGCCGAGCGCCGCCACGTCCGCCGGGGCGTGCTGCGCGACGAGCTCCGCAACGGCGCGCGCGAAGGCGAGGAATTCCTCGTTCTTGGCGACGAAGTCGGTCTCGCAGTTCACTTCCACGATCGCACCGACTTTGCCGTCGCTGCCAACGTGTGCGGCGACGACGCCTTCAGCCGCGATGCGCCCGGCTGCCTTGCTCGCCTTGCTGCCGAGCTTGATGCGCAATATCTCCTCGGCCTTCGCGAGGTCGCCGTCGGCCTCCGTCAGCGCCTTCTTGCATTCGATCATCGGCGCGTCGGTTTTCTCTCTCAGTTCGCGGACCATCGCCGCGGTGATCTGTGCCATCTGTGCTGCTCCGTTTACAAAAAAAGGGGCTCGCGCCCCTCTTCGAGGACTGCGACGCGCGGCTCAGCGCGCCTCATCTTCCGTTTCTTCGAGCTCGACGAACTCGTCGCCGCCGGTGACGATCTCCTTCAGGCTGTCGTTGCGGCCTTCGATGTACGCATCCGCGATGCCACGGGCATAGAGGCGGATCGCGCGGCTCGAATCGTCGTTGCCCGGAATCACGTAGTCGACACCTTCGGGGCTGTGATTCGTATCGACGACGCCGATCACCGGAATGCCGAGCTTGTTCGCTTCGGCGATCGCGTTCTTCTGGTAGCCCACGTCGATCACGAACATGGCATCGGGCAGGCCGTTCATGTCCTTGATGCCGCCGAGGCTGCGGTCCAGCTTGGCCATTTCGCGCTGATACATCAGCGCCTCTTTCTTGGGCAGACGGTCGAGCGTGCCGTCCTGCTGCATCTGCTCCATGTCTTTCAGGCGCTTGATCGAACCCTTGACCGTCTTGTAATTGGTCAGCATGCCGCCGAGCCACCGGTAATCGACATAGGGCGCGGCTGCGCGCTGCGCTTCCTCCTTCACGATATCGCGGGCCTGACGCTTGGTGCCGACGAAGAGCACGGTGCCCTTGTTCGTCGCGAGCTGGCGCACGAACTTCAGCGCCTCCTGGTACATGACCAGGGTTTTCTCGAGATTGACGATGTGAATCTTGTTGCGGTGGCCGAAGATGTAAGGCGCCATCTTCGGATTCCAGTAGCGGGTCTGATGTCCGAAATGGACGCCCGCCTCCAGCATTTCACGCATGGTGACCGACATGACTGCGAGTACTCCTTGCAAGGGTTGAGCCTCCATCCGCCCGATCGACCCCGCGCCCGGATTTCACGCGAAGCACCCCGTTCGTTGCGCGGCGGATGTGCGAAATTGCGGATGCCCCGGAGGGAAGCCGCCTCTGGACCGACCATTCGATCCGTAACTATCTATTTTAGCATCGTAAAGCAGGCGCTCTCAACCTCGCCGGACCCGACCGGGGCGCCCGGGCGGCAGCACCTGATCTGGACTACAATCCGTTCCTTGCCTGTAAAACCAAGTACTTGGGACCATCTGTACGACGGGGTCCCGCCACACCGCCGGGCGCGCGTCGCCCGGTTTTACTTTTAATGCCAGTCCATCTCAAGAACGGCGACGAAATCGCGAAGATGCGGATCGCGGGGCGTCTGGCCGCGGAAGTCCTCGATTTCATCGCGCCATACGTGAAGCCCGGCGTTACCACGGGCGAGCTCGACCGCCTGTGCCACGAATACATCGTGAACGAGCAGGCCGCGACGCCGGCCCCGCTCAACTATGCGCCTCCCGGCTATCAACCGTACCCCAAGTCCATCTGTACCTCCGTGAATCATGTCGTTTGCCATGGCGTACCGGGAGAGAAGAAGCTCAAGGCGGGAGATGTGCTGAACATCGACATCACCGTCATCAAAAACGGCTTTCATGGCGATACGAGCCGCATGTTCTACGTCGGACAGCCTTCGATTCAGGCGAAGCGGCTCTGCGACGTCACGTACGAGTGCATGTGGCGCGGCATCGAAGCGGTGCGTCCAGGGAACCACCTCGGCGACATCGGACACGCGATCCAGAGCTTCGCCGAGCAGAACGGCTTCAGCGTCGTGCGCGAGTTCTGCGGGCACGGCATCGGCCGCAAGTTCCACGAGGAGCCGCAGGTCCTGCATTACGGCCGCCCCGGCGCGGGACTGAAGCTCGACGCCGGCATGATTTTCACGGTCGAGCCGATGATCAATGCCGGCAAACCCGACATCCGGCAGCTCGCCGACGGCTGGACCATCGTCACCAAGGACCACAGCCTCTCAGCGCAATGGGAGCACACGGTACTCGTCACGAGCACCGGCTACGAAGTACTGACCCTCTCGGGCGGGTCGCCGCCACGTCCCGCGACGCTGCCGTGACTCTGCACGCGCGCTCCGAGCCCGCTCCTGCTGCGGCACCTGCCGCACGACTGTCGGAATGGAAGCAGCGCGTTGCACGTGAGCGCGAGGAGCTGCGGGCGAGCTTTGCGGCACGCCGCTCTCCCCGCGAGATCCTGCGGGGGCGCGCGACACTGGTGGATCGGCAGCTCCGCGACGTCTGGAAGGGCTGCGGCCTTCCACGCGAGCTCGCGCTGCTCGCGGTCGGCGGCTACGGCCGGGGCGAGTTGTACCCGCACTCGGACGTCGACATCCTCATCCTGCTGCCATCCTCTGCGCAGCCGATGCTCGAGCGCCGCCTCGAGCAGTTCATCGGCACGCTCTGGGACATCGGTCTCGAGGTCGGACACAGCGTACGCACGATCGACGAATGCCTCGAGCTCGCCGAGCAGGACATTTCGGTACGCACCACTTTGCTTGAAGCGCGGCTGCTCTCGGGCAATCGGGCGCTCTTCGCAAGCTTCGTCGAGCGCACCGCGGTCGCGATGGACCCGCAGTCGTTCCTCGAAGCGAAGCAGCTCGAGCAGCAGCAGCGGCACGTGCGCTTTCAGCAAACGAACCTCGAGCCGAACATCAAGGAGAGTGCGGGCGGCTTGCGCGACCTTCAGACGATTCTGTGGATCGGACGCGCGGCAGGCATCGGCAGGAGCTTCGCAGAGCTGGCCGAACGCGGCCTGATCACCCGGGCGGAAGCACGCGAGATCCGCCGCGAGGAGCGTTTTCTACAGACGCTGCGCATGCGGCTGCATTACCTTGCTGGGCGGCGCGAAGACCGGCTGCTGTTCGATTACCAGTCAGCGCTCGCGGCCGAGCTCGGGCTCCAGGATACGCCGCATCGCCTCGCCAGCGAGCAGCTCATGCAGCGCTATTACCGGGCGGCCAAGGCTGTTTCGCAGCTCAACACCATCCTGCTGCAGAACCTGAAAGCGCTCGTGATCCCGCAGCAGGACCACGAGTTTCATCCAATCAATGATCGTTTCGGCGTCCGTGACGAGCTGCTGGAGGCCTGCAGCGAGGACCTCTACGAGCGTCACCCCGCCGCGCTGCTCGAAACGTTCGTGCTGATGCAGCAGCATCACGAAGTAAAGGGTATCGGCGCCGCAACGTTGCGAGCGCTGTGGCGTGCGAGGTGCCTGATCGACACGGCCTTTCGCGCTAAGCCTGAGCATCGCGAGCTGTTCATGAGCATCCTGCGCAGCGGCTCGCGCGTCGAGCGCGAGCTCCGGCGCATGAACCAGTACGGCGTACTCGGCCGTTATATCCCGGCGTTCGGCCGCATCGTCGGGCAGATGCAGCACGATCTGTATCACGTCTATACGGTGGACGCGCACATTCTCAAGGTCGTGCGCAATCTGCGGCGCTTCGCGGTACCGGAGCTCGCCCACGAATTTCCGTTGTGCAGCCGCATCATGAGCGACTTCGCCCAGCCAGAGGTCTTGTATCTCGCCGGGCTGTTCCATGACATCGCCAAGGGCCGGGGCGGCGATCACTCCGAGCTCGGCGCCGTTGATGCATTACGTTTCGCGCGCGCTCACGGTCTTTCGCCCGAGGACGCCAAGCTCGTCTCGTGGCTGGTGCGCAATCACCTGGTGATGTCGACGACGGCACAGAAGCAGGACATCAGCGATCCCGAAGTCGTGCGCGCATTCGCGGACCGCGTCCACGCCGAACGGCGCCTTTCGGCGCTGTACCTGCTCACCGTGGCGGACATACGCGGCACGAGCCCGAAGGTGTGGAATGCGTGGAAAGCGAAGTTGCTCGAAGACCTGTATCACCTTACACGCCGGCTTCTCGCCGGAGGGGGTGAGAGTGTCGAGAGCAGTGTACAGGCACGCCAGGACGACGCGCTGTCAAAGCTGCGCCTCTACGCGGTGGCCGACGACGCTCACGAAAAGTTCTGGAGCGAGCTCGATACGGCTTATTTCCTGCGGCACGATGCGCAGGAGATCGCGTGGCACACGCGGCTGCTCTATTACCGGCCGCACACCGAAGTACCGGTGGTGAAAGCACGCTTTTCACCCGCCGGCGAAGGGCTGCAGGTGATGGTGTACGTCGCGGATCAGAAGGAGCTGTTCGCGCGCATCTGCGGGTTCTTCGAGAGCATCAGCTACGACATTCACGAGGCGAAGATCTACACTACGCGCGGCGGCTACGCTCTGGACACGTTTCAGGTACAGGATCCGCACAACCGGCAGCCGCAATACCGCGATGTCATGAGCTACATCGAGTACGAGCTCGCACAGCGGCTCCAGATGAAGTCGCCGCTCCCGCCGCTACCGAAGCCGCGACTCACCCGGCAGCTCAGGCACTTCCCGATCTCGCCGGAAGTCAATATCCAGGCTGACGACCGCGGCACCTATCGCGTGCTTTCACTGATTGCCGGAGACAGGCCGGGCCTCCTCTCGCGCATCGCCCGCGTGCTTACCGCCTATGACGTCAATCTCCACAATGCCAAGATCAATACGCTCGGCGCGCGCGCAGAGGATGTCTTTCTGGTGAGCGGTGCGGCGCTACACGACTCGAAAGCCGTCGTGCGCCTGGAAGCCGAGCTGATCGACCAGCTACGCACCTGACGCGGCGATGTTCAGCGAGCTCTCGACGGCCGGTCTGATTGGGGTGCGCGGACCCGATGCCGCGGCATTTCTTCAGGCCCAGCTCACGAGCGATGTCGCGGCGCTTCCCATGCTGCACACGCAGTACAGCGGCTACTGTTCGCCGAAGGGCCGCGTGCTCGCGACGTTCATCGTCTGGAATCTCCCGGACGCGATCCTGCTGCAGCTCCCGGCGGAACTGCGCGAGCCGATACAGATACGACTGAAGAAATACGTGCTGCGCGCAAAAGTGGAGCTCTCCGATGCGACCGCGGCGTACCGCCTTTTCGGTGTGTGGCACGCCCTGGAACGATTGCATGATCTCGCGCCGGACCTGCCGAAAGCGATGCACGAAGTCACTTCCGATGATGAGGTTTTCGTGGCTCGTGTTCCCGGCGAGCGTTTCCTCGTCCTCACAGCCGCGGGGCAGGCTCCCCGCGTGCGCGCAGTGCTCTCGCGGGAGTCGCCCGAAGAGCCGCCTGAAGCATGGATGCGGCTCGACATCGCCGCCGCCATTCCCGTCATCACGGCGCAAACGCATGATGCGTTCATTCCGCAGATGCTCAATCTCGATGCGCTCGGCGCGGTGAGCTACAGCAAAGGCTGCTATCCCGGACAGGAGATCGTCGCACGCACGCGGTATCTGGGACGGCTGAAGCAGCGGTTGTATCCCGTTCGGATTGCGTCGAGATCCGTCTCGGCCGGCGACACGCTGTACAGCGCCGTCTTCGGAGCGGAACAGGCGACCGGAACCGTCGTCAATGCGGTTGCCGAGAGCGCCGAGTCTTCGCGCGCGCTGGCAGTGATCCAGACTGCAGCCGCTGGCGCCGAGCTGCACTGGAAGTCGCTCGATGGCCCGCCGGTGCAGTTGGAACCCCTCCCCTACACGCTGCCGCAGTAGACGCGCCGGCCGGAGTGGCATGGGCTTTGCAGCAGGTTGTCTGCAGCGAATCAAGCTGCACGTTTTGATCAGCCCGATATGACAGGCGTTATCAACTTTATCGCGACCTGGTTCGGCTATACCGGCTCGTGCGTGTTCTCTCCGGACGCCACCTGCAGACCTTTTCTCGCGTTCGTCGCGCTCGGCGCGGCGGCAACGGTCGCACTCGTTCTCGTCGTCCTGGCGTACCGCCGGGCACAGGAACGCGAAGTCAGCGAAACCGAAGAGCGGCGTGCGCGTGCGCGCACGCTTCAGACGCAGGAGCGTATCCGTCGCGCGGTCGTGCCGCACGCGATCCGCACCACAGCGCCGCTTCGCAGCGATTTGCGCGCCGCCGTTTAGCTCCGGAACCGCCATGCGGCGCGCGCGTGCAGCGCGCGTCACGCGATCGACTACAATTTCACGCGCGCGCTGGTCGCGTGCATGATCAGTCGGGGATTGCATGGCGTACTCGTACTACATCTACTACCGCGTCGTCCAAGAGCAGGCCCAGGCTTGCGAAACCCGTGCGCTGGAGCTCATGTCGGCGCTCAAACAGAGCACCGGCGTGGCCGGACGTCTGCTGAAAAAGCGCAGCGAGCCGCTCCTGTGGATGGAGGTGTACGAGAACGTCCGTGACGATGCCAAGTTCGAGCTGGAGCTCGAGCAGGCCGCCTCGCGGCTCAAGCTCGCGGAGTGCCTGCAGGAGGGCTCGAGCCGCAGGCTCGAGTGCTTCGAGGCCTGAGCACGAACGACCACGCATGTGCCTCATCCTTCTCGCTGCGCACGCGCACCCATGCTATCCGCTCATCGTCGCAGCCAATCGCGACGAGGCTTACGACCGGCCGGCTGCGCCGGCCGCATTCTGGGACGATGAACCGCGCATCTGCGCCGGCCGCGATCTGCAACACGGCGGCACGTGGCTCGGTATCGCGTGTACCGGTCGCTTTGCCGCGATCACCAATTATCGCCAGGCCAGCGCGCGCGCGACGGACAAGCGATCGCGTGGTGAGCTCACGCGGAACTTTCTCGCCGGCGAGAGCTCGCCTCAAAGCTACGTCACTCGCCTCGAGCTGCGCGCGAACGACTACAACGGGTTCAGCCTGATCGTCGGCAATCCGGAATCGCTGTGGTTCTATTCGAATCGCGGCGCTGGACCGCAACGTATCTCAAGCGGCGTCCATGGCCTCAGCAATCATCTGCTCGACGAGCCCTGGCCCAAGGTGAACCGCGGCATCGCCAAGCTCGAGAAGCTCCTCGGAAGCGAGGAAAGCGAACTCGTGCCGCGGCTATTCGACCTGCTCGCCGACCGCAGTGCCGCGCCGGACGACGCTTTGCCCTCCACAGGTGTAGCGCTCGAGCGCGAACGCGCGCTCTCCGCCTCGTTCATCGAAGGCGAGCGGTACGGCACACGCGCCTCGACGGTGTTGCTCGTCGCGGCTCACGGCCATGTGCTGTTGCAGGAGCGTGCCTTCGGTCCCGGCGGGCGCGCCGCGGGACAAACCGAGCAGCGCTTTCGGCTCGATGCGCTCGCCGCCGGGCCGCTGTCGAGCCCGCTGCGGCCTAGGAAGCGAGCGTGATCTCCATCGCCCGGTGCGCAATGCCGGCTTCGTCGAATTCCTCGCCTGACGCGACGAACCCATACCGCGCGTAAAACCCGAGCGCGTGCGTCTGCGCGTGCAGCCGAACACACGTGAGACCTTCCCTGCGCGCGAGATCGATCAGCGTCTGCAAGATGGCGGCGCCCACGCCGCGGCCGCGCCACTCGCGTGCGACCGCCATGCGTCCGATGCGTCCGTCGAGTATCAATCGTCCGGTGCCGATCGGCTCGCCGGTGCCGGACGACGCGAGCACATGGTATGCGTGCTCGTCGAGCTCGTCCCATTCGAGCTCCTCGGGAACGCGCTGCTCCTCGATGAAAACCGCGCGCCGCACCATGCGCAGCTTCTCACGCGTCGCGAGCCAGTTGACGGGTCTCACCACGAAGGCCGGCGCGGGCATCGCGTCATTATAATTGCGCCCGCACCATGAGAGCCTCATCCGACACTGCATACTCGACACTGCGCTGGCGCGACGACGCGCTCGAGCTGCTCGATCAGCGCGCGCTTCCGGAACACACGACGTACCTGCGCTACTACGATGCCGCCAGCGTCGCCGGCGCGATCCGGGACATGGTGGTACGCGGTGCACCTGCGATCGGCTGCACGGCCGCGTACGGTATCGCGCTCGAAGGCCTCAGGCTTTCGCGATCCGCACGTCCCGCATTCGACGAACGCATGCGCGACGCGTTCGCGGTACTCCAGGCGAGCAGACCTACGGCCGTGAATCTGTCGTGGGCGCTGGCGCGCATGCGCTCGGCCGCGGAAAGCGAGGCGGCCGCACCGCCCGGGGCGCTCGCGGAGCGGCTTCTCGGCCTCGCCCACGCGATCTGCAGCGAAGACGTGCGGTTGAATCGCGCCATGGGCGCGCATGGCGCCGAACTGCTGGGCGCGAGCGCACGGGTGCTCACGCACTGTAACGCCGGTGCATTGGCGACGGCGGGGCACGGCACGGCGCTCGGCGTCATTCGCTCGGCGGTGGAAGCCGGCAAGAAAATAGAGGTCTACGCCGACGAGACGCGGCCGTTCCTCCAGGGCGCCCGGCTCACGGCGTGGGAGCTGCAGCAGGATGCGATCCCGGTCACGCTGATCGCCGACAGCGCCGCCGCATTCCTGATGAGCCGCGAGCGCATCGACGCAGTGATCGTGGGCGCCGATCGCGTCGCCGGCAACGGCGACGTCGCGAACAAGATCGGCACTTATCCGCTGGCGGTCCTTGCGAGCCGGCACGCCATCCCGTTTTACGTCGCGTGCCCGATCTCGACGATCGACCTTTCGATTGCGTCGGGCGCGGATATCCCGATCGAGGAGCGCAGTGCCGAGGAGGTCCTAGGCTATCGCGATATGCGCTGGGCGCCCGAAGGCGTGGCCGTGCGCAACCCCGTGTTCGACGTCACGCCCGCGGAGCTCGTGACCGCGCTGATCACCGAGAAAGGCGTCGTCCACGCCCCCGACCACCCAAAAATCGCCGCGCTGATTAAATAGCTGAGCGCGGCGCCGTCGCGCTGGGCGATTTTCTGCACGCGCAGCGTGCGTTGTAGGTTCTTCCGAGCGGCGAGTGCCGCGCGAGGCTACTCTTCCGCGCGAAGGGCGCGTCGTAGGTTTATATCGTCAGCCCGCCGCTGACTTCGATCACCGCGCCGTTGATGTAGCTTGCCTCGTCGGAAGCGAGAAAGGCGAAGGTGTTGGCGATCTCTTCGGGTTTTCCGAGACGTCCCAGCGGCACCTTTTCTTCCAGCGCATGCAGCACACGCTCCGGAATCGTGCCGAGAATACTCGTGGCGATGAACCCCGGACAGACCGCGTTCGCGCGTATGCCCTTGCGGCCGAGCTCGCGCGCCCAGGTCTTCACCATACCGATCACGCCGAACTTGCTCGCCGCGTAGTTGGTCTGGCCGAAGTTGCCGTACAGTCCGACGATCGACGACGCGTTCAGGATGACACCGGACTGCTGTGCGAGCATCGCGTTCACCACCGCCTTTGTGCAGTTGTAGACGCCTTTGAGGTTGATCTCGATGACGTTGTCGAACTGCTCTTCCGTCATGTTCTTCAACTGCGCGTCCATGACGATGCCGGCATTGTTCACGAGACAGTCGATGCGGCCCCACTTGGCCAGCGTCACGTCGACCATGTTCTCGAGGCTCTGGATGTCACGGACGTCGGCGACGCAGCCGAACGCGTCGCCGCGCGTTTCCTTGCAGAGCTCAACCGTTTCTTCGATCCACTCGGGCTTCAGATCGCACACGACGACCTTTGCGCCCTCGCGCGCGAATTTGACGGCGGTCGCCTGTCCGATCCCGCGTCCGGCGCCGGTGATGATTGCGACTTTGTCCTGTAGTCTCATTTTCGGAGCCCTTTCCTAGCTCTGCCGACTGCGGCGCACAATGTAACCCGTTTTTGCGCATTGCACAATGCGTGCCTGTCTCAGGCGAACCGCTACAAATAGACTGCGCGACGAGGGCTTCATACAACATATTGTGCAGCACGCGCGCGCGGTGTAGCGTGATGCGCCGCAGAGTGCGAGCGCTGCCAGCGCGTCGTTATAGGACGGGTTTTCTGCGAGCCGCGAAAAACGACTGAAGGAGCGCGGCGGAGTCGGTCGCGAGCACGCCGCCGCCGACGACCGTGTGGTGATTCAAACGATGATCGGCGAACGGGTTCACGACGCTGCCGCAGGCCCCGGTCTTCGGGTCGGCGGCGGCGTAGATCACGCGCGCGATCCGCGCATGCATGATGGCGCCGGCGCACATCACGCACGGCTCCAGCGTGACAAAGAGATCGCAGCCGCCGAGACGGTAGTTGCCGAGGCGCTGCGCCGCATCGCGCAGCGCGACGATCTCGGCGTGCGCCGTCGGGTCATGCGCGCCAATCGGATGATTGTGCCCGCGCCCGACGATCTCGCCGTCTTTGACCACGACGGCGCCGACCGGCACTTCACCTTCCACCGCTGCGCGCGCGGCGAGCTCGAGCGCGGCGCGCATGAACTGCTCGTCTCCTGCCGCCGCCATTATTCCCACTCGATCGTCGCGGGGGGCTTGCCGGAGATGTCGTAGACCACGCGGTTGACGCCGTGCACTTCGTTGATGATCCGGTTCGACACGCGCGAGAGCAGTGCGTGCGGCAGCTCCGCCCAATGCGCGGTCATGAAATCGACCGTTTGCACGGCGCGCAGCGCCACGACGAAATCGTAGGTGCGCCCGTCTCCCATCACGCCGACCGAGCGCACCGGTAGAAACACGGCGAATGCCTGCGCCGTCTGCTCGTACCATCCGGCGGCGCGCAGCTCGTCGATGAATATCGCGTCGGCGCGGCGCAGCAGATCGGCGTACTCGCGTTTCACCTCTCCGAGGATCCGCACGCCGAGGCCGGGCCCCGGGAACGGATGTCTGAACACCATGTCGTGCGGCAGTCCGAGCGCGAGACCGAGCTCGCGCACCTCATCCTTGAAAAGCTCCCGCAGCGGCTCGAGCAGCTTCAGATGCAGCGTTTCAGGCAGTCCGCCCACGTTGTGATGTGACTTGATGCTGGTCGCCTTCTTGGTCTTTGCGCCAGCCGATTCGATGACGTCAGGGTAGATCGTGCCCTGCGCGAGCCATTTCGCATTGCTGATCTTTCCGGCTTCGCGCTGGAACACCTCCACAAACAGCCGGCCGATGATCTTGCGTTTCTCCTCGGGGTCGGTGACGCCTGCGAGCGCCGCATAGAACTCGTCCGCCGCATCCACGTGAACGACCTTCACGTGCATGTGTTGCGCGAACGTGTGCAGGACCTGTTCGGCCTCGTTCAGGCGCAGGAGCCCGTGGTCCACGAACACGCACGTAAGCTGCGGCCCGATCGCGCGATGGATCAGCGCGGCGGCGACGGATGAATCGACCCCGCCGGAGAGACCCAGTATCACTTCCTCCGAACCGATCCGTGCCCGGATGCCCGCAACCGATTCGGCGACGTAATCCGGCATATTCCAATCGCCGCTGCAGCCGCAGATCTCGTACACGAAGCGGTGCAGCAGCGCCTTGCCTTGCAGCGTGTGCGTAACTTCCGGGTGAAATTGGACGCCGTAGAAGCCGCGGCTTTCGTCCGCCATGCCGGCGATCGGACAGCTTTCCGTGGACGCCATCAGCTTGAACCCCGGCGGCAGCGAAACGACCTTGTCGCCGTGGCTCATCCACACTTTGAGCACACCGTGACCTTCGGGTGTACGCAGGTCCTCTATGCCGTCGAGCAGCCGCGTGTGGCCGCGCGCCCGTACCTCGGCGTAGCCGTATTCGCGCACCGTCCCGGGCTCCACCTTTCCGCCGAGCTGTTGCGCCATAGTTTGCATGCCGTAGCAGATGCCGAGCACGGGAACGCCGAGATCGAACACGGCATCCGGAGCGCCGTACGTAGATGTCTCGTAGGCCGACATGTGACTGCCGGAGAGGATGATGCCCTTCGCGTCGTAGGCCCGGACGAACTCGCTCGACACGTCGCCGGGATGGATCTCGCAGTAGACCCGCGCTTCGCGCACGCGACGTGCGATCAGCTGCGTGTACTGCGCCCCGTAATCGAGGATGAGAATTTTTTGGTGAGCCGCGGCGCTATTCAATGCGGTAATTCGGCGCCTCTTTGGTGATCTGCACGTCGTGCACGTGCGACTCACGGATGCCCGCAGTGGTGATCTCGACGAATTCGGCTTTGGTCCTGATTTCGTCGATCGTGCTGCAGCCCACGTAACCCATGCTCGCGCGCAAGCCGCCCATCAACTGCTGGATGAGCGGCGGGAGCCCGCCCTTGTAAGGAACGCGACCCTCCACGCCTTCCGGGACCAGCTTGTCCGTGTCCAGTTCGTCGCTCTCCTGGAAGTAGCGGTCCGCGGAGCCCTGCTGCATCGCTCCGAGAGATCCCATGCCGCGATACGCCTTGTACGAGCGACCCTGATAAAGCTCGGTCTCGCCCGGCGACTCCTCGGTTCCGGCAAAAAGGCTGCCGATCATGACCGAATGCGCCCCGGCGGCGATCGCCTTGGCGATATCGCCAGAATAGCGGATACCGCCATCGGCGATCAGCGGAACGCCCGTGCGCGCAAGCGCCTGTGCGACATTCGCGATCGCGCTGATTTGCGGCACGCCCACGCCGGCGACGATCCGCGTGGTACAGATCGAGCCGGGGCCGATCCCGACCTTTACCGCGTCCGCGCCGCTGTCGACCAGCGCCTTCGCCGCCGCCGCTGTCGCAACGTTGCCGCCGATCACCTGCGTCTTCGGGAACTTCCGTTTGATCCACTGCACGCGCGAGAGCACACCCTGCGAGTGTCCGTGGGCGGTGTCGACGACGATCACGTCGGCTCCGGCGTCGATCAGCGCTTCGACGCGCTCTTCAGTGCCCTCCCCGACGCCGACCGCAGCGCCGACGCGTAGCTGGCCCTGCGCGTCTTTCGAGGCGTGCGGATGCTCCGACGACTTCAGGATGTCCTTGACCGTAACCAGCCCGCGCAGCTCGAAATTGGCATTCACGACGAGGACACGCTCGAGCCGGTGCTTGTGCAGGAGCGCCAGTGCCTTCTCGCGAGGGTCGCCTTCATTGACCGTGACCAGCCGCTCACGGGGCGTCATGATGTTCCTGATCGGCTGATCGAGCTCCGTCTCGAAGCGAATGTCGCGGTTGGTGACGATGCCGACTACGCGACCACCAGGTGTCACGACCGGCAAGCCCGAGATGCGGTGCTGGCGCGTGAGCTGCAGGACGTCGCGCACCGTCATGTCTTCCGAAATCGTAATCGGGTCCTTGACGATTCCGCTTTCGAACCGCTTAACCTTGGTCACTTCCGCCGCCTGCGCTTTGGGCGACATGTTCTTGTGGACGATCCCGATCCCACCTTCCTGGGCGACCGCGATCGCGAGACGGGCTTCGGTGACCGTGTCCATGGCCGAGGACACCACGGGAATATTCAGGCTGATGCCGCGCGTGAGCTCGGTTTTTAGACTGACCTCGCGCGGCAGAACGGTCGAGTGGGCGGGTACGAGGAGGACGTCGTCGAAGGTGAAGGCTTTCTCAACGACACGCATGACTTAGCTTCCCGCGCAAAGTCGGCATTATACGCAGCAGACTGTAAACCGCCAACGAAAGCGTGCGTTAGTCGTTTGACTCTGCTGGGAAAAAACCGCACATTGCCGTCCCCGCGCGCGCTGAAAACGAGGAGCCGATGAACACCAGACGATACGCCGCAGTGCTCTTACTGACGATGCCGGGGCTGGCTGCCGGCGCGCAGATCAACAAGTGCATGGACGCAAGCGGGAAGGTGGTCGCCTATGCCGCGGAATGCCCTGCGGGTACGCGTTCCGAGCAGACGAACATCAAGAATGCCCCGTCCGCCGCACCGGCGCCCGCCCAGAAATCCCTCGCGGAGCGCGATGCGGAATTCCGCAAGCGCCAGATGGAAAAGCAGGAAGCTGCCACGAAAGACGAGAAAAAGAGCGCTGAACAAGCTCAGCGTAAGCGCGCCTGCGACAGCGCACGCGCCTATCTGAAGAGCCTTCAGGAAAAGCAGCGCATCACGCGAACGGATCCCAAGACCGGTGAGCGCGTGTTCCTCGAGGATGCGGAATACCCCAAAGAAATCGCGCGGGCTCAGCAGGCCGTCAGCAACAACTGCAAGTAGGGCGAGGCCGGCGCGTGCAGCTCAGGACGCACGCTCGGCGCGTCGCCGGCGCGCATGTTTGGGATCGGCGACGAGCGCACGGTAGAGCTCTACGCGGTCGCCGTCGCGCACGCGCGTGTCTGGCGGGACGACACGGCCGAATATGCCGACCTTCGCATCGGCAAGCTCGGGATATCGCCCCATCAGCCCCGAGAGCGCGATCGTTTCGCTCACGCTGGCCCCCTCGCGCACCTGCAGCGTCACTACGTCCTGCGCTTGCGCACGTGCGTATACGACCTCGATCGAGATCAGCGCGTCATCCGCCATACAGCTTTTCCGCGCGTTTGACGAACGCATCGACCATCGTATTCGCGATATAGCTGAACACCGGCCCCACGAGCTTCTCGAGAATGCGGCTGGAGAACTCGTAATGCAGCCGGAACTCCACCTTGCACGCGCGTTCCGCCAGTGCTTTGAACCGCCACTCGCCGTCGAGGATGTGAAACGGCCCCTCGACGAGCCGCACCGTCATTTTCTCGGGCGGCTCCTTCGTATTGTCAGTCGTGAAGCTCTGGCGCACGCCGTGGTAGTTCACGTGGATCGTCGCGCGCGTACGCGATTCGTCGCGGTACGTGACGTTGGTGCCGCTGCACCATGGCAGGAACTGGGGATAGGCTTCCACCGCGTCGACCAGCTCGAACATCTCCCGCGCCGAATGACCGACGAGCACCGATTTGTCTACTACAGCCAAACTGTTGTCCTCATCGGCGCTGAAATCGCATCGCGGGCGGCTGGTACAATCCCCGCGACCCCATCATGAGTATCGTTGAAAACAGAAAAGCCTTCCACGACTATTTCATCGAGGAGCGCTACGAGGCCGGCATCGCACTCGAGGGCTGGGAGGCGAAAGCGATACGCGAAGGGCGGGTCCAGTTGAAGGAAGCCTACGTCATCGTCTCCAACGGCGAGATGTTTCTCATTGGTGCGCACGTGAGCCCGCTACCCACCGCCTCGACCCACGTGCAGCCGGATCCCACTCGCACGCGCAAGCTGCTGCTGAACGCCGCGGAAATCAACAAGCTCATCGGCGCGGTGGAGCGCGCGGGTTATACCCTGGTGCCCTTGAACATGCACTACTCGCGCGGGCGTGTGAAGGTCGAGATCGGCCTCGCCAAAGGCAAGAAGCAGCACGACAAGCGCGAATCCGAAAAGGATCGGGACTGGAAGCGAGAGCAGCAGCGGCTGCTGCGTCACGCGAGATAGCTGCAGGCGATTACATCGGCGGCGCGAGCCGCTAAACTGACGGCACGTCGGGGGGAGAACACGTGACGAGCACGCAGCCGGCACGGCGAAGGAAAAGAAAGCGGCATCCGAACCTGCGTTTCGAGCAGGAAGCCGGTTGCGTGGTGTGCGGCGTCGACGAGGTCGGATGCGCGCCGCTTGCCGGGCCGGTCGTGGCCGCGGCAGTGATACTGCCGGAGCGGTCGTTGTCGCGCAGGCTCGTGCGCATGATCAACGACAGCAAGATCGTGCCGGCGGATGTTCGCGAGAAGGTTGCGGCCGAATTGCCCGAGTACTGCACGATCAGTCTCGGAGAAGCAAGCGTCGAGGAAATCGACACGCTGAACATCTATCACGCGCGCATGCTGGCCATGCGGCGTGCGATTGCGGGTCTGTCGGTTGCGCCGGGCCTCGCGCTCATCGATGGCAACGCAAAGCCGAAAGGCGTCACGTGCTCGGTCCGCACCGTCGTCGATGGCGACGCCAAATGCCTCTCGATCGCTGCGGCATCGATCGTGGCGAAGGTCTCACGCGACGCCTACATGCGCGGGCTCGCGGAGACGTTTCCGGGCTACGGCTGGGAAACCAACGTGGGTTACGGCACGCGCGACCACCGCCAGGCCATGCTCAAGCTGGGTGTGACACCTCACCACCGACGCAGCTTCGCTCCGGTGCGGCAGCTCCTCGGGCTGCCGCTTTTCCCGGACAATTCGATCGTTCCCGATGGCGGCGACGACGCCGAAGCCGACACCTGGAACTGATCGTCAGATGAACGTGTAGTCGGTCGCGTCTACCGCGGCCGCATTCGCCAGAACGATGATCTCGCTGCCTCCGGAATGGTTGATGGCCCAGTTCGTGGCGGTCAGCTGCACGAACGCAGCGCCTGCGCCGTAGCCCTGGAAGATCAGCTCGTCTCCCGCCAGCGCGCCGTTGCCGGCGAAGTCCGCAATACTGTCGCCGTTCGCCTCTCCGAGCTTGAATAGA
>DASPNJ010000085.1:0-26659 GCA_035626595.1 Burkholderiales bacterium
CCTCTCGGACCCGCGCGGAACTCGAATTTCTCTTCATTCGGCTGGACGACAACCATCGACCACAGCGGGAGCTCTTCTTCGCGATGAATCAGGCTGCCGTTGCCGACGAAGACGTAGTAACCGCCCGCGCGTCGCGGATCGGGCCCATGCGCGGTCAGGCCGGCGCCGAGTCGCACGACCTGCGCGGCCATGCCGTCGTCGGCTTCTTCGAACACCGTTTCCCAGGCTGCAGCTTTCCGTGCCTGCATCACCGGCTCGACCGAGAACTTCACGGGTGAGGACGTGAGGTTGCGTCGCCTGCTCGGCTGGAGCTTCTCTCGCGCGCCCGGCTTATCGATGTACGTCGGCGCCGAATCGGCCGTGATCATGCGCAGCGCCACGAACGAGAGACCTTGTGGACCCGCGGTGACGGGGCCGTATGCCGTGTGGTGATCCTTGAATTGCACCGTGAGCGGCTCCAGCACCTGGCCGCGCCTGCCGATCGTTCCGGAGCCGGCGATGAACAACTGGAACATCGTGACCCCATGAAAATGCGGAAGGATCGTCTCGTTCGCGTCGAGCTCCGACATGGTGGCCTGGGGTCCGGGCGCGCGGCCGCTGGAGCTGCGCGGCCCAAAGAAGACGGTTCCCCAGTGTTGATTGCCGGTGCCCGGGGAAATCACGACGTTGCGCTGCGCGAGCGCGTCAGCTCCACTTCGCGTGTAGATCATGAGCGACTCTCCTTGGCCGGGATCGTACCATCAAAGTTCTGATGCATAACCTTTGTTCCATCCGTCGAAACCGCGCCGGTGCATGCTTCTGCCGTTAACATCCGGATTACGACGCTCCGTATCGAGCCGTCGAACACGAGAACAGTCGAGGAGGAAGTTTGATGCAGTTGCGACTTCGTAAGATCCTGTTGTCAGCGCTTGCGGCGGCATCGATCGCGCCGTCGTTGTGCGCAGCCGCCCAACCGGGCACGCCCAACTACCCCGACCGTCCGGTGCGCGTGATCGTGAACGTGTCGCCGGGCGGCGGCGTCGATGCCGTCGCGCGCGTGCTGTCCCAGCATTTGCACGAGACATGGAAGCAGCCGTTCGTCGTGGACAACCGCGTCGGCGCGGGCGGCAGCATCGGCGTCGAGCTCGTCGCCAAAGCGACGCCGGACGGCTACACACTGCTCGTCTGCAGCAGCGGCGTGGTGACGAACGCGGCCGCACGGCCCGGAAGCTACGATCCGGTGCAGGACCTGACCGCGATCACCTCGCTCACCGCGGCGCCCTATCTCTTGCTCACGTCGTCGTCGCTGCAGGTCTCGACCGTGAAGGATCTCATCGCGCTCGCCAAAGCGAAGCCCGGTAGTGTCAGCTTCGGCTCTTCGGGTACCGGCGGCATCCTGCACTTGAGCGCCGAGCTTCTGGTCGCGCTCTCCGGGACCCGCATGCTGCACGTGCCGTTCAAAGGCGTCGCCCCCGCGTATCCCGCGGTCGCGTCGGGCGACGTGCATTGGATCCTGGGTTATCCCACCTCGGCGCTTCCGCTCGTCAAGGCGGGACGGCTGAAGGCCATCGCCGTCACCAGCACGACGCGCAGCAGGCTGCTTCCGGAGCTGCCCACGGTCCACGAAAGCGGTGTGCCGGGCTATGAAGTGATCGCATGGTTCGGTCTGTTCGGCCCCGCACGCATGCCCGCGAATATCGTCGCGAGGCTCAACGCGGAAGCCAAAAGCGCAATGCACTCACCGGAAGTCGTGCGGCGCACCAACCTGCAGGGCGCCGAGATCGTCAGCAATACGCCGCAGGCGTTCGCGGCCGAAGTGAAGGCCGAGTTCACGAAGTGGCGCAACCTGGTCAAGCAATCGGGACTGAAGTTTTGACCCGGGGACGGGCCGCGCTCTAAGCGCGTGGGCTGACGCGTATGGATCTGGGAATCAGGGGTAGAACCGCGCTCGTGACTGCGTCCAGCGCAGGCATGGGCAGAAACATCGCACACGCGCTGGCGGCGGAAGGCGCCGACATCGTGCTCTTCGCCCGCTCTGCTGCAGTACTGCAGGAGGTCGCGCACGACATCGAGCACAAGCACGGCGTTAGAGCGCTGGCCGTTGCCGGAGATATGCTTGCGCGGCCCGACGTGGAGCGGCTCGCCGCGACGCTACGGGAAGAGTTTGGCGGGCCCGATATCGTCGTTCTCAACACAGGCCGTGCGCCCAACCCGATCCGGGCGACGCTCGACGAATCGGACGAAAGTCGCTGGAATCAGGCGTATCAGACCCAATTGTGGGGCGCGATTCAGGTCGCGATGAACGTGGTTCCGCTCATGCTCGACCGCGGCTGGGGGCGGATCATCGCGATTACGTCCGCGTCAGTGAAGGCGCCCATGCCGCACCACAGCCTGTCCACCGTGTTCCGTGCGGGCGTGACAGCCTACATGAAACATCTTGCGAACGAAGTCGGCTCCAGGGGCATTACCGTGAATTGTGTCGCTCCGGCACTGATCGACACCTCTCATCGCAGCGGCGCGGCCGCATACAGCGAGGCTCAGACGCAGGCGCGCAAGAACCTGACGCCGCTGGGCCGCATGGGAACACAGGCGGAAGTCTGCGGCGTCGTCACCTTCCTCGCTTCCATTCAGGCCGGATTCATTACCGGCTCGAGCATCAACGTGGAAGGCGGGATGATCGGTGCGCTGCTATGACCCGCATGCGCGTGCTCACGATGGGCGTAACCTGCGGCTTCGGCATGAACGCCATCAGCACCTTCGACGCCGATCCCGCCAGCAGCGGCACCTGCTCCCCCGGCTGCACGACGTTCGGCAACTGGGAAGGCGCAGTAGCGATTGCATCGATGCAAACACGATTGCGACCGCTCACCGTGTGGATCGAGACGGTGTCCTCTGTCGCTTGTGCAAGCTCCAGCATGATCGGCCGCGCGATCTCGCGAATACCGAGTGTGCTCCTGACGAGGCCGGCGAGCCGGGTGAACCGAAAGGACAGGCAGTATTTCTGGTCTTCGAGACGCACGAGGTAGCCGGCCTTTTCCAGGCTCTGGACGATGCGAAACGTCGTCGATTTCGGGAGCTCGATGCGGTCCGCGATCTCCTGGAGCGTGAGGCTGCTCCTGTCGGCCGTAAAGCTTTCGAAGATCGCGAGGATCCTTTGAACCGCGCGCATCACGACGGACTGTCTTCGGTGTCTGGGCTCAGCGATCATATACCGCTGGCTGAAACGCCACCCGAGCTCCAGAACAGCCTGTTTTTCGTCCTGATGCGGTTCGCGGTGCGCCACCGGCACACCCTACGGTCGGTGCGACTGCGCGTTAACTAATCCGGGCGCACGCCAGAGGCGCTGACCGCCTTGCGCCATTTTGCGACCTCGGATTTGATGTGTGCGCCGAAATCCGCGGGCGTCGATGACATTGGCTCGACGCCGCTGTTCACGAGCTTCTCGCGGACGTCGGGCATGCGAGTGGCGCTCGCGAGCTCCTGATTCAGCCGGTTTACGATCTGCGCCGGTGTTCGTGCAGGAGCCACCAGGCCGTACCACTGCGTGACCTGGTATCCGGGCAGCCCCGACTCGGCGATGGTCGGGACGTCAGGCGCACCGGCCGTGCGTTTGGCGCTGCTGACTGCAAGGATGCGCAGACGACCCGCGCTGACATGAGGGTGCGCCGAGGACGGAGCGGCGAACGTCACCGCCATCTGGCCGCCTGCGACGTCGCTTACGGCCTGCGTCGTGCTCTTGTAGGGCACGTGCACGATCGCGATATCCGCCTGTGTCCTGAAAAGCTCGGCGGCGAGGTGCGGCAGGCTGCCGTTACCGGGCGACGCGTAATTGAGTTGACCCGGCCGCGAGCGTGCGAGCGTGACGAGCTCCTTTACCGTTTTCACCTGTAACGATGCATGGACGACCAGCATGAGGGGCAGGGAGCCGATCGCGCCGATCGGCTGGAAATCACGCTCCAGCGCGTAGCCGACCTTCGCGAACGACTGGTTGATGGCATTGCCGGCGTAGACGACGAGCAGCGTATAGCCATCGGGCGCAGAGCGTGCCGCGATTTCCGCGCCGATGTTGCCGGAGAATCCGACGCGATTGTCGACGACGAACTGCCGGCCGAATGCGTCCGCGAGCTTCGGCGTGACCAGGCGCGTCACGATGTCGGCGCCCGAACCCGCCGCGAGCGACACGATCACGCGAACAGGCTTGGTCGGGTAGCCGGACACAGGCGCGTCAGCCGCGTGAGCGGCACAGGAGCACGCGGCAGCCAACGCCGCGATCGTCAGGGGCAGTGACATAGGCTTGCGGTCTAGGCTGACGCGTCGGCGACGAGCCCGGCTTTCCCGATCCCGTGTACGCAGCACGCTTCGTCCTCGCCGCCCGTGCCCGCAACCGCTCCGGCTCCGCCACTGGCGCCGACCGCGCCCAGGATGTTGCCTTGCGCATCCTTGATCAGCACGCCGCCCGGCTGCGGGATGAAGTTGCCCTTCGACGCGGCGATCAATCCTGCAAAGAAATTCGGGTTGTCCTTCGCGCGCCGGGCGAGCGAGCGGCTCGATGCGCCCATCGCGACGGCGGCCCAGGCTTTACCGAGCGCGATGTCGAACCGGAACATCGTCGCCGTGTCCTGTCTCTGCGACGCAACGATGTTCCCGCTGTCGTCGAGCACGACGATCGCCAATGGCGGCACGCGCATCTCGCGGGCCTGGGCGAACGCCTCGTTGATGATCGTGTTCGCCTGTTCCAGCTTCAGTCTGGGCATCCTCGTAGTTCTCCTTGCGATCAGATGGCGAGATCGTTGATGTTGTAGTCGCGTATGACGCGTTCGAACGTTGCCGGCGTGAACGCGTAATCGCTCTCGCGACCTTCGAACGGCCGGTAGCTGAACGGCTTCTCGTCGGCGTAATGCCGGCGCCGCGCATCGATCGCCAGGGCGATCACCGCCGAGCGCGTGTCGATGCGCTGCGCATCATAGGTGACGCCCTCGGCCTGCATGTGCAGGGCGGCCTTGGCGCCGAGCACCGACGATCGCCGGTGGAATCCATACGTGATCGAGATCCGCATGTCGGGCGACGAGTTGGCGAACGAGCCGTGGAGTGTCTGCCGGTTCACGATGGTGACGTCGCCGGCCGCGCAGATGAGCGGAATCGCACCGGGCAGGAGCTCGCCGCCGCCGTTGTCGGCGACCATCTTCCTGATGTCCACCCGACCCTGCTTGTGCGTGCCGGGCACCACCCAGAGTGCGTTGGCCGCCGTCGTCGGATAGAGCTGAACCTGATAATTGAAGCCATGTATGCCCTCGTCCCACTGCGGATTGTCCCAGTGGGTGACGCCGTCCTGGTGCCACGCGACCGAGCCGCCGAGCCCCGGCTGCTTCACGAAGATCACGTCGTTGAACGGCACGAAGTCGTCACCATTGATCGACGCCGCGATTGCGAGGAGCTTTGGGTGACCGTACAGCCGCAGGCCGGCGGGCATGTGCTGGCACATGCCGCGCATCTGGAGGACGACGAAACGCGGGGCGTCGTCGTCCGGCTGCGCCTCCGCCATCCTGGTCGGATAGCGGCCGCCGCGCGCGCTGGTGCCGCCCACCGGATCGGACAGCGGTTTGATCAGGTTATACGCCGCCACGCGCGCATCGAGACCGAGGGCGGGGCGACCGCTCGCGTCGACTTTCGCGTCCGGCGCGACCGGAGCGCGCTCGAGCATCTCGAGCGCGTCGCGCCGCAGCGCCTCCACCTCTTGCGCACCGACCACACCTTCGAAGATGTAGAAGCCGTGCTTGCGGTAAGCGGCCTCGATGTCGGCTGCGAGACGACCGCGCGCGTCGAAGCGCACCGGCCCGCGATTGCCGATCGTGCCGGCGAGCCGAACGCCTTCGCGCGTGTAGGCCTCGAGCCGGGCTGCGTGACGTTCGCGCGTGAGCGTCACGCCGCCTTCGAATACTTCCGTCATGAATCGGACCTTATGCCGAGAGCGCGGCGATGCCGGCGCGCGCGACTTCCTCGTCCTCCTGCGAAGCGGCCCCGCTCACGCCGACGGCGCCCACGACCCTGCCATCGCGCAGCACGGGGAGCGCGCCCTGCGCCGGCACGCATTCGCCACCGACGGACATCACGAACGCCTGCATGGGCGGCGTTGCGGCACGCGCCGCGAGCTCCGCGCTCGGCACGCCGAAGCTGGCCGACGCGAAAGCCTTGCCTTTCGAGATGAGCACCGTGCGCCACGGCGCACCATCCAGGCGCAGCATCGTCAGCAGGTCTCCGCGGCCATCCACGACCGAGATCGTGACCTTTACCTTCATCTCGGCGGCCTTGTTCTGAGCGGCCTGCAGGATTCTTTGAGCTTCGGCGGCATTGAGATACACGTGCGATGTCCTCCTGGTTTGTCTGGTTTCAGTCGGCTCTTGCACCGGACAGTCGTGCGACCTCGCCCCATTTGACGAGCTCGCTGCGGAAGTACGCGGCGAACGCGTCCGGCGTCGAGGCAACGGTCTGCTGGCCGTTCGCTTTGAGAGCGTCCTGCACGTCGGCGAGCCGCAGCGCTTTCGCGATCTCGCCCTGCACGCGCGCCGCGATCTCGCGCGGAACACCCGCGGGCGCGAAGTACCCGATCCAGCCATTCACCTCGAAGCCGGGAAACCCGGATTCGGCCACGGTGGGCACTGCCGGCAGGAGCGGCATGCGCGCGAGACTCGATACCGCGATTGCCTTGAGCTTGCCCGCGTTCATCAGAGGTACCGCGGCAGGCAATGACGACAACGTGATGTCCGCTTCGCCGGCGACGACACCGGTCACCGCGGGCGCGCCGCCTTTGTAGGGGACGTGCACCGCCTTGAAGCCGCCGCGGTTCTTGAGCAGCTCCATCCCGAGATGCTGCGCCTGACCGATACCCGGCGATGCGTAGGCGATGCCGGCCTTGCTCGCCTTCGCCGCCGTCACGAACTCCTGGACCGTTCGGGCCGGCACCGTCGGATGCACGGCGAGAACGAATCCGGCGGAGGTCGTCTGCGTCACGGCAGCGAGATCCTTCGCCGGGTCGTACGTGAGCTTCGTGTAAATGTGCGGGTTGATGGCAACGCTCGCGCCGATCACGAGCAGCGTGTAGCCGTCCGGCGCCGCGCGTGCGACCACTTCTGCGCCCAGGTTGCCGCCGGCGCCGCCCCGGTTCTCGACGACCATCGGCTGTCCCAGAGCCGGCGCGACTTTCTGACCGACAATGCGGGCGATGAAGTCGATCGAGCCCGCGGGCGACCCCGCCGCGACGACGCGTATCGGCTTCACTGGATACGACTGAGCGGGCGCTTCGGCCGCGCAGAACAGGCCGGCGGCAGCCGCTGCAAGAGCGCGTCTACGCATGCTCACGCGTGTGTGCTCGTGGCCGCGGCCGGTGGCGCCGGCGTCAACGTCGCCGCAGAACCCCCCGCCTGCTCACAGGTGTTCGCTACATCGCTCACGGTGACGCGTCGCATGTCGCGCACCCAGCGCAGATCGTCGTAGTCGGTGCCGCGATGCATCGTGCAGCGGTTGTCCCACATCACGAGGTCGTTCGGACGCCACCGATGGGTGTAAACGAACTGCCGCTGTGTCGCGTGCGCGAGAAGCTCGTCGATCAGCGCGCGCCCCTCTTCATCGGGCATGCCGAAGATGCGCCCGGCATGCGACGCGAGATAGAGCGTCCGGCGGCCGTTCTCCGGAAGCGTTCGCACGAGCATCTGGGGCACGGCCGGTTGCCGCTTGAGCTCGTCTTCCTTGAAGTTGCTGAACCCGCTGCGGCGCCGCGACGTGACGATCCAGTGCTCAGCCACCAGGCCTTCCAGCCGCGCCCGGGTCGCATCGGGCAACGCGTCGTACGCAGCGCGCTCGTCCGCGAATTGCGTGTGCCCGCCCACCGGCGCGACCGTCGTGGCATAGAGGAGCGATGCGAGCCCGGGCCGGTATTTGAACGAGCTGTCGGTGTGCCACAGCTTGTTGCCCGCCTTGTACATGCGCGCCCGGCTGTCTTCCCGCCAGATCTTCCCGTCGGCACTGAGATTCGAGACGTCCGCGAAGGCGCTCGTGAAGCGGCTCGGCGTCGACTTCGAATCGAGCGTGCGCTCGGTCTCGATCGGCCCGAGGTTCGCCGCGAAATCGAGCTGCTGCTGGGGCGTGAGCGTCTGTCCGGCAAAGACGAGCACCGCGTATTTCCAGAACGCCGACTTGATCGCTTCGACGTCGTCAGCCGCGAGCGGCTGCGAGAGATCGACCTCGCCCACTTCCGCCACGAAATCGGGTGTTATTGGCATGACCGTGATGCTCACGGGATTCTCCTGAGGGGCGCGTCGCGGGGCGCCGCAAGGCGCGGCGATCGCGTCGGTGCGGCGTGCGAATACTATGGGGCGTCCAGTTCATTTGTAAAATGGATATCCCCAATACCAGTTATTCACATGCGAAATGTTCAGGCGACTCGACCTCAACCTGCTGACGGTTCTCGAGGTGATCCTGTCGGAAGGCAGCGTCACGCAGGCGGCTCGCAGACTGAACCTCGCGCAGCCGACCGTCAGCAATGCACTCGCGCGCTTGCGCGAGCATTTCCGGGATCAATTGCTGGAGCGCTCCGGGCGCACCATGACGCTGACACCGAAGGCGAGGGAGCTGGTCCACCCTCTGAGAGAAGCACTGGCGAAGCTGCAAGCCGTGCTGGAGGGGGAGCCGCGGTTCGAACCCCAGACTGCCACCGGCGTGATCCGGGTGGTGGCGAGCGATTACATCGACGCCGTACTGCTACCGAAGCTGACGGCGCATCTCGCAACGCACGCGCCGAAATTGAGGCTCGTCGTGAGCGATTTCACGAGCGCCGACCCCATGCTCGATCTGAAGTCCGGACACGTCGACCTCGTGATCGGCGCGTTCAACAAGACCAGCCCGGACATTCACCGCTACGATCTCTTCACCGACGACTGGGTCTGCGTCGCCCGAAAGGGCCATCCCGGCATCAAAGGCCGCATCACGGTCAAGCAGTTCCGCGAGTGCGCTCAGATCGCCGTGCGGCCGCAGAACGGAAGCGTCAGCGGCAGCATCGACGACATCCTCATGCAGACAGCGTCACGCCGGAACCTCAGGCTGTCGGTGCCGCATCTGTTCTCTGCGCTGAAAGTCGTGCTCGAGGCGGACGTTCTGTTGACGCTTGCGGCACGCACTGCCGCGATGCTGGGGCCGGAACTTCCCGTGCAGGTGATGAAACACCCGCTGCAACTGAAGCCCTTCGTGATCTCGCAGCTCTGGCACGAGCGGACCCATCAGCATCCGGCGCATGCGTGGTTTCGCAAGGTGCTGGCCGAAAGTTGTGCCGGCGAGTCAGGCGCCGCTCTCTCTTCACGTCGCCGCTAACCCGGCGATAACTTTGTCCAGCGTGATCGGATAGTTGCGTACACGCACGCCCGTAGCGTTGTAGATCGCGTTGGCAACGGCGGCCGCGGCACCGCAGATGCCGAACTCGCCTACGCCCTTGGCCTTCATCGGCGAGGACGTCGGGTCTGTCTCCTCGAGGAAGATCACCTCCTGGTGGGGAATATCCGCGTGCACGGGCACTTCATACCCGGCGAGATCGTGGTTCACGAAAAAACCGTAGCGCTGGTCCACCGCAAGCTCTTCCATGAGCGCGGCGCCGACGCCCATCGTCATGCCGCCGATCACCTGGCTGGTGTCCGCCGTTTGTCGGGCGGTGCCCGACCCGGCGCGGAGGCATCGCGCCAGTACAATGCCTCACGCAAGTTGTCCGCTTCGAGGAGCGCGGTGTGAAGCGTTCGCGCTGCCGCGGTCGGTGGGCCGCTCAACACCTCGCTTTGGAAGATGCCGCCAATGCGCCTTATCTTAGTTGCATCGATCATGCTGGTCATCGTCGCCTGCTCAGGTAACGCAGAGTTCGATCGTCGTATCCAGAGTGCTGACGAGAACTACATGAGCGAGCTGGCGGGTCAACTGGATGCGGCCGGCATCGATTTCCGCGTGGGGCGCGACGGTTCCATCGCGTATCGTAGCCGGGACGAAGATGCCTTCAGGTCTATCGACGAGCGGGTGAAGAAACAGATTGCTGCCGGCGCCATGAGGAAGCACTCGGAGACAAAGCGATGAGCGAAGCGCGCGCCGCCGGCAGGCGCGCTGCATGAGCTGGATGCCTGAAGAGTGAGGAACGAATGACCGTTAAAGCCGGAATCATGCTCAGCAATCAGCAGTTCGAGGGCGCCGACATGGTGAGCGCCCTCGAGGAGCAGCTCGTGATGCTCAAGCTCGCGCGGGATCGCGGCTGGGACTCTTACTTCTGCGGGCAGCACTATCTGAACGAGGGCGGCAATCAGGGGCTGCAGATGGTCCCGTATCTGGCGCGTCTGGCCGCCGATGCGGGCGACATGACAATGGGTGTGGGGCTGCTTCTGCTTCCGCTGCACAACCCGGTCTACACCGCGGAAACGATCGCCACGCTCGACGTGATTTCCAAAGGGAATATGGTTTTCGGCGTAGGGCTGGGCTACCGGACCGCCGAGTTCGAAGCCTTCGGGGTGCGCCAGGGACAGCGGGTGCAGCGCTTCGAGGAATGCCTGACCGTCGCCAAGCGCCTGTGGACCGAGGACAAGGTGAGCTACCAGAGCGACACGTGCGTTCTCAAGGATGCACACCTGTCGCTGAAGTGCGTGCAGAAGCCGCACCCGCCGATCTGGTTCGCGGCCAAGCATCCCAACGCCATTCGCCGCGCCGCGCAGATGGGCGACTGCCTGTACCACAGCCCCAAGGCCACGCTCGCGACACACAAGGAGCGGCTGGCGCTGTATCGGGAGGAGCTGCGCAAGGCGGGGAAGCCGCTGCCGCGCGAGAACCCCTGCCGCATCGAAATCTACTGTGCGAAGAGCCGCGCGGCCGCGATGGAACTGGGCGCGCCGTATATCGCCGAGAAGTACAAGGCATACGCGCAGTGGGAGCGCGACAAGACGATGCCGGAGCACGAGCGCATCAACAAGTCCTTCGACGAGCTCGTCAACGACCGCTTCGTGATCGGCTCACCGGAGGACTGCTGGAATCAGCTCCGGCCTTACATCGAGGAGCTCGGCATCACCCACTTCGTGTTCCGCACGCACTTCCTCGGCATGCCGCTCTCGAACGCGCTCGCCAGCATGCGGCTCATGTCGGAGGAGCTGCTGCCGGCGCTGCATGCGGCGAAACCGACGGTTGTCGGGGTCGGACCGAGCTAAGTCTTTAGGTTCGCTCAACATTCCTTCGAGACAGGCCCATTTTTCGGCCTTATGACGTCATTTTCTTAGCCGAAATCGAGCGAATAAGCGCCAGTCTCCTGTCGCAGCATGCAGTAGGACGCACCCGTCACAACTTCTCGCCACTTGCCTCTCGATCCGAGGTCGTGCTTCACCCTCTCGACGAATGCCGCGCTGCCGACTGCGACGGCGTCCGTCCAGCACGTGTCTCGAGTGAGCACGCCCCGCTCCACGGCGGAGGCGACCCACTCGCGGTGGGCGCGCTGAAAATCCTGGAGTCGCTCGAAGCCGCACGATGCGCTCAACGCCGCCAGGTCGATCATGCGGTAGCGCGCTGGTGGATTCTGGATCTCACGATAGCCGCCATGCGGCCAGTCCGCAGGATGACTGACGGCGCCGGCGCGCACCATGTTCAGATCGATATAGATCACGCAGCAACGCAGGTGCTCGCCCGTTTCAACCGCGGTCGCGTGGTAGCGATCCTCCCAAAACGCGCCCTGACGGCGCTTGCGCAGATTGAACGCCTGTGCAGTGCGTCCCGCGATGAGCTGCATGCTGCGGGCAATCGCATCCTCCGCGGTGTCCTTCACCAGCAGGTGGACGTGGTTGCACGTTACGACATAGTTGAGCAGGCACAATCCATAACGCCGCCGCGCCTCGTAGATCCAGTCTAGATACGTGCGTCTATCGCGTTTGAATTTCAGCAGGAACGCCCGCTCGTGGCAGCGGTGCGTGATGTGCCAGATCTGACCGGGCACAAAGGAGCGGTTTGCGCGGGGCATCACCCGATTCCTTACAGCGGCAATATCGAGGCCAAAAACGCGCGTCTAAGCCTTCGGGAGCACCGCGTACTACTTCAGTTCTACCTCAGATCAATAAGTTGCGCGGGTCCGACCCCGCACCCATTGAAGTGCGCCTGAGCCGGCCGCCCGGCCCGTCGCAAGGCAGGCGGTCAGCAGGTAACCGCCGGTAGGCGCTTCCCAGTCGAGCATTTCGCCGGCGCAGAAGACGCCGGGCAGCGAGCGGATCATCAGGCTCGCGTCTAGCGCTTCGAGTGGAACACCGCCGGCCGTGCTGATCGCTTCCTCGAGCGGACGCGGCTGGAGCAGCGTCAACGGCAGCGCTTTGGTTGCCGCTGCGAGCTGACGCGGATCGGCGAAACGATCGGCCGAGAGAACCTCGCGCAGCAGTCCCCGTTTCACACCCTTCAAGCCGACGCGGCTCTCGATATGGCTGGAGAGCGAGCGCCGCCCGCGCGGATGCGAGAGCTCGCTGGTGAGCCAGTCGACATCGCGTGCCGGTGCGAGATCGAGCGTGAGGGTGGCGAT
Source organism: Burkholderiales bacterium (assembly GCA_035626595.1). Lineage (GTDB taxonomy): Bacteria > Pseudomonadota > Gammaproteobacteria > Burkholderiales > SG8-41 > JAQGMV01. The sequence goes on from DASPNJ010000085.1 coordinate 12,542, forward strand.
GCCGAGACGCTCTATCGCATCGCGCAGCGGCGCGGACAAGGCGTAGATGAGTCCGCCTTCCACGCCGTCGCTCGTGATCGTGAATTCACCTTTCACGCGGTGCTCGACCCCTTGAGCGTCCGTACAGGCCGCGACGACGGGTTTCACGGGCACGCCGCTGAAGCGCCTGCGGAAGTGATCGCTCCAGGCGACGTCGAATCCGCAGTTGGCCGGCCGCAGCGGCGCGACCGGCACGCCGCGGGCGCCGAGCAGGCGCACCCAGGTTGCGTCGGATCCGAGCTGCGGCCAGCTTCCGCCGCCGGCTGCGAGCACCACGGCATCGGGGCTTTGCGTGTGGACGCCCTGCGGCGTCGTGAAGGTGAGGGCGCCGCGCTCGTTCCAGCCGGTCCAGCCGTGACGCACGTGGATGTCCACGCCGCCTTCGCGCAGCCGATGGAGCCACGCGCGCAGCAGCGGCGCCGCTTTCATCTCATGCGGAAAGACGCGCTGCGACGTCCCAACGAACGTCTCGACGCCCAGGCCTTTGACCCACTCACGCAACGCGGCGGGACCGAACGATTCGACGATCGGTTGCAGTCGCTCGCGGCGTGCGCCGTAGCGCGACAGGAAACGCTCGAGCGGCTCGGCATGCGTGATGTTGAGACCGCCCTTGCCCGCCATGAGCAGTTTTCTGCCGAGCGATGGCATGCGATCGTAGAGATGGACACGCACGCCGCCGTTCATGAGAACCTCGGCGGCCATCAAACCGGCGGGACCGCCTCCGATGACTGCTACAGTGCGCGTGGCAACGATATCGACCACTCTATAATTTCCCGATGACAGCAGCGGCACGCGACTCGCGCGCTACGCAGTCACTAACATAGAAGATGCGAGGAGTTCGCGTGAAAATTGATTCCACCCTGAAGGTCATCAACAAAGCACTGGCTGCGGGATTGCTGGCTCTGTCGCTGACGTTGGCGAGCAACGTGCCGGCTCACGCGCAGTCTCCTGCCGCTAGTTCCCCCAGCAAGTACCCCGAACGCCCTGTCCGCATATTGGTGCCGCTGCCGGCCGGCGGCAGCACGGATACCATCGCGCGCGCTCTGGCGTTACGCCTGACGGATGCGCTGGGACAAACCTTCGTGGTCGACAACCGGCCCGGCGCGGGCAGCCTGATCGCGTTGGATATCCTGGCCTCGTCGGCTCCGGATGGATACACCGTGATGGTGATCGGCGGAACCACGGTGATGTATCCGGTCCTCTACAAATCCCGCTATGACGTCGGACGGGATTTCGCGCCCGTGTCTCAACTCAGCGCGCATGGCTACGTGCTGGTCCTCCATCCATCGCTGCCGGCGAAGACAGTGCCGGAGTTCGTGCAGCATCTGAAAGCCAACCCGGACAAGGTCAACTACAGCTCGTCGGGCATCGGCAGCCCGCTGCACATGAGCGGCGAGTTGTTCCAGATGCTCACGGGCACGCGCATGACGCATGTGCCGTACAAAGGCACGGCGGCCGCGTACGCGGATCTGCTCGGCGGGCAAGTGCATGCCTCGTTCCCGACGGTCATCTCATCGAGCGCACATATTCGCGCGGGCCGTTTGCGCCCCCTGGCGGTGACCGTGCCGAAACGCGTGGCGGTGCTGCCCACCGTGCCGACATTCGGGGAGACGGGCTTGAACGGCATGATCGTGCAAGGCTTCTACGCGCTGGTCGCGCCGCAGAAAACGCCGCAAGCGATCATCGAGCGCCTCTCAGCGGAAATCAACAAGGCCATGCGGCTGCCGGAGGTGATCAAGCGGCTGGCGGCAGACGGGGCGGAGCCGGCGCCGGGCACACCCGCGGAACTGGCCGCGCATCTCAAGGTGGAGACCGAGCGCTGGACCAGGGTGGTTCGTGCAAATGGCCTGAAGGGGAAATGACGATGGACAACGTGCTGCCCCTGACGGGCATTCGGGTGATCGATCTCACCCAGATCCTGCAGGGACCCTATTGCGCGCTGCTGATGGCGATGGCGGGCGCCGAGGTGATCAAGGTGGAGCCGTTGACCGGCGATCGAACGCGGCGGCGTTCCGAATCGAGGGTGCCGCCGGTGAGCTTTGCCATTCTCAATTCCAACAAGAAAAGCGTCACGCTGGATTTGCGGTCGGCGCGCGGCAAGGAAATCCTCAAGGCGCTGGTGAAGGACGCCGACGTCCTGCTCGAAAACTATGCGCCGGGCGTGATGGACCGGCTGGGCCTGGGCTATTCGGTGTTGAAGGAGATCAACCCGAGGCTGATCTACGCCACCGGTACCGGCTATGGCATTACCGGGCCGGACCGCGACCTGCTCGCGATGGACCACACCATTCAGGCTGACGGCGGCCTGATGAGCGTGACCGGTGAGCGCGGCGGCCCGCCTGCGCGCGCGGGCGGCACGCCTGCCGATGTGCTGGGGGGCATCCACATGCATGCAGGCGTGATGCAGGCGCTGCTCGGCCGCGAAAAAACCGGCAAGGGCACGCTGGTCGAATCCGCGATGGTCGAGGCGCTGTTCTTCGTGCTGACGGGAGAGATCGCGTCCTACTACCGCACCGGCAAGCTCGCTCCGCGCCGCGGCGACAAGTCGCCGTCACTGCGCGTGCCCTACAGCCGTTATCAGTGCAAGGATGGCCGCTACCTGGTCATCATGGCAGTGGCCGAAGCCCACTGGGACAACATCCTGAAAGGCATCGGCCGTGAGGATCTCATCGGCCATCCCGACTACGACAGCGACTTGAAGCGCGGCGCGCGCGAGCAGGAAATCAACGACATGATCGAGGCGTGGACGAAGCAGCGCACGCGCGACGACGCGGTCGCCATCTTGCGTGCGCGGCGCATACCGGTTTCGCCCGTCCGCGACGTGTCGGAGGTTATCAACAGTCCGCACATGCACGAACGGGGCATGTTGCGGAAGGTGCGCCACCCGGATCTGGGCGATGTGGTCCTGCCGCGCAGTCCGATACGGCTTTCCGAGTACGAGATGCCGGAATTGCAGTTCTACCCGGATCTGGGGCAACACAATCGCGAGGTTCTGGGCGGATTACTCGGGATGAGCGACGCCGAGATCGATGCGCTCGAAGGGGAGGGTGTCATTGCGAAGCACGAGCGCGTCGAGGCACCCGAAGCATGATGAAAGATTTGCGACACCGGTATTGCATTGTCGGCGTGGGCAACACGTCCTACGGACAGACGCCGGGACACTCGCAGCTCGCGCTCAACGTGATGGCCATCCGCGCCGCGCTCGATGACGCGGGCCTGACGACCCGTGATCTGGATGGCGTGCTCACCAAGGCTCCGACTTCGACCTTCCCCAAGCTGTGGGCGGCGACGGTGGCCGAGGCCCTGCGCGTGAAGCCGAAGATCGTCGGCACCCTGGATCAGGCCGGCGCGACCAACATCGGTCTCATTCAATACGCAATCAGTTGCATCGAGCTCGGTCAGGGCGAGGTTGTGGCCATAGCCTACGGCGACAATCCGCGCACGGGTACACGCGCCACCTATGCGCGAGCGCGCGGCGGCGACGGCGCTGTCGCGGGGCTTTTCGGCGCGCCCTCCAGTTACGCGATGGCGGCGCAGCGGCGCATGCACGAATACGGCACCACCAAGGAACAGTTGGGCCATGTGGCGATGACGCATCGTCACCACGCCAGCATGAATCCGAACGCGGTTTACCAGACGCCCATCACAATGGACGAGTACCTGGGCGCGCGCTGGGTGGCGGAACCGTTCGGCCTGCTGGACTGCTGCCCGGTGTCCGACGGCGGCGCGGCCTATATCGTGACCACCGAAGCGCGCGCGAAGGAACTGAAGAAGGCGCCGGTATACGTGCGCGGCATCGGACAGTCCCATCCATCCTGGGAGTTCTTTCGCCGTCCCGACCTCGCAGCGAGCGGCGCGGCAGTGTCAGGGCGTCTGTGTTTCGAATCGGCCGGGATGAGCACTGAAGACGTCGATTTCTGCGAGATCTACGACTGTTTCACCATCGTGCCGATCATCACGCTGGAGGAGTACGGTTTCGCGCCGCGCGGCAAAGGCGGCGAGTTGTACCAGGACGGCCACACGCGTTTGGGTGGCCGCTTGCCGTGCAACACCTCCGGAGGGCTCCTGTCGGAGACGGGCATGCCCGGCACGCAACTCGTGTGCGAGGCGGTGCGGCAGTTGCGCGGCGAGTGCGGTACGCGGCAGGTGAAGAATGCCGAAGTCGGTCTGGTGAGCCAGCAGGGCGGCATCCTCACCACGCACGCCACGATGCTGTTGTCGCTGGCCGGGAGGTAGGCGAATGAGCGACAGGAATTTGTCCGAGTTTGGGGAGCTGTTCCCGCAGATCAACGAGTTGAACGCACCGTTCTGGAACGGGCTCGCGCAAGGCGAAGTGCGCATGCAGCAGTGCGGCGCGTGCAGTGCCCATCAGTATCCGGCAGAGACGTTCTGCTATGAGTGCGGCGCCGGGGCGATGTCCTGGGTACCGGTTGCAGGCGAAGGCACGTTGTATTCGTTCACGGTAGTGCACCAGCTCTACCACAAGGCGTTCAAGCCGTTCCTGCCGTACACGGTGGCGATCGTGCAGACGGACGAAGGCCCGCGCATGCTGGCGCCCATGCTCGGGCTCAAGAGACCGCTCACGATCGGCGAGCGCGTGAAGCCCTGCATACGCATCGTCGACAACGACAAGGCGTTCCTCACCTACGTGCCAGTAAAGGAATAGACAGTGGGTATCGATTTCGAGGTTACCGACCGCATCGCGAAGATCGTCATCAATCGGCCGGAGGCGCTGAATGCGATGACGCAGCCGATGTACGCGGAGTTGTCGAAGGCGTGGATCGAGGTGCGCGACAACCCCGACATCTGGGTGGCCGTCGTGACCGGCGCGCCGCAGCCGGACCGGCCGCCGGAACGGCAGGTGTTCACGGCCGGTGCGGACTTGCGCAGCACGAACCGGGAGCGCAGCGTCCAGCAATACTGGCAGACGCAGCGCGACCCGATACTGAACCGCGGGCTCGAAGTCTGGAAGCCGGTGGTGTGCGCGGTGAACGGCCTGTGCCTCGCGGGGGGCATGACCTTGCTGCTCGCTACCGACATCCGCATCGCCTCCGAGCATGCCATGTTCGACCTGTCCGAAGTGAAGCGCGGCATATTGCCGGCGAACGGCGGCACGCACCGCACCGTGCGCCAGCTCCCTTATGCGATCGCGATGGAGATGCTGCTGCTGGCACGGCGTCTGACGGCGGCGCGCGCCGCGCATTTCGGCCTCATCAACGAAGTCGTGCCGCACGACAAGGTGATGGAGGTGGCCATGGAGCGCGCGCAGGAGCTCGCTTCGATGGCGCCGCTCGCGCTACGCGCGATCAAGGAGCTGGCGGTGCGCGGTCAGTACCTCGAGTTGAACGAGAGCCTGCGCATGGAGCAGATGATGGTGGACAAGCTGCTCACGACCGAGGACGGCAAGGAGGGGCCGCGCGCGTTCGTCGAGAAACGCAAGCCCGTCTTTCAGGGGCGTTAGTCCGTCCTGGATTCCCGCCTGCGCGGGAATGACGATATTGACGCTAGCGTGCCTGGGCTCAACCCCCGACAGCCCGGGAGGGGATCTCCTCGAGCACTCGGGCGGTTCTGGGCTTGGGAACCCAGTCGGGCGGATTCCAGAAGATGTGCGGGCCGATTTCATCGACGCTGTTCAGCCCGAGCATGCCCATGATGCGATCCATCTCGGTCTGAAAGATCTCGAGCGCGCGGTAGGCGCCGGCTTCGCCGGCGGCGGCGGAGCCGTACAGCGTAGGCCGTCCGGACATGACCATATCCGCTCCCATCGCGACGGCCTTCACGATATCCGAGCCCCGTCTCGCACCGCTGTCGATGATGAGCTTGAGACGGTCGCCTACGGCTCTGCGAAACTCGGGCACCAACTGGAGAGGCGCCGGCGCGGAGTCCAGGTAGCGCCCGCCGTGGTTCGATATGACGACGCCGTCCAGACCGTAATCGGCGGCGATCACGGCGTCTTCCAGACTCTGCAGCCCTTTCACCAGCATGTACCCCGGCCACATGTCGCGGATGCGCTTGATGTCGTCCCAGCACTGGGTGTCCGGCTTGGTCAGCGCGTGATCGGCCTCCAGGTCCGTGAGCTTGCTCGCCCATTCGCGCGGATAGTTCGCTTTCCTGAACGGCCCGCGCTTCAGGTATTGCGGCGCGAGCACACGCATGCACCAGCCGGGTTTGGCGAGGACCTGTGCGATGAGCTTCGGCGTGTACCGGAGCGGCATCGAGTAGCCGTTCCTGCGGTCGTGCTCCCGATTCGCGCCCACCGAGCCGTCGACGGTGACGAGCAGCGTCTCATATCCCACCGCCTTCACACGCTCGACGAATTTCATCCGCTCTTTCACGTCCACCCACATGTAGAGCTGGAACCAGAGATTGCCGCCGGCGGCCTCGTATATCTCTTCCATCGGCGTCACCGCACTGGTCGCTGCGGTGCACGGCACGCCCATCCTCGCTGCCGCTTTCGCCAGACCGATCTCGCCGCGGTCGCTCATCAGACCCGCGGAGGCCGTCGGCGAGATGGCGTACGGCATGGCGATTTTTTTGCCGAAAATCTCCGTCGCCGTCGAACGCTTCGAGACATCCTTCAGAACGCGGTTCTTGATCTTGAGCGACCGGTAGACCTCGCGATTGTGTTCCTTCGCGATGCCGTCTTCCGCCGCGCCGTCGACGTATTCGAAGATGCAGCGCGGCAGACGCTTCTTCGCCATCTTGCGCAGGTCTTCGATACTGTAGGCGCCCAGATTGTCGGTCTTCATTGCGGCTCCACGCGCGGTGCTATTTGGCGGCCGTGACGACGATTTCCACCAGGGTCGTCGGACTGCCGAGCTCGACTGCAACGCACGCGCGGGTCGGAGGATTCTTCGGGTCGATCCAGTCGAGCCACGCTTCGTTCATCGCGTTCTTCTGCGACATGTCCGAGATGTAAACCGTCGCGGACAAGAGCTTGGATTTGTTCGTGCCGGATTTCGCGAGCAATCCGTCGATCGTCGCGAGCACTTCCTTGGTCTGTTCCTTCATCCCGGCCGACTTGTTCGAAGCCGTCGTCCCGGCGACATACACCGTACCGTTGTGCTCGACGACCTTGCTCAGGTGCCCGCTGGGCTGGTGACGTTCGATGCTCATGCTGATCCTCCCATGTGTGAAGTTGAACCTCGATGTTATAGCCGGATGTTCGCCGCTCGAATGACTTTGCGCCACTTCGGAATTTCGGCATTCAGGTGGTCGGCGAGTCGTTTCGGCGGTCCGCCGGCGAGGTCTGCGCCGAGCGCCGCGACGCGCTCGGTCACGTCACGCTGCGTGAATGCATGCGCAAGCTTCGCGTTGACCTCGGACACCACGGCGGCCGGTGTGCCGGCGGGAGCCAGTATGCCCCACCAGGTGCTCGCCTCGAAACCCGGGAGCGCCGCTTCGGCGATGGTCGGCACGTCAGGCAGCATGGCCGAGCGGTTCTCGCCGGTTACGGCGAGCGCCCGCAGGCGGCCGGAGCGAACGTAGGCATAGGACGCGGCCGGATTGGCGAACGCCACATCGACGTTACCCGCGATGAGATCCAGCAAGGCAGGGCCCATGCCTTTGTACGAAACCATCACGATATTCACGCCCGCCGTTGCCTTGAACAACTCGGCGGCGAGATGTACTGAGGTGGCGATACTGGTCGCGTAGTTGAGCTTGCCGGCGTTTGCCTTTGCGAGCGCGATGAGCTCCTTCGTCGATTTCACCGGCACGGTGGGATGAACCAGCAGAATGTTCATCGACTTCGCCAGGAGCGACACGGGTACGAAATCCCTGATGGGATCGAAATTCACCTTCGTGATATCCGGCAGCACCGTGAAGTTCGTGCTGCCGAGCAACAGTGTGTAGCCGTTCGGTTCCGCGCGTGCCGCCATTTCGAAGGCGATGGCGCCGCCGGCGCCCGGCCGATTATCGATCAGCACCTGTCTGCCCCACGCTTCGGTGAGCTTCTGGCCTGCCAGACGCGCCATGATGTCGTTGCCCCCGCCCGGCGGTGACGGCACGATCAGGCGAACGGGCTTTTCCGGGTATGCGCTCCACGCGGGGGTGCCCGTGAAAAATGCGGGAAGCACACACGTCAGCAAAACGCCGGCTCGCGATACACGCAGCTCGATCATGGGTTCTCCTGAGTTGTTGTAGTTGCGATGGACCGCTCGCACTACCGGCGATACAGTCGCGAATAGGGAGAGGTGGCCAAAGACTAGAGGACCGTGTGAAAGTCCGCAACGCACTCGAGACACCGTCCCGTACCGCAATTAATCAGAGAGACGACCTTTCATGCCGATCATCGATTCCCAGATCCACCCCTACGAAGCCAACACGCCGAAGCGGCCGTGGGTCAGCACGCCGAACTGGCCGCCCAGCGCAACCGCGGACGAGAACATCGCCGCGATGGACAAGCTCGGCATCGACGGCGCGATCCTGATCTCGGCTTTCTCGATGTACCGCTACGACGCGAGCTATGCCGTCGAAGCGTACAAGGCGCATCCGGACCGCTTCGCGCTCGTGAAGCCGCTGGACGTCGACGATCCGGGGATAGCCGATGTGATCGCCGAGTGGAAGAAAACGCCAGGTACGGTCGGTGTTCGCATCCAGATCACGAAAGACCCGGGCCGCGACCGCGACCCGAACCATCCCGGCTTCGAGCGCATCGCGCGCGCAGCCGCCCGTCACGATTTCCCGGTGAACATCCTGTGCTGGGGGAACGTCGACGCCGGCGCTTCGATCATCGATCGCTTTCCCGAGACCCGGTTCATCATCGACCACCTCGCGATCCTTCAGCCGCGCACACCGCCCGCGCCGCCGAATGCGTGGGCCGATCTCCCCAAGGTGCTGGCGCTCGCGAAGCGCGCGAACGCCGTCATCAAGGTGAGCGGCGCCTGCACGCTGTCACACGAACCGTATCCGTACCCGGATATCTGGGACCCGCTTGCGCGCATCTTCGACGCGTGGGGTTTCGAGCGCTGCCTCTGGGGCACCGACTGGACGCGCGCGAGCGCGGTCGTCGATTACGAGCAGGCCACCAGGCCGTTCCTGGAGACCGACCGCCTGAGCGAGAGCGAGCGCGCGATGCTCATGGGTGGCGCCTGCGCTAAAGCGTATCGGTGGGAGCCGACGGGCAGGGCGCCCCACTAGTGCCGAATCGTAAGTTCCCGGTCCGTTCGTCATTCCCGCGCAGGCGGGAATCCAGAGCAGTTCCCCTGGACCCCCGCCTACGCGGGGGTGACGAATGTTATTCGGCCTTACTTACGAAGCTCCGCGAGCTTCGCTTTCTTGGCTTCCAGCCGCTCCTTCTGCTTGGCGAGCTCGACGACGAAGCGGATGTGCGTCGCCTTTCCGATCACGTCGAGCGCGTCGCGCACCTCGGCCTCGAAGGTAACCTTGCGCCTGTCGACTTCCGTAACGGTGATACTGACGTCCACCCACGTATCCAGCAGCGCCGGGCCCAGATGGTCGATTTCGACGCGCATGCCGACGGAGTTCTGTTCAGGGGTCAGATACTGCGCGAGGAAATCCTTACAGGTCCTTTCGACGTCGAGCACCATCGAGGGCGTCGAGTAGACGCGCATCGCCTCGCCCATGAACCCGATCGTGCGATCCCGGTCCACGACGACCCGCTGCGTGTGCGTCAATCCAGTCTGTAAATCCGGGTTCATCGCTGACTTCCTATTGTTGTTAGCCGCGCAATCCTAGCATCGGCTGCGCGTCGTCGGGTCTCGCTCACCGGACTTCCGGTGCCGACAGCCGCGCAGCCGTGGCCCGCAGCGACGCAGTGAATCGTTGCGCGACTTGCGGCAGATAGGAACCCTTTCTCCATGTCACCCCGATCGGCCGACGCCAGCGAAGCTCTGCGCCGCGCACTTCGGACAGGCCCTTGTGCGCGCCGAGCGTCGCAAGATTCGAGCGCGGCTGGAACGTTATGAGATGGGTATTAGCCACGATGGAAATGATCGCGACGTTCGAATCCGCTTCGACGGCGGCGTGCGGCGCGGGCAGACTGCGCATCTCGAACTGGTTGTTCAGCCACCGGCGGGCGAGCACCCCTGGCGGCGGGAGCACCCAGCTTTGTTCGACGAGCTCGCGCAGCGGCACGCGTTGCCTGCCGACGAGGGGGTGATCGGCGCGCGCAACTACAACCTGCTGGTCGTGCATGAGCAACTCCTGCTCGAAATCCAGTGGGGCGGTTTCGGGTATTCCGCTGACTACGATATCCACGTCGCCCGCGCGCAGGCTTTCGAACAAGACGTCGTTCAATGCGCTCGTCACCTTGAGCTCGATCCTGGGGTAGGTCGGCAGGAGCTCGCCGATGACCTGCGGAAGCAGGTATTCGGCCATCGAGGGCCCGGCGCCCACGCGCAAGCGTCCGATCGCGCCGGTCGCCAGCTCCTCGAGCTCGCGCTTCGCCTCATCAGCGCTGCACACGATCCCGCGTGCCCTCGCAAGCAGGAGCGCGCCGGCCTGCGTCAATTGAACGCCGTTGCGGGTCCGCTGGAAGAGCCGGCTGCCGAGCGCGCGCTCGAGGCTGTTCACGCTCTTGGTCAGCGCAGGCTGCGTCATGCCGGCGCGCACGGCGGCGAGGCCAATCTGCCCTTCCTCGGCAATCATCACGAAGAGCTTGAGCTGATTGAGCTTCATGTATTCCAGACAGTTATGTAAACGTATAGAGACGGCTATTTGTCAGCATGTATGCCCGATGTCAAGATGCGTCGGCCGTGATCAGGAGCTCATGAATGAAACCGAAGAACCTGCTTTTCATCATGTCCGACCAGCACAGCCGCAAAGTTGCGGGCTGCTACGGCAACCGTCTCGTCAAAACGCCGGTGCTGGATCGTCTCGCTGCTTCGGGCACCGTATTCGAGAACGCCTACACGTCGTCGCCGATATGCGTTCCCGCGCGTGCGGGGCTCGCCACCGGCAGGCAGGTTCATGAGACGCGCTGCTGGGACAACGCATCGCCGTACACGGGGCAGGCGCCGAGCTGGGGCCATCGCCTGCGGGCGCACGGCGTCCGGGTCGAGTCAATCGGCAAGCTTCACTACCGAAACGAGCAGGACGACACCGGCTTCGATCGCCAGATCATCCCGCTGCACATCGTGAAGGGCATCGGCGACGTCATGGGCTCGGTCAAGGATCCGATGCCGCTGCGGCGCAAGGCACGCAACCTCGTCAACAAGATCGGCCCCGGGGAATCGACCTATACCAATTACGATCAGCAGATCAGGGAGCACGCCTGTGAGTGGCTGTTGAGCCAGCGCGTAGCAAGCCGGAATACGCCCTGGATGCTGTTCGTGTCGTTCGTGGCGCCGCACCCGCCATGGTTCGCACCCCAGGCGTACTACGATCGCTATGAAGGCGTCACGCTGCCCAGCCCCAAACCGCTCACCGCGGGTGAGGATCACCCGTGGCTCGAGGCGCGCCGCGCATCCCATTCGGTTGATCCGTTCTTCACGGACGAGACGCGGCGCACCGCAATCCGTTCGTACTACGCGCTCACCAGTTACCTCGACGACAACGTCGGCAAGGTGCTCGATGCGCTCGAGCGCTCGGGGTTGGCGAACGACACGCGTGTCGTGTACACGAGCGATCATGGTGAAGACCTGGGCTCGCGGGCCCAGTGGGGTAAGGGAACGATGACGGAGGAAGCGAGCGGCATTCCGCTCATCCTGTCAGGGCCCGACGTTCCGCGCGGCAGGAGAATCACCGCGCCGGTGTCGCTCATGGACGTCTTCCCGAGCGTGCTCGACTGCTGCGGCGTCGCGCCCGAAGCCGAAGACCTCGACCTGCCGGGGCGGTCCCTCTTTGAGCTGGCGGCCCGCGAGGACGACCCCGAGCGGCCGCTGATGACGCAGTATCACGCGTCCGGTGCCGCCTCCGGCGCCTTCATGCTGCGGCGGGGACACCTGAAATACATGCACTACGTCGGATTCCCGCCGCAGCTCTACGATCTCGCGCGCGATCCCGAGGAATTGCGCGATGTGAGCAAAGAGCCGCAATACGCCGGCGCCCGGAACCGGCTGGAGCGCGAGCTCCGGGGCCTCGTCGATCCCGAGGCGGTGGACGCGCAGGCGAAAGCCGATCAGCGCGCGATCGTCGAACGCAACGGCGGGCGCGAAGCAGTCGTGAGCAGAGGCTCGTTCGGCTACACGCCCGCGCCCGGCGAAACGCCGGAATACATCTGATGGCCGGGACCATCGTGAGCTCTCCATCAGCGCTGCGCGCGCTAGCGTTCCTCGCCGGCGCCCTCTGCGCGTGCGCCGTGAGCGCTGCGGAGACGCAGCGCTATCCGGCACGCCCGATCCGGCTCATCGTTCCGACGTCCCCGTCCGGTGCGAGCGACGCGCTCGCGCGCCTGCTGGGAAGCGAGCTCACCCGGGCATGGGGCCAACAGGTCGTGGTGGACAACCGGCCCGGTGGCCACGGCATCGTCGCCATGGAGATGCTGGCGAGAGCGCCGGGCGACGGTTATACCCTGATGTTAGGCAACATCGGTGTCATCGCGATCAACGCCGGCCTGTACTCGAATCTGCCCTATGACACGCTGCGTGACTTCGCGCCGGTGTCGCTCACGACCAAACAGCCGTTCCTGCTCGGCATCAACGCGACCCTGCCGGCGCGGGACGTGCGCGAGTTCATCCAGCTCGCCAAAGCAAAGCCCGGCGAGCTCTTCTTCGGCTCGGGCGGAAATGGCAGCGGAACGCACGTCTCGATGGAAATGTTCAAGCAGATCGTCGGCATCAAGCTCGTGCACGTCCCCTACAAAGGAGGCGGACCGGCGATCAACGATGTGAGTGCCGGACAGATCCATGCGTGCATGGTGGGTGCGTCCGCCCTGATGCCGCACGTGCGAAGCGGCAAGATCAGGCCGCTCGCGGTGTCGCATCGCGAGCGGCTGCCGATGATCCGGCAGATACCGACGTTTGCCGAAAGCGGCGTTCCCGGTTTCGAAATCTCGCAGTGGCAGGGGCTGATCGCACCGGCCAGGATCGTGCCGGGGACCCTTTCTGCGATACATGGCGAAACGACACGCGCGCTGGAGTCGTCGAGAATCGTCGATCTCCTCAACCGCGAAGGCATGGAGGTCGTTGCTTCGACCCCGAAGGACTTTGCGGTGTTCATAAAGAGCGAGATCGAGCACTGGCGCAGGGTCATAAAAAACGCAGGCATACGAATCGACTGAAGCGCTGCCCGCGAGGAGAGGCAGGACATGAAACCGTACGTCTATGGGCTGACAGCGCTCGCGCTCGCGCTGTCGGGCACAGCCACTGCGCAGAGCTACCCGGTGAAGCCGGTGCGCCTCGTCGTCGGCTTTCCCGCCGGCGGCAGCGTGGACCTCGTCGCGCGGCTCGTCGGACAACGCCTGAGTGAGGCCACGGGGAAGCAGTTCATCGTCGACAACCGGCCCGGCGCGCACGGCATTATCGCCGCCGACCTCGTCGCCAAGGCAGCGCCGGATGGCTACACCCTGTTGATCGTGTCCGGCGGTCATTCGATCAATCCCAGCCTCTACAAAAGCCTGCCTTACGACACGCTGGGTGATTTCGCGGCAGTCTCGAGCGTGGCGAGCTATCCGTTGCTGCTGCTGGCGCATCCCTCGGTCCCGGCGAAATCGGTCAAAGACCTGATCGCGCTCGCCAGAGCACAGCCCGGCCATCTGAACTATGCCTCGACCGGCCCGGGGTCGCCGGCACATCTCACGATGGAGCTCTTTCTCCAGCTTACGGCGATCAAGATGGCGCACATTCCCTACAAGGGCGGGGCACCCGCTTTGGCCGACCTGGCCGCCGGTCAGGTACAGGTCATGTTCAACAACATCGTCGTGGGATTGCCGCTGGCGAGACGCGGTCAGTTGCGCGGGCTCGCCGTCTCGAGCGCCAAGCGATCGTCAGCCGTGCCGGAACTGCCGACGATCGCCGAAGGGGGCATGCCCGGGTTCGAGGCGACGACATGGTCGGGCATGCTGGCACCGCGGCGCGTGCCGCGCTCCATCGTGACGAAACTGCACGGGGAGATCGTGCGCATGCTGCAGGTGCCGGCGGTTCGGGATCGGCTTCGGAACGACGGTGCCGAGATCGT
>DASPNJ010000086.1:0-25234 GCA_035626595.1 Burkholderiales bacterium
GGGGACCTTACAAGGCTGCTCGGCGTGCTGCGGCAACACCGCGCTAAACTGTTCCTGCTCACCCATCTCGATCTCCTTCATCAAAGAGGGGTGGGGAGAATTCAATTCCTAAACCTGGGGATTATTGGGTTCCTGCTGACAACAAATCGATACACATCTGTGAAACGCGCGCTCATCGTTGTAGTGATTACGTCCGTTGTCACAGGCTGTATTCCTTGGCCTCACTATGCCAACCTGACGCCGGCTGTTGCTGGTCGCATCACACGAGCCGCGAGCCTTCGGTTGGTCCGTCTGACGGGCGTGATCACTTATGTGAAGGTCGAGGAACAGAGTTTCAGTCCGACAATGACGGCCGTTTTTACAGCGCGCCTGTTCGCACCTTCTCAGGTGTGATGGTCGTGATGGCACACACATTTTTTCCGTAGGCTCTTTGCGTAAAAGAACAAGGCACCTGGTCGGTGGTGCATAGCGGCCGAACATACGCGCTCGTGGACAGCGGCCCAATCACCCTTGTGGAGTTATTGTGCGAACGCGAAGGAGCTGGTTGGAAGTGCACGGCTAACGAAAAACTGCATGGACCTGAGAAGTCTTGATATTCAGCCATTCGCGCCAGATGTCACTGCTCGACGATGCTCCAGCACAGATGAAGATTCGCCAGTCGGCGCTGGCGGCGGTACTAGTCGTCGTCGGGCACGGGAGCGCAAGTGCCGACGAGGCACTTACGAACCGTCCGGTCGGTGGGAACGCGTAATCCCGAATGTGCGATTCACCCCCCACTACGCGGGGCGGATCACCGACTAAGCACCACTTGCGGTGCCGAGATATTGGTGTCGTTCGTAAACGGCGTGAGTGGTGGACCGAGACGTTCTGCTATCGAAGACATACGTGCTGACGCGATGAAGCCTGACCCTCGTTCGAGCGGACGCGTATCGACGCGCTCTGTGTGCGCTGATACGCGCCGCTCGGCACGTTGCTAGACGTCACATGCTTGACCAGCTGTTCCGCGCTCTTGTCGTCATTCCGTTCTACGCGGTGCCGATCGCTTTGATAAGTTGGGCCGTCTTTCAGATCGTCGTCCGACGCGCAGCAATCAAGGCGTTTATCGGCCTGGTGGTTGGCGCGACGCTCTGTTTTGTCGCTTTTTTGCTCTTCCTTATGAATACGTATTGCGAGAACTGCGCCGACCGGCCCGTGTCGGCCCGCGAGGCGGTCGCGGTGATCGCGTATGTCATTTTCGGCGTCGTCATGCTAGTTGCCTTGTGGTTGACCGCAGTCCCCAGACGCGGCGCCGAACCGACGCAAGTTCAAAAAAATGTTGATTGACGCCCCGCTCCCAGGCGTGTGACTGATGGGGGAATACGTAACAAGGACGCGGTTCAGCGCTGCGCGCTTCTTGGGCGCCGTTCCACCCGAACGTTAAACACCGCGGCTTCAACACACCCGTTGGCGACAGACGACGGAGGAGTCATACGATGGTAACCAACCGAGCTTCCACTTTCGACTCTACAGGTTCGAAACGCATAGGCCTGCTCGTACCGTCGAGCAACGTGGTGATGGAGGTCGAGTTCTACCGCTCGCTCCCGAACGACATCACCGTGCACACGAGCCACATTCCGCGGTCGAATCAGGCGATCACTCCGGACGCGATGCAACAGACCACCGATAACGCGATAGGTGCGGCCGCCGCACTCGATCAGGCCGAGCTGGACCTCGTCGTGCATGGGCACACCGCATCGAGCTACGTCGCAGGCATTCAGGGTGACATTGAGCTTGCGCGCAAGATAGGAGAAGCGGCACGCGCGCCGGGCATGACGGCCGCCGAGGCTGCCGTGCGCTGCTTGCGTTCGTTCGGCGCGCAGCGGCTCTGGCTTGCGGCGCCGTATCCGCGTGCGACGACGCAGACTTGCGCCGAGTTCATGATGGCGCAGGGGTTCGAGGTGGCTTCGCTCGAGTGCCTGGGTGTGGACCAGGCCACGAATCTAAAGAAGGTCTCGGCGCAGGCGATTCACGAGCTTGCCATGCGCGCGGCCGCGCAAGGAGACGCCGACGCATTGTTCTTCAGCGGCACGGGTGTGCATACGCTCGCAGTGGTCGGCCCGCTCGAGCGCGCGATCGGAAAGCCGGTGATCACCGCGAACCTCGCCGCGCTTTGGGGCGCACTCGACCGCCTCGGCCGCACCGACGCCTTCAGGTTCGGCGAGAGCCGCCTGATTGAATGGCAGAGGCAGAGTGCCGCTGCCTAACGCGGGTTCGAGCCGGCGCGATTCGGTTCGCGCCTCATGGCGCCGCTCGACATGTTGCTAGACGCCAAGGAGAACTCGTGACGGTCAAGCGTATGGACAACGTCGGCATCGTGGTAGAAAACATCGACGCCGCCATTGAGTTCTTCGCCGAGCTCGGGCTCGCGCTCGAGGGGCGCGCCCCAATCGAAGGAGACTGGGCAGATGGCGTCACTGGATTGCGCGACATGCGCGTCGAGATTGCCATGATGCGTACGCCGGACGGTCACAGCCGGCTCGAGTTGTCCCGATTCCTCGCGCCGCCTGTGGTCTCCGATCACCGCAGCGCCCCGGTGAACGCTCTCGGTTACCTGCGCGTCATGTTCACCGTGGAGGACATCGACGATACGCTCGCCCGGCTCGGCAAACGCGGCGCGGAGCTCGTCGGAGAAGTGGTCCAATACGAAGACACGTATCGGCTCTGTTACATCCGTGGCCCGGAAGGGATTCTCATCGGCCTTGCACAAGAGCTCGCGCAGCAGACTTCGCGATGAGCACCTGTGACAGGCACAGACCAAGGAATGGTTATGACATTGCGTGACAAAGTGGCGCTCGTCACCGGCGGCAGCCGGGGCATTGGGCGAGCGATATGCCTCGGTTTCGCACGGCAGGGGGCCAAGGTCGTTGTGGCATCCCGTACGGAGGTCGATACATCGACTGGCGCGGAGTTCACGAGATACGCCGCAGGCACCATTCACGACACGGCCCAGATGATTCAGGCCGAGGGCGGCAGCGCCGTAGGCATCAAGTGCGACGTGACGCAGGCGGACGATATACGCAACCTGGTGGACGCCACCCTGGCGCGCTTCGGGCGCATCGATATTCTGGTGAGCAATGCCGGCATTGACTGTGAATCGCCTGTCGTCGATATGGACATCGACCTCCTCGACCGCTGTCTGGCAGTCAACGTGCGCGCTCCGCTCTTGTTGTGCAAATTCGCCCTACCCGGCATGCTCGCGCAGGGCTCCGGCTCCATCTTTTGTATCAGCTCAGGGGCGGCTCGTGGTTACCGTCCCGGGCGGGTGGGCTACTCGATGAGCAAGGCCGCCCTGGAGCGCATGTTTCTGAGCCTGGCCGAAGAAGTCCGTCCCGCTGACATCTCCGTTAATGTGCTTAGTCCAGGGCGGGTCGACACCTGGATGAACCGCCGCGGCGATTGGCCTGGCACGGCGCACATTCCCATGGCGCAACCGGAGGCGATCATCCCTGCCGCGGTCTGGTTAGCGCAGCAGACCGCCACGAGTTTTACCGGGCAGGTGGTGGAGCGGGCTGACTTTGGTGTGACGTGGGGAGCTCGGTAAATGCGACGTCATCGTGTCCTTACGGCTTGCGGATTTGCCGATCACTGCCCTGGGCTGCCGCACGAGAACCGCCGGCGGTCATGACTTCTTCGAATCCACGTTGCCCGCGTAAAAGGCGCTCGGCAGGTTCTCCTTGGGCCAGCTCTTGCCGTCCTCGAATTGCGCGATTGCCCGGGAGCGCCGGATGAATCCGGATTCCAGAATGGTGATCGAGATCATTTCCACGATCGCGCGGTCGGAATATCCGTGCGTGCGCAAGGCGGCAAAGTCGTCCTCGGTCAGCGGCTGATCGAAGGCCATCTTGCGGCAGAAGCGATACACCGCTTTTTCGGCGTCGGGGATTTTCGTGGACGTCTCGAAGTTCGCGAGCTCGAGCACGTCGTCATCGGTCACGTCGAACTGGTCCTGCAAATGCACCTGCGCGTTGTTTATGCAGCGCGGGCAGCCCACCTCCGATGCGCACACGAACATGATGCCGAACATGGTGCGCTTAGGGACTTCTCCCTCGATCTTCTGAAGCCGCTTCTGGAGCGCCCACCAGTGCTTGAGCAGCTCGGGATCGAGCGCGAAAAATCCCCACGTCGGAGTAAGGAAGCGCTCGCCCTTGGTGCGCCGAATGTCGGCGAAGATCTCCGCGACCTCGCCCGTCGCTTCCGAAGGTTTTACGAGCTTGATTCGCGGCGCAGCGCCTGTTTCCGCTTCGACCTGCCGATCTGACTGAACATCGTTCACCGCGAGCTCCTCTCGTGAATTGTCAACCTCGAGGCGGCGATGATCATCTCCTGTACGCGTGTTGTCCAGCGGCGCGCGGCAATGTTGCGCTCTCCTGGCGTTGTCGGTTCTACTAGCGCCGTGGTTTCGTCGCGGGTCAGCAGCGACACTACTTCCTGAACACGTCATGTCGCAGTCAGCGCTTCATCTCTCGTCTACTTATCTCCGGCTGCGACCGGACGCCTCTATCGAGCCCCTTTCCGCAGACAGCAGATTCTGGGAGCGGATCGCTGCTGGCGAGCTCGGAGACTTCCATAACGAATACCTCGTCGTGTGTCACGAGTTCGAAGCGGATTGGAACGTGTGGGAAATGCATCCGAAGGGCGATGAGATCGTGTGCCTGCTGTCGGGCTCGGTGACGTTCATCCTCGAGCGTGAGCAGGGGACGCAGGCGATCGAGCTTACGGAAAGCGGCAGCTATGTCATCGTGCCGAAGGGCACCTGGCACACCGCCAGGGCACGAGGCCCATGTCGCATGTTGTTCATCACGGCCGGTGAAGGAACCGAACACCGTGACGCTGCCCGCTAACGTGTCTTCATTGCGTCGTTTACCGGTTCGCGGCCAGGCTGTCTCGGAAAGCGACGCTATTTCAGAGGAAACGGTCATGACTGAAACTCGCTATCCCAATGAGTCTGCAGAGTACCGAGTGGCCCGCGAGGCGTTGCTGGCCGAGGAAAAAGCGCTGGTCGAGAAGGTGAAGGCGGTCGCGGAACAGAGACGCAGATTACCGCTGGGCGGGCGACTCAAAGAAGACTATGTCTTCATCTGGGCGACAAACGACAAGTTGGGCGAGCGGGTGAGATTCTCCGAACTCTTCCGCGACAAGGACACCCTGCTCCTCTACAGTTTCATGTACGGCCCGAACTGGGACAATCCCTGCCCTTCTTGCACGTCTCTGGTCGATGGCTTCGATCGGACGGCCTATCAGGTGAACCAGGACGCCGCTTTCGTGGCCATCGCGAAAGCGCCGGCCGACATGATCAATGCGTGGGCTAATAAACGCGGCTGGTCGCAGATTGCGCTGGTATCAGGCTTCGAATCCCCTTACCAGCTCGATTACAGATGCCAGGGCGAATCGGACGACATGCAGTACCCGGTGATGCACGTTTTCAAGAAGCACCACGGAAATGTTTTTCATTTCTGGGGGACCGAGTCGAACGAAAATCACCTCGATACGGTGTGGGCTTACTGGAATCTGATGGACTTTACACCGGCAGGCAGACCGGACCGTGACACGCCGCCGCAGTCTTTTCGCTCGAGATTCCTGGAAGAACATTACTTGACTTGAAACACGCCAATGAAAATCACCGTTGAGACTGTCGTGAACGCGAAGCTGAGCACGGTCTGGGACGTTTGGAACGATCCGGCAGACATCAAGCAGTGGAACGCCGCCCAGGATGACTGGCACACGACCCGGAGCACCGTCGATTTGCGCGAAGGCGGGACGTTCCTGTCGCGCATGGAAGCGAAGGACGGCAGCGCAGGCTTCGATTTCGAAGGTACGTACACCCGCGTCGTGCCGCACCAGCTCATCGAGTACCGGATGAGCGACGACCGGGAGGTCAAGGTCGAGTTCGCGGAACGCGCGGGCGGCGTCCTCGTAACGGAAACGTTCGACGCGGAAACTGAGAATGCGCCCGAGCTCCAGCGCGCGGGCTGGCAGGCCATTCTGGACAATTTCCGCCGGCACGTAGAGGCGAAGGGTTGACGATGCTTCCGATATCGTGAGTCGCTCGACGAGCAGCTTTGCCACGCGCCGCGGAGCCAGGAGAACCCTGAACGTGAAATGCAATTTCGAGGACCCATCGTGAGACTCAGCCTGCTCGTTTGCATCGGATGCATGATCTGTTCGGCGACAGTCGCGGCACAGACGTACCCTACGCGGCCGATCCGGCTGGTACTCGGTGCGGCGCCGGGCGGGTCCGCCGATGCAGGCGCACGAATTCTTGCGCCGAAGCTTGCGCAGGCACTCGGCCAATCGATCGTCATAGATAACCGTCCCGGCGCCAATAACAACGTCGCCACGGAGATCGTCGCGCGGGCGCCGGCAAATGGGTACACGCTGCTGTACGCCTATAGCGCTGCGCTGGCGGTGAACCCGAGCCTCTACGACAAACTGCCGTTCGATCCGCTCAAGGACTTCACGCACGTGCAGCCGATTGCATCGTTTCAGTTCATCCTGGTGCTCAACAAGAGCGTCACCGCGGCGTCCGTGAAGGATCTCGTCGCGCAGATGAAGAACGCGAAGCCGGGTCAGTTTCAGTACGCGTCGGCGGGCGTCGGCAGCCCGAATCATCTCGCGGCCGAGCTCTTCAAGGCGCGCGCGGGTGTAAACGCGGACCACGTTCCTTACAAAAGTGGAGGTCCCGCGACGCTTTCGCTGATAGCGGGAGAAACGCGGCTCTACTTCGCGAGCCTGTCGTCGGTGATTCCGCACGTCAAGGCGGGTACCATGAAGGGGCTTGCCGTCACGGGGCCGAAACGCTCGCCGGAGCTTCCCGATGTGCCGACGATGCAGGAATCCGGTTATCCGGGCTTCGACGTCACCGCGTGGCACGGCATCGTCGTTCCAGCGGGAACGCCCAAGTCCGTCGTCGATCGCCTGAACAAGGAGATCGTCAAAGTGCTCCACATGTCCGACGTGCAGGAAGGCTTCCGTCGCACAGGCCTCGACATCATGGCGGACGTCACACCCCAACAGGCGGCGGCGCGCATCAGGAGCGAGACCGTGCTCTGGGCGAAAGTCATCAAGAATGCGGGGATCAAGGCCGAATGAGCGTTACGTTCGATCTCAGCGGCCAATGCGCGCTGGTGACAGGCGCGTCGCGCGGCAATGGTCTGCTGTGCGCCCAGAAGCTCGCAAAAGCCGGCGCGGACGTTTACCTGCAGGCGCTCGACAGCAATGCCGCAATGGAAGCGGCGGCCGCGAAAGTACGCGCCGCAGCGCCGCATCGC
Organism: Burkholderiales bacterium; assembly: GCA_035626595.1. GTDB lineage: Bacteria > Pseudomonadota > Gammaproteobacteria > Burkholderiales > SG8-41 > JAQGMV01. The sequence goes on from DASPNJ010000086.1 coordinate 7,308, forward strand.
CGGATTGCATGGGGCATTTTCGACTTCGCCGACATGGACGCGCCGAATCGCATGGTCGACGCAGCGCTGGCCGCGCACGGGCGCGTGGACATTCTGATCAACAACGCGGTCATGCGATGCAACAAGCCCTTCGGTGAATTCACCGGAGAAGAGTTCGACCGCATGGTTGCGATCAACTTGCGCCCGGCCTTTCTCGCCAGCCAGGCGGTGCTGCCGGCGATGCGCAAGCAGGGCGGTGGACGCATCGTGCATGTCGCGAGCCAGATCGGTCTCGTTGCGCAGAAGCATGCAGCGCTCTACGGCATGACCAAGGCGGGGCTCATCTATCTCGCGCGCGCGATGTCGTACGAGCTCGCCACCGAGAATATTTTCGTGAATGCCATCAGCCCCGGCGTCATCATGAGCGACAGCAATGTCGAACGGCTCAAGCTCAATCCCGAGCTCGAGGCAGAACGCCTCGTTGAAATTCCAATGGGGCGCTATGGTGACCCCGAAGAAATCGCCGAGGCGATCATGTATCTCGTGGCGGGCGCGCCACCCTATCTGCAGGGCCACAATCTGGTCGTGGATGGCGGATACGTCAATCACTGAGGAGGCATGTCACCGCCCGATCCGTTCTGGTTTGCAGCCGCGTTCCCCCTGCTGTGGGTTGCCGTAACCGGCGGCATATCGCTGATGAGCGGCTGGCATTCACTGGCCGATCGGTTCAGGAGCAGCGAGGCAATAGAGGGTGAAACGTTTCGATTCAGGTCGGCTTCGATGGGCTGGCGGTTCTTCCCGGCGAACTATAACGGCTGCCTTTTCTCTACCGTCGGCGCGCGCGGGTTCTCGCTTTCGCTTTTTTTCCCGTTTCGATTCCTCCATCCCCGATTGGTCATTCCGTGGGCAGCCGTCGCCAGTTGCACACACGAGCGGCTCCTGATGATCGATAAAGTTACGATCCACATACGCGACTTCGATCGGCGCCTGCGTATCCGCGGATCGCTCGGGATCCGGATTCTTCAGGATTGGCAGCGCTACCGAGCGGTAGCGGTGTAGTTTCGACAAATCACCTGACGAGAGGAAGCGCCGGATGAGCATTGAACAAAGAATCAAAGCGCTCGGGCTTTCCCTTCCGGCCGGCACTTCGCCCGCGGCGAACTACGTCAACGCCGTTCGTACCGGGAACCTGCTGTTCATCGCCGGGAAGGCGCCGCTTCCGGAGAACGGCGCGCTGCCGAAAGGCAAGCTCGGCCGCGAATTCTCGGTCGAGGACGGCTACCGCCACGCGCGATCGGCCGCACTGGACCTGATTGCCGTGATGCGTGCCGAGCTGGGCTCGCTGGATCGCGTCGTGCGCATTGTCGAGATTCAGGGCTTCGTCAATGCAACGGATGAGTTCGAAGACCACGCGAAGGTTCTGAACGGCTGCTCCGATCTGCTTGTCCAGGTGTTCGGCGAGCGCGGGATCCATGCCCGCTCGGTGCTGGGAGCCTCCTCGCTGCGCGGCGGCCTGCCGGTGATCCTCAAGGCGATCGTCGAAGTGACGTGAACGTCGACATCAACGTCGATGTGGACGATCGGGGCCAGGCTGGACGGCGACATACAAAATTTTTCGTGAGGACGGATATGAGCACACTGCGCACCACCCGCATGCTCACGCGCTACAACGCATGGGCGAATGACGTGTTCTTCCAGGCCGTCGCGAAGCTGCCCGAAGGCGAAGCGACGAAGCCGCGACAATCGCTTTTCAAGAACATCGTTCACACGCTCAACCACAACTACGTGATCGATCGCATCTTCCAGGCGCATCTGGAAGGCCGCGATCACGGCTACACCGCGCGCAACACGCCGGACCACCCGACGCTGGACGCGCTCTGGGCCGCGCAGAAGGAGCTCGACCAGTGGTACGTCGCGTGGAGCGACCGCATGACGGAGCGCGAGCTCGATGAGACGGTGAAGTTCAAGTTCGTCGGGGGCGGCGACGGTGCGATGACGCGCGCCGAGATCATCCTGCACGTCGTCAATCACACTTCGTATCATCGCGGTTTTGCGGGCGACCTCCTTTTCCAGGTGCCGACCCGGGCGCCCACGACGGACCTGCCGGTGTTCATGAGAGACGTTCCGCAGGACTTCTGACGATGCCCGTCGAGCTCGATCACCTGATGGTGCCGGCGCGCGACAAGATCGCGTCGGCGAAGCTGCTGGCCGAGCTGCTGGGCGTGCCGTGGTCCGAGACCGGCATCGGCCCCTTCGCGCCCGTATTCGTGAACGACGGCTTCACGATCGACTTCGACCAGTGGGACGAGCCGATCCCGAAGATCCACTACTGCTTTCGCGTGAGCGACGCGGAGTTCGATGCGATTCTCGGACGCATCAAGGCAGCCGGCATCGCCTACCGCAGCAACGTGCACGGCGCGGTCGATCACCGGATCAATACGTATGCGGGCGGCCGGGGCGTCTACTGGAACGAGCCCGACGGGCACCAGTGGGAGATGCTGACCGTGAGCTACGCACGTCCGGCATGACGCCGCGCATCGTCATCGCGCCATTGTCCTGGCGCGACCGCGGGATCGATCTCTAGCCGGCCTCGTTCGCGGGTGTCACCTCCGCGCCGACGCGCTCGACGATCAGCTTATAGTGCTCCGGCCGCCGGTGCGCGGCGAAGTTGAACATCGTCTGCTTCAGGTTCTGCGCAAGGTCGATGTCCGCATTGAAGCAGATCACCTCGTCGTCTTCGGTCGTGCTCTTGGCCGCGATCTCTCCGGTCGGCGCGACGATGAGCGAGTGCCCGAACATCCGGAAGCCGTCCTCGACGCCGCACTTGGCCGTTTCGACGAGCCAGGTCGCGTTCTGGAACGCCATCGACTGCGCCATGATCAGGTGATGGTGCACGCGCAGCGCCGGCGGCTCCGGATAGTGCAGGTTCTCGGTCGGCGTGTTGTAGCCGAGCGCGACGATCTCCGCGCCCTGCAGCGCGAGCACGCGAAACGCTTCGGGCCAGCGCCGGTCGTTGCAGATCAGCATCCCGGTGATTGCGTCCATGAAGCGCCACACCTTGAAGCCGAGATCGCCGACTTCGAAGTATTTCTTTTCGAGGTGCTGAAACGCCGCCTGCGGCTTGTGATCCGCATGCCCGGGGAGATGGATCTTTCGATACTTGCCCACGATCTTGCCGTCCGGGCCGACCAGAATGGACGTGTTGAAGCGCCGCACCCGCCCGGCCTCCTCGGTGAGCTCTCCATAACCGATGTAGTAGCCCACGCCGAGCCGCCTGGCTTCGTCGAAGAGCGGCTGTGTGACCGCAGAGGGCATGGACGATTCGAAAAACCTCCGGTCCACGTCAGCCTGGTCTTCCATCCACCAGCGCGGAAAGAACGTCGTCAGGGCGAGCTCCGGAAAGACGACGAACCGCGCGCCCTGGGAGTGCGCCTCGCGCATGAGCGCGATCAGGCGCTCGACCACCGTCTCGCGCGTATCTGCAAGATGGATGGGGCCGAGCTGGGCGGCGGCGATCTTCACATGTCGTGACACGAGACTCTCCTGCGGGTTAGATTCGCACGGCTATCAAGTGAAGGAATATAGAGGAATGGCACTGGATCTGATCATTCGGAACGCACGTCTCCCCTCGCATTATCCGGCCGGCCGCGAAGGGCTCGTCGACATCGGCGTACGCGACGGCGTCATCGTCGCGATCGCGCCGAAGCTGGCCGTACAAGGCCCCGAGCACGACGCCCGCGGCAAGATTGTCTCGCCGGGCCTCATCGAGAGCCATTTCCACCTCGACAAGGCGCTGACGATCGACCGCGTTCCGTATCAGCCGAACCGCATGGTGCGCGATCACATGAATCGTACCGCGTCGATCAAGCACACGTTCACCTACGAGGACACCTACGCGCGCGCGGCGGCGACGATCGAGCAGTGCCTGCTCCACGGCATCACGCACATGCGCACGCAGGTCGAGGTCGATCCGAACTGCGGGCTCGTCGGCTTCGAAGTCGTCGAGCAGCTGCGGAAGGATTACGCCTGGGGCATCGATCTGCAGCCGTGCGTGTTCCTGCAGGAAGGCTGGACCGGCGTCGCCGGCGCCGACGAGAACCTGGTCTCGTGCGTGAAGCGCGGCGCACCGGTGATCGGCGGCGGCATCCGCTACGACAAGGATGGACCGGGACAGATCCGGCGCGTGTTCGAGCTCGCGAAGGAGTTCGACATCGACGTCGACTTCCATCTCGACGGCGGCTACGAGATCGACGATCTCGACTATCCCATGGTGTGCGAGATCACCGACAAGATCGGCTGGCAGGGCCGCGTCGCGTTCGGCCACGGCTCGAAATACTCGTGCATGCCGGTCGCGGAGCAGGCGAAGGTCGGCCGCCGTCTGGCCGAATCGGGCGTCTCGCTCGCGGTGCTGCCGTCCACCGATCTCTTCCATGCCGGCCGGCACATGGAATACGCGGTGCTGCGCGGCGTGACCGACGCGAACACGCTGATCGAGAACGGCGCGAACTGCACGATCTCGACCAACAACGTGCTCAATGCGTTCACGCCGTACGGCGACTGTTCGCTCACGCGCATGGCCAACCTCTACGCGAACGTGTGTCAGCGCTACGGCGAGAAAGACCTCGCCGTGTGTTTCGAGATGATCACCGACCGCGCCGCGAAGCTGATGCGCCTGAAGGATTACGGCATCGCCGTCGGCAAGGCCGCGGACCTCGTGATCTGGGACGAGGAGACGCCCGGCGACATCATCGCCAAGTGCGCCCTGCCGCTCGCGGCGTTCAAGCGCGGCCGGCGGCTCTTCAAGCGCGAGTTGCCGAAGCTCGAGAAGCCGCGCGCGCGCTAAACCGCGAGCCCCACTGCGCGAGCAGCGCGTCCTCGAAGGCCGGCGCGATGAACGTAACGCCGAACGGCAATCCGTCGTCGCGGAATGTCGCCGGCACCGCGATCGCGGCGAGATCGAGCAGGTTCACGAAGTTCGTGTAATACCCGAGATTGCTGTTGAGCCGGATCGGGTCCGCGCGCACTTCGTCGATGCGGTAGATCGTCCCGGTCGTCGGCACGAACAGCGCGTCCACGCCATCCCACACGCGCGCGCACACGCCGGCGAGCCGCTCCAGCTCGGCCTGCGCTTCGAAGACATCGACCGCGCTGAAGCGCGCGCCGCCGCCGATGATCTGCCGCACGACGGGATCCATGTCGGCGCTCGATTTATCGAAAAACGACCTGATCGCCGCGAGCCGCTCGGCGACCCACGGTCCTTCGTAGAGCAGGCGCGCCGTGGCGAGGAAGGGCTCGAAATCGACCTCGACGACGTCGCCTCCGATCGAGCGCAGCGTTTCGAGTGCACGATCGAATGCGCGCTCGGCGTGCGCATCGCCGAAGAATTCGAGCTGCGAGGGCACGCCACAGCGGAGTGCCGTTCGCCCTTCGACATGCTCAGGGCGAACGGATCCGGCCGTGGCGAGCACTGCCGTCGCATCCTCCACCGTTTGCGCGAAGATCGAGACGCAATCGAGCGAGCGGCACGCGGGCACGACACCGCGCGTGCCGACGAGCGCGCGCGTGGGCTTCACGCCGACGATGTTGCAGAAGCCGGCCGGCACGCGGCCCGAGCCGGCGGTATCGGTGCCGAGCGCAAAGCTCACCTGCCCCAGCGCGACCGCCACCGCCGAGCCGGAGCTCGAGCCGCCCGCGATGTAGCGTGCGTCGTACGGATTCACGCACGCGCCGTACGGCGAACGCGTGCCGACGAGCCCGGTCGCGAACTGGTCCATGTTGGTCTTGCCGATGCAGATCGCGCCGGCCGTTTCAAGGCGCTTCACCACCTCCGCGGTCTCGCGCGCGACATAGCGGAACGCCGGACAGGCCGCAGTGGTCGGCTCGCGGGCGACGTCGATGTTGTCCTTCACGGCGAACGGCACCCCGTAGAGCGGCAGGCGCTCGCCGCGCGCCCGCGCGCGGCCGATTTCGGCAGCGCGCTCGAGGAGCGCCTCGCGCGCGAACACGTGGATCCACGCGGGATTCGCTGCGGCGCTTCGCGCGATCTCCGCGAGCACGTGGTCCACCACGCGCGCCGGTGTGAGCCCGCGCGACGCATAGGCGCGGGCGAGACTCATGAGCCCGAGGCTGTACGGGGGCGGCATCTATTGATCGTGGCCTGGCATAACCAGGCCGCGATCAGCACGACCTGTGCCACCGACGCTGCCAACTGACACCATTGATTCCATGTCATTTTCCGGTCGCAGCGCGCCTGTCGACGCACCGGCTCAGTGCTTGCTGCGCGGCAGTGGTGCGTCACGCTATCGGGAGCCTGCCCATGCTTCGCCATCCTCTGACGGCCGCGGCCCTCGCCGCCGCGCTGCTTCTGCCGTGCCTCTCGTGGTCTCAGTCGTATCCCAGCAGACCGGTCCGCATCGTCGTCGCGTACGCCCCCGGCGGCAGCACCGACCTTGCCGCCCGGCTTATCGCGGATGAAGTGATGGCTGCGCAGGGCTGGCGGATCGTGGTGGACAACCGCGCCGGCGGCGGTACCCTGATCGGCACGGAGACGGTCGCGCGCGCCGCACCCGACGGCTACACGCTTTTCTACGGCACCAACGCGATGATCATCAACTCGGTGCTGAAGGAGAAGATTCCGTACGACCCGATACGCGATTTCGCGCCGGTTTCACTGGTGATCACGCAGCCGCTCGGCGTGCTGGTGGGGCCGCGTCTCAAGGTGGCCTCGATGAAAGACCTGATCGCGCACGCCAAGTCGAATCCGGGCAAGCTCAACTTCGCCTCGTCCGGCAACGGCTCGCTCCAGCACATCGCGGGCGAGATGCTGCGTAACACCGCCGGGCTCAACATCGTGCACGTGCCTTACAAAGGCGCCGGGCCGGCTATGATCGATCTGCTCGCAGGCAACGTCGATTTCATGATCACGTCGCTGCTCGGCACCTCGGAGCACATCAAGGCCGGACGGCTGCGGCTCGTCGCGGTGACCAGCGGCAAGCGCTCGCCGGCCGTGCCGGAGGTGCCGACGGTCGCCGAAGCCGGCTTGCCGGGCTACGAAGCGATCAGCTGGCAGGCGCTGTTCGCGCCGGCGAAGACGCCGAAGCCGATCATCGACCGCTGGAACGCGGTGCTTCAGCAGGCGGCCAGATCGAAGAAGCTCCAGGACCGCGTCGCCGAGAACGGCATGGAATTGCGGATGGCGCCGCCGTCAGAGCTTCGCGAGCTCGTCGTGCGCGAGCAGAAGAAGTACGCGGGGATCGTGAAGCGGACGGGCGCGAAGGTCGAGTGAGCGCCTTCAGGCCGTCGCTGCCTGCTGCAGGCTTTCGCGCACGAACGCCGGATCGAAGATGCGATCGGCCATCACCTGGCAGCGGAGCATGAGCCGCGGCTCGTCGGGACCGTAGTCCGGGACGGCGTTGTGCAGCGTGCCGATGTGGTCCCACATCAGCACGTCGCGCTCGTTCCAGGTGTGCTCGTACTGATACTTCGGCTGGAGCTGGTGCTCGAAGAGCTGCTCGAGCACGCGCTCGCTTTCATCCTCCGGCAGCTCGTTGATGCGGATCGCGTAACCCGGGTTGCAGTACAGGACCTTGCGGCCCGTGACGGGATGGGTGAGGAAAATCGGGTGCACCGCCGGCAGACGCTTCGCGCGCTGCTCGGGCGTGAGCGGCGGGCGCGTGCTGCCGGGCCGGCGCCGCATCTCTTCCCAGAACTTGTTGAAGTCGTGCGTCGCGGTCATGTGCGCGAGCCGGGATTTCAGCGCCGGGTCGAGATCGCCGTACGCCGCATGCATGTTCGCAAACTGCGTCGCGCCGAGCGCTTTGCCGTCGCGGCGCGGCACGTGCACGGCATAGAGCACGTTGGTGAAACCGACGGTCGCGTTGTACGTCATGTCGGTGTGCCAGTCCTGACCGGCGTCGGCGAGCCCGATCGGCTCCCCGTCGCGCACGATGTTCGAGAGGTAGCCGACTTCCGGCACCTCCGGGTCATGAAACCTGCCGGTCACCGAAGTCTGGATGCGCCCGAAACGCTGCGCGAAATCCCTCAGGTGCGCCGGTGTGAGCGCCTGACGCGGAAAGACCAGCACGCCGTGGCGTCCGAGCGCGAGCAGGATGTCCGCGAAATCGGCTTTGCCGAGGGGCTGCGCGAGATCGATGCCGGTCACGCGCGCGCCGAGAGTCTTGCCGCTGGGTTCGATGTTCATCGTTCACCTGTGAGATTCAGGATAGCGTCCGAAGTTCTATACTGCCAGTTTCATTCCAGAGGAACCGCAATGACTTCCGCGATCGAGAAAAAGCTCGCCGACATCGGCATCGAGCTCCCGCCGCCGGGCGCGCCTGGCGGCAATTACGTGCCGTACGTCGTGGTCGGCGACACGGTGTACATGGCCGGACAGGTCGCGCGTGAGGCGGGCAAGATGAAGTACGTGGGCAAGGTTGGCAAGGACCTCACCGTCGAGCAGGGCGCCGCGGCCGCGAAGCTCTGCGCGGTCAACCTGCTCGCGCAGCTCAAGGCGGCGTGCGGCGGCGATCTCGATCGCGTCGATCGCTGCGTGCGCCTGACCGGCTACGTGAACAGCCCGCCCGATTTCCTGGAACATCCGAAAGTCATCAACGGCGCGTCGGACCTGATGGTCGCTGCGCTCGGCGAACGCGGCCAACACGCGCGCACCGCGATCGGCGTCGCAGCGCTGCCGATGGATTCGGCGGCGGAGGTCGAGGCGATTTTTCTGCTCAAGCGTTGAGTCCCCCCACCCTCTCCCCGCGGGCGCGGGGCGAGGGCGTAACTTCCCTCTCCCTCCGAGGGAGAGGGTCAGGGTGAGGGTTTACTAATAGGTGGTCAATCCACCGTCCACCAGCAGCGTCTGGCCCGTGACGAACTCACCGTCCGGTCCGGCCAGGTAAGCGACCGCGCCGGCCACATCCGCCGCCGTCGCGAAGCGTCCCACCGGCACACGCGCCAGCATCGACTCGCGAGCCTGCGGGTTCTCCGCAAAGTAGGCCGCTCGCGACGGCGTCTCCACCGTGCCCGGCGCGACGGCGTTGACGCGGATATCGTGTGGCGCCCACTCGTAAGCGAGCATGCGCGTCATGTGCACGATGCCGGCTTTCGAGATGCCGTACGTCGAGCGTTGCGCTAGCGCGACGACGCCGTGCGTCGAGGCGATGCTCACGATGCGCGCCGGACGCTTCTGCTGCATGGCGTAATGCGCCATCTGCCGGCACATGAAGAACGTGCCGGTGAGATTCACGTCGATCACGTCCTGCCACGCCTCGCGCGTGACGTCCACGGCGTCTGCACGCAGCGTCACGCCGGCGTTGTTGACCAGTGCGTCCAGGCGCCCGAACGTGCGCGCGGTGTCGGACACCGCCTGTTCGACGCTCTCCTGCGCGCACAGATCGAGCACGATCGGCAGCGCTTTCGCGCCGGCGCTTTCGAGCCTGGCGAGGACGTCGTCGAGCGGCGGACGGCTCAGCTCCGTCACGGCGATATCGTAGCCCTCGCGCGCGAGCCGCAGCGCGATGGCGGCGCCGAGCCCCTGTGAGGCGCCGGTGATGAGGGCAACGGGTTTCGATTGAGGCATGGGCGTTCGGGATTTCAGCCTGCGCGGCAATGGCGTTCTGTTGCTGGATTCACCCCGGCGCGGAATAACGATGTGGCGTTACCCGGCGAGGCGCGCATGTATTTGTGCACGCAACTTTACCATCGAGTCACCGCGGTCAACTGCGCGCCATGCTCGCCCGTTTAATCAGCGTTCGGCGGCGGCATGGACAGCAAAGCGCTCACAAAGTGTTACAACTGCGCGCCGAACGAGAACGCGAGCGTCGCAGTCCATGTCGTGAGGCTCTGAATGTGAACGGGGCCGTCCACAACCAATTGGAGAGAGAGATGAAACGAGCTTTGATCGCCGCTGCAGTTGCCGCCAGCTTCGGCGCTGCCGCTCCCGCCTTTGCCGAAACCGCCGAAGCCGAAGCGCCGACGATCGTGGCGGCGGCGACGCCCGAAGGGGCAGCCACCGAGCGCGCAGCGCCGGAGCAGCGCCGCTTCCGCCTGCCGAGCGAACGCGTCGAGGCGCGGCTCGCCTACATCCGCACCGCGCTGAAGATCACCGATGCGCAGCAGGCGCAGTGGGACGGCTTCGCGAACGTGCTGCGCAAGCATGCGCGCGACAGGGATCAGCGCATCCAGCAACGCCGCGCGCAGGGTCCGCGTGCCGGTGGCCCGCATGCCGGCGGCCAGCGTCCGCAGGTCAGCGCGATCGAGCGCCTCGAGCGCACGCAGCAGCGCATGCAGGCACGCTCGGCGCGGCTGGCTGAAGTGATCGCGGCGGCCAAGCCGCTCTACGCGTCATTCTCGCCGGAGCAGAAGCAGACCGCCGACGAGCTGCTTTCGAAACGCGGTCGCGGCGGGCATCATGGGCGGCACCACATGCGTCACCGTGGTCACCGCGGGGCGTAAGGCGGCGCTCGCGCTTCGCCGTCCGGAACAGAGGGAAACTTTCCACGCAAGGCGCAGCTCCGAGGCTGCGCCGTGTTCCCTCCGTAACCTCCCTTCCCCCATAAACTAGCTTTACACTCCGCCGGTGATTTTCGTCACCGGCGGATTTTTTTCATGAGCGGTCCCCTCACCGGCGTGAGAGTGATCGACCTCACGTCGGTCATTCTCGGCCCCTACGCCACGCAGATCATCGGTGACCTCGGCGCCGACGTGATCAAGATCGAGACGCGGCAGGGCGACAACATGCGTCACGCCACGCCCATGCGCAATCCCGGCATGGGGCACATCTTTCTGCATCTGAACCGCAACAAGCGCAGTGTCGTGCTCGATCTCAAGCAGCCGGCCGGCCGCGACGCGCTGCTCCGGCTCGCGAAGACCGCGGACGTGCTCGTGTACAACGTGCGGCCGCAGGCGATGGCGCGGCTCAGGCTCACGTACGAAGACGTGCGCGCGGTGAATGAACGCATCATCTACGTCGGCGCGTACGGCTTCAGTCAGGACGGCCCCTACGCCGCGAAACCCGCGTACGACGACATCATCCAGGGCATGGTCGCGATGCCGTCGATGCTCGAACGCTCGGGCGCCGATCGGCCGCGCTACGCCCCGTCGACCGTCGCCGACCACGTCACCGGGCTCAACACCGTCAACGCGATCACCACCGCGCTCTTCCATCGGGAGCGCACCGGCAGAGGTCAGGCGGTCGAAGTGCCGATGTTCGAATGCCTGAGCGAGTTCGTGCTGGGCGAGCACATGGGCGGGCGTACGTTCGAGCCGCCGATCGGGCCGATGGGCCAGCCGCGGCTGCTCGCGCAGAACCGCAAGCCGTACGAAACGAAGGACGGCTATCTCTGCCTGCTGCTCTACAACGACAAGCAGTGGCAGGTGTTTCTCAAGCTCGTGGGACAGGAGGCGCTCTTCGGGCGCGATCCGCGCTTCGCGACGCAGGAGAGCCGTTCGCAGCATTTCGACGCGGCGTATGCGTTCGTCGCGGAGCACCTGCGCACGCGCACGAGCGCCGAATGGCTGAAGCTCCTCACCGAAGCCGACGTGCCCGTGATGGCGCTCAATTCGCTCAACGACCTCGTCGAGGACCCGCATCTCAACCAGACGGGATTTTTCTCGAAGGTCGAGCATCCGACCGAGGGCACGATCGTGTCGATGGCCGTGCCGAGCCGCTGGTCGGAGTCGGAGCCCGATACGCCGCGGCCGGCCCCGCGGCTGGGCGAGCACAGCGTCGAGGTCCTGCGCGAGGCGGGTTACAGCGACGCGGAGATCGATGCGCTCTTGGAGGCTGGCGTTACGGTTCAGCCTTGACCGTCAGTCCTTCGCGGGCACTGAAATCTGCGTCTGCGTGACCATCGCGACCATGCTGCCGTCGGCATTCTTGATCGTCGTCTGCCACACCGAGGTCGTCCGGCCGACATGCAGCGGGATGCTGACGGCGGAGAGCACCGGGCCGATGCCCGCGGCGAAGAAGTTGGTCTTCGACTCGATCGTGCCGCCGCGATAGCCCTTCGGCCGGTTCGCGACCGCACCGAGCGCGCCAAGCACGTCGGCGAACGCCATGATCGCACCGCCATTCACGCGTCCGTTGACGTTCATGTGCATCGGCGTCACCGGCATCTCGCCGGTCACCTTGCGCCGCGTGAGCGAGGTGACTCGGATGCCGAGCGCTTTCGGCATCCCGCCCTGCATTACGGTGGTTTGTTCGACGTCGAGGTTGGCGGGGTCGGGTTTCAGCTTTTTGTTGGCCATTGTTTCTGGATGCCCGCCTGCGCGGGGATGACGCTTAACAAGGATGGAAGGTAACGGAGGGAAACCTTGGTTTCCCTCTGTTCGTTCACCGGACGCATAGGCCGAGTTGCGGCCCGCAAGTCGGCCTCCGCGACGGTCGCGGGCAGAGGCACATCTTCGCCTGCTAGCGAAGATATGCCTCTGCAGCGTAACGTCGCATCATGCGGTGGCTGTTGAAGTAGCACGCAATCTTGCTCACGGCCTGCTTCATCATCCACATCCAGTGCGACCGGTCGTTGTAGTAGAGCGGCAGCACGGTCGTCTCGAGCTTCTCGTAGAGCGGTCCCGCATCGCTGCTGTCGCCGATGCCCCAGCCGGTCACGCCTTCGACACACCCCTCGATCCACCAGCCGTCCAGCGTGCTCAGGTTGAGAACGCCGTTCACCGCCGCTTTCATGCCGCTCGTGCCCGACGCTTCGAGCGGGGGCACGGGCGTGTTGAGCCAGACGTCGGCGCCGGCGACGAGGACCTGCGCGATCGACATGTCGTAGTTGGGCAGGAAAGCGACGCGGATGCGGCGTTGGAGCTCGCGTATCGAGCGATGGATGTTCTGCAGGCTGTCTTTGCCGGCGGCGTCGGCGGGATGCGCCTTGCCTGAAAAGACGAGCTGGAACGGATAACGCTCGGCGATCGCGGCGAGCCTCTCCAGATCGCTGAACAGCAGATCGGGGCGCTTGTAGCCGGTCATGCGGCGCGCGAAGCCGATGATCGGCACGTTGGGGTCGAGCTCGAGGCCGTTATGCTCGAAGACCAGCCGGCACAGATCGGCCTTCGCTTTCACGTGCGCGCTCCACAGCTCCTCGTCGGCGAGGTTGTCCGCGCGCACGAGCACCTCGGGCTCGTGCTGCCACTGGGGGAAGTGGGACTGGTACAGCGCCGCGAACGCGGCGTGCGCCCATGTGCCCACGTGAACGCCGTTCGTGACGGCGCGCACGTCGAACCCGGGGAACATCTCGCGCGCGGTGATCGCGTGGCGCTGCGCCACGCCGTTCACGTAGCCGCTCAGGTTCAGCGCGAGCCGCGTCATGTTGAGACGGTCGTCGCCGCCGAACTGCTTGAGCGCGTCGACCGGCAGGAGGTCCGTGGCGATGCGGCCGACGAGCTCGTACGAAAATCGGTCGTGCCCGGCTTCGACCGGCGTGTGCGTCGTGAAAACGCAGAGGTCGCGCACGCGGTCGGCATCGTACGACCATTCCGAATTGTCGCTCTGGCGCCGCCGCCGCGGGAAACGCTTGAGCAGCTCGATCGTCGCGAACGCCGCGTGCCCCTCGTTCAGGTGAAAGGTGCCGATATTGAAGCCGAGCGCTTCGAGCACACGCACGCCGCCGACGCCGAGCACGAGCTCCTGCTTCAAACGGTAAATCTCGTCGCCGCCGTAGAGGCAATGCGTGAGGCCGCGATCGCGCGGATCGTTCTGCTCGAGATCGGTATCTAGCATGAGCACGGGCACCGAATAGCGCACGTCGGAGGTATGCACGTAGAGCCACGGGCGCACCCAGACATCGCGGTCCTCGATGCGCACGCCGATCATCGCCGCGAGCGGCTTCGCCCAGCGCTGTATGTCCCATGGATCCGGGTGCTCGATCTGGCGGCCGTTCTCGTCGATCTGCTGGCGGAAATAACCCTCGCGCGAGAGCGGCGTGATGAAGACGACGGGCAGCTCGAGATCGGCGCACGAGCGCGCGGTGTCGCCCGCGAGCACGCCGAGGCCCCCGGCATACGTGTGTATCTCCACGCGGAGCGCGACCTCCATCGTGAAGTAAGCGATGTTCGTGTGCGGAAGGAAAGCGCGTAGCTCGTTCACGACGTTGTCCGTGCGATCCTGGGGGAGAGTGTGAGGGGCGCTTCTGCGGCGCCGCTGCCGGAGTATATCCGAGCCTCTCGCGTGCAAGCTTCAGGCCCGTAGCGTTCATCATGCGGGACGCCGAATACAATCCGGCCGAAGGAGAAACAGCATGGACATCTGGGAGGGCGCGCACGACGAAAGCTGGGAGCACGCTCAAGAGGCGCTCGCGAAATCAGGCATGAGCGACGGCCTCCCGGTGGTGCCACCCACGCGGCAGCGCGTGGATTCCGCATTGCGGGCCGCAGGCGTCGATGGCTCGACCATCGTTGCCACATTGCCGCCCGCGTTTGCCGAAGTGACCTGGCGCGACGTGGCGATCAATGCGGTGCTCGCCGGCTGCGCGCCGGAATACCTGCGCGTGGTCGGCGCAGCCGTGGCCGCGATGGGCGAGCCGGACTTCAATCTGCTCGGCATTTCGACGACGACCGGATCGGCGACTGTTTGCATCGTCGTGAATGGTCCGGTGGCGGCGGCGATCGGCATGAACAGCGGCGCGAACGCATTCGGCCCCGGCAACCGCGCGAACGCGACGATCGGGCGCGCGGTGTGTCTGACGCTGCGTAACGCCGCAGGCGCGCGTCCCGGCGAGATCGACATGGCGACGCTCGGCCAGCCCGGCAAGTACACGTTCTGCTTCGCTGAAAACGAAGGCCGGAGCCCGTGGCCGCCGCTGCACGTCGATCGTGGCTTCGCGAGCGACACGAGCGTTGCCACGGTGTTCGGCGTCTCCGGAACGATCGAGATGGTGGATTCCGAAAGCGCCGACGCGGAAACGCTCGCACAGACCTTCGCGCAATCGATGCTGATCGCCGGCAACGTCGGCAGCGCCGGGCTCCTCGGCGGCAGCGAGCCGCTCGTCGTGATGCCGCCGGAGCATGCGGAAGCCTTCGCGCGCGAAGGCCTCACGAAAGCGCAGGTGAAAGCGCTCATCTACGAGCGCGCGCTGCTGTCGATCGAGCGGCTCGCCCCGAAACAGCGTGCGCGCGCGGCGGCGGGCGGCGGCGCGTCGGACGGCTATCTGCGCGTCGCGAAAAAAGCCGACGACATCGCGGTCGTCGTCGCCGGCGGCGTCGGCCGCAAAGCCGCTTACGTGCCGACCTGGAGCGGCGGAACGAAATCGGTCAGCCGAAAAATCGTCAGCCCGGCGTAGGCCGGGGTCCAGCTCACACTGGATTGCGGCCCCCGGGCCTCAATCACGCCGGTGCAGGCTTCGTGTCTCCGGAGTGACGAAAGTTACTGGCGATCTTCTTCGTGACCGGATAGCCCAGCACGCCGTTGTGCGCGAAGACGTACGCGCTGTTGCGCGCGGGGTCTCCGGTCACGACGATCATGTAGTCGTCGGGCTTCCACACGATCGGCACCAGCCGGTTCGGATCGTCGGACTCGCAGAACACCTGCGGGATGCGGCCGGCGCGAAACTCCTCGGTGAGGTTCCACGTCGGCTTCATCGTCCAGTCGCGGAGGATCCGCTCGAACTGGTGCGCCGGCATGCGCGCGCGGTCGAAGAGATGCTGCTTCAGCTTTTCCTTGCTCCAGCCCCAGCCGGCGATCGTGCGCGCAATGAGCGGCGAGAGCAGCACGAGCGGGCGCGTGGTGCCCATGCCCTGCCCGACGGTGAACATGATCTGCCACGAGTACTGGCGCAGCACCCCGTCGCAGAGATACGGCATCATCTCGTCGGGCGTGCTGCCCGAGAGCGATGAGATGTGATTGCCGCCGGTGTAGCGCGCGATGGTCACGGTGTCGTCGCCGGCGGCGCATCCCATGTCGGCGCTGAGCGGCTTCCAGCCGATTTCCTTCACGACGTCCTCGTTCTCCGCGACGACCACGCGCCACGTATTGCCGAAGGTCGCCTTGTCGTTCTTGTGGGGCAAGAAGCCCGCGACATTGCGGAGATACAGGCGCCAGAAGCGGCCGATGGAAGTGTTCGCGATGAAGCCGTCGCGCATCACACCCTGCGTGTAGTTGAAGCCGAGGTCCTTCACGATCGGACCGTTCAGGACGATCAGCGTCTCGCCGCCCGGCGTATTGCCGCTGTGCTCGACACCGTAGCGGTGATCGACCATCGCTTCGACGAGCGCGACGAGCACCGGCATGTAGTGCGGCCGGCAACCCGCCATGACGCCGTTGACCGCGATGCTCCAGATCGTGGCGGCGCGACTGTCGGGCAGCACGGTGCCGAGCGATTCCTCCGGCGCACGATCTGTGTGACGCAGGAATTCTTCGACTTTCGAGACCGTCGGCGGAACCACCGGCAATCCGTCGGAGAGCTCGTGCTCGTAGAAATAGCGGTTAACTTCGTCGAAGCCGCCGCGGACGATCACGTCGCGTGCGCCGGGCTCCGATTCTTTCCCCGCGCTGGCGGTCTCGCCGGTCAGGTTCTTCACGACGAGATCCATCGTGACGTCGAGGATGTTGTGGCGCAGCTCCGCCTTGCTCTGCACGCCAGTGTGGCCCGGCACCTTCGCGACCGGAATATTCGGCACGCCCAAGCCCACCGAGCACGCCTGCGCGAGGTTGAGAAAGCCCTCGCACACGAGCGTCGACGACGGAATCCCCGCCGCTTCCGCCGCTGCACTCGCCCGCAACACGGCGGGCGTGCAGCTCCCTCAACAGCCCATGCCCGAGACCACCGCATCGACTTTCAGGTCCTTCAGCTTCTGCGCGAGCGAGGCGACCACCTCGCGCTCGCCGCCGCCGTGCGTGCTGCCGAATTCCTTCCAGCTCACCCACTTCACGTCGAGGAAGCGCTCCTTGAGCCCCTGCTCCAGGATCTCGAACACTTCATCTCCGCGGAAGACGTAATCCCAGATCTGCGCGATCGTCTTACCTTCCAGCGTGTCGAGCCGCTTCGCGAGCGGCTTCACCTTGGTCTGCCGCGGGCTGCGCGGCCACAGCGCTTCGTAATATCCGTCGTTCGTTTCCATGAAAAGGCCCTTTGGAGGAGCGCCGAGAATAGCGCAGCGCTCGGAGCCCGTGCTACGCTGCAAACGAAGCCCCAGGGAGAACAAGAAAATGCTGCGTCCAGCCGCTCTGCTCGTCTGCGCGCTCGTTTGCCCGCCGCTCGTCGCGCAGCAGTTTCCGACGCGGCCGGTGCGCATCGTGATTCCCTTCACCGTCGGCAGCGCGGCCGACATCATCGCGCGCGCGATGGAGCCGCAGATGCGCGAGCGGCTCGGGCAGCCGCTGGTGATGGACAACCGCGGCGGCGCGGGCGGCAATATCGCAGCCGAGCTCACGGCGAAAGCGGCGCCTGACGGTCACACCATTATGATGGGAACGGTCGGCACGCACGCGATCAACTACAGCCTGTATTCCAAGCTCAACTTCCATCCGGTGCGCGACTTCACCCCTGTCGCGCGCGTGGGCGAGAGCCCGAACGTGCTCGTCACGACCACGCGCATTCCCTCGACCACGGTGAGGGACTTTATCGCGCTCGCCAAAGCGAAACCGGGGCAGCTCAACTACGGCAGCTCCGGTGCCGGCACGACGGTGCACCTCTCGGGCGAGCTCTTCAACACGATGGCCGGCGTGAAGACGATCCACGTGCCGTTCAAGGGCGCGGCCGAAGCGCTCGGCGCGCTCCTCGGCGGCCAGATCGATTTCATGTTCGCGAGCGTCTCGTCCGCGATACCGCAGGTGAAAGCGGGCAAGCTCAAGGCGTTCGCGGTCACCGGCACGAACCGCCTGCCTGCAATGCCGGACCTGCCGACGATGTCGGAGGCGGCACTCCGGGGCTTCTCCGCGGCGGCGTGGTTCGGCGTGGTCGGACCGGCGGGCATGCCGAAGCACGCCGTCGATGTGCTCGCGAAGG
>DASPNJ010000087.1:0-9227 GCA_035626595.1 Burkholderiales bacterium
AGTACGTCGTCGCCGCCGGCACCTTCGACGATGTTGTGCGCCGCGTCCATCACCAGTGTGTCGTTGAACGCGGAGCCGATGAACGCTTCGATGGCGATATGCCTGTCGCCGGCAGCATCGCCCGTATTTGCCGCCGGTGACTCCAGTGAGACGATCACGCCCTCGGCCGCAGATGCGTAGGTCACCGTGTCGTAACCGGCCGCGCCGTTGATGAAGTCGCCGCCGGCGCCGCCATCGATCAAATCGTCGCCGTCTCGGCCCCATATGGCGTCGTCGCCGTCACCGCCGGCGAGCCGGTCGTTTCCGCCCCGGCCGTCGACGACATCGTGGCCGCCGCCGCCGCGCAGGTCGTTTGCCACGTCGTCGCCGGTCACCCGGTCGTTGAAGGCGGTGCCGAAAATCCCCTCGACCGACAGATGCGTGTCCCCCAACGCCTCGCCCGTATTCGCGGCCGGCAGCATTAGATCGACCTCTATGCCGTTAGGCGCATGGACATAGCTCGCGTAATCGAATCCGCTGCCGCCGCTGATGATGTCGGCGCCGGCACCGCCTACCAGCTCGTCGTCGCCGCCGTCTCCCGCGATCGAGTCGTTGCCGCCGCCGCCTTCGATGTAGTCGTTGCCGTCGCGTCCGAGCAGGATGTTCGCGAAGTCGTTTCCGAAGAGCACGTCGGCGAAGTTCGACCCGATCAGGCCCTCGACGTTGACGTAGTGATCGCCCGCCGCCGCGCCGCCGTGGACAGCCGCCGCCGCGAGACTCGCGACGACCGCGCCTTCGGACTCGTATGTAACCCGGTCCACTCCGGTTCCGCCATCCAGCAGATCGGCGCCCGCTCCGCCCGCCAGCAAATCGTGACCGTCGCCGCCGAGCAATGCGTCGTTGCCCTCGCGCCCCTCAAGGATGTCAGCGCCGCCGAAACCGCCGATGGTATTTGCACCGGCATCGCCGAATAGCCGGTCGGCGTACGAGGAGCCCAGAATACTTTCGATGGAGATGGGCGTGTCGCCCGCTGCGTCGCCTCTATTTACCGCCGGATTCGCGAGATCGAAAACGACGCCGCTGGTAGCCGACGCGTACCGCGCATAATCGGGTCCCGCACCGCCGTCGAGCACGTCCGCGCCGGCGCCACCTTCGAGCTGATCGCGGCCATTGCCGCCCACCAACGTATCATCGCCGCCGAGACCCAGCAGAAGATCATCGCCATCGAGCCCTTCGATGGTGTCGGCGGCTGCGGTACCGAGGAGTGTGTCGTCGCCGGGCGTGCCCTGAATGCTCGCGAGGATGAAGAGGCTTCCGCTGTTGCGGGAGCTCGAATCGGGCGCGTCATCGCGCTCGTCGCGCAACAGCGCGAACGTCTTACTTGCGGCCATGCTGATTCCCCCTGATCGTTATCGGAATTGCCGAGCGGGCTGCGGGTGCGCCCGATGTGCTTAGCGTATCAGACGATCCTACGCTGTCGTCGGCGCGATTTCGCGTCGGCGCTTCGCCGTCGCTTCGTTGATTTTGTCCTCGACTTCTGCCATCCATGCCGCACGCGATTTGAATCCGGGCAGCGCGCGCGCATCGCGTTCGAGCTTCGCCCACAGCTCGTCATCCGGCAGCGAGAGATCGACCGGGATGCGGCACGGCTGCGGCACGTACCACGGCGTGTCGATCAGCAGCTCGACGCGGTTGCCTTCCGGATCGCGCAGATACACCGACAGTGCGTTGCCGTGGCTGATCGGACCGAGCTCGGTCGCGCTTTCGTTCTTCAGACCGCGCTGAAGCTCGCGCAGCGTGTCCAGACTGTCGACACGGAACGAGAGCTGGTTGATCAGGTTGTAGCTCAGGTTTTCCGGGCGGCCGGTCGCCAGCACGAACTGATGATGCTCGCGCGCGTCGCGCGTCAGGAACACGATCTCACCGCGGCCGTCGGCGAGCGTGCCGCGATCGCTTACGGCAAAGCCGAGGAAGCCGGTGTAGAAATCGACCATCTTCGTCATATCGGTGACGAAGATGCCGACGTGGCTCAGTGTCAGACCGAATGACATACGGGCTCTCCTGTTCCCGACTGTTCGTGATTACGCGGTCTTGGCGTATTTCCCCGTGAGCTGCGGCGCCTGTCCTTCGAGCTTCTTGTTCTGCCGGTCGAGGCGCGTCTCGCGGCCCCACGTGCGCTTCAACTCGTCCTTCACGTTGAACTTGAGCCGCCCGAGACGCTCGGTTTCGATCTCGATCACGTCGCCGTCCTGGAACGCCGAAAGCCCGCGGTGATTGGTGCCGGTCGCGAGGATGTCGCCCGCATCCACGCTGTGGATCGAAGTCACCCACTCGATGCAGCGCGGGATCTTGTGCGCCATGTCGCTCGTGTTGAAGTTCTGCTTGAGCTCGCCGTTCACCCACAGCTTGATCTGAAGATTGTGCGGATCGGGTATTTCGTCGGCCGTGACGATGCACGGGCCGATCGGGCAGAACGTCTCGCGCGACTTCATCTGGTAGAAGGTGTTGCCGCTCGGCGGCAGCCCGCGCGCGGAGCCATCGATGAAATTCATATAGCCGAAGATGTAGCTCATCGCATCCGCCTGCTTCACGTTCGATCCATGCTTGCCGAAGACCACAGCGACTTCGGCTTCGCCTTCGAAGATCGTCGCGGGCGCATCCGGCAGCACCATCGTATCGCCGTTTCCGATGATCGCGTTCGGCGACTTGTGGAACGCATTGATCGGTGCGGGCTCCGAGCGTGTGCCGTCTTCCATGTAGTTCACGGCCATGCAGTCGATGTTGTGCGGCTTCGGGAGCGGCGGGCGGATGCGTACATCGGACAGCGGAACGGCCTTGCCCTGCGATGCCGCCTGCTCGAGACGGCTGCGGTACTCGGCGAAGCGTTCGATCAGGCCGCTGATGAGGTTGTGCGGACCGGTGTGCGGAATGTCGCGGACGACGTCCATGACGTCGACGACGGCATTGTTCGCGTTCAGGACACCGAGACGGAAATCGTTGAAGTACAGGATTTTCATTTGGGGGCTCCTCCAGATGGCGAAACGAGTATAGAGATTCGCAGCGTGCGCTGGTAGCGCACGACCCCGCCCGGTGCGCCATCCGCGCGCCCTGCGAAGGACCGGCGGCAACCCGTCGCATAGGCGCCCGGTGCTGGACATGTATACAGGTATTCGCCATCATGCGCGGATGGCAGCCGTTCTCGAAGAAAAGCGGCACTGGCTCGATGACCTCAATGCAGCGCAGCGCGCGGCGGCGACCTACGGCGAGCTCGCGGAGCAGGGCGGCTGCACGGCCGGGCCGCTGCTGATCATTGCGGGCGCGGGCACCGGCAAGACCAATACGCTCGCACACCGGGTCGCGCATCTCATCCTGAGCGGTGTCGCACCCGAGCGCATTCTGCTGCTCACGTTTTCGCGGCGCGCCGCGCAGGAGATGATCCGGCGCGCGCATCGGATCGTCGGCAAGGCGATCACTGCCGACGCACCGGCAGTGAGCCGCCTCGCCTGGGCGGGCACGTTCCATTCGATCGCGAATCGTCTGCTGCGGCGTTACGCGGCCCACGTCGGCCTGGAGCCCGCGTTCAGCGTGATCGATCGTGGAGACTCCGCCGATCTCATGGATCTCGCACGACAGGCGCTGGCGCTCTCCGGGAAGGAGCGCCGCTTTCCGCGGAAGGACACCTGCCTCGCGATCTACTCGCACTGCGTGAATACGCGCGGCGCGCTCGAACGCACGCTCGCCGAGGTCTTCCCGTGGTGCGCGCAGTGGCACGACGAGCTGAAGCGCCTGTACGCGCGCTACGTGGAGATGAAGCTCGCGCAGCAGGTCCTCGACTTCGACGATCTGCTGCTCTACTGGCATGCGCTCATGAACGATCCGGCGCTCGCGGCCGACGTGGGCTCGCAGTTCGAACACGTGCTGGTGGACGAATATCAGGACACAAATACGCTCCAGGCGGAGATCCTCCTGTCGCTCAAACCAACGGGGGCCGGAGTGTGTGTGGTGGGCGACGACGCGCAGTCGATCTATTCGTTCCGGGCGGCCACGGTCGAGAACATTCTCGAATTTCCGCAGCGCTTCGAGCCATCGGCGCACGTCGTGACGCTGGAGCGGAATTACCGCTCGACGCAGGCGATACTCGACGCTGCGAACGCGCTGATCGGGGAAGCGCCGCGGCAGTATCAGAAGCGCCTGCAGACGTCGCTCGGCGCCGGCATCGTCCCGAACCTCGTGACCGTGCTCGACGAGCAGGCGCAGGCCGAGTACGTCGTCGAGCGCACGCTGCGGGCGCGCGAGCAGGGCGTGCTGCTGCGCAAGCAGGCGGTGCTGTTCCGTAGCTCGCACCACAGCGATTCTCTCGAGCTGGAGCTCGTGCGTCGCAACATCCCGTACGTGAAATACGGCGGGCTCAAGTTCCTCGAGGCCGCGCACGTGAAGGATCTGCTCGCCGTGCTGCGTTGGGCCGACAATCCGCGAAACCGCATCGCCGCGTTCCGCGTGTTGCAGCTGCTCCCGGGCGTCGGGCCCGCTGCCGCGGACAAGTGTCTCGCCGCGTTCGAAGCGTCGTCCCATGACTGGCAGGCGCTCGCCGCGTACCGCATGTCGGCCGCCGCTGACGATTGGCCGCCCCTCGTCCACCTTCTGCTCGAGCTCGCCGCGCCGGACGCGCCGTGGCAGGGGCAGGTGGGCCGCGTCGCCGCCTGGTACGAGCCGCACCTCATGCGCCTCTACGACAACGCGATGCCGCGCGCCGGGGATATCGAGCAGCTCGATCGCGTCTCGACGCAATTCGCCACACGCGAGCAATTCCTGAGCGAGCTCACGCTGGATCCGCCGCGAGTGACCGGCGATCTCGCGGGGCCGCCGCTGCTCGACGAGGACTATCTCATCCTCTCGACGATCCATTCGGCGAAAGGCCAGGAATGGGACCGCGTTTCGATTCTGCACGTGACGGACGGCACCTTCCCGTCCGAGTTCACCACTGGCCGCGCGGACCTGATCGAAGAAGAGCGGCGCCTCCTCTACGTCGCGATGACACGCGCCAAACGCGAGCTCGACCTGATCGCGCCGCTCAAGTACTACGTTTCGCACCAGGCGCGACAGGGGGATACGCACGTCTACGGCACGCGTTCACGTTTTCTCACGTCCAAAGTGACCGCCACGATGCAGCTCACGACGTGGCCTTCGCAGGCGCAGCACGCAGCAGACGCGCCCGCTGCGAGCGTGTTACCGCGCGTCGATGTTGCGGCGCGATTGCGCAAACTCTGGGCATGAACGCGCGCGGCGCGCGTGAGATATCGTCAATTGCGCGAGTAGCGGGTGCGGCGCGAAAATAGAACTGCCTCGCGCCCTTTCGTTTCGCAGAACTTTTGTGAACGTCCGTGCGGGGCAACAAGGCCGGCAAAGCAACACTGCCGGCCTTTCACACCCGCCGTTTCGGCGGATGCCGCGATCGCCGACCGGTGCCGCAACAGCACTGGAACCTGTTACAGGTGTAATCGGCAATGCGTGGTGTGTGTTTCACGCCGGGTCCACCGTTCGGTGCCCGGCGTTCTCACGTCCGGAGTGCAGATCGATCGCGCGATCCCGTTGAAACGTTTTTGAGCACGACCGGAAAGTTTGTCGGCTGCCCACTGGGATCGCCGCACTTAGACGCACTGTCCACAGAACTATCAACAGAAAGTGTGGACAAAGCGGCGCGGTAATTTTTGCCGGGTGCGTTGAGGGGCATCGTAATTTTTTCCCGAACTCAATACGGCATGTACTTGGCGGGCAAGCAATTTGTGCTGGCATGGCGATTGCGTCACGGCACGACCCGCGTCACGCGGGGGCCCGCGCGCGCCTGACGCGCGGGAACAAATCGAACAACGGATGCGACCCGAACGCAACGATTCTGCCGCCGCAGTAAGAAGCCCCGGGGGGCTTGCGAGGACGCCCCGGGTTTTCCTATCCCTTCTGCCCTGAGCTCCCATGAATACGACGACCGAAGAAGTGATCATCACCCCTGCGCCCATGCGCGTGGATCCCGACCATCCGGCCGAGCTGCGCGAGCTGCTGCTCGCACTGCAGAGCGTCCGTGAAGGCGATTTCAGCGTGCAGCTTCCGGGAGACTGGACCGGGCTGTATGGGAAGGTGGCGGATACGTTCAACGACATCGTGCGCTCCAACCGGCGCCTCTCGGACGAGCTCGCGCGCGTGGGGCAGTCGGTCGGCAAACAGGGCAAGACGCGCCAGCGGCTGCGGGCCGACCGGCGCAGCGGCGCATGGGGCGAGATGGAGGCCTCGGTCAACACGCTGATCGACGATCTCTTGTGGCCGACGGCGGAGGTGACGCGCACCATCGCCGCGGTCGCCAAAGGCGATCTGTCGCGCACGATGCGGCTCGATGTGGACGGCCGGCCGCTCCAGGGCGAGTTCCTGCGATCCGCCACGATCGTCAACACGATGATCGAGCAGATGAGCGTGTTCACGTCGGAAGTGACCCGCGTGGCGCGCGAGGTCGGCACCGACGGAAAGCTCGGCGGCCAGGCGCAGGTGAAAGGCGTGTCGGGCGCGTGGAAAGACCTGACCGACAACGTGAACTACATGGCGAACAACCTCACCGCGCAGGTGCGCAACATCGCCGAGGTGACGATCGCGGTGGCGAACGGCGATCTCTCTCGCAAGATCACGGTGGACGTGCGCGGCGAGATCCTGCAGTTGAAGGAAGCCATCAACACGATGGTGGACCAGCTCCGGTCCTTCGCGTCCGAGGTGACGCGGGTCGCGCGTGAGGTCGGCACGGAAGGGAAGCTCGGCGGGCAGGCGATCGTGCCGGGCGTGGCGGGCACGTGGAAAGACCTGACCGACTCGGTGAACGCGATGGCGACGAACCTGACCGCTCAGGTGCGCAACATCGCGGAGGTGACGACGGCGGTCGCGCGCGGCGACCTGTCCCGCAAGATCACGGTGGACGTGAAAGGCGAGATTCTCGAGCTCAAGAACACGATCAACACGCTGGTTGACCAGCTCAACTCGTTCGCGGCCGAGGTGACCCGCGTTGCGCGGGAGGTGGGCACGGAAGGGAAGCTCGGCGGCCAGGCGCAGGTGCCGGGTGTTGCCGGGACATGGAAAGACCTGACCGACAACGTGAACTCGATGGCCGGCAATCTGACCGCGCAGGTGCGCAACATCGCGGAGGTCGCGACGGCGATTGCGAACGGCGACCTCTCGCGCAAGATCACGGTGGACGTGAAGGGCGAGATCCTTCAACTGAAAGACACGCTCAACACGATGGTGGACCAGCTCCGGTCGTTCGCGTCGGAAGTGACGCGGGTGGCGCGCGAGGTGGGCACCGAAGGCTCGCTCGGCGGCCAGGCGCAGGTGCCGGGTGTCGCGGGCACCTGGAAAGACCTGACCGACTCGGTCAATGCGATGGCGACCAACCTCACGCAGCAGGTGCGCAACATCGCCGAGGTGACGACCGCCGTGGCGAGAGGCGACCTCTCGCGCAAGATCACGGTGGACGTGAAAGGCGAGATCCTGCAGTTGAAGGAAGCCATCAACACGATGGTGGACCAGTTGAACTCCTTCGCGGCCGAAGTGACGCGGGTCGCGCGTGAAGTGGGCACGGAAGGCAAGCTCGGTGGTCAGGCGCAGGTGCCGGGCGTGGCGGGCACGTGGAAAGACCTGACCGACTCGGTGAACGCGATGGCGACGAACCTGACCGCTCAGGTGCGCAACATCGCGGAGGTGACGACCGCCGTCGCGAGGGGCGACCTCTCGCGCAAGATCACGGTCGACGTGAAAGGCGAGATCCTCGAACTGAAGAACACCATCAACACGATGGTGGAGCAGTTGAACTCGTTCGCCTCCGAAGTAACGCGGGTGGCGCGCGAGGTCGGCACGGAAGGCAAGCTCGGGGGCCAGGCGCAGGTGCCGGGCGTGTCGGGCACGTGGAAGGACCTGACCGACAACGTGAACTCGATGGCCGGCAACCTGACGGCGCAGGTGCGCAACATCGCGGAGGTGGCGACCGCCATCGCGAACGGCGACCTCTCGCGCAAGATCACGGTGGACGTGCGCGGCGAGATTCTGGAGCTGAAGAACACGCTCAACACCATGGTCGACCAGCTCAACTCGTTCGCGGGCGAGGTCTCGCGCGTTGCGCGCGAGGTGGGCACCGAAGGCAAGCTCGGTGGTCAGGCGCAGGTGCGCGGCGTCGCCGGCACCTGGAAGGACTTGACCGACAACGTGAACTGGATGGCCGGCAACCTGACGGCGCAGGTGCGCAACATCGCCGAGGTGGCGACCGCCGTCGCGCGCGGCGACTTGTCGCGCAAGATCACGGTGGACGTGAAGGGCGAGATTCTGGAGCTGAAGAACACGCTCAACACGATGGTGGACCAATTGAACGCGTTCGCCTCCGAAGTGACACGGGTGGCGCGTGAGGTCGGCACCGAAGGGAAGCTCGGCGGCCAGGCGCAGGTGCCGGGTGTCGCGGGCACCTGGAAAGACCTGACCGACAACGTGAACTCGATGGCGGGCAATTTGACCGCCCAGGTGCGCAACATCGCGGAGGTGGCGACGGCGATCGCGACTGGCGACCTCTCGCGCAAGATCACGGTGGACGTGCGCGGTGAGATCCTTCAGTTGAAGGAAACCATCAACACGATGGTGGACCAGTTGAACTCGTTCGCGGGCGAGGTGTCGCGGGTGGCGCGTGAGGTCGGCACCGAAGGCAAGCTCGGCGGGCAGGCGCAGGTGCCGGGTGTCGCCGGCACGTGGAAGGATTTGACCGACAACGTCAACTTCATGGCCGGCAATCTGACCGGCCAGGTCCGCAACATCGCCGAAGTCACCATCGCCGTGGCCAACGGCGACCTCTCCAAGAAAATCACCGTCGACGTGCGCGGCGAGATCCTTCAGCTGAAGGAAGCCATCAACACCATGGTGGACCAGCTGCGTTCGTTCGCGTCCGAAGTGACCCGCGTTGCGCGCGAGGTCGGCACCGACGGCAAGCTGGGCGGCCAGGCCATCGTGCCGGGCGTCGCGGGCACCTGGAAGGACTTGACCGACTCGGTGAACGCCATGTGCGGCAACTTGACCGACCAGGTTCGCAACATCGCGCAGGTGACCACCGCCGTGGCGCGCGGCGACCTTTCCAAGAAAATCACCGTCGACGTGCGCGGCGAGATCCTGCAGCTCAAGGAAACCATCAACACGATGGTCGACCAGCTGAACGGCTTCGCCGGCGAAGTCACCCGCGT
>DASPNJ010000088.1:0-3795 GCA_035626595.1 Burkholderiales bacterium
TGTGCCGCGGCAGACGTGCTCGAGATGCCGTTGCTCGACCACCTGATCGTCGGTGACGAGCACCGGTACTACAGCTTCCGCGAAGCCGGAGTGCTCGGAGCCACTCCGACAGCGAGGTGATGCACATGCCCGCCGCTTCGAGATTTCGATTCTGTGGAAGTGCTCGCCCGCGTCAAGGCTCCGCTCGCTGCGCTCGCCACTGCGCGGCCTTGACTCGGCCTCGGCACTTCTCACGGAGGGCATTTATCGAAGCGGCGGGGGATCTCGAAGAAAGGAGAACTCTCATGTCCGACAGGTCGCTCGCACCGAGCATCAACGTGACGATCGGCCAACACACGCGCGTCTACTTCGCGTTCGTCACGACAGCGCCGATCAATCTCGATTCGCCGGCGACGGTCACGCTTCACGGCGGGGCCTTCTCCGAGCTGGCGGGCTTTGCCGCAGACCCGATGACGCTCGACGACACCAGGGGCCGCATGCCTGCGCGTCTGGTGCTCGTCGACGCGATGGAGCTCGCCTGGCAACGGGCGAAGTACCGCGGCAACCAGCACCAGCTGCTCTCCGCGGACCCCGGGCTCGTTGGCCTGAACACGCTGCAGCACTGGCTGTGGCAACGCCTGCAGGCGCCCACCCCGCAGGTGGCCGCATGAATCCCTCGATCGCTTCGTCACCGTCACCCGCTCGCTCGAGCAGCGAGCTTCACAGGAGGTCACATCATGGTGGTCAAGATCGTTCCGAACGACAAAGGCAACCCGCAAGGCAAACTCGCCGATGCCGAGCTGCACTTCACCGACGGCGCACTCGAAGGCTTGAAGCTGATCGGCTTCGCCGTCTGGGAGCGGCGCAGCGGTGGCGGACGCAACGTCACGTTCCCCGCGCGGCAGTATTCGGTCAACGGTGAGCGTCGCAGCTTCGCGCTGCTGCGCCCTAGGGGTGACACGGCTGCGCAGGAGCGCGTGCGCGATCTCGTGCTGCAGGCGTACGCCGAGTACGAGGAGACGGCGACGGAGGCCGCCTCGTAGGTGAACTGGATGCCCCGGATGCCGCCGATGTGGCGGTGTCCGGGACGCCGGTGTATGCCATGGCCAGGCGGATTCGTTGCGCGTTGCGAATGCAGCAGTTGACGGGTGCCGACGCACCTTCAAGGGGGGTTCCCCAGTCGCCGGATCGCGTCATTCCGCTCGCGAAATGTCGTGAGCTCCTCGGAGATGAAGCCGCAGCCCTCTCTGACGAGGACCTCGACCGCGTGCGCCGGCACGTCGCGGCAATGGCCCATGTGCTAGTCCTTGCATTCCTCGAAGACAATTCAGGAGTCGGCTGAGTCGTATGGGCCCCGCTTTCGAATTGATCCAGGCGGACGACAGGTCTAAGCTGCAGTCGATGATCGGCGCTGTCATCTACATCCGCGTCAGCACCAAAGAGCAGACAGAGAATCTCAGCCTGCCGACGCAGCTCCGCGCGTGCGAGGAGTACTGCCATCGTCAGGGCTACGAAGTGCTCGAGCGCTTTAAGGAGGAAGGTGAAAGCGCCAAGACGGCGGACCGCCCCGAGCTTCAGCGCCTGCTGAAGTACTGCCGCGCTCACAAAGGGCGAGTTCACTTCGTTGTCGTTTTCAACCTGACACGCTTTGCGCGCGAGAAGTACGACCACTTCGCGCTTCGCTCCCATTTGAAGTCGTTGGGCATTTCGCTGCGCTCCGCAACCGAGCCGATCGACGACACGGCGACGGGAAAGTTGATGGAGGGCGTTCTCGCCTCGTTCGCACAATTCGACAACGACGTGCGCTCGGATCGCACGAAGGCAGGAATGAGGGCGGCGCTCGAGATTGGACGATGGACCTTCCTCGCGCCGATCGGCTACATCAATGTTCCGAGGTCATTCGGAAAGAGCCTCATTCCAGACCCCGACAGGGCAGCGGCCGTAAAGCAGATCTTCGAAGACTTCGCTACGGGGCAGTTCACGAAGCAGGAGCTGCTGGCGCAGATCACCCGGCGAGGAGTCAGGACACGACGAGGACTGCCGCTCAGCTCGCAGGCATTCGGCACGATGCTGGAAAACCCCCTCTACATCGGCATTGTCGATGTGCCCGATTACGGTGTTCGCTGGAAGCGAGGCGACTTCGAGCCCCTGATCACCGAAGAGGTGTTTTATCGAGTGCAGGGCGTTCTAGCAGGACGGATACAGCCGACAGCGCCCCGTCAGCGCAATCGCCCTGAGTTCCCGCTCCGAGGATTCATTCGTTGCTCGATCTGCGGCAGGGGGTTGAGTGGCAGCTGGTCGAAAGGGCGGCACGAGCGCTATGCGTACTACCACTGTCGTCCGAAGTGCCGCGCAGTCAACGTGACCAAGGCGCGCCTGGAAGGTCTCTTCGTCGACGAACTGGAGCGGCTACAGCCGACGCCTGGCTACATGCGGTTGCTGAAGGAGTCGGTCCTGCAGGTTTGGCACCAGCGCAAGGGGGCGGTTCGAGGCGAGCTCGAGGACGTCGAGCGCAAGGTGAAGGCGATTCAGCAGAAGCTCGATCGCCTCGACGATGCGTTCATTTTCGCGCGCGCGATCGACCTCGAAACGTACGAGCGACAGCGTGATCGCTTGCGCGAGGAACTGACGCTGGTTCAGATCGATCGCCACAGCACTCAGCTCGAGGACCTCGACGTAGAGGGCATCCTGGCGTTCGCAGAACGGGTGCTGCCGAAGGCCTCTGAGCTATGGGTCCACGCCTCGCTCGATCAGCGGCAGCGACTACAGCAGCTGTTTTTTCCGGAGGGTGTGCCGTTCGACGGAAAACGCTTTAGTCGAACCGCTGTAAATGCCGCTGCCTTCAGCTACTTAAGACCGATTCCGCAGGGCGATGAAAATTTGGTGGACCTGACCGGGATCGAACCGGTGACCTCCTGAATGCCATTCAGGCGCGCTCCCAACTGCGCTACAGGCCCGTCTCTGGAAGGACGCCGAGCACACTATCTTAACACGGCCGACCCGGCCGCTCCGGCGTCTGTACACCGGTGGCCCGCCGCGCGCGGGTCGCGTCGCCCCTGCTCGGGCAGCTTCGCGCCGCGCGTGACCTGGGCTGTCCGTCGTCTCGTGTATGTACAGACTGGTGCTACAGACGCGCATGCGCCGCCTGACGCTGGTACGCCAGGCTCAGCCAATCTGCGAGCTGCTGCGCCGCCTCGTCGGGTGTCTGCCCGTAGAACGGCATCATGGCGGTCGGCATTCCCGGAATACGCCGCAGCTGCGCGCGCCAGCGATCGTTGACCGGCATCACCTCGATCTCGAACGCGCGGCCGCCGATCGTCTGGTTGAACCGATGAACATGAGCATGACTGGTCACGTGTGCGTCCGGAAATTGGGGGTTGGGAAGCGCGGACGATCTTACGTGGACGTCGCGCCGGATCAAGCGAAACGGGGCGCGAAGGCGCCGTCCACACGCCGGCCGCGCGCGCGTGCCCCGGGGCGGCGGGCCGCAGAAAAATTTCGGTTGTCAGGTTCTCCACAGGGTTTGCACGTGTCATCCACAGGTTTTCCACACGCTCACGCGCCTGACCTGGTCGCGGCAGCGGGGCCGCCTCGTACCGCCCGCGCGGGTCGCGGAAGGTAGAATGCGGCTGGGCATCCGATTCACCGTGCGCATCACCCTCCTCCTCGTCCTCGGCACCCTGCTCGCGCCGGCGTCCGCCCGTGGCGCCGACGCAGCACTCTTCCGGCTGTTCCTGACCGATGGCACGGCCATGGTCAGCTACGGCGAGTACGCGCGTGTGGACGATCGGGTCATCTTTTCGATGCCGGTCGGCG
>DASPNJ010000089.1:0-53492 GCA_035626595.1 Burkholderiales bacterium
CCAGATCGAAGCGGACCGCTTGAAGTGGGCGAAGGTCGTGCGGGCGGCCGGCGTGGAGCTCAACTGAGGCCATGAAGCTCAACGATCTCGAGAAGGCGATGCTCGCCGGGGAGCATGGGGAGGCCGCCCGATGGGCACTCGAGCTCCAGGTGCGCGTCGGCGAGTTTTTCGATGCCCGCGACTTCGTCGAGGTGCGGATGGTGCAGCTCTCCTCCGACATCGAAGTGGTTGGGGCCTCGGGCCTCGCGTTCCTGCGCCGGATGGCAGCGCTGCCCCCGGCCGAGCGCCGCCTGCGCGCCTTTGCGACAGCCGACGCCCGCG
This sequence comes from Burkholderiales bacterium, assembly GCA_035626595.1. Taxonomy (GTDB): domain Bacteria; phylum Pseudomonadota; class Gammaproteobacteria; order Burkholderiales; family SG8-41; genus JAQGMV01. The sequence goes on from DASPNJ010000089.1 coordinate 322, forward strand.
GGTTCGACAGCGTCGCCTACAGCCGCCTGCTCCCCGGCCGCGATCTCTCGGGGGAGATGGACCACGTCGTCGAAGCGCTGGTCGCGCTCGGCGCCGTACCCACGCACGCGACCGCGAACTATCACTCGGTGCTGCCGCTCGGCTATGGCCAGCACGGGGCGTTCAGCGGCACGCCGCAGGTCATCTATGCCAACAGCGTTCAGGGCGCACGCTGCAATTTCGAAGCGGGGCCCGCTGGCATTGCCGCGATGTTCACCGGACGCGTGCCGCGCTACGGGTTCCATCTCGATCGGGCGCGCGCCGGTACGCGACTCTTCAGACTCGAGTTCGCACCGGAGTCCGCGACCGATTGGGGTGCAGTCGGTGCGATCATCGGCCGCCGCACCGGTTCGTACAGCGCGGTGCCGGTGATCGACGGCGTGGGCGAGCGGCCGGACGCCCTTGCCCTCAGCCATCTCGGCGTCGCGCTCGCGAGCTACGGCTCGACGGGTCTTTTTCATCTCGTCGGGGTCACACCGGAGGCGCCCACGGTCGAAGCCGCTTTCGGCGGGCGGCCGGTGCCCGAGGCTGAAGCCGTCACGCGCGCCGCGCTCGATGCGTTCTACGCAGCATGGCCCGGACGTAACGCGAAGCTCGATGCGGTCGTGCTCGGCGCGCCCCAACTCAGCTACCGCGAGCTCTGCGAGCTCGCCGACCTGCTCCAGGGAAGACACATCCACGCAGACACCCTGCTGCTCGCGTACACCGCCGAGGACGTGAAGGAGATGTGCGCACGCCAGGGCATCGTCCAGGCGATCGAAGCCGCCGGCGGCATGGTTGTACACGGGCTTTGCTTTTTCCAGATCTTCGCGCGCGAGGTGCGGGAAGCGAACGGGTGGAACTGCCTCATGAGCCAGTCGGTGAAGATGGCGAACCTGACCGCGGGCTTCGGCTACCACACCGTCCCCGCCACTCTGGAGCGCTGCGTCGAGAGCGCCATCGCGGGACGGGTGTCGTGAGCGTGCCACGCATCTTGCGGTGCCATCCCGGGATCGGCCCGCGCGTTCAGGGCAAAGCCATCGCTGCGAGCGACAACTTCAGCGTGCGCTACGACCTCGACTACCGGCGCGGCATCTTCGGGCGGCCGGGGCACGCGCTGCACGGCGTGTCCTACGTCGGTTTCATCCTGGTGCTCAACGCCGCCAAGGGCGGTGTCGCCTCCGCCTGGATGCTTCAGGAGCTCGTGACGATCGGCAAAGCGCCGCTTGCACTGGTTTTGAACGACGCGAATCCGGTGCTGGTGCAGGGGGCGGCTTTCGCCAACCTGCCGCTCGTCGACCGCTTCGCGATCGACGTGACCGGCGCGATCGCCACGGGCGACGAGCTGATCGTCGATCCCCAGGCCGGCGAAGTTCACATCCTTGGCGCGGCATGAGCCTCATGAAGCGCCGCGCAGCACTCAACCCATTGGAGAATTTGGCATGGCAGTGAGAATGAACGAGCCCGCGCAGCATGCGGCTGAAGTGAGGGAGGCGATCGCGGCACTCGAGCGTCATATGTCCGCGTTGAACGCACGCGATCGCGCGGGCCTGGCTGCAGCGCTGCACTTTCCGCACTTTCGCCTGACGGGCGGGCGCATGAAGGTATGGGAGCGTCCCGACAGTTATCTGGACGACTTCTTTGCGCGCGCCGGAGAAGGCTGGCATCACAGTGCGTGGGATTTCATGACGCCGATCGCGGCAGGACCCGACAAGGTGCACCTGGATGTGCAGTTCACCCGGTATCGCGAGGACGGTTCGTCGCTGGGCGCTTATCGATCGCTGTGGGTGGTGACACGCCTGAACGGTGTCTGGGCGACGCAACTGCGCTCGAGTTACGCAGCCTGATTGGAGACCCGCTAATCCAGCGCGAGCTGGGGGTAGCCCGCCGCTGCGACGGCGTCGCAATGCTCCCGGTACGCCGGATGGCCTCCACTGTAGCGCATGATCCTGGGCGTCTCCTTGCCCTCGACATTGCGGTTCACGCCCGTCATCCAGGAGCCGATCTCGTTCGCGAGCAGCCCCTGACCCAGGGCGAGCACGTGATCGGTCCATTCGCGCACACCGGCGGCAGTGGCTTCGATCCGGGTGAGCCCGCGCTGCGTCGCGAACTGAATGACACCGGTCACCCACTCGACGCTGTATTCGGCGGTGCGCGTGTAGTTGCCGAGCCCGCCATGCGGCCCCATCGCCATCAGCAGGTTCGGAAACCCTTTGACGAACACGCCAAGATAGGTCTGCGGCCCGTCGGCCCAGACATCTTTCAGGCGCACGTCGTCGACGCCTCTCAAATCGATCCGGTCGAAGGCACCCGTGATGGCGTCGAACCCGGTCGCGTAGATGATGATTTCGAGCTCGTATTCCTGCCGGCTGGTTCGAATGCCGCCCGCCGTCACCTGCTCGATCGGTGTCTCGTTGATGTCGACCAGCTCGACGTTGCGCTGATTGAAGACCTCGTAGTAACCGTTCTCGAGCGGCGGCCGGCGCGTGCCCAGGCCATGGTTCGTCGGGATCAGCTTTTCGGCGACGACCGGATCGTGCACGCGGCTTCGAATCTTGTTCGCCACGAATTCGCTGGCCAACGCGTTGGCGGCGCGGTCGGTCAGCGTGTCGCGAAAGTTGCCCTGCCAGAGCCCGAAACCGGGCTCGCCATAGCGCTTTTCCCAGAACGCGGCGCGTTCCTCGGGCGTCGCTTCAAAAGTCGCGCGCGGGTCCGGTGAATGGATATAGCAGCTGGGTGTCGTGCGGCAGAGCTCCAGGATTTCGTGGTAGCGCGCCCGTATGTCGCGCATCTCCTCGTTGGAAATTCTGCCGTTGTGCTGCGGCACGCACCAGTTCGGGGTGCGCTGGAAAACAGTCAACCGCTCTGCGGTCTTTGCGATCTCCTGGATCGCCTGCACGGCGGTTGCGCCAGTGCCGATGATCCCGACGCGTTTTCCCGCAAAATCGACGCCTTCCTTCGGCCAGTTGTGTGTATGACATGACTGGCCTTTGAACGAAGCGATACCCGGAAGATTGCTCGGCATGGTCGGCGCCGAGAGGACACCGATGGCGGTGATCAGGAACCGTGTCGTATGGCGTCCGCCATCCTCCAGCACGATCTCCCAGCTTCGCGTCTCTTCACGATAGCGGGCAGCGGTTACACGAGCGTTGAATTGCATGTCGCGGCGCAGGTCGAACACGTCGGCGACATGGTTGAGATACCGCTCGGTCTCGGGTTGGGCAGCGAAATGCTCGCTCCAGTCCCACGTATCGAGCAGCGCCTGTGAGAACGAGTAACCGTAGGTCCAGCTCTCCGAATCGAAACGGGCGCCCGGGTAGCGATTCCAGTACCAGGTGCCGCCGACTCCGCTGCCGGCCTCGAACGTGCGTACCCGAAGCCCGAGCTCGCGCAGCCTGTAGAGCTGATAAAGGCCGGTTACGCCCGCACCGATGACGACGGCGTCGAAATCCATGTGTTGATTGTAGTCTGCGAATCGACAGATACTGGTTTACAGACCTTGGTCATCAAGAGGAGACCGGATCATGATCGAACTCACGCTCGACATGGCGGAGCGCGCGGCGAAAGCGGCCTTGGGCAAGGCCAAACAACTGGGAACGGTGATGACGGTTTCGATCGTCGATGAGTCGGGCCGCACCGTGCTCGTCATGCGCGGAGACGGCGCGGGATTCTTCAGCACCGAGACCTCGCGCAAGAAAGCTGTCGCGGCGGCTAACTTCCGCAAGCCGACGAAGGAGCTGGGCGAGCAGGCTGCGAAGGGCTCGCCGTTCTGGGCGGCAGTGCCGGCCGCAATGGCTGGCGAGATCCTGCCGAGCATCGGTGCGGTGCCCATCATCAAGGGCGGGCGCGTCATCGGCGCCGTCGGCTGCGGCGGCGGTACCGGCGAGCAGGATCACGAATGCGCGCAGGCCGGCGCGGCGGCGGTGGGCGAGTAGGCTACGGCGGCCGCGCGGGCGCGCCATTCCATTCAATAGAGGAAGATATCGTGCCGAATATCAACGGACCGCTCTATTACGAGCGCATGGGCCGTACGGGCCCGGCGATGGCCTTCGTTCATCCCAATCCGATGGACCAGTCCTGCTGGATGTACCAGATGGCGAGGTTCTCGACATGGTTCCGCTGCGTGGCGATCGACATTCCGGGCTACGGGCGCTCTCCCACCGGCACTGCGGAAATGTCGCGCTTCGACATGGCGCAGGCGCTGTGGGAGACGCTGGACGAGATCTGTCCCGGCGAGCCTGCGGTGCTTGTCGGCTGCTCCGTCGGCGCTTCCCTCGTGCCGCACATGTACAAGCTCAGGCCCGGGCAGACCCAGGCGATGATCGTCTGCGGGGCCGGTTATCGCGCGCCCGATGAGGTGTCGCCGCATATCCAGTTCTACAAGGACAACGGTCTCAGCTATCGCTGGGATTTCACCTTCAAGGATTTCAGCGCCGGGTTTGGCGCGACGCCGATGGCTTCGTATTTCGCCACGCTCTTCACCGAACGGGATGCCTTCGCCGACCTGCCGACGATCATCACGCAACTTGCCGCATCCCGGCCCGACGAAGAATTCTATCGAACGATCGATTGCCCGATGATCATCCTTTCGGGCAGTGAGGACGGCTCCCATGCAGGCGCGTTCAAGCTCCAGAAGCTCGTCCCCGGCTGCGAGATGAAGACCCTGCACGGCGCCGGACATGCCTGCCAGCTCGAGCAACCGTGGCTCTTCGATCAATACATGATCGAGTTTCTGAAGAAGCACGAGCTATTCCCCTCCAGATAGATATCTCGGGGTTACCCGCGCGCGGCGATCTTGTCCTGCGTTTTGGTCGTGAAATCGCTCGCGTCGTGGCGCTCGTGCAGTTGTTCTTCAGGCGGTCCGCTGGTGCGGTTGACCATGCGCCCGCGCTTGACCGCCTGGCGGTCGCCGATTTCTTTCGTCCAGCGCGCGAGGTTTTTATATTCGTGCGTCTGCAGGAACTTGCGCGGGTCGTCGTAGGACGCGCCGTTCATCATGCCGTTGCCGTACCACGGCCAGATCGCCATATCCGCAATCGTGTATTCGTCGCCGGCGACGAACTGATTATCCGCAAGCTGCCGGTCGAGCACGTCGAGCTGGCGCTTCACCTCCATGGCAAAGCGGTCGATCGCGTATTTGATCTTCACCGGAGCATAGGCATAGAAATGCCCGAAGCCGCCGCCGACATAGGGCGTTGAGCCCATCTGCCAAAAGAGCCAGTTCAGTGCTTCGGTGCGCTTGCGGCGATCCTTCGGCAGGAAGGCGCCGAATTTCTCCGCCAGGTAAAGCAGGATCGAGCCCGATTCGAACACGCGTTGCGGCGGCTGCTCGCTATAGTCCATGAGCGCGGGGATCTTGGAATTCGGGTTCACCCCGACAAACCCGCTGCCGAACTGGTCGCCTTGCCCGATGCGGATCAGCCACGCGTCGTATTCCGCTCCGCTGTGGCCGGCGGCGAGCAGCTCCTCCAGCATGATCGTGACCTTGACGCCGTTGGGCGTCCCCAACGAATAGAGCTGAAGCGGATGTTTTCCGCGCGGCAATTCCTTCTCATGCGTCGCGCCCGCGACAGGACGATTGGTGTGGCTGTAGCGCCAATTTGGACTGTCGCTCTTCTCCCAGACCCAGACTTCCGGCGGCGTGTATTGAGATGTGTCAGTCATGTCGGGCTCTCGCGTGTGGCTCGATGGGTTGGCCGAATGGATAAAGTAGATTACCAATAAGGCCGAATATCCTGGCCTTACCTGGACGTCCGCTTCGGGTCGTTCGCCTCGATCGCGATACCGCCGCGCCCACATGATGAACCGCCGTGCGACGAGGGTGGAATAGCACGGCATCATCGGGCTTGTGTCCTCAACCGCCGGACCTCTAACCAGCAAGTGGCTCGTGATGGGCGCCGGTATGGCCGGCGCGGTCGGGATGGTGCTCTCGTCGACGCTTGCCAATGTCGCCGTGCCGACCGTAATGGGCGCCTTCGGAGTGGGGCAGGATCAGGCGCAGTGGCTGGCGACGGCGTTCGTCGCGACCATGGTCGCAAGCCAGCTCCTGAGCGCCTGGTTTGCGCGCGCCTTCGGCGTGCGTGGCACATTCGTGCTGATCAACTGCATTTTCTTCGTCGGTACCGCGCTCTCTGTTGTCGGCGCAAGCTTCGAGATAGTCGTGCTGGGACGCGTGCTGCAAGGCTTCGCAGCCGGTGTCATGCAGCCGATGATCATGGCGCTCATCTTCGTTCAGTTCCCGCCGGAGCGTCGCGGTCAAGCCATGGCGATCCACGGCACGGGCATTCAAATCGCCCCCATGCTCGGGCCGATGATCGGGGGCCTGGTGATCGATACGCTCGGCTGGCGGGAAATCTTTCTCGTGCCGATCCCGATCTGCGTGGTCGCGCTGCTCCTCGGCATGGTCTACCTGCCCGGACGCGAGGAGCAGAGCCGCCCCGCGCCCAACTTCGACTGGACCAGTTACTCGCTGCTGGTCGCGATGCTCTCGACCCTGCTCTTCGCCGGCGCGAACGGACAGCGTTTCGGCTGGAGCTCCGATGCGATCCTGACATTGGTAGTGATCGGCCTTACGGCCGGCGGCGCTTTCGTCTGGTTGCAACTGCGATCGGCGTCACCGCTGCTCGACTTCTCGCTCTTCAAAATCCCGCAGTTCACCTCGGCAGTCATCGTCGAGTTCGTGTTCGGCTTCGGCAACTTTGCCTCCAATTACCTCGTCCCGGTCACTGTCCAGCAGGTGCAGGGCATGACGCCCTTCCTGTCCGGCCTGATGCTGGTTCCGGCCGGCGTGCTCGTCATTCTGGCAACGCCGCTGTTCGGCCGCGTTGCCGACGTTTTTCCTGCCCACCTGATGGTGATGCTCGGCGTGAGCCTCTTCGCGCTGGGCAACTACCTCATGAGCCAGACCGATGCGAATACGACGTTCCTCGCGTTCGCCTGGCTCGTCATCGTCGCGCGCTGCGGAATGGCCTTGATCCTTCCTTCGCTCAACACCTCGGCACTGCGCGCGCTCGCGCCCGAGCAACTGCACAGGGGATCCGGCACGATCAATTTCATCCGCCAATTGGGTGGATCGTGCGGCGTCACCGTGTTGGTGGTGTTCATGGAGCAGCGCACGCAGTTCCATGTCGAATCGATGGCGGCGACCCAGACCGCGGCCAACACGACGACTCTCGATCTGCTCTCCAAGGTGAACGCATTGCTGGCACAGGCGGGCGTGTCCGAAAACCTGCGCGGCCCCGGGGCGCTGCACTACCTGGGTGAGATGATCGAGGAACAGGCGATTGCACGCGGTTTCAGCGACGGCTTCCTGTTCATCGCGCTCGTGTTCGTGCTGGCGGTCATACCGGCGTGGTATCTGGGCAAGGCGCGCCGTCGGCCGTAGAAATTTCCAACCATGGCATGCGCGTTCACGATTGACATGATGGTTCCGCATGACGTGTGAGCCCATGTATTCTGTGCCGAAACCAGTTGGGGAAGGAAAGATATGTCGTTTCTATCGGCGCGCGTCGCGCGCGCCCGGCTCACCGCCTCCGCGGCGGCGACACAACGTGTTCGCGAGTTGCGCGCCGCCGGCGTGGACATCGTGGCTCTCACGCAAGGCGAGCCCGATTTCAACACGCCGGACCACATCATCGAGGCCGCGTACCGCGCGATGCACGCGGGGCAGACCCACTACACGCCGGTCGACGGCACTCCCGAGTTGAAGGCGGCGATCGTCGAGAAATTCCGCCGCGAGAACGGGATCGAATGCCGTCCCGAGAACGTTTCTGTGGGCGCGGGCGGCAAGCAGGTGCTTTTCAACGCGCTGATGGCGACTCTCGACCCGGTCGACGAAGTGCTGATCCCGGCGCCCTCGTGGATTGCGTATGCGGACATCACGGCGTTCGCGGAGGGCGTGCCGGTCATTCTGCCGACTCGCCCGGAAGACGGTTTCAAGCTGCGTGCAGAGGACCTCGAGCGCGCCATCACGCCACGTACGAAATGGCTGATGCTGAACTCCCCTTCGAATCCGACCGGGACGGTCTACTCCGAGGCGGAGTATCGCAATCTCGCCGCGGTGCTCGATCGCCACGCGAACGTCTGGATCATCAGCGACGAGATGTACGAGCACATCCGGTACGACGGCGTATCCTGCACATCCTTCGTGAAGGTCGCGCCGCAGCTCGCGGCCCGAACGCTGACGGTGAACGGCCTGTCGAAGTCGTTCGCCATGACCGGCTGGCGGCTGGGATATGCCTGCGGGGCCCCCGAGCTGATCGCGGCCATGCGGCGCATGCAGGGACAGAGCACGCTGAATCCGTCGTCGGTCAGCCAGGCGGCTGCGGTGGCGGCGCTGACCGGACCGATGGACGTCGTGGAACAGCGCTGCGCCGAGTTCCAGACCCGGCGCGACTTCATCGTTCCGCGACTTTCCGCCATCCCTGGACTGCGCTGCTTTCCGCCGCAGGGGGCGTTCTACGTCTACGTCTCGTGCGAGGGCTGGCTCGGAAAACGCACGCCGGAGGGACGCGTGCTGGAGAGCGACGAGGACGTCACCGAATACCTCCTGTCACAGGGCATCTCGGTTCCCAGCGGCCAGGGGTACGGGCTCTCTCCCTATTTTCGCGTTTCGTTCGCGAGCGCTCTCGGCAACCTCGAAGAGGCCTGCCGCCGGATCGACGCGGCTGCGCAGCGCATCATGTGAACCGCTCTTCCCGCCAGCGCGCCAGCGCGCAGCTGCACCGATTCAATTGACCTCGCGCGGCATCTTGGCGTCGATCGCCACCTGCCGCCATTTCACGATCTCATCGCGGACGAACTTGCGCACTTCCGCGGTCGACTTCACGTCCACTTCGACGCCCATGTTGGTCAAGGTTTTGACTGTCTCGGGGGAGCGCATGTAAGCGGCGATCTCCGTATACAACTTGTCGACGATCGCTTTCGGGGTGCCGGGCGTGACGGCGATCGTGTACCAGTTGGAGGCATCGAAACCCTTCACGCCGAGCTCGTCCAGCGTCGGCAGATCAGGGAGCATGGCGCTGCGCTTCAATGTCCCCATCGCGAGTGGTTTCAACTTGCCGGACTTGAAATGCGGTTGAGACGGCAGGATCGGCGCGATGCTCGCGTGCGTCTGACCGCCGACGACATCGACCAGGGCCGGAGCCGTGCCCTTGTACAGCACGATATTGAACTGCTGACCTGACAGCGTTTGCAGCAGCGCCGTGGCGAAGTACTGGAATCCGCCCGAGGTGCTGAAGATCACCTGCCCCGGCTTGCTCTTGGCGACGGCGAACAACGCCTTCGCCGAATCGACTTGCAGAGACGGACCCACCGACAGCACCGTAGGCCCCGAGCCCAGCCCGATGATGAATTCGACCGCCGTCCGCGGATCGTAGGGCAGCTTGCGAACGGCGGGATTCATGGCGTAGGCGGCGGATAGAACGATCAAGGTGTAGCCGTCCGGATTCGCCTTCATGACGTGCTCGGTGGCGATCGCGCCATCGGCGCCCGGCCGATTGTCCACGATGAACGTGCGGCCGAGCCGCGCGGCGAGGTCGTTGGCGACCATACGCCCCAGGATGTCGTTGGTGCCGCCGGGTGCGAACGGCACGATCAGCCGTACCGGTTTGGTCGGATAAGCCGACTGTTCCGGTGCGGCCGCACCGTGCGCCGACACGTAAGCACAGAGCCCGGCGAGCGCCAGGGCAACCCGAACGCCACGTATCAATCTCATCTGGTCCTCCTCCGGTGTCGTCTGTAATTTTGATCCCGGTCGACCAACGCCGATTCAGGCTACACCGAAGTACGTAGACCTACAAATCTCACCAGCCGGCGGCGTTCACGCCGCGGTTCGCCCATTGCTGGTCACGAAGCGGGCAATGTCGTCGGCGAACACGCGCTCGGAGTCGTCCTGCGGCGCATATCCGATCACCTGCCGGGCGTTGGCGATGCTCCAGCATGAGCGCGTGTTGTCGGACACGCCATAGAAGCAGTGCCACGGCACGCCGTCGGCGTTGCGGATGTCGGGCGTGTCGATGGATTTCATGTAGAGCTGCTGCAGATCGCGCTCGCTGATGTAGCCCGCCAGATCACGCTTGTAGGTGATCTGGTTGCTCGCAAGCTTCGCGCCATCGACCGCGCGCGGCACGACGATGCGGATGTGAATGTTTTCGACGGGCTTGCCGAAGCGACCCGTGGCGAAGATGAAGCCGAGATTCTCATAGGCGATCTTCGCCCAGCCGTAGAAGTTGTCCGAAAGCGGATAGGTCGTGTGATCGCAGGAGTCCATGCGGCCGTCGTGCAGCTTGGTCTCGTACCAGTCGGTGGCGTGGTTCGAGCTCGCCGTTACGACGCGAGTGACGCCTTCTTCCTGCGCGAGGCGAAACACGTGATAGGCCATGTCGAGCGAATCGCGTTCGACGTAGTAACCGTTCAGATCGCCCAACGGCCGGTCCTCGAGCCACTGCCGCGGTGCGCCGGTATTCACCCCCGGGCGAGTGCTGCGCGTGTTGTGAACGATCGCATCGACGCCTTTGAAATGTTCGCGATAGGTGTCGATGTCGGGATTGACGAGATCGACCTCGATGATGTCGTCGATGTCGTGCGGCTTGCGGCGATCGAGCAACACGAGGTCATAGCGCTCGCGGAATACAGGCAAGAGCTGGCGCGAGAGGTAGCCGGCTGCGCCGGTGATCAGGACACGTTTGCGAGCCATGGTCGGGTCACTTCTCCACCGGCCACTTGAACACCCGGGCCGCCGTGCCGTGCATGATCATCTGCACGTCGGCTGCCGGCAGGTAAGCCGCCGCATACTTGCGGATGATGTCGGCGTTCTGCGCATAGGTGCCGCGGTTCTTGCCCATGGTCTGGGTCTGGTCCGACGCCCACATCAGGCGCTCGGCGCCGTACGCCGCATGCACGCGCTTGATCAGCGGATGCAGGTCTTCATACTCCGGCGGCGCGCTGCCTGACACGAGCGGCAGCGACGACACTTTCACGTGGACGTTGCGAAAGCGCGCGAGGGATTCCATCGCCCTGACTTTGCTCTCGCGAGCCTCGCCGGGGACGGCCCAGGCGAAGTGGTCCACGATGAACGTGAGGTTCGGATACTTGTTCAGCACCGGCTCCATCAGCGCGGGGCCGCTGCGGGTCCAGACGGCCACCGCCATGTCCTGATCGATGCACGCCTTCCACACCGGCTCGAACGCGCCTTCGGCGAACATCTTCTGGTGCTCGGCCTCGTTCATCGACAACCGCAGGCTGCACACGCCGGGCTGCTCCAGCCAGCGCGGCAGCAGCTTCCATTGCTCGGGGAGCGTCGGCACGAACCAGGCCATGACGCGAAAGCGCTTGGGGTATTTCGCGGCAGCCGCCTGCGCGCAGGCCGGGCTCCGATGGGGTGCGACGCCCGCCGGCGAAATGACGGCGCGGTCGATGCCCGCTTCGTCCATCAGCCCGAGCATGCGTTCCGCGGGCATGGGATCGGGCAGGTGCGATTCCGCGCCCGGCGCCCATGGCTCTTCAGGTGTATTCGCGTTCCAGATGTGGACCTGTGCGTCGGTGATCATGCGTTGCTCCATGGAAATGGATATGGTGTCGAGAACGCCGAGCGTAGCGTGGCCGTCAGCAGCTCAGACGACCTCGAGCTTCGCGGTATCGCAGGCCGCGCGTAAGCGCTTGTCGAGCGTTGCCAGTGGAAGCTTCCGGCGTTGAGCGAGATCGAGATACGCCGCGTCATACGTGGTAAGGCCGAGTTGTGCGGCGAGTAATAGAACGCCTGCGAGCGCGTGGTCGGTCGCCTCAATATCGACTTCTATCGGCAATCGCGCCAGTCGCTCGAGGATCGTTTCGAATTCCTCCTGCCGGATGCGTCGGCGGCGCAGAGCGACGAGCAGGACGTTGCCGATTTCGAGTGGCCAGATCGGAGGCACCACGGCGCCTTCGGCGACCAGTCGCTCGAGGAGCTCATCCGCGCGGGGATTGCTCTCATCGGGTAATACCCACGCGAGTGCGATCGAAGAATCGAGCACGAACGACATCAGTAACGGTGTGCCTCGTGCGCGAGCTCGCGGATGCTCTCCCCTTCCTGCAGTAGGTCCGTCATGCGCACGCCCCGACGCGCGAGCTCATCGCGAAGTGACCGCAACTCCTTGATTGCACGCCGCACGTCGATCTCATCTCTCTGGCGGACAGGCGCGAGCTCCGCCACGGCGCGGCCATGTCTCGTGATGATGAAGCGCTCGCCTTTTTCCACCTGCTCCAGCAGCTTAGGCAGATGGGTCTTCGCCTCGTACGCCCCGATTTCGCGCATGGTACCCCCGGACAGACCAGATCAGACTAGCTTAGACCAGAGACACGGACGGCACAACCGCCGCCTGAGTGAGCAGCGCCGTTCAAGAGAAACCGGGGTCGAACAATCAAGCGGTGCGCCATCGGCGCAGCCTACGTCGCGTTGCGCGGGAATGAAGAAGCAGAGTCACCAGGCATAACCGACACCCGCGCCGCCGCGCGGATCGGCACCGCCGCGCATCCTGCCGCCGAGTGTCGAGATCACGTGCGCGCGCGACATCATGGGCTCGAAGCTGTGCGGGCTGTGCACGACCTTGTGGCCCATGGCGCGCAGCTCCGCGACGACTGCGCCCTGGATCGTCGCCTCCGCGTGGATGCCTTTACCTTCGCAGTGGATGCGCGGGACGGTCACGGCTTCCACCGGCGACATGCCGAAGTCGATCACGTTGAGGATCGCCTGCAGCGTCGCGCTGATGATGACGCTGCCGCCGGGGGCGCCTGCGAGCAGTACGGGCTTGCCATCCTTCAGCAGCATGGTTGGGACCATGCCGGTGGTGCGGGCCTTGCCGGGCGCCATCGAGTTCTTGCGGCCCGGGATCGGGTCGAAGAGCTTCATCGAGTTGTTGTAGTTGAAACCGAGCCCGGGCGTCACGACGCCAGACGCGGTGCCGAGCGTGTGCGTCAGCGTCACCGCGTTGCCGTCGCCGTCCATCGCGCAGAGGTGCGTGGTGCACGAGGGCGGCGCCTGGCTTTCGTCGCCCAGGAACTCGCCGCGCTCGATCTTTTCCGCCCAGTAGGCGGCGCGCGCCTTCGAGATCAGCATCGCGGTCGGCACGTCGGCGAAGCGCGGATCGCCGAGGTACTCGTTGCGATCGACGTGCGCGGCCGCCATCGCGCGCGCGACCAAGTCGAGGTGCAGCGCCGAGCCGTGGTCGAGTCGGCCGAGCTCGAAGTGCTCCAGGATCTGCAGCATCTGGATGAGCGTCGCGCCGCTGCCCGGCGGCGGATTGGAGCGCACGCTGTAGCCGCGGTACGAGCCTTCGAGCGGCGCACTGAATTCCGGCTCGAAGCCCGCGATGTCCTCGCGCGTGACATAGGCGCCGTTCTTGGCGAGGTCGGCGGCGATCTCGTCGCCGAGCGCACCGTGATGGAACTCGCGCCAGCCGCCGCGGGCGATGCGCTCGAGCGTGCGCGCATAGTCGGGGAGCCGCATGAGTTCGCCGACTTCGTAGAAGCGATTCTCCGGATGCAGGTACACGCGCGCACATTCGGCGGTCTTCGTGAGCCGGGTGTAGCCGTCCGGGATTCCGGGCTGCCAATAGCGCGTCCACACGCCGGCGAAATGCGGCGTCACCACGATGCCTTCCTCGGCCTGCGCGATGGCCGGCGCGAGGAGCTCGGCCCAGGGCAGGGTGCAATGCCGCTCGTGAAAGAGGCCGAATCCCGCCGGCGTGCCCGGCGTCATGATGGAGCTGTAGCCGATCTCGCTCCTGTAGTCGTCGAAGAGGCTGTAGCCCGAGATCTCGGTGCGGCCCTTCAGATCGTGCTGCCACATGTCCGGCCGCACTTTGAATCCGGCACGGTTGTAGAAGTCCACCATGCCGCTCACGCCTTCGTCGGCGCGGTAGTAATGGAGCGTGCCCATGCCGCCGATGCCGCACATGAAGGGATCGTTCACCATCTGCGAGAAGGCCGTGGCGACGGCAGCGTCGAAGGCGTTGCCGCCCTTCGCGAGGATCGCCGCACCGACATCCGCGGCACGGGGTTGGGGGCAGACGACGACGCCTTTCATGCGATGAGCCTCCGCGTGTTCAGAGCACACGCGTGAAGCTAGCACGTTAGTGGCGCGCGCTCACCGCCTTGACGTGTGGCTCGGTGACCGTGCCACCCAGCGCCAGCACCCCGCGCACTCGGGATGCCACGTCGACGTGAAGCCGGCCGGCGAGGTTTTGCCCCGGGTCGACGCTCGCGTCTCCTGCCGCAGTCAGCAGCCCCGCGGCGAGGCGAAGCTGTGCCAGCCGAACGGTGCCGCCGGCGAACGATGCGTTGCCATCGAGGCTGGCGAACGGCGTCGTCCCGCCGCGTGCATTGCCGGGTTGCAGCGCGCGTGTGAGATCGGCGAATCCGAGCGTGCCGTTCTTTATCGTGAAGGTGGCATCGACCCGCGCCGCTTCGTGAAGCGTGTGCGGGGTCGGCGCCCGCATCGAGAACGTCCCCTTGCCCTCGAGGCGCCCGGTGGGGACCAGTGACGCGCTGGCGAGGCGCGCATTCATCGAGCCCGCGGTGAATACGCCTTCCACGCTCCAGCTTTCGCCCCACCGCACCCGCGCATGGCCTGTGACCGAGCCGCCGAAAGCAGCCAGCTCGAACGTCTCGAGGGCGAGATCGGCGGGCGTGAGCGTGCCGCTGCCGACGAGATCACCCAATGGCACGGCGCCTGGAAAGGGGAGCTGGAAGCTTCTGGCCGATATTTCGAGCATCCGCTTACCGTCCGACGTCGTGAGATTGAACGTCTGCTTTCGGTCCGCGGTTTGCGCGGAAAGAGACTGCAACGCACCACCGGAATCGAGCTTCGCGTCCACCGTGAGCACCGGCAGCTCGAGTCCCGGCGCTTCGACCCTGACGCCGCGCGCGATCACGTGTTCCACGGGCGCGGCGTTTTCCCTGCCTTTTCCCCAGATCGCGATACCCAGCCAGGATGCCGGAATCTGCAGGTCATCCAGCTCGAGGGTTTTCAGGGCGTTTTGCCGGTCGAAGATTGCGCCGACTCGCATAGGCGATGCGACTTTGGCGATTTTTATCTCGCCGCTGGGTCCGATCGCGACGCGTTCGAAACGCAGCGCGGGCATCGGCAGCAGCGACACGTGCGCCGAGCCGATCTTCACGGGTGTGCCGAAACGCGCCGTTGCGGCGCGTTCGAACGACGCGGTGTCCAGCGGGATGAAGTACGCAGCGGCGAACGCGCCGACAACGAGCAGGAAAAGCGCCGCTGCGACGCGGCCGACTCTGCGTGCGCGTGGGGGCGAGCCCGCGGCCATTTCTGCCTGCCGCAGGGCAGCGGAGATTTCGAGGCGCCGCGACGAGTTTGCCAGCGCTTCTTCCTCGTCCGCTCGTTGGCGCGCGAGCATCGCCGCGCTCGCTGCCGCGCGCGCTTGTTCCACTGCGATCGCATGGGCACGCGCCTTTTCCTCCTGGCGGCGGCGCTGCGCTTCTTCAGCGGCGCGGCGGCGCTCTTCCTCCTCTCGCAGGCGCTCTTGTTTCGCGGCCTCGGCGGCGCGCGCTCGTTCGCGTAGCTCGGCTTCTGCCGCCGCTCGCTTGCGTTCGGCCGCCTCCTGCTGCGCCTGCCGTTCCGCCTCGCGCTTCGCCTGTTCTTCCTCGAAGCGCCGCGCCACTTCCCGATCGCGCTCGTCCGGGGTTTGCTTAACCTGCGCTTCGTCGGCCGCGAGCGAAACATTCGTCATTCCCGCGCCAGGCGGCGCCCTCGAAGTGGTGTCGTCGGGGGCGGGAATCGAGGCAATTGAGTTGCGTTCTGGACCCCCGCCTTCGCGGGGGTGACGTGTGGCGCGGAGCTCCGTGGCGTCTCGATGCGCACGCTCTTCGCCCTCGATGCGGACACGCTCCTCGGCTTCCCTTCGCGCTCGCGCTTCCGCTTCGCGCGCCGCGCGTTCGGCGTCGAGCTTTGCGCGCAGCTCCTCGGCCTCACGGCGCGCGCGTTCCTCGGCTTCTCTGCGCACCCGCTCCTCGGCTTCGCGCACCGCGCGTTCCGCGTCTTCCTTTGCCTTGCGCTCGAGCTCTTCACGTGCCTGGCGTTCTTCTTCGAGCTTGCGGCGGAGCTCCGCCGCCTCTGCTTCGGCCTTTGCCTTGGCCTGCGCCGCCTGTTTCGTCCGGGCTTCGTGGTGGGCCCTCACGAGCGCAGCGGCTTGCGCCCGTTTCGCTTCCGCTTCGGCCGCTGCCTCGGCATCCGCTTTCGCTTTCGCCGCCGCTTCCGCCTGCGCCTGCGCGCGGGCCGCCGCTTCTCCCTCCGCTCTGGCTTTCGCCGTCTCTTCCGCCTTCGCGCGCGCAATGGCTGCCCTGCGCGCGGCGAAGTAGTCCTCCGCGTCCGCGGCGGGTTCACCCGCAACGGCAGTGAAATCGAGGTCCTCGCCGTCGCCGCACGACACTCCTTCTTCCGCAGCTTCGCCAGCGGCGGCCGGCGCAGCAGCGCCGGCGTGCGGCAGCTTGCGTACGAAGCCCTGCTGTTCGAGCTCTCCCAGGGTCTTGAGCAGCTCCGCTTCTGGAATCCTGGATTTTTCGGCGAGACCGGCGATCGGCGTTCGCCCGTCGATCCCTTTCAGGAGCTTGCGCAGCGGACGAGAAAGCTGGGTGGTCTTGCCGGTCGCCTCGGCGAGTCCCTTAGTGGTCTTGCTGAGTATGTTCTGCGAATGCACGGGCGCGATCACATCCCGTCTGCGCAGCGCTGTCTAGGCCGTAATCACGATCTACGAGCCGCGCGGATTGGTCATGCACTTGTGCCTGACCCGGCGCACGAGCATCCCATCAGCTCGTCAGCGCAGTGTGACTTCCTGCGGCATTACGGGATCAGACGAGCCTGCCCCACTTTTCGGCATCGAAGCCGGCCGTGCCGCCCTTGGGGGTGAGCAGGAACGGCCGCTTGATGAGCTTGCCGTTCTTTGAAAGCAGCGCGATCGCCTCCCGCTCGGTCATGCCGGCCTTGATGCGGTCGCCGATCCTGAGCGCGCGATACTGCTCGCCCGACGTGTTGAACAGGTTCTTGAACGTCTTGCCGCTCGCCTTGAGGCAGCCCAGCACCGTCTCGAGCTCGCGCACCGTCGGCGGCTGCTCCACGATCGGCACCCTCTCGTACTTTTTGTTCCTTTCGTCGAGATACTTGAGCGCCTTCTTGCAGGTGCTGCAACCGGCGTATTCGTAGATCTTGATGGCCACCGCAATCCGCCTCAACCCTGGGCCGGCGCGGTCGTCCGACCGAGGAGGAACGGCGTCAACGCGGCCGAAATGAAATCGTTCGCCGGCGTGGCGACGCCATGTTCTCGTCCAAGCTGCCTGATGCGCCCGCCCAGCCACGGATACTCGAGGCGATTGCCCGCGATGAGATCGACGGCCATCGACGGCATGATCATCGGCATCGCCGAGCGTGCACGCGCGAGCCGCGCCTCGACTTTTTCCGCCGGCAGGGAAATACCCACCGCGCGTCCGACCGCGACGACCTCGTTGAACACGGCGGTGTAGAGCGCCCAGCACTCATCGTGCGCCTGCACCACGTGCATCGGCGATCGAAGCAGCGCGCACAGCGAGCTGTTCGAAACGAGCACGACGAACTTGTCCCACAGCAGAGCGGGACCATCGGTAGCGACTTCGAAGGCGATATCGGCCGTCCCGAAGACTTTCTTGGTCTCTAGCAGTCTGGCGGATTCGACGCCGTGCGCTTCGGCCACCGTGATCGTAGAGTTGGGATTGCGTTGACGGATGACGCCGGGCTCTTCGATGGCGGCGTTCAGCGACGCGGAGCCATAAACGACATGGTCCCACCCGAGTGCGTTCGCGAGCGTCGCGGGTGCATCGATACCGTTCTGGAGGGGAATGACGGCGGTGTTTGCCTTCAGCAACGGGCGAAGCGTGGGCGCAAGCGTTTCGACAGCCCACATCTTCGGCGTCACGATCACGACGTCGCACGCTCCAATGGCACGCGAATCGATCTCCGCTTGAAGCTCGACGGCGAAACGGCCGTTCGGGCCGATGACGGTCAGGCCATTGCGCCTGATTGGTTCCAGGTGTCGTTCTGTTACGAGCACGCTGACATCGACTGCCGCCCGCCGCAGCATCGCGGCGAGCAATCCTCCCACTCCACCGGCGCCGACTACACAAATCTTCATCGAGATCCTTTCGCTGCTATTTCGCCTGCAGCTCGTCCATCAACTGATTGAACGCGGCCGCGAGGTCCTGGAATTCGTCCTTCTTCCTCAGATGAACGCGCCGCGTGAGGTTGCCGGCCTTGATCTCGCCGATCACTTTCTTGACGTGATAGACCGCGCCCGCCGCCCGGTGCGTGAGGACCAGGGCCCAGGCCGCAAGAATCAGCGTGACCACCAGGCTGACCGCGGCCAGCGCAACGCCGAACACGAGAAGGTCCCGATGCCGCTGCTCGATGAGCTCCTGCGACAACGTCGAGTATTGAAGGATGAACGCGTAGCTGTCGTCGACGTAGGAGTAATAGAGATAGCCGTTGAGCAGCGCGGAGCCGAATGCGCCAAGGATGAACAGGAGAATGAGCCGGCCCTGAAAACCCGGCATCAGCCAGAGGTTCTTCTTACTTCTTTGGTGTCGAGTAGCCATATGTTTGCACCCGCGGTCGGTGAGCTCGGATCAATGACGGCATTCGGCTGGAACCACCTTGAAAGCTGCCGATGAAGTGCTGCACGCCCAAAGCACCTTGCCGCTCGCAAAGGTGGGCGTCAGCACGATGGTGATGGCAGTGCCGACAGAGGTCGCGGTCGCATTGCCACTGATGGTGATGACGCCGGCGTCCGATACGTTGCCGCCGGTGACCCTGCCGGTGGTCGCGACCGTCACGCCGACGCCGGCGGCGGCCAATCCGCCGTCTTGCAGCGCTTTTTCGGCAACGGCCAGCTTCAAAGGGCCCACTGCCGCGAGCAGTTCCGCGACTTTCGTCCGGACGGTGAAATCCCGGTAAATCGGTATCGCGACCGCGCCGAGTATCGCGATGATCGCAACGACGAGCATCAGCTCGATGAGCGTGAATCCCTGCCGTATACGCTTCCGCACCGCTTTCTCCCAACGCGTGAAGCTAGCACGATAATCCGCGAGTCTATATGCTGGCCTGAACCGGGAGGAAGCAGATGCACTACGGCGTTGCGATCTTCTTTACCGACTATTCCATAAGTCCCGTCGAGATCGGCACAGCGCTGGAGGAGCGCGGCTTCGAAAGCCTGTGGGCCCCGGAGCACAGCCACATTCCGCTGACGCGCAAGTCGGCCTACCCGCAAGGCGGCGAGCTTCCGAAGCACTACTACGACGTGATGGATCCCTTCGTGACGCTGCCGGCGGCTGCCACGGTGACGAGGAACCTCAGGGTCGGCACGGGCATCTGTCTCCTCGTTCAGCGCGATCCCATCCAGACGGCGAAGTCCGTGGCGAGCCTCGATCAGATCTCCAGGGGGCGCTTCCTCTTCGGCATCGGCGCCGGCTAGAACGAAGACGAGATGGCGAACCACGGCACGACCGATTTCAAGGGACGCTTCGAGCTGATGGAGGAACGCGTGCGCGCCATGCGTGAGATCTGGACGAAACCGAAGCCGGAGTTCAACGGCGCCCACGTGAGGTTCGGGCCGATGATGACGTGGCCGAAGCCGGTTCAGAAGCCGTTGCCGGTCATCGTCGGCGGCGAGTATCCGCACGGTGCGCGGCGCGCGATCGCGTTCGGTGACGGCTGGATGCCGCACGCGAGGCGTCCGGCCTATGGCGAAAGTGACGTCCTCGCGCACCTGCCGGCGTTTCGCGAGATGGCCAAAGCGGCCGGGCGCGATCCGGCGGCGGTCCCGATCACGGCATTCAACCCGCCGGCCGATCCGGATACCCTGAAACGCTACCGGGACGCCGGCATCGAGCGCGTCGTCTTCTCCATTGCCTCTGAAGACAGAGACAAGACGCTCGCCACGCTCGACAAGCTGACGGCCGCAATGCGGCAGGTCGGCTGAGTCTCGGATTTGCCTAGTAGTAGATGCCCGGTATCGAGCCGCCGTCGATCGCGATGCTCTGACCCGTGATCGTCGCTGCGTGCGGCGAAGCGAGGAAGAGCACCATCGGCGCGACGTCCTTCGGCTCGACGAGCCGGCCGATCGGGAACTGCTTGACGAAGCTCGCCTCGGCCTCGGCCTCGCTCACGCCGAGCTCCTTCGCCCGTGCGGCAAGACGCTTCGGGTAACGGTCGGTCTTCATGAACGGCGGATGAACGACGTTCGCCGTGATGCCCTGCGCCGCCACCATCGTGCTGAACTGTTTGACGAAAGCGGTGACGGACGAATTGCCGAGCGCGCTCGGAAGCGTGGTGGGCCCGACCTGGCGTACGGCGCCGCCGCCGATGCAGATCACGCGGCCCCGCCCCGACTTGCGCAGGTACGGCAGGGCGGCACGGCAGCAGCGCATGGACGCGAGCGTCTTGCCCTGCAGCCGTTCCATCAATCCCTCGTCATCCAACGTCTCGATATTGCCGCTGACCGACGTCGAAGCGTTGTTGACCAGCACGTCGAGCCCGCCGAAAGCGTCGACCGGCGCCTGCACTGCGGCGATACAACCCTCGGCGGTGAAGAGATCGACCGCGACGGCCTTGGCCTTCACACCCTTTGCCGCGATCTTCGCTTCGGCCTCCGCGAGCGCCGCCTTGTCGCGGCCGCAGATGGCGACGTTCGCGCCTTCTTCAGCGAACGCGAGCGCGATGCCCAGCCCCAAGCCGCGGTTGCCGCCGGTAACCAGTACCGATTTGCCCTTCAGATCGAGATTCACCTTTCACGTCCTCTTTGATTTGGGTTGTTGATGCTGCTTACGCCACGCGCATGCGCTCGACGAGCCGGGGGTCGGGGTCGTGCCCCAGCCCCGGTCCCTGCGGCACGGCGAACTCGCCGTTCTTCGGGATGATCTGGTCTCCGAACGGCGTCTCGGCGAAGTCGCAGTAGTAGCGCTCGATCGGAATGTCGCGCGCGCTCGCGGCGCACACGTGAATCGATGCCAGCAGTCCCGGTCCGAAGTAGGGCGAATGCGGCACCACCACCACGCCATTCGCTTCACCGAGCGCGAAGATCTTGCGCATCTCGGTCACGCCGCCGATCTTCGTGATGCTGGGCTGCGCGATGCCGACTGCGCCAATTTCGAAGAGCCGTTTGAACTCCATGAAGTTCGAGATGTTCTCGCCCGCCGCAATCGGTGTCTTCGTCGTGCTGCGCAGTCGCGCAAGGCCGGCGTGATCATCGGGCGGATAGATCGGCTCTTCGATCCACGCGAGCTTCATGTCCGCCCATTCATGCGCGATGGCGATCGCCTCGTCCACGGTCCACGGGCACGAGCAATCCACCATCAGCGGCACCTTGTCGCCGCACACTGTCTTCGCTGCGCGCACGATGTCGGTTTTGTTTTCATGGAGCTTGATGTAGCGGTAGCCGCGATCGATGGCTTCCCGGGTCTTGCGCTCCACCACCTTCGCGTCGCCATAGCGCAGCAGGCTCGCATACGCCGGCAGCGTGGCGCGCGCGCTGCCGCCGAGCATCTTGTAGAGCGGCTGGCCGGCGCGCTTCGCTGCGATGTCCCACAGCGCAATGTCCAGACCCGAGATCGCGAACACCGTCGGTCCGCTGCGGCCCGTGTTGTAGAGACCGCGATGCAGATCGGCCTGGATCTGCGCGATCTGCGACGCATCGCGGCCCACCACGCGCGGCGCGATGATCTGTGCGATCGCGGTGCAGGTCGATTGCCATCCGGCGTTCGAGA
This sequence comes from Burkholderiales bacterium, assembly GCA_035626595.1. Classification (GTDB taxonomy): domain Bacteria; phylum Pseudomonadota; class Gammaproteobacteria; order Burkholderiales; family SG8-41; genus JAQGMV01. The sequence continues at coordinate 22,126 of DASPNJ010000089.1, forward strand.
AGGCCTCGCCCCAACCCGTGACGCCCTCGTCGGTGTCCACCTTGACGAGCACCGTGTGCACGTCGTTCTTGGGCAATCCGCCGGCGTGAGGCTGTGCATCGTCGAGCTTGAGCGGCGTGCGGACGAGTATCGGTTCTACGCGGGTGATATTCATTGCGTGTTCTCTTTACGTGAAACGTCGCCTGGTTAGCTTGCCCGCAAGGCTGCGGCCGCCAGGCAGATCCAGCCGGCGAGAAAAGCGAGCCCGCCGAGCGGCGTGATCGCTCCCAGCCACCGCACGCCGCTCAGGCTGAGCGCATACAGGCTGCCGGAGAAGACGATCGTGCCGGCGACGAAGAGCCAGCCGCTCGTATTGACGAGCATCCCCGGCCACCTGGTTGCGGCCCAGGCGCACACGATCAGGGCGAACGCATGGTACATCTGGTAGCGCGCGGCGACTTCGAAGACGGCGAGCATATCCGGCGCGAGGCGGGATTTCAGTGCATGCGCACCGAAAGCACCGGCAGTCACGCCGAGCAACGCGGACAGAGCGCCGAGCGTAAAGAAGAGCCGGTCCACGCCTGAAGATTATCGCAAAGCGCGTCGCGTTCTAATCGCGCTGAACAGGAAGGGAGGAAGAAAAATGATGCGACTTGCCGTTCTGATCATGACGGCGCTGATTGTCGCGCCCGCACACGCTCAAAGCTACCCGTCGAAGACCGTGCGCTGGATCGTTCCGCTGCCTCCGGGCGGCAGCACTTCACGGCAGATGCGGGCGAAGTCGTTGCGGGCACCCGAGGCGTTCGGCGCCTACATCAGGAGCGAGCTTGCGCGGTGGAGGAAGGTGATCGCGGAGACCGGCGCCAAAGCCGATTAAGTCATGGCCCGCGCGACGCGGTGCGGCTTCACCGCCGCGCAGTTTCGGTGGCTCTCGGCACGCGGCAGGCGATCGCCGCTAATTGACCTGCGCGCCCGAAAATTTCACCGCCTCGCCCCATTTGGCGATTTCAGCCTCGAGGAAGCGCGCGGCCTGCTCCGGCGTGTCCCCGATCACTTCGAAACCCTGGCTGGACAGGCGGCTCGCGACGTCCTGCGAACGCAAGACCTTCACGACTTCGGCATTGATCAGGCTGACGAGCGCGCGCGGCGTGCCGCGCGGCACTGAGAATCCCTGCCACGTGCTCGCCTCGAACCCGGTGAAACCCTGTTCGGCGACGGTGGGCGTATTGGGGAGCAGGAACCAGCGCTTGGCGCCGGTCACCGCGATCGCGCGCACTTTGCCGCTTTCGACCTGCTGTTTCGGAAACGAGGAGGTGATCGTGAAATCGACTTGGCCGCCCAGTATGGCGGTGACCGCGGGGCCGGAGCCCTGATACGGCACGTGCACCATGTTCATGCCGGTGAACTTGCGCAGCATCTCGGTGGCGAGATGGGGCGAACCGCCATTCCCGGAGCTCGCGTACGTAAGCCCGCCTGCCTTGCGCTTGGAGAGCGCCACCAGCTCCTGCACCGTATTCGCCGCGTTCGATGGATTCACGAGAACGATGAGCGGGATTTTCGCGAGCGTGACGACCGGCACGAGATCTTTCCGCGTGTCGTAGGGCAGTGACTTCAGCAGCGTCGGATTGATCGCCGTCGGCGGTGAATGCAGGAACAGCGTGTAGCCGTCGGGGGAGCTTTTCAGGAATGCGGTGGTGCCGATGACAGTGCCCGCGCCGCCGCGGTTCTCCACGACGATCGGCTGCTGGAGATTCTCGGCGAGCTTCTGCGTGACGATGCGCGCCGATATATCGGCGGCGCCGGCCGGCGGAAACGGCACGATGAGCCGCATCGGCCTTTCGGGGAAACCCGCCGCGTTCGACGAGGAACCGCAAGCCGCAGTGAGGCCGATGCAGGTGAAGGCGAGTGCAGCAAGCTTACGTCGCGCGCCCATGTTCAAGCATTGTTCTCCTGCGCGACGAAGGCTTCCGCGACCTGCGTTCCGGTTGCATACCAGACGCCTTCGAATTTGCGCGTGTATTCCATGAAGCGGCGGAGCAGTGCGATGCGCGATGGCCTTCCGATCGCCTGTGGATGCAGCACCAGATTGAAATACGCGCCCCACTTGTAGAGCTCGTCGAACTCGTCTTTCCAGATGGTGAAGATGTCGTCGTTGGTCCGTATCACGCGGTTGTGCCGCACCGAGCTGATCATGTACGCCGCGTCGGCGAGCGACCAGTGCGTCGGCAGCTCGACGGGGCCCTTGCGCCCTTCGGGCAGCATGTGGCGGTACGGATAGACGTCGTCGAGCATGTTCGTGTTGTAGAGGTAGCCGCGGTCCGTCAGCATCTTCAGCGTGTTGGCCGTGATCTCCGCCGCCGGCGGGCGATAGCCGCGCGGCTTCACGCCGAGCACGCGGTCGAGCACTTCGCTCGCGCGGTCGAAGTCCTCGCATTCGGCCTCGGGCTTTTTCGGGTCCGCCCACTGATGCGAGTAGCCGTGATGGCCGATCTCGTAGCCGGCGTCGCGAATCTCCTTGCAGCGATCGGTGTGGTGATCGACGACCCAGCCGGGGATGTAGAACGTGGCGGGCATCTTCTGCTCGGCCAGCAGATTCATGATCGCGGGCACGGCGCGCTTCGCGCCGTACAGACCCTGCGAGAGCACGCCGAGACGCCCGGCATTTTCGGGGTCGCGCGCGAGCCAGCTCGACTCCGCATCGAAATCGAATGTCCACATGACGGGCATGCGAACGCCTTTGGGCCATCTGACGATCATGGATTGAACCTCGGGTGAGTGCGGGGAGGGCGAATCGATTCTAGCATCGCGATTAAGCGATAATGAAACCGCGCCCGGCGGCGCGAGTGCAACGTTGGAGGAGAAGGTGATGTTGAAGATCGCAGGCGTGCAATTCATCGGTGAGGCGAGCAAGGACGCGAACATCGCGACGGCGATTCGTCTCGTGCGGCAGGCGGCGGCGCAAGGCGCGCGCATCGTGTGCCTGTCGGAGCTTTTCAGCACGATGTATTTCTGCGTCGAAACGCGGCCTGAATATTTCGAATGGGCCGAGCCGATTCCCGGCCCTACGATAGACCGTATGGCCGCGGTCGCGCGTGAGACCGGCATCGTCCTCATTGCGCCCATCTTCGAGCGCGCGCCGGACGGACGTTTCTTCAATACCGCGGCCGTGATCGGGCCCGATGGCGCGCTCATCGGCAAATACCGCAAGTCGAGCATCCCGTTCATGGACGTGGGGCTCAGCAACGAGCCGCGCGGCAACGAGAAGTTTTATTTCGAGCCCGGCGATCTCGGCTTCCCCGTCTTCGACACGCCGTTCGGCCGCATCGGCATCCTCATCTGTTACGACCGTCACTTCACGGAGGGCGCGCGCATCCTGGGGCTGGGCGGCGCCGAAATCGTCTTCGTACCCACTGCCACGACGTTCATGACGCGCTACCTGTGGGACCTCGAGCTGCGGGCCCATGCCGTGACGAACATCTATTACGTCTGCGGCGTGAACAAGGTCGGCGTCGATAAGGGCGGATCGACGCGCAACCATTTCGGCAACAGCATGGTCATCAATCCGCGCGGCGAGATCCTGGTCGAGGCGAGCGATACTCGAGAAGACATCGCGCTCGCGGAAGTGGACCTTTCGATACTGCCCGAGCTGCGGGCGTTGTGGGGCTACTACCGCGACCGGCGGCCGGATGCTTACGGGCCGCTGATGCATCCCGTCGCGGCTTAGCTTTTCGCCAGAACGACGCTTCCTTGTCGCCGACTTCAGCGTAGCTGAGCCGGCGTCTGCTCCCGATGTCGAACTGGCGCGCCGCCGTTCGACTACAGTGCAGGGGCGCCGCAGGTCGCGCCCGATCCTCGACGATCAGGGAGCTGCCGTGAAAGAACCTCGTTTCGGCTGGGTAATGGTGGCGCTCGGCGCCTTCATGACGTGCATCGCGATCGGCGCTATGTTCTCGCTCGCGGTGTTCCTGCGGCCGATGACCGCGGAGACCGGATGGTCGACGGCGGCCGTGTCGACCGCCATGACGCTGAACTTCCTGGCGATGGGCGCCGCAGGCTTTGGCTGGGGTGCTTTGAGCGACCGTATCGGGCCGCGCTGGGTCGTCCTCGCGGGCGCAGTGCTCCTCGGCCTCGGCCTCTTCCTCGCGAGCCGCGCACAGACCCCGCTACAGTTTCAGATCGCGTTCGGAGTGCTGGTCGGAATCGCCGTCGGCAGCTTCTTCACGCCGATGATCGCCGCGGTGATGGGGTGGATCACGGCACATCGGGGCCTTGCCGTTTCGCTGGTTTCGGTAGGCGTCGGCGTCGCGCCGATGACGATGTCGCCGTTCGCCGCATGGCTCATCACGCAGATGGACTGGCGAGCTGCACTGGTCGTCCTGGCCGTCCTCGTGTGGGCCGCGCTCATCCCTGCGGCGCTCCTCGTGCGCCGGCCACCGGCCGCACAGGCTTCCTCGGACGCACCCAGCGCTTCGGAGCCTGCGGGAATGTCCCTGGCCGATGCGCTGCGCTCGACGCCATTCATCATCCTCGCGCTCACGTTCTTCGCCTGCTGCGCGGCGCACGCGGGTCCGATCTTCCACACGGTAAGTTATGCCATGACCTGCGGCCGTCGCGCCTCTCGCAGCCGTGACGATTTACAGTCTCGAGGGTCTTGCGGGTCTCGGCGGCCGTCTTGCATTCGGCGTGGCCGCCGATCGGCTCAGTGTGAAGCGTGTGCTCATCACCGGACTTCTGATCCAGGCTTTCGCGGCCGGTGCGTTCGTGTATGCCTCGCGGCTGAGCGAGTTCTACGCCATCGCCGCCCTGTTCGGTTTCGCCTACGGCGGCGTCATGCCGCTCTACGCGGTGCTCGCTCGGGAGTACTTCGGGCAGCGTAACCTCGGCGCTGTGTTCGGCGCCGCCGCCATGGTCTCGAGCATCGGCATGGCGCTCGGACCCGTGCTCGGTGGATGGATCTTCGACACCTTCGGCCGGTATACGTGGATGTACCTCGGCTCGGCGGCGATCGGGCTGGGCGCCGTCGCGATCGCGCTTGCCTTCCCGCCGTTCGGCGCGCGGCCCGTCAACGCGCTCGAGGAAGCTCGAACATGAATGCTCCAGGCGCGCCCTATTAGAATTGGCCGACGCAAAGAGCGTCGAACAGGAATCGAACGATGAGCGTGCGAGCGGGGCGTGAGTTCCTGGCCATACCAGGCCCGACGACTGTACCGGACGAGGTGCTGCGCGCCATGCACCGGCCGACGGTGGACATCTATTCGGGGCCGCTGCTCGCCCTGACCGACGGACTGCTGTGCGATATCGCCCGCGTATTCAACACCACGGGCCGCGCCTACATCTACATCGCCAATGGCCACGGCGTCTGGGAAGCCGCGGTCACCAACGTGCTCAGCAGGGGCGACCGGATCCTGGTGCTGGAGAGCGGCCGCTTCGCCATCAACTGGGGCGAGCACGCGCGCCGTCTGGGCGTCGAGGTCGAGGTTCTGAAGGGCGACCTACGCCGCGCGGTGCGGCCGGCCGAAGTCGAGGCGCGGCTCAAGGCAGACAAGGGCGGGAAGATCAGGGCGATCATGGTGGCGCAGATCGACACTGCGTCCGGCGTCGTCAACGACATTCCGGCGATCGCACAGGCAGTGCGTGCAGCGAAGCACGATGCGCTGCTCATGGTCGATGCGGTCGCGTCTCTGGGTTGCGTCCCGTTCGACATGGACGCGTGGGGCGTCGACGTCGCGGTATCGGGCTCGCAAAAGGGCATGATGGCCCCGCCGGGCCTCGGCTTCGTCGCGGTCAACGCACGGGCGCGCGAGATCCACAAGACGGCGGGGCTACGCACGCCCTACTGGGACTGGACCGACCGCGAAGGCGACGTTCACTACCAGAAATACTGCGGCACGCCGCCCGAGCATCTGCTGTTCGGCCTGCGGCAGGCGCTCGACATGCTGTTCGACGAAGGCCTCGACAACGTATTCCGCCGCCACCGGCTGCTGGCCGGGGCGGTGCGGCGCGCGGTCGGCGTATGGTCGCAACGCGAGGCGATCGGCTTCAACATCACCGAGCCCGGCGAGCGCTCCGACACCGTGACGGCGGTGCTCATGAACAGCCACGACCCGCAGCGGCTGCGCGCCTATTGCAACGAGAACTGCGGCGTCGTCCTGGGGCACGGCATCGGCGATCTCACCGGCAAGGCCTTTCGCATCGCCCACATGGGCCACGTCAATGCGCCGATGGTCCTCGGCACGCTCGGCGTGGTCGAGGTGGCGCTCGGCGCGCTCGGCATCCCGCACGGCAAGGGCGGCGTGCAGGCCGCCATCGACTGGCTGGGCGATCAGGTGAAGGCCAGCGCCTGAAGGCCTGCGGACAGACTGCCCGCCACGTTTCACGCAGCGGCGAAAGTCATATCGCGCACGTCCGGCACCGCTCGCGCAGCCGGCGCTGAGGATTTCACGGCCGTTCGTTCTGCGACGAGCGCCTTCGCGAGGCGCTCGTTGCCCGAGCGCGTCGCCGCCTCGATCAGCGTCAAGTCGATCAGATCGCGTTGCGCGTGGCTTCCGCCGAAGCGGTGCGCATAGCTGCGGATCGGCCGCAGCAGCTCTACCGTCTGTGCGTAGTCGCCTTCGCCGAACGCGAGGATCGCGCGAGTCGCCGCGTGACCGACTTCACGCGTAAAGAGCGCGTTATCCCCGTGAGCGTCCATCGCAATACGCTGCGCCTCCAGGACCGTGCGTCCCGCGCTGTGCCGGCCCGCGCCGACGAACGCCATCATCGCGTGCATGTCGTTGAACGCGTAATTGCCGGCACCGGCGATCGGCTCCCATTTGTCCGCGAGCCTCGCCCAGCGGTTCCCCACGTCCACGCCGCGCAGGTGAAGCCGCCACAGCATCGCTGACGCGTCGATCATCTCCAGCACGATGTCCGGTCTTTCTCCGAAGATCGGACCGTCGAAGAGCGCGAGCACCTCATCGATCTCGTCGACTCCGAGATGAAACAGCGCGAGATGCCACCAGTTGTGAACCGCGAAGAAGCTTTCGGGCGACCACTGCCCGGCGGTTCCGCGCAGCCAGGCGATGCCGTCGCGGCGGCGGCCCTGCATCTCCATGACGTGGGCGACGGCGTGATAGCCCCAGCCGTCGCGCGGCTCGAGCTCGACGCTCGAACGGCCATGCACCTCGGCGTTGCGGTAGTCGCCCGTCTCCTCGAGACCGAAGGCGTACATGCCGAGAACGGCGTGGTAGCCGGGAATCGAACGGTTCCACGCGGGGAGCGCTCGCGCGAGGCGATCGCGCAGCATCCGCGAGTCGCCGGTGAAGAAGTCGACGAGCTGCCCCGCCTGGAGCGCCAGCGCATCGAGCGGATAGTCGATGCTCAGATCCTCGAGCACGCGCGCGGCCGAGCGCCAGCGGCCCTCGACGATGTTGTCGATCGCCAGGAGATGTCGTTTTTCGCGGTCGGTGGCTGGAAGTGCCGCGCCATTTCGATGCGCTTCGCGCGCGACCGGCACGGCGGTCGGCTCCGTCCCGAGCAGATGAAGATAGGCGCGGAGCACGTGCGCCATGACGAGCTCCGGCGCTGCCTCGAGCGCGCGCTCGACAGTCGTGACCGGATCGCCGACGTAGCAGCGCAGCTCGTGAAAGCCCTGCTCGAGCAGAGCGAGGCTGGCGGCGTTCGCGCCGGTTAGCTCGTATCCTGCGAAATCCTTCATCGCTATCTCCTGTGCACGTCAAAGATCGCGCACTATAGGCAGCACGCGTTTCGGCCCGATGTCATGAAGGCAGCAGGTTGTTTCGGCCGCGTAACAAAAACACCGGTCTTTTTCGGCAGGGGAGATCGCGATCTATAATTTTCGAACACTCCGGTGGTGGAGAGCTCCGATGCTCGCAGACCAGTACGACCTTCCCGTGTCGACGTCGTCCGCTGCCGCACGGGATGCCTACGTCGAGGGCTGCGAGCTCGCGCTCACGATATATCCGGGTGCGCTCGAGGCTTTCGACCGCGCCCTCGATGCCGATCCTCGCCTCGCCATGGCGCACGCCGGCAAAGCGCAGGTCCTCATGCGTGAAGGGAAAGTCGCGCAAGCGCGGGCGGCAATGACGGCGGCGAATGACCGGGCCGCTGGCGTCTCCGCGCGGGAGGGCGGCCATATCCGGTTTTTCGATCTCGCGTTCTCGGGCCGCACCGACGCCGCGATCGACGCCCTGTATGCGCATCTGGCCGAATGGCCGCGCGACGCCCTGATGGTTGCCGTGGCGGCGAACCCCAACGGTCTCCTCGGCGTCTGCGGCCGCGTCGGCCAGAAACAGCAATGCGCGCAGCTACTCGATCGTCTCGCCCCGCACTACGGCGACGACTACTGGTTCCTCTCCTATCACGCGATCGCGCTCGGTGAAGATGGCCGGATCGCGGAAGCGCGACGGAAGATCGAACGATCCGTCGGGCTCAACCGGAAGAACGCGCATTGCGCGCATGGTGTCGCGCACGTCTGCTACGAGAGCGGCGACGCAGATGGCGGCCGCGACTTCCTCTCCTCGTGGCTCGCCGAATACCCGCGCGAGGGAAGCTTTCACGGTCACTTGAGCTGGCATCTCGCGCTCATCGAGCTGGGCGCCGGCAACTGGACGGCGGCGCAGCAGCTCTATCGCGACGCCGTCGCGCCCGACCGGCATCCAGGCGGACCGCAGCAGAAGACGTGGGACGGCGTAGCGTTTCTGTGGCGCTCCGAGCTGGCGGGCCATCCGCGTAACGACGCAGCATGGCGCACGCTCTACGACTATGCGGCGAGCGCGCTGCCACGTCCGGGTGCGGGTCTCGCCGATCTGCACGTGATGCTCGCCCACGCGGTGCTGCGTGACGCCGCCGCCCTCGATGCCCGCACTCGGCAGATCGACGAGCTCGCGCGTGAAGGACGCTATCCCTCGGGCTCCTACGTGCCGGAGCTCGCGCGCGGGTTCGTCGCGTTCGAACGCGGTGACTATTCCGCGGCGATCGCGGCGCTCGCCCCGCTGGCGCGGCAAAGCGAACGCATCGGCGGCAGTCGCGCGCAGCATGACTTGATCGAGCTCACGCTGCTCAAGGCCTATCTCAACGCCGAGCGCCTCGACGAGGCGCGCCAGTTACTTGCGATGCGCAGGCCCGGAGCCGCGGGCGCTCCGGTCTCAGGCGCCGCGGCCCTGAGCTGACACTGACAAGGAGAGTTTCGCCATGCTGCCTCCCGAGTACGACATCACGGGGAAAGTCGTTTTCATCACGGGTGCGGGTCGGGGCATCGGCAAAGGGATCGCACAGGTCCTCGCGAACGCCGGCGCCGACATCGCGTTGAACGCGCTCACGCCGAAATTCGTCGAGCCGCTCGCCGCGGACATCGCCCAAGCTTCGGGCCGGCGCGTGGAGCCGGTCGTGGCGGACGTCACGAAGCCCGAGAGCGTGCGTGCCGCAGTCGATTCGGTATTGGCGAAGTTCGGCCGCATCGACGTGCTCGTGAACGCCCTGGGCGACTCGATCCGCAAATCGCTGGTGAAGCTGCCCGACAAGGATCAGTCGCAGGCCGCGTCGGACGACGAGGTGAAGTTCGTCATGGACATCAATCTCACCGAGGCCATCCTCTGCACTCGCGCGGTGGGCGCGCACATGCTCGAGCGCCGCAGCGGGAAGGTGATCAGCATTTCGGCGTGGACGGCGAGCAAGGGCGGCGGCGAGATGGTGCTCTATACCGCCGCGAAGACCGCGCTCGTCGGTTTCACGCGCGCGCAGGCGCTCGAATGGGCGCCGTACGGGGTCCAGGTCAACGCCATCGCGCCGGGCCTCTTTCCGGACCCGGTTACGTCGGGCGAACAGCGCGCGCAGGAAAGCGCCGAGCGCGCGAAACGCACGGTGCCGTTGAAGCGCCACGGGCAACTGCGCGAGGTGGGGCTGCTCGCGCTCTACCTTGCGTCGAGCGCGTCGGACTACATGACGGGACAGACGCTCGTGCTCGACGGCGGGCTGAGCCTCTAGCCGGCGCGGCGCGCCGCGCGTGCGTACGCGGCTTCTCCGAAGGCTTTGTACAGCGCGCTCGAGAGCGCGTGCTTTTCAGGCTCCCATTCGGCGTGCCACTGCACGCCGACGACGAACTGCGCAGCGTCGTCGTAGCGCAGGCCTTCGATGACGCCATCGGGGGCGGTCGCTTCCACCACCAGCCCTTCGCCCAGGCGGTCCACACCCTGTCCGTGCAGCGAGTTCACCATCATCTCGTCGCAGCCGGTCAGGGACTGGAACAGGCCGCCGGGCGTGAATTTGACGGGATGGTTGGGGCGGAACACCTCCTCGGGCGTCACATCGTCGCGTTGCGGCCGCCGGTGATCGTTCTTTCCGTCGAGTTGATGGATGCGGTAATACAGCGAGCCGCCCAGCGCGACGTTGATCTCCTGGATACCGCGGCAGATGCCGAACACCGGCACGCGCGCGGCGATGCACGCGCGCACGAGAGGCAATATCAGCGCATCGCGCAAGGGATCGACGATTTCATCGTCCGGAAATTCCGGCCCCTGGTAGTGGTGCGGCTCGATATTCGCCCGGCCGCCCGTGAGCACGACGCCGTCCACGCGCGACACCAGGTCGTCGATGTCCATGTCGGTACCCACCGGCGGCAGCAACAGAGGAATGCAATCCACCATCCTCAACAGCGAATGCACGTTGCGCGAGCTGGTGGCATGCACCGGGCTTCGCCTGAGGGTGGCCTCCATGGCGTTGGCAGAGACACAAATCAGCGGCCGTAGTCCGTTTGTCGTCATTGCTGAAGCATCTTACGTACGAGGTCCCGGCTCGCGTCGACGAACCGGTCCATTTGAGAAACGGTATTCCAGACGCACGCGTTGACGCGCAGCGCATAGCCGAACGGCTTCGGTGCGAGTGTTTCGGGATCGCGGTTCGGGACGAGGCCAACCGGAAACGCCGCCGCCTCCGGATCGGGGGCACGGGTGAAGCCATCGGGTCCGACCCCGCCGCCCGAGATGCGGAAGCCGTACTCGCGCAGCAGCCGCTCGCGAAACTCGATGTTGACGTCCGCATTGCAGCGTTGCCGGACTTCGGGGAAAGGATTGAAGCAGACGATCGCGGACTTGAGCCGAGCATCGACGCTCGGCTGCAGCAGCGCGTCGTCGCCGAACGTGTCCGCGATGCGGCTGCGAAGATAGTCGGCGAGGTTGTGCGTCCACGCCTGGATGCGAGCGCGTCCGACCTCGTCCCACAAGGCGCAGACATCGCCCAGCGCGCGCCAGTCGGCAGACTCCGGGAAGCCGTAGCGGGTCATCGCGGCGCCGATGTCGAAATCGGCGGGACGGCTGCCGTCGAACGGGATGTCGCGCGCGGAGCTGCGGATGATGTGAAAGCGCGGCAGCGGCGTGGGGTTCGCCGGATGCTGCCGGTTGCGGATATACAGAATGCCGGTGCCGCCGGGGCCGCACTGCCATTTGTGGCCCGAGATGGCCCAGAAATCGATTCCGGTCTCGTCCAGACGCGGCTCGATCATGCCGCCGTAATGTGCGCCATCGGCGACCGTGATCGCGCCGGCCTCCTGGGCGAGCGCCGCGATGCGCCGCTCGGGAAGGCGCTGTCCGTTCGGCCACAGCGGGCTCGAAAAAAAGATGGCGCGGGTCACACCGGGCCTCACGCGCTTGCGCACCGCTTCGACGACCTCGTCGGCCGTGGCGGCGCGATGCACCGGCACGCCCCATTGCACGATCTTCACGCCGAAGCGCGCCGACATGCGCAGCACCGTCGAAAGGCCGGCGGGATGCTCCATCGGCGAGACGAGGATCTCGTCGCCGCGCTGCCACTCGATGCCCATCAGGATCTGCGACAGCGCATCGGTGGTGTTGCGGGAGATCGCGATCTCGTCGACGCTCGCGCCGTAGCCCTGGGCGATGCGGGCGCGCGTCGTCTCGGGCGGCTCCAGGTGTACGTGATACGGATCGCGCGCGATCTGGTCCAGGCCCTCCTGATAGCGCTTGCGAACGCTGTCGGGCTGCGAGCCCTTTTGCCCGGCCATCAGGTACACGATTTCGGGGTCGAGAGAAAACTGCCGCGCGAAGGCCGCGATCACCGGGCCTTCCTGCGCGAAGAATGCAGCCTGCGCGGCACTCAGCTTCGTCATCGTCCCCGGTTTCTTTGGCCGCTGTTGTCTCTGCTCTCTTTGCTTTCGACTCTAGCGTCGGGGTGCCGCGCGGTCAATTACGCGTAGGTGTGGGCGTGAGACCTCTCCCGCGCGGCGCGGCGCAGATAGCGTTTGATCTCGGTGGCCGTGGGCCCAACCTCGCGCACGGCTGCTTCGAGGGCCGCCGGCGAAACGCCGAGATGATCGCTCCACCAGAGGCGTTCCCAGTCGTCCCTCAGACAGATCACGTTCTTGTCGACCGGCCGCTTCGCGCGCTCGCGCCGCCGGTTGCTTTCGGCTTCTTTCCGTGCCGCCTCCAGCAACACGACCGAGCGCCGGGATTCACAGATGAAAGGCGCGTTGCCGCGTACCGAGCCATACATGAGGAGAAGGCCAAGACACAAATACAGAACTGCCGCTAGCATCAGCTCGATGTTCATGTTGTTTTGCCTCCTCCGGAAATGCGGCAACGTGCATGCCCACCGTGGCGCGAAACGACACTGAAAAATCCGTGATTAACGTGTCGCGTATCGGCGACATCACTTAGTTCCAGGTATCCCGTTGTCAACTGCCGCCACATCCCCAGCCAGCAAGTGGCTCGTGACCGGCGCCGGCATGGCCGGCGCGGTCGCCATGGTGCTCTCGTCGACGATCGCGAACGTCGCGGTGCCCACCGTGATGGGCGCGTTCGGGGTTGGGCAGGATCAGGCGCAATGGCTCGCGACCGGATTCGTCGCGACGATGGTCGCAAGCCAGCTCCTGAGCGCCTGGTTCGCGCGCGCGTTCGGTGTGCGCGGCACGTTCATGCTGATCAGTTGCGTGTTCTTCGCCGGCACCGCGTTCGCCGTCTTCGGCGCGACCTTCGAGATGGTGGTGGTGGGGCGCGTGCTGCAGGGCTTTTCCGCCGGAATCGTCCAGCCGATGACGATGGCGTTGATCTTCACGCAGTTTCCGCCGGAGCGCCGCGGCCAGGCGATGGCCATCCACGGCATGGGCATTCAGATCGCGCCCATGCTCGGGCCGATGATCGGCGGGCTGGTGATCGACACCCTCGGCTGGCGCGAGATCTTTCTCGTGCCGATCCCGATCTGCGTGGTCGCGTTGCTCCTCGGCATGGTCTATCTGCCGGGACGCGAGGAGCAGGGGCCGCTGCCGAAATTCGACTGGATCGGCTACTCGCTGCTGATCGCAATGCTCTCGACCCTGCTCTTCGCCGGGGCCAACGGGCAGCGGTTCGGCTGGGGCTCCGACGCGATCCTGATACTCGTGCTGATCGGCCTCGCCGCCGGCGGCGCTTTCGTCTGGCTGCAACTGCGGTCGGCGTCGCCGCTCCTCGACTTCTCGCTGTTCAAAGTCCCCCAGTTCACCTCGGCGGTCATCGTCGCGTTCGTGTTCGGCTTCGGCAACTTCTCGGCCAATTACTTGATCCCGGTCACCGTGCAGCACGTGCAGGGCTTCACGCCGTTCCTCTCCGGCCTGCTGCTGGTCCCCGCCGGCGTTCTCGTCATTTCGGCCACATCGGTATTCGGCCGGGTGGCCGACGTCTTTCCGGCCCGCCTGATGGTCATGCTCGGCCTGTGTCTCTTCGCGCTGGGCAACTACCTGATGAGCCAGACCGATGCGAATACGACGTTCCTCTCGTTCGCCTGGCTCGTCATCGTCGCTCGCTGCGGCATGGCCCTGATCATCCCTTCGCTCAACACCTCGGCGCTGCGCGCGCTCACCTCCGAGCAGTTGCACCGGGGATCCGGCACGATCAATTTCATCCGCCAGTTGGGTGGAGCGTGCGGCGTCACGGCGCTGGTCGTGTTCATCGAGCGGCGCACGCAGTTTCACGTCGAGGCGATGGCGGCGACGCAGACCGCTGCCAATACCACGAGCCTCGATCTGCTCTCGAAGATGCGCGCGTTGCTGGCGGAGGCGGGCGTGTCCGAAAACCTGCTCGGTCCCGGGGCGCTGCACTACCTCGGCGAGATGATCGAGGAACAGGCCATCGCGCGGGGTTTCAGCGACGGCTTTCTGATCATCGCGCTCGTGTTCGTGCTGGCGGTGATCCCCGCGTGGAACCTCGGCAGGGCGCGCCGGGGGTCCTAACGTTTCGGCGGGTGCGCCCGCACCGCCGCTTCGTTCACCTCGACGCCCCAGCCCGGCCGCGTCGGCAGCACGAATTCGCCGTTGTCGACGACCGGCGGCGCGTCCACCAGCTCGTCGCGCCAGGGCACCGCGTCGACATCCGTCTCCATGATGCGCAGGTTCGGCACGGCAGCACAGAAGTGCGCCGAGATCACGCTCGACAGATGTCCGTAGAAGTTGTGCGGCGCTACGTTCATCTCGTAGACGTCGGCCATCGCGGCGATCTTGAGCGATTCGATGTAGCCGTTCCAGATCACGTCGATGATCGCGACGTCCATCGCGTAGGCTTCGAAGAAGGGCTTGAAGTCGCGCCGCTCGCACAGCGTCTCGCACGACGCGATGGGTGTCGCAGTGCTGCGGCGGATCAGCGCGAGCGACGCCGCATCGTGCGTATCCAGCTCGAGCCAGCTCATGCCGACCGGTTCCACGGCTTTGGCGATGCGCAGATACCCTTCGGTCTTGTAGTTGAAGTTCAGATCCATCATGACGCCCAGCGACGCTCCGCCGCCCTCGCGAAAGGCGTTGGCTGTCTTGAACGCGGCATCGACGATGTCGTTGCTCCAGTTCAACTCCGGATAACCCTTGCTCGCGCCGAACCCCGGGCGATAGGCGGCGAGCGTCTTGCCGTCGTGGATCATCACGTTGGTCTTGCACGCGCGGTAGCCGCGGCTTTTCACTTCTTCCGCGAGACGCGAAAGATCGTCGTAACTGCTGACCCGCGGTACCCCGAGCAGCTCCGGGTAGCGCGCGCGGTAGCTGCCGCAGTGCGACCAGTAGACGGGGATGCGCTTGCGCACCGCACCGCCGAAGAGATCGTAGACCGGCACGCCGAGCGCCTTGCCCTTGATGTCGAGCAGCGCGTTCTCGATGGCGGCCACGGCCTGACGATTGATGCCGCCGCGGGACTGCACGGTCTGCGTGCGCAGATGGCAGTTGATGAGCTCGATGTCGCGCGGATCCTTCCCGATCACCACCGGCGACAGCGCCTCGATGACCCCGGAGAGGCCGTGGCTGCCGAAGCTCTCGTTGTATTCCGACCAGCCGATGAGCCCCTCATCGGTGGTGACCTTGAGAAACGAAAACGTCCGCCAGCCGGCGTCACAGACCAGGGTTTCGATGCGTGTGACTTTCATGGCCTGCTCGTCACGCAGCTCGAGCGACGCTGAGCGCGGCGCGCTTGCCCCGCACTTCCGCCTCCTCGAGCTCGGCGGCGGCGATCGCCCGGTCGAGCGCGGCGCGCAGCTCCTTGGCCGTCTCCAGCGTCAGCTCGATCCCCGCGCGCGCGCCGGCGCCAAGGTTCGTGTTGATGAAATCGAGCGTGATGACATCGCCCAGCGGCGCATGGCGCGCGTGGTCATAGGCAACCACCGCCTGTGTGAGCTGGAACCACTCGTCCCCGCGCTTCGCCATGCCCTCCGCGCGCGCGATCTCGATGATGGACGTGCACATGGCCGGCCCTCCTATTTCGCCAGATGCTTGCCGAAGAAGCCCCAGATCTTGCTCCAGGCATCCATCGCCTGCTCGGGCCGATAGAGCGGACGGTGCCAGTAGAAGAAGCCATGTCCGGCGCCGTCGTAGCGGTGGAACTCGTAATCCTTGCCGTGCTTCTTCAACTCGGCCTCGTGCTGGTTCACCTGCTCCGGGCTCGGCGCGCGGTCGTCGTTGCCGAAGATGCCGAGCAGCGGGCAGGAGAGGTCCTTCGTCATGTCGACCGGCGCAACGGGCGTCTTCGCATTGAGCTCCTCCTTGGCCATCACCACGCGGCCTCCCCACTGCTCGACGCAGGCGTCGATGTCCTTCTTCTGGCAGGCGTAGATGAATGCGTGCCGGCCGCCCGAGCAGGAGCCGATGAGACCGACTTTGCCGTTGTGATCGCGCTGCGCGCGCATCCACTTCACGGCGGCTTCGGTATCGCCGACCATCTGCGAATCGGCGATGCCGCCCTCTGCGCGCACCTTGGCGGCGACGTCGTCAGGGTTGCCGTCGCTGCCCCCACCTTCGCGCTCGTAGAGATTGGCGCAGATCGCGAGATAGCCGTGATGCGCGAACCGGCGGGTCGTCTCGATGTAGTACTCGCTCCACCCGGGCAGATGGTGGATCAGCACGACGCCCGGAAACCGGCCGGCGCCTGATGGCCTTGCCGTATAAGCCGTTATCGGCGTTCCTTTGTCGCCCTTGATGGTCACGTTCTCGCACGTCATGCCTCGGTAGAATGACATCGATCCTCTTCCATGGTTGTGGGTATGGGTCAGCCAGTATCATCCAAACAGTCGTTAGACGACAACAGCTCTCGGAGGCAGCCATGAGCACCGTCGCCAGCCGCATCACCATCAAACGCCTGCATCCGCTTTTCGTCGCGGAAGTCACCGGCATCGATTGCTCGGCACCGATGTCGCGAGAAGACTTCCGCACGATCTGGGAAGCGTTCAACGAGCACCAGGTCCTCGTTTTCCGCGATCAGCATTTTGACGACGAGTCGCAGATCGCTTTCAGCAGCAGGTTCAACGAGCTCGAGACGATGATCGCGCACCCGGGCAACGACTGGAACCCCGGCCACATCTCGGTCATGACGAATCTCGGCAAGGACGGTGACTTCCTGCCGCTCGACCACCCGGCGATGGTGCACCGCGCGCGCAACGAAGAATGGCACAGCGACAGCTCGTTCAAGCCCATCCCGGCGCTCGCCTCTTTGCTGTCGGCGCGCATCGTTCCGCCGGTCGGCGGCAACACGGATTTCGCGAGCGCGCGGGCGGCCTACGACGCGTTACCCGCGGAGCGCAAGGCAGCGCTCGAAGGCCTGGTCGCCCTCCACCGCATGACGTATCGCGACATGGACAATGACGAGGGCTACAAGGAAGAAGACAAGAAGCGCCACGTCGTCACGCATCCTCTCATCCGCACGAACCCTGTCAACGGCCGCAAGGCGCTCTACGTCGGCTCGCACGCGCAGGAGATCGTCGGGATGTCCCCGGCGGAAGGCGCGAGGCTGCTCGACGAGCTGACCGCGTTCTGCACTCAGCCGCAGTTCGTCTACAGCCATGCCTGGCGCGACGGCGACGCGGTGATGTGGGACAACCGCTGCACGCTGCACCGCGCGACGACGTTCGACCGCACGAAGTACAAGCGCAAGCTGCACAGGACGACGATTGCGGGGAAGGCGCCGGATACGGCATTTGCGGTGGTGCCGGGCATGCAAGCGGAATGATCTGAGCCAGGAGGATCACCATCGCCCCCGACACCCCTTGCTCTTTCGCGATGTCCTTGCGGACGAGCTCCGGCAGCGGTGTCGCCTCCTGAGCGTGCGCGGCGTTCCCGTTTTCTGAGTCGCTAAATCGCGAGCCTTGCGTGCCTTGCCTCCTCCTCGAGGTAGGCATCGCGGTAGAGGCTCATGGCGCGCTCGTGCGTGGCCACTTCTTTTTCGCCGAGCTCGTCGTTCGGCCACGCGGCCGGTTCGAAGTGCCCGTAGCGATCGACGCCACGCACGAGCAACGCGGCGTGCCGGATCGAACCTGCCGGCCTCGCGCTGGCGGGAATGTAATTGAACCCGAGGCCGATGCGGCGGTGACTCGAGGTGTTGGGCCCGGACCGGTGCGGACACAGCCCGTGGTGCATCGAGAACCAGCCGGCCTTGAGCGGCATCGCCACAGGCGAGCCCTCGTCGAGCGGCTCGGTGATGACCTGGCCTGCACGGTTGACGCTGTCCTTCACGGCGCGCGAGACGTGGCTCAGTTGGCGCGGCTTCCCTCGAAACGAGAGCGCCTCCATGCAGCCGGCGGCTTCGCTCGCGTCGGTCAATGCGACCCACACCGTGACCTCTTCCTTGGGCTCCAGCCCGTAGTAGGTCGAATCCTGATGCCAGGCGGCGATGGTCTGCGAGTGCGGCTCCTTGATGAAGAAGGTACTCGTGAAGATCAGAATGTCCGGCCCGAGGAGGTCCTCGACCTTGTCGAGGATGCGCGGATCGCGCGCCAGCTTCGCGGCCCAGGGCATCAGGAGATAAACCATCGAGCGCCACTTCATGTGGGCATCGGAGTTTATGGGCGAGCCCAGCCATCTCTCGTACCGCTCTACGCCCGCCCGGCAGGCTTGCAGCTCTTCCTCATCGAGGAGCGGAAACGGGGACAGAAATCCATCGCGCTTCCATTGTGCGACCTTATCCGCTGGCAACGTGCCCATGAGCGTCTCGCTAAGCCGTAAAGGCGGGCATCACTTCACGCGCGAAGCGGCGCAGGCTCTGCCGGCCGCGTTCGCCCCCGCCGGAGCCGCCGCCGTTCAACAGGAGATACCCCGCGCCGGCCTCGCGAAGCGTCTCGATGTTGCGCGCGATCTCGTCCGGTGAGCCGTACATCGCGCTGTTCAGGTTGACCTGCACGGGATCGCCATCCGCGCGATCGGGTCCGCCGAGCACCCTGCCGTCCGGTGTCGTCGCGAGCTTCAGTTGCCGCATGCGATTGGCCAGCCGTCGTTCCAGCGCCTGCTCGCGTTCGCGCGGATCGTCGGTCACGAAGAACGCGCGGGTTATCCCCACGCGCATGGGGTCCCATCGCTCGCCCTTCGCCTCCACGGCCTCGCGGAAGATCGCGATGTTGTGCGCGACGTCGGCCGGCGAGGAGTACTGGCCCAGGAGCAGATTGAAGCCGCGGCGCGCCACGTCGCGGATCGAGCGCTCGTTGCCGGCGCCCATCCAGACTGCCGGGTGGGGTCTGCGGAACGACTGCGGCTCGACGACGATGTTATTGAAGGTCCAGTACCTTCCCTTGTGCGAGAAGGGCTCGTTCGACGTCCAGGCCTTGAGTATGACGTCGATCGCTTCCTCGAATTTCTCCCGTGCCTCTTCCATGGGGAGATTGAAGCCGACGAATTCGTTGTAGCGGTAACCGGTGCCGATACCGAAATCGAGTCGGCCGCCGGACAGGAGGTCGAGCGTCGCCGCCTGCTCGGCCAGCAACACCGGGTTGTGCCAGGGCAACACCATGACGGCGGTGCCGAGCCGCAGTGTCTTCGTGCGGGCGCCCAGCCAGGTCAGCAGGTTGAGCGTAGCGGAGACCTGACCGTAGCCGGTGAAATGGTGCTCCACGCAGAACGTGCTGCGAAAGCCCAGGCTTTCGGCCTCGATGTTGTATTCGATCCAGTCGTGATAGCCCTCGGTGCTGTCGAACTCACCGCTGCCTCGCTTTGCCGAGGCGCTGCCAAACAAGCCGAACTGCATGAAACTCCCCTTCGTAGCGTGAGCGTCTGCGCGAACGTCCAGAGTATCGCCAGCGCTGACGTTAATATCAACGAAATCACTGAAGCATGAGAGGAGGTCCCGATGCCCATCATCGATTCCCAGGTCCACGCCTACGAGGCGAACACGCCGAAGCGGCCCTGGCGCACCGTCCCGAACTGGCCCGATCACGTCACCGGCGACGAGATGGTTGCGGCGATGGCCAAGGTCGGCGTCGACGGCGCTATTTTCGTTTCGCCGTTCGCCATGTACGGTTACGACGCGAGCTATGCCGTCGAAGTGCAGCGGGCGCACCCGCACCGGTTCGCGCTGGTCAAGCCGGTCGACCCCGACGATCCGGCGGTGGCCGACGTTATCGCGGACTGGAAGAAGACGCCGGGCACGGTCGGCATTCGCATCATGATGAGGCCGGAAATCGGGCTCGACTCGACCGCGCCGGGCGTCGACCGCATCGCGCGCGCAGCCGTTCGGTACGACTTTCCGGTCAACCTCTCATGCGCCGGCAATCTCGATGCGGCGACGGCGCTGATCGAGCGCCATCCCGACACGCGATTCATCATCGATCATCTCGGTCTGCTCCAGCCCCGCACACCGCCCGCGCCGCCGCAGCCGTGGGCGGAGCTCCCGAAGCTGCTGGCTCTCGCAAAGCGGCCGAATGCGGTGGTCAAGGTCAGCGGCGCGTGCACACTGTCGCAGGAAGCGTATCCGTTCGACGATATCTGGGATCCGCTCGCCCGCGTGTTCGACGCCTGGGGTTTCGAGCGCTGCCTCTGGGGCACCGACTGGACGCGCGCCTTCGCCGTCGTCAACTACGAACAGGCGGTCGCGCCGTTCCGCCAGACGAACCGGCTCAGCGACAGCGAACGCAACATGCTGATGGGCGGCGCCTGCGCGAAGGTCTACGGCTGGTCGCCGCAGAACTAATTGATCCTGATTCCGGTTTGCTTGCGGATCCGGCTCCACCGCTCGAAATCCTGCTGGAGTCTGCGCGTGAACTCCTCCGCGCTGCCGGGGGCGACTTCGGCGCCGAGCTTCTCGAACGCTTCCCGCGTGCGCGGCTGCGCGACGACGGCGTCGACGGCATCGCGCACTTTCTGAACCGCTTCCTTCGGCGTCGCCGCCGGAATTCCGAGCGTCGTCCACGTCGAATAGTCGTAGCCGCGCAGCCCGCTTTCGTCGATCGTCGGCACGTCGGGCAGGAGCTTCGAGCGCTGCGGAGTCGTCACCGCCACTGCACGGAGCCGGCCTGCTTTGATCAACGGTCCGCACGAGCTGATCTGATCGAACGACAGATGGATCTGCCCGCTGACGATGGCGACCGATGCGGCGGCGCCGCCTTTGTATGGCACGTGTGTGAACTTCACCTGCGCCATCGACTGAAACAGCTCGTTCATGAGATGCGTCCCGGAGCCCTGGCCCGCCGAACCGACCAGGAGCGTTCCCGGACGCGGCTTCGCCAACGCGATCAGCTCCTTGACGCTGCGCACCGGCATCGAAGGGTGCACGACCAGCGCGCTCGACACGAGCGATATCATCGACGTGTACACGAAGTCGCGCAGCGGCTGATACTCCGTACCGTCGTGAAACACCGGCTGCGAGATGAGTGTGCCGGGCGCGCCCAGGAGGATCGTGTAGCCGTCCGGCGGCGATTTCACGACCAGCGTGGCGCCGATTCTCCCGCCCGCGCCGGGACGGTTCTCGACGATGATGGGCTGCCCCAGAGCTTCCGTCAGCCCAGGGGCGATGGTCCGCGCCGTGATGTCGATGTTTCCGCCGGGGGCGAACGGAACGACGATGCGAATCGGTTTGGCCGGGTAGCCCTGGCCATGGCCGATCGCTGTAGCGAGCAACAGCATCCCGCCCAGTGCGAGCGACAACGAGTTCATCATGCGGTTCTCCTCGTAGGTTTTATTTGAAAGCGCGCGATCACAATGTGTCTCTCGTGCGCTGACGCGTCAAGCGCGCCTGCTCGCATGCTCGGCGTCGTGCATCATGCTCTATACTCGTCCGCTCTTTTTCCGAAGGCGAGCCGGGGGGAATTTCAACGTGACCACTGAAGCCACACCACGTGTCTACGATGTGCTTGCGAAGGCCTTCATGCAGGAGGGCGTGAAGACGTGCTTTACGCTCATGGGCGACGCGAACATGAACTGGGCGGCGCGGCTGCGCGAGCAGGGCTGTCGCATGGTGTACGTGAGGCACGAGCATTGTGCCGTCGCGGCCGCGATGGCGTACGCGCGCAAGACCTCGGATGTGGGCGTCGCAACGGTCACCTGCGGGCCCGGCCTCACTCAATTGATCACGGCGCTGCCGGCAGCGGTACGGGCGCATCTGCCGCTGGTGGTGTTCGCCGGCGAGGCGCCGCTGAAGAGCAGTTGGTACAACCAGGGCATTAACCAGGGTCCAATCATCAGTGCAACGGGCGCGGACTATCATCCGTTGCACCTGCCCGAGCGCATGCCGATCGGGATTCGCGATGCCTTCCTCCAGGCCCGTCGCGAACGGCGTCCGGTGGTCGTCGGCATCCCGTTCGATCTCCAGGAGCGGCCCTGGGAGGGGCCGGAGAAGCTCCCCACGCCGTCGACGGAATTGCTGCCGCGCCCGTCGCCGATTCCGCCGCATCCGGACGATGTCGCAGCCGCCGCGAAACTGGTTGCGGAAGCCGAGCGCATCGTCGTGTTTGCGGGGCTGGGCGCGGTCGACGCCAAGGCGGGACCCGCATGCCGGGCGCTGGCCGCGAAGGTCGGGGGACTGCTGACCACCACGCTGCCGGCGAGAGGACTGTTCCACGACGATCTGTACTGCATCGGGATCGCAGGCAGCTTCACACCGGAGGTCGGGCTCGAGTACCTGGCGCAGGCCGATCTCATCATCGCGGTCGGCGGTTCGCTCGCGTACCACGCCGGCGGCGGCGGCCAGCTCTGGCGCAAGGCGAAAACACTGCATATCGACATCGACCCGCGCGCGCTGCGTCAGGGGCAGGAAGTGGCGCGTCACCACCTGCGTGCCGATGCGCGGCTGGGCGTGGAGGCGCTGACGGCGGCATTGCCCACGCGCACCAACATGTGGCGTTCCGAGGCGATGGCCGCGCGCATCCGCGACTCGAAGCCCGACAGCCACGTGTTCGAGATCGAGGCGGGGCTGCTCGACCCGCGCGATGCGGTCGATGCGCTCGAGAAAACGCTGCCCGCCGAGTGGGAAATGGTGAATTCCTCGGGACACTGCTCGTGGTTCTTCGCGCAGATGCCTTCGCGGCCGCAGAGCGGTTCCTCACGATCCGCGAGTTCGGCGCCATCGGCAACGGCATTTCCTTCGCCATGGGCGTGGCCTCGGCGCGCCCGGACCGAACCGTCGTGCTGTTCGACGGCGACGGCAGCCTGATGATGCACGTTCAGGAGCTCGAAACGATCAAGCGCCACCGCATGAAGATCCTGATCATCGTGATGAACGACGGCGCGTACGGCTCGGAAGTGCACAAGCTGCGCTCGGAGGGGCTGCCCGAGGACGGATCGGTGTTCGGCCGCCCCGATTTCGCGGCGATCGCCCGCGGCTTCGGCCTCGAAGGGAAGACCATCAAGCGCCTGGAGGACGTGCCGAAGCTGGTGCAGGAGTTCGGTGCGAGCGGCGGCGCCGCCGTCTGGGATTTCCACGTCTCGGACAAGGTCGTCTCCCCGACGATCCGGCGCGCGCATCCCCCCGGCAAACACGCGAAGGCGTGAGCGATTGCAACTCTGCGGAACGTGGAAACGTAAAGGACGGTACGAAGCGAGATGAGCGTTTTTGACTCTGACAAGCCCAGGAGGAAATTTCCGGTCGTTGGCGTGATTTTCGTACTCGTCCTCGCGGGCATCGCGGCCGGCGCGTACTATCTGGGGCCGCGCTTCGAATGGAAGTCACCGCAGATCGCGCTGCCGGACTCCGATGTGGCCGGGATTGCGCCCATGGAGATCAGCGTTACGGATCAAGGCGCAGGCTTGAAATCGGTCGCTGCAACGCTCTCCGCGGGCGGTTCGGAACACACGGTGCTCTCCGAGCAGTACGACCAGCCGCTGGGCGAGAAGAAGTTCCAGATCGCCTTGTCCAAGCTCGCCGGCCTCAAGGAAGGGCCCGCCGTGCTGCGCGTCACTGCGCGCGACGCATCGCTGTGGAGCTTCTTTCGCGGCAATGAGACCGTGGTCCAGAAAAGCATCACGATCGATATCACGCCGCCCCTCCTGGAGCTCATCGCCGACGATCGTTACGTCAACTTCGGCGGCGTCGGCGCAATCGTCTACAGGGCCGGCCCCGATACGCAAACGAGCGGCATCAAAGTCGGAAATCATTTCTTTCCGGGGTTCAAGGGGCAGATCAAGGCGCACCCCGACTACTTCATCGGCCTCTTTGCTCATCCGTACGACGTGCCCGCCGAAACCAAAGCGGTGCTCGTCGCAACGGACAAAGCCGGCAATACCCGGGAAATGACGCTCGTGTACGAGCTCAAGAACGTCAAGTACAAGAAGAGCACGATCGCCATCCCGGACACCTTTATCCAGAACAAGGTCGCGCCGCTGGTGAAGGATGTCGCCGCGCGGCAGGGACCTCCGCAGGACGTCTTCGTCGCGGTCAACAAAAAGCTCAGAAAAGAGAACGAAGACCAGATCGCCGCGATCACCCGGCAATCGAGTCCGGCGATTCTCTGGAAAGGCGCCTTCAGTCAGCTCAGCAACTCCAAGGTGGAAGCGAACTTCGCCGATCACCGGACCTACATGTACAACGGTCAACCGATCGACACGTCCTATCACCTCGGCTACGACTTGTCGGTGACCAAGCGTTATCCGGTCGAAGCCGCGAACGGCGGCAACGTGGTGTTCGCCGGCGACCTGGGCATCTACGGCAATACGGTCATCCTGGACCACGGTCTCGGGCTCTTCACGCTGTACTCCCACTTGAGCTCCATCGACGTGAAGGTCGGCGATTCGATCAAGCAGCAGCAGATCATCGGCAGGACAGGGGAGACCGGGCTGGCCGCCGGCGATCACCTGCACTACGGCGTCTATCTGCACGGGGTCGCCATTCTGCCCGTCGAGTGGTGGGATCAGAAATGGATCACCGACAACATCGATCCCAAGCTCGAAGGGCAGAGCAGCGAAACAGTCGCCGAATCGCGGCGCTCGCCAGGACCCTCCAAAGGCGCGAAGAAGCGACGGCGTTAAGCGACGCCTGCAGCCTTACTAGTCCTGCGGCAGGAACAGCGCGACGAACTCGTGAACAGCAAGCCGTTCCAGTGACTCGCGATCGCGGCACGTCGCGACTATGCGTTTGCGCTGCTTGTCCGCGAACGCGCGCGCGAGGTTCGCCTCGAATTTTTCCCAGAGCAGCTTTTGCGCCTCGGCGCGGCGCCTCGCGTGTCCCAGCGGGTATTCGACCGCGACCTTCTCCGTCGTCGATCCGTCGGCGAAGAACACCTGCACCGCATTGGCGCTCGCCCGCTTGGCCGGATCCGCGTAATCGCGGGTATAGGCCGGATCTTCCAGAATTTCGGTTTTGGCGCGAAGCGCATCGATGCGCGGGTCGCTCGCCGCCTCGGTCTCGTAGTCTTCCGCCGTGATGGATCCGTTGAGCAGCCCGACGGCCACGACGTACTGCACACAATGGTCACGCTCGGCGGCCGTCGCCAAAGGGCCGCTCGCCGTGTTGAGCCGCAGCGTCGTCGCATGCGCGCAGATGGTGATCTTGCGGATCTCCTGGATGCGGTCACGGACGACCGGATGCAGCCGGATCGCGCATTCGGCGGCGGTCTGCGCGTTGAAGACGGTCGGCACGGATACCTTGAATTGAATGTTCTGCACGACCGAGCAGCCGTATGTCACCGGGATCGCGAACGGCTTGCCTTTGAAGAGCACGTCGTACAGACCCCACGTCGGCGTGGTCAGGGCCGACGGATAGCCCATTTCGCCACGCACGGCGAGCATCGCGAGGAAAACGCCGCGCGCAGTCGCGTCCGCGCCGGCCCAGGACTTGCGCGTTCCCGCATGCGGCGAACGGCGATAGATGCAGAGACTGTGGCCGTCGATCCAGGCGTTGGTGACGGCGTTCGCCACCGCCTCCCGATCGCCACCGCACAGGCGCGTCGCGACGCCGGCGCTCGCCACTTTGACCAGCAGCGCGTGGTCGAGACCGACGCCGTAGAGACTGTTGTCCATCGACAGCACGCCCTGGATTTCATACGCCTGGACGATGGCCGCGAGCACCTCACGCATCAGTAGCGGCGCTTTCCCTCCAGCTTGCAGGATGCGGCTGCGGTGATCCGCGAGCGCGAGCAACCCGCCGATGTTGTCCGAGGGATGGCTCCCCTGAGCGCCGAAGTACGTGTCGCTGAAATCGCTCCAGCGTGCCATGCAACTGATGTCGAAGGCCGCCTTGACCGGATCGAGCTCGAACGACGTTCCGGGTACCCGCGCCCCGTGCGGCACGATCGTGTCGGGGACGATCGGCCCCAGCAGCTTGCGGCACTCGGGGATCGTCAGCCCTTCGAGGGCGCAGCCGAGCGTGTCGATCAGGCACAGACATGCGCTGTCGAGCGCGGCCTCCGATTCGACGCAATAGTCGCTGATGTAGCGCGCAATGTCGTGCGTCACACGGTCGAGCGGCCGGCGAGCGTTCGACGCTGCGTGCGAGCTCAGCGTGAGCTCATCCTTATTCAGCGCGCAACCCCGCGGCCTTGACCACCTTCGCCCATTTCGCGATCTCGCTCTTGATGAAGCGATCGAAGTCATCGGGCGTGCTCGCGACGATCTCCAGACCTTGCGCGTGCAGCCGCTCGCGCGTTTCTGGAACGGCGAGCGCTTGCGTGGCTGCTGCGTGAAGCCGGGTCACGATTGCTGGAGGGGTGGCGCTGGGCACCAGCACACCGTTCCACGACACGACTTCGAACCCCGGCACGCCGCTTTCGGCGACGGTCGGCAGCTCCGGAGCCGATGGCAAACGCTTGCTGGTCGTCACCGCCAGCGCGCGCAATCTGCCAACCTTCACGTGCGGGAAGACGGCCAACGCACCCGTGAAGAGCAGTTGCACCTCTCCCGTGAGTAGAGCGGTGGTCGCCGGCGCGCCGCCGCGGTACGGTATCGCGACGACGTTCGTGCCGGTGGACAGCTTGAAGAGCTCTCCTGCGAGCTGCTGCGCGGTTCCGTTGCCGGCGGAGCCGTAGCTCAACTGCCCGGGCCGGGACTTCGCGAGCGCGATGAGCTGCTTCACGGATTTCACGGGCAGGGAGGGATGCACCACGAGCACGAGCGGTATGCTCGCCATCAGCGACACGCCCCTGAAGTCTTTCACCGGGTCGAAGCCGAGATTCTTGTACAAGCTCGGGCTCACTGCGATCGGGCCGATGTACGCGAGCAGAATCGTGTAGCCGTCCGCAGGCGCTTTCGCGACGTATTCGGTCGCGATGTTGCCGCCCGCGCCCGTTCGGTTTTCCACGATCACCTGCCTGCCGAGTGACTCGCTCATTCCTGGCGCAACCGCGCGCGCCAGCAAATCCGTCCCGCCCCCGGGCGCAAACGGAACGATGAATCGTATCGGTTTGGTGGGGTACTCCTGCGCGTGACTCGCCATCGCCGCGCATGCAAGCAGCACGCTGCAGAGGCATGCAATCCTCTTCATGCTTCTCATGCCTCGTTTTTCGCGCACTCGGCACGCATCAACTTCGCGCCTTCGACCATCGCCCGCATCTTGCCGAATGCGACCTCACGCGGAAGGTATTTCATTCCGCAATCGGGCGCGACGATGATGTGTTCTGCGGGAACGAAAGGCAGCGCACGGCGGATGCGCGACGCAACGAGCTCCGCGCTCTCGACTTCCGGGTTGTCGAGATCGATCACGCCGAGGAGGATTTTCTTGTTGTCGAGCTGCGTGAGGACCGAACAATCCAGATTCGGCTGCGCCGTTTCGATCGACACCTGCTTGCACGTACAGTCGCGCAGCTCCGGCAGGAAGGAATAACCCGCCGGCTTCGAGTGCCCCACGACAGCCGCGTACCCGAAGCAGATGTGCACGATCGTCGTTCCGGTGATGCCCTCGAGCGCGCGGTTCAGCGCCTTGAGGCCGTACTGCCGCGCCTTTTCAGGCCGCGCCTGCATGTACGGCTCGTCGATCTGCACGATGTCCGCGCCCGCCGCGAACAGGTCCCTGATCTCCGCGTTCACCGCGGCGGCATACGCGAGCGCCGCACTCTCCTCGTCCGGGTAATGGTCGTTCTGCGCCTGCTGGGTCATGGTGAACGGACCCGGCACGGTGATCTTGATCTTGCGGGTCGTGTTCGCACGCAGGAATTTGACGTCCTCGACCTCCACCGGCCGGGTGCGGCGAATGGGACCGACGATGCGAGGCACGGGATTCGGATGTCCCGTACGGTCCATCGCAACGCCGGGATTGTCGAGGTCCACGCCTTCGAGGGCGGTGGCGAAGCGGTTCGAATAGCTTTCCCGCCGAATCTCGCCGTCGGTAATGATGTCGAGACCCGCTTCCTCCTGTGCACGAATCGCCACGACGGTGGCGTCGCGCTGCGCCTCGTCCAGAAGCGGCTCCGGCACGCGCCAGAGCTCGCGCGCGCGCACGCGAGGCGGCAGGCGCGATGCAAGCTTCGCGCGATCGATCAGCCACTCGGGCTGCGGGTAACTGCCCACGAGGGTGGTTGGAAACAGCATGGGTTTGCTCCTATCGAACGTAGCGCCGGCAGGTCAGGCGATGCCTGACCTCAATCGGCTTTGGCACCCGAGACCTGAATGACACGCGCCCATTTTTCAATCTCGGAGGCCATGAACCGCGCAAACTCCGATCCGCTACTGCCCACGGGCTCGCCGCCCTCGTTCTTCATCCGATCGGCGACCTGCGGCAGCTTGATGACAGCCACGACCTCCCGATGCAGCCGTGCGACGATGTCGGCCGGTGTTTTCGCCGGCACGAGAACACCGTGCCATTGAATGCCTTCGAAGCCCTTCAGCCCTGCCTCACTCACCGTCGGCAGATCGGCAAACGCGGAGCTGCGACGACTCGACGTCACAGCGAGCGCGCGCAGCCTGCCACTTTGCTGGTGCGGCCGCACCAGAAAGCTCGGTGGAAACGCGAAGGACACCTCGCCCGATATGAGCGCCGTCAGCGCAGGCCCCGCTCCCCTATACGGAACGTGCAACGTCTTGACACCGACCATCGTATTGAACATCTCGCCCAGCAGATGGGCCGTGCTCCCGGAGCTCGAGGAGGCATAGGCCAATGCGTCGGCCCGCGACTTCGCCAGCGCGACGAGCTCCCGCACCGACTTCACCGGAAGCGACGGATGCACCGACAGCACATGCGGCAGCGACGAGAGCTGCGATACCGGCACGAAGTCATTTCTGACGTCGAACGGCAGCTTGCGATAGAGCGACGGAATGATGGTGAACAACGAGGTTGTAAACAGAACGGTATAGCCGTCGGCCGGTGCACGCGCCGCCGCTTCTATGCCGATGATCCCTGATGCTCCCGTGCGGTTCTCCACGAGGACCTGTTGGCCGAGACGTGGCGTGAGCTCCTGTGCCACGAGCCGGGCGAGCAAGTCCGTGCCGCCGCCGGCCGCGTACGGCACGATGATTCGGACGGGCTTCGTCGGATAGGTCTGGGCGTGCGCAGAGGCCGCGGCTACGGCCGTCAATGCGAGGACAGCGATGCGAGCCTTCATGCAGCCTCCGCAGCTTGCCGCGGTTCCACGATCAGCGCATCACCCTCGCACCTGAGGTCCATGCCCAGAGCGCGGCAATCCGGCGTCAGGAAATCGACGATCCGGTGAGTTTGGGAGTCGTCGAGCCGCAGGAGCTCGGGCTGTCCTGAGGAATTGATGCGTGCGGGCAAATACGAAGTCGCAAGTCCGGCGGCGCCGAATTTCACGCGCATCACGAGCGTCAGGCGGGAGAGATCCGGGAATGGAAACAAGCTGTCGTGGGACGCCTCGGCGAGCAGCGGATACATCTCCGAGAGCTCGACTTGGCGGGCGGTGCTGACAGCGTCGCCCCTGACGCGCATGTCGAAAGCGAAATTCCCGAGAGAATAGGCGACAGGCTTGCCGCGGTAGACCTCCATACCCTTCAGGTGATGCGGATGGGTGCCGATGATGCCGTCGGCGCCGGCGTCGATCAGCGCATGCGCCACGGGCCGCTCGTACTCGGCAAGCTTGTGCGGCGTGAAATGCAGGCCCCAGTGCATCGAAACCATCACGTAGTCGGCGCTCGAACGAGCCGCCGCGATATCCGATTTGATCGCCGCAAGATCGTCCGCTTCGGCGAATGTCCGGATCCTGGCGGGGCAACCGGGCTGGTGGGGTTCGTACGGCTCATAGTGGGTGGACACCCGCAGCGGCGCACAACCGGCGCGGCGCTCCGTTGCCCACGTGCCGAAGGGGAGGATCGTCGTGTACGCGAGGAACGCGACGCGTGTGCCTTTCGACTCGACGAATACCGGTGCGCGGGCCGCGGCGAGATTCTCGCCGGCCCCGACAGGCTTCAGGCCGGCCGCCCGCATGTTTGCGATCATGTCGAGCAGTCCCTCTGCGCCATAGTCCATACAGTGGTTGCCGGCGATCGAGATGACCTGCAGGCCCGCCGAGGTGAGCCCCTGAATGTTGCGCGGGTCTGCGTGTAGCGGCCGACCCGGCGTGATGATCGGCGCTCCCCGCAGGCTGTAGACGGTCTCGACCTGACAGAAAGTGAAGTCGCCCTTCTTCAGCAGGGGCGCCATGCGTGTCAGTGCGGATTCCGGCTCGTCGCGGTCGACCACGACGTCGCCGCACGCGTACAACACGGTATCAGGCAATGCTTTTCCTCCTCTTTCTATTTGGGCGCGCTGCTAGTGATTGCACGCGTGGCACCGCTGCATCGGCCGTCCGCAAACAGCGGCTTTTCGATGCAGCACGATTGATGATCAGCAGGTGCGGTGCGCATTAGTCTACACGCGGACGTCGTCTCTTCACGACCGCGAGTCCACGTTTTGATTGCTTTTTTGGAGCCGCTGAATTGACGGCGCCGGTTAGGTTTTCACGCCCCCGCATCAACAGCGTTACCCTCAGCCAACGTGCAGCGCCGCCGCACTACAATCGAGTGACAAGGAGGTCATTCATGAACGACGCACTGCGCTCGCCCGCCATGACGTCACCGCTCGCGGCCGCTTATGAGAGAGACGGCTTCTACTTTCCATACGACGTGACGAGCGAGGCCGAGGCGGCCGAGCTGCTGGCCGACCTCGAGGCCGCGGAGGCCGAGTGCGCAGGCGATCGGGTTCGGCTCTCCCATCTGCGCAGTTATCCATCGCAACTGCTGCCGTCGTTTGCCGGGCTGATCCGCCACCCGCGCCTGATCGAGGCGGTGTCGCAGATCATCGGCCCCGATCTGCTCGTTTGGAGCTGCGGATTCTTCATCAAGGAGCCGGGCTCGAAAAGCTTCGTGAGCTGGCACCAGGATCTCAACTACTGGGGTCTCGACGGTGACGATGAAGTCACCGCGTGGTACGCGCTGACGCCGGCGACCGTGGAAAACGGGTGCATGCGCTTCGTGCCCGGCAGTCATCGCAGGAAAGACGTGCCGCACGTCGATTCGTTCGCGCCGGACAACCTGCTCACGCGCGGCCAGGAGATCGCGGTCGAGGTCGATGAGGCGACCGCGGTCGATGTAGTGCTGCGTGCCGGGCAGGTTTCCTTCCACCACGGTCACATGTTTCATGCCTCGGGACCGAACCGGACGAACGAGCGCCGTCTCGGTGTCGCCATTCGTTACGTCGCGCCGTCGATGAAACAGACTTCCGGGGACAAGCTGCTCGTCTCGCACGTGAGCGGGCAGGACGACTATGGGCATTTCGAAGTGATGCCGCCCCCCGCGGGCCGGCTGCTGACGGAAGACTGGGAAC
>DASPNJ010000090.1:0-101318 GCA_035626595.1 Burkholderiales bacterium
TGAAGCCCGCTCCATCAAGCGCATCGCGGATCGCACCCACGCGGCCGTCCATCATGTCGGACGGGGCGACCACGTCCACGCCCGCTTCGGCGCAGACGAGCGCCTGCTTCTGCAGTATCGCGACGGTGCGATCGTTCAGCACGTAGCCGCTGCGGTCGAGCACGCCGTCCTGACCGTGCGTGGTGTACGGGTCCAGCGCCGCATCGGTGATGACGCCGAGCTCGGGCAACGCGCGCTTGAGCGCGCTCACCGCCCGCGGCACGAGCCCGCGCCTGTTCGTCGCCTCCCGCCCATCCGGTGTCTTGAGCTTGCGGTCAATGGCCGGAAAGAGCGCCAGCGCCGGAATTCCGAGTCGCGCGCACTCCTCCGCGTGCTTCAGGAGTCGGTCGATCGTGTAGCGCAGCACGCCCGGCATGGACGGCACGGCCTCGGTGCGGCTTTTCCCGTCGACTACGAAAACGGGATAGATCAGGTCGTCCGTGGAAAGCGCGTGCTCGCGCATCAGACGTCGCGAAAACGCATCGCGGCGCATCCGGCGCATGCGCACACGCGGAAAAGCCCCGAGTGGATACATTCTTAATTTTCCGAGGGTTTTTGCCTGTCCCGAGGCTCGGGAACTATTGGCGATTATAGTCGTCCTATTCTTCAGACGATGTTTCATCGTCTCCCGCTTCTCCTCCCTGAGCGGGCGCCTTAATCTTATTAAGGCTCTTTTGCCCCCGGTTTTACTCCCCTTTAACCGGGGGTTTTTTATTCTGCGGCCGTTGACGCTGGTCAGCGGTCCTCGAGCCACGCGCCGATCGTCTTCTGCGCGTAGCGCTGCCCGGTACCGTCGATTGCGGAGAAGAGCACCGCGGTCGCGGCCGGATGCAGCATCGGCAGCAGCGCCTGGGCCGCTTTCAAAGCCTTCGCGCTGTCCGAGCGCGTGAGCTTGTCGGTCTTGGTCAGCAGCACGAGCACGGGCTGACCGGATGGTGCATGCCAGCCCAGAAGCTGCCGATCGAGCGGCGTGATCGGATGGCGCGCGTCCACGATCACCACGAGGCCGCGCAACGAGCGCCGCGTCTGCAGGTACTCGGCGATGAGCCGTCCCCAGTGTGCGCGCTCCTTCTGCGGCACGGCCGCGTAACCGTAGCCCGGCAGATCGACGAGCCGGCGATTTCCACCGCACTCGAAAAAATTGATCGTCTGTGTCCGTCCGGGCGTGCGGCTCACGAACGCGAGGCGATTACGCTGCGCGAGCGCATTGATCGCGCTCGACTTGCCCGCATTCGAACGTCCCGCGAACGCGACTTCGCGGCCGGTATCCGGCGGCAGCTCATGTAGCTCGTGCGCCGAAGCGAGATATCGCGCGCCGCTGAAAGGTGACATAGGTTCTTGTTATAACGCGGAAAGTGGCGTCGCGAGAGTGCCCTACTATACAATGACGCGCTTTTCCCCCAGCCGATTCCAGGAGCAAGGATGAACGTTCGCCGGATCGCGGCGGCGCTTTGCGTCACCACCGCCATCGTTTCCACCGCCGCTCACGCGCAGGCGGTCAAAGGCGACCCCGCCAAAGCCGAACAGACCGTGAAGCAGGTGTGCTCCGCGTGTCATGGCGGCGACGGCAACAGCACGATACCCGCGAATCCGGTGATCGCCGGGCAGCACGCGCCGTATGCCTACAAGCAACTCCTCAACTTCAAATCCGAAGGCGGCAAGCCGGCGGAGCGGCCGAGTGCTGTCATGACGGCGATCGTCGCGCCCTTGTCGCAAGAGGACATGGCGAACCTCGCGTTGTATTTCGGGAACCAGCAGGCGAAGCCGCGCGCCGCGAAAGACGCCGAGCTCGTGAAGATCGGCCAGGCGATCTATCGCGGGGGCATCATGAGCAAAGGCGTCGCGGCGTGCTCGTCGTGCCACGGTCCGAGCGGCGCCGGCATCCCCGCCCAGTTTCCGCGTCTTTCGGGGCAGCACGCGCAGTACACGGCCGACGCGCTCAAAGCATTCCGGTCCGGCGCCCGCCAGAACGACCCGAACCGCATGATGCGGCTCATCGCCGACAAGCTTTCCGATCGCGAGATCGCCGCCGTGGCGGCCTACATCGAAGGGCTAAGATAAAAAGGTACGACGCGCCCTGTGCGCGCGCTTAGCGCGGCAGCTCGCCGCGTCATTTCAAAATTTTGAAGACGCGCGCGGCGGCGTGCACCGTCGCGGCGATCTCCGCGGCGCCGTGAGCGGACGACACGAACCCCGCCTCGTACGCGGAGGGCGCGAAGTACACGCCTTCGGCGAGCATGCCGTGAAAAAAGCGGTTGAAGGTCTTCGCGTCCGCCTGCATCACCTCGGCGTATGACTGCGGCGGCGTTTCCCTGAAATAGATGCCGAACATCCCGCCGACGCTTTGCGCCGTGAACGGCAGCGCCGCGTCCTGCGCGGCGTGCGTCAGACGCTCGCACAGCTCGCGCGCGGCGCCTGACAAGCGCTCGTAGAAGCCGTCCGCCTGCACGAGCCTCAGCGTCGCCAGTCCTGCCGCGACGGCAACCGGGTTGCCCGAAAGCGTGCCGGCCTGGTAGACCGGCCCCAGCGGCGCAACAGATGCCATGATGTCGCGCCGCCCGCCGAACGCACCGACGGGCATGCCGCCGCCGATCACTTTGCCGAGCGTTGTCATGTCGGGCCGGATGCCAAACAGGCTTTGCCCGCCACCCAGCGCGACGCGAAAGCCGGTCATCACTTCGTCGAACACGAGCACGGCTGCGTGCCGCGTCGTGAGCTCGCGCAGCGCGCGCAGGAATTCCGGCTGCGGGGCGACGAGGTTCATGTTGCCGGCGACCGGCTCGACGATCACCGCCGCGATCTCGCGTCCCCACTGCGCGAACGCGCGCTCGGTCTGCGCAACGTTGTTGTATTCGAGCACCAGTGTGTGCGCGGTGGTGTCTGCCGGCACGCCCGCCGAGCTCGGCTGTCCGAGCGTGAGCGCACCGGACCCCGCTTTGACGAGCAACGCGTCGGCGTGGCCGTGGTAGCAGCCCTCGAACTTGACGATCTTCGGCCGGTTCGTAAAGCCGCGCGCGACGCGGATCGCGCTCATCGTCGCTTCGGTGCCGGAGGAGACGAGCCGCACCTGCTCCATAGACGGCACGAGCCGGCATAAGAGCTCCGCCATCTCGACTTCAGCTTCGGTCGGCGCACCGAACGAAAGGCCCGCGCGCGCCGCGTGCTCGACTGCCGCGATCACCGCGGGATGGGCGTGGCCGACGATCAGCGGTCCCCACGACCCCACGTAATCGATGTAGCGCGCGCCATCCGCATCCCACACGTGGGGGCCGCTCCCCCGCGTGAAGAACACCGGTGTGCGGCCGACCGCACGAAACGCGCGCACCGGCGAGTTGACCCCGCCCGGCGTGACCGCCTGCGCGCGCGAGAACAGATCGCTGCTGCGGGTCATCTGCTAGCGAATAAAGGTCCGAACGCGGCCGCCGCGGCCGTGACGTCGTCGGCATCGAACAGCGCGGATATCACCGCGAGCGCGTCCGCGCCGGCGCGTACGAGCTCGCCGCCGTTTGCGGCGGTAATGCCGCCGATGGCGACCACCGGTACCGAGAGCTCGCGTTTCGCGTCGGTCAGGAGCTCGACCGGTGCACGCACTGCGCCGGGCTTCACGCGAGAGGGGAAGAAGCTCCCGAACGCGACGTAGTCCGCGCCCGCGCCCTGCGCCTCGCGCGCGAGCGCGAGGCTCCGATAGCACGAGACGCCGATCACTTTCTCGCGGCCGAGCGTTTCGCGCGCCGTGGCGAGCGCCGGATCGTCGCGGCCCACGTGCACGCCGTCGGCATCAACCTCGCGTGCGACTCCGACGTCGTCGTTGACGATGAAGAGCGCGTCATGCTCGACACATACCGCTTTCAGCGCCCGAGCCTGCGCGAGCTTCAGCGCCGGGGCGGCGATCTTGTTGCGGTACTGAACGATGCGCGCGCCGCCTTCGAGGGTGGCCTCGACGAGGCGTATGAGCCGTGCGGTGTCCTCCGTGTCGGGCGTCACCGCATACAAGCCGGCGATGGGCCGTGCGGTCATTCGTTGCGCGGGTCGTCCGTGGCGCCTTCGTCCTGAGCGGCGCGTTCAGTGGCCGAATCGTCCTCGCGCGCCCAGAACAGGCGGTCGGGAATGTGCTGTCCCATGCCGGGCCGGAATGCGGCCTTCAGCGTCTGCCACGTGTATTCCTGCGCGTCCTTGACCGCATCGCCGATCGGGAGCCCGTTCGCGATCGTCGCGGCAATGGCGGAGGCGAGCGTGCAGCCGGACCCGTGGTAGGAGCCCGGCAGCCGCTGCCAGCTGTCGGAGCGCACTACGCCTTCCTGCCCGTAGAGCGTGTTCACCACCTGCGGCGTGTTCTCGTGCGTGCCGGTGACGAGCACGTACTCGCAGCCGCTCGCGATCAGCCTGCGCGCGCATTCCGCGAGGTCGGGATCGTCCTCGTCGTTGTTTTCGTCGATCGCGAGCCGTCGCGCCTCGAGACTGTTGGGCGTGATGATCGTGGTCTGCGGCACGAGCAGCTCGCGCAGCGCGACCACCATCTCCTCGGACGCGAGCTCGTCGCCGCGGCCGGAGGCGAGAACCGGATCGAGCACGAGCGGGATCTCGGGATAGTCGGAGACGACTTCCGCGATCGCGGCGATCGTCTCGACGCTGCCCAGCACGCCGATCTTGAAAGCCGATACCGGCATGTCTTCGAGCACGCAGCGCGCCTGGTCCGCCACCCACTCCGCATCGATCGCGCTCACGTCGTCGACACCGGTCGTATCCTGGATCGTCACCGCCGTGACGACGGACAATGGATGACACCCCATGCTCGAGAGCGTCATGATGTCCGCCTGCAGTCCTGCGCCTCCGCTTGGGTCGGATGCAGCGAAGACGAGAACGATGGGAGGAAGATCGGGCATCAGGGGATTTTGGCGCCGGCGGAGTCACGCGGAGGCGGCGCAAGGGATCGTTTAGAATCGAAGTTTAACCCGATTCCCTCCAGCATCTCCCGAACGACGCATGAGCAGCGCGGACACCGAAGTATTCAAAACCTACATGTGCCTCATCTGCGGATTCATCTACGACGAAGCCGCCGGCATCCCGGAGGAAGGCATCGCGCCGGGCACCAAATGGGAGGACGTGCCGATGAACTGGACGTGCCCGGAGTGCGGCGCGCGCAAGGAAGATTTCGAGATGGTGCAGATATGAGAATCCTGCACACCATGATCCGCGTCGGCGATCTCCAGCGCTCGCTCGACTTCTACACGCAGGTGCTCGGGATGCGGCTCTTACGCAGGACCGACTACGAGAGCGGCCGTTTCACGAACGCATTCGTCGGCTACGAAGACGAGTCCAGGGCCGCGGTGCTCGAGCTCACCCACAACTGGGACACCAAATCGTACGATCTCGGCAGCGGTTACGGTCACGTCGCGATCGAGGTCGAGGATGCGTACAAGGCGTGCGACGAAGTGCGCAAGCGCGGCGGCAAGGTCACGCGCGAAGCGGGTCCGATGAAGCACGGCACGACTGTCATCGCATTCGTCGAAGATCCGGACGGCTACAAGATCGAATTCGTTCAGCGCAAGCGCTGAACCGAATTTCGATCTGCGCCGTCCGACGCGCGGAAAACGAACAGAGGGGAACCTAGCATGGGCAACCCGCCGGGTGCCCGTGTTCCCTCGTTACCTCCCTTTCTTCGGCTCGCTGCCGCTCGCTCCGCCGCCAGCGTCTGCGCGAAAGTTGGCGATTCGGACGAAGTCGTCGACCGAAAGCGTCTGAGCGCGCGCCTGCGGGTCGATTTCCAGCGTCGCGAAATCGGTTGCCGATAACACGCGGCCAAGGGTATTCCTGAGGGTCTTGCGTCGCTGTGAGAACGCTCGTGCGACCGTGTCGGCGAAGAGCTTCTCGTCGGCCGCGGCCGGCGCGCGTTCCCGCAACGGCATCAGTCTGACGACCGCCGAGTCGACTTTCGGCGCGGGCTTGAAAGCCGACGGCGGCACCTCCAGCACGCGTTCCAGCGCGAACCGGTACTGCAGCATCACCGAGAGCCGGCCGTACTCCGAATCGCCGGGCGCCGCGACCACGCGGTCCACGACTTCGGCCTGCAGCATCACGTGAATGTCCGCGATCGCCGCAGCGCCGTGCGCGAGATGGAAGAGCAGCGGCGAGGAGATGTGGTACGGCAGATTGCCCACTACGCGCAGCTGCGGTCCCAGCGCCGCGAAGTCGAATTCAAGCGCATCGCCTTCGTGAATCACGAGCGTATCCGGCATGAACGCGCTGCGCAGCCGGGCGACGATATCGCGATCGATCTCGACGACGTGCAGTGGTCTCACGATCCGCGCGAGCGGGCGCGTGAGCGCGCCCAGACCCGGGCCGATCTCGACCATGCGGTCGCCCGCGCGCGGTGCGATCGCACCCACGATCGCGCCGATCGCCGCTTCGTCGACCAGGAAATTCTGACTGAACCGCTTGCGTGCGCGGTGCGGCGCGCTCACCGGGCGAGATCGTGAGCGAGCTCGATCGCGGCGAGGAGGCTCCCGACGTCCGCGCGCCCGGTGCCGGCGAGGTCGAGCGCGGTGCCGTGATCGACGGAAGTACGCACGATCGGCAGCCCGAGCGTCACGTTGACGCCGCTGCCGAAGCTCGCGTGCTTGAGCACCGGCAGCCCCTGATCGTGGTACATCGCGAGCACCGCGTCGGCCTGCTCCAGGCGTTCCGGATGGAACAGCGTGTCGGCCGGCAGCGGCCCCGCGATTTCCATGCCCTCGGCGCGCAGCGCTTCCAGGACCGGCGAGATCACCTCGATCTCTTCGCGACCGAGATGACCCGATTCGCCGGCGTGCGGATTCAGGCCCGCGACGAGGATACGCGGCTTTGCGATCCCGAAGCGGCGGACCAGATCGTCGTGCACGATCGCGAGCGTCGCCGCGAGTCCCTCGCGCGTGATCGCGTTCGCGACCTCGCGCAACGCGAGGTGCGTCGTCGCGAGCGCAACGCGCATGCCGCCGCCGACCAGCATCATGACGACGGCGCGGGTCCCGGTGCGCTCCGCGAGAAACTCCGTATGACCCGTGAACGGGATGCCGGCGTCGTTGATCACACCTTTGTGCACCGGCGCCGTGACCATTGCGCTGAAGATGCCGTCCTTGCAGCCGTCGGCGGCGACTTCCAGCGTTTTCAGCACATAACGGCTGTTCGCGGGGTCGAGCCGTCCGGCGGCGGCCGGCGCGTCCAGCGCGACGTGACGCACGACGAGAGCGCCGCGCGCGGCGCCGCGACTGACCGTCTCATCGAAATCCAGGAGCTCGACGCGCGCCCCGAGCGCGAGCACGCGCTGAGCGAGGAGATCGCGGTCGGCGACGATGACGACCGGCGATGGCAGTGTGTGCCCGGCGAGTGCTATGCAGAGATCCGGGCCGATGCCGGCGGGCTCGCCGGCAGTGACCGCTATCGGCAGCACTGGCGAACGCCCGGTCAGCGCTCGTCGAGCCGCACCTCGACGTAGGCGCGGTCGCGCAGCTGTCGCACCCACTCCTGGTACGCCTCGTCCGATTTTCGCGCGCGCAGCGTCTGCCGCGCCTGAAGCCGCTGCCGGTTCTTCGAAACGTCTTGCGTCCCGCGCTCGATCACCTGGATCAGATGCCAGCCGAACTGCGAGCGCACCGGCTCGCTGATCTCGCCGATCTTGAGTGCGTTCATCGCGCGCTCGAACTCGGGCACCGTGTCGCCCGGCAGAATCCAGCCCAGATCCCCGCCGCGCGAGGCGCTCGCGTCCTCCGAGTGGACGCGCGCGAGCTCCGCGAAATCGGCCTTGTTCTCCAGCCGCTCCTTGAGCGCGCGCAGACGATTGCGCGCTTCGTTCTCGCTGACGAGCTCGTTCGTCTTCAGCAGAATGTGGCGCACGTGCGTCCTCTGCACGTTGCTGGGACCGGCGACCGGCGTCGCCTGGCCGCCGCGGCGGTCGTTCAGGCGCACGATATGGAAGCCGTTGCCACTGCGCAGAATATCGCTCACGTCACCCGGCTTCATCTTGCGCAGCGCATCGTAGAAGATCGTGGGCAGCCGCTCGCCGGGGCGCCAGCCCATGAGGCCGCCCTGGAGCGCGTCGGGCGCTTCGGAAAAGGTCGCGGCGACCTGCTTGAAATCGACGCCCTTGCGAACCTGAGCGAGCGCTTCTTCCGCCCGCGCGCGGCGCGCCTGGACCTGCTCGGGGCTCGCGTTCTCCGGCACGACGACGAGTATGTGCGAGAGGTTCACCTCGTCCGAGCGCATTTCTTCGTTGGCCGATGCCGAGAGCAGCGCGTCGATCTCGCTCTCGGTCACGACGATCTTGTTCTCGACCTCACGCTCGCGCAACCGCGTCATGATGATCTCGTTGCGGATGTCTTCGCGGAACTTCGCGTACGGCACGCCGTCGCGTTCCAGCGTGGCGCGCAGATTCTGCACGCTGATCTTGTTCTGCTCGGCGATGCGCTGGATCGCCCGTTCGAGGTCCTGGTCGTCCACCTTCAGCCCGCTCTCGCGCGCGTACTGGAGCTGGACGCGATCCGAGATGAGCCGGTCGAGCAATTGACGCTGGATCACGCTGCGCGGCGGGGGCGTCGTGCCCTGCTTGTTCAGTTGCTGGATCGCGAAATTCGTGCGGTCTTCCAGCTCGCGGGCGGTGATCGCCTCCTCGTTGACCACCGCGACGATGCGGTCGATGACGATCGGCTGACGCGGCTTCTGCGCGGCGGCGGCAGCAGCGCTCAGGACGGCGGCGAGCAGCAGGGCCGCGATTGCGCGGCACGCGCTCAGAAGTGAAGTTCTCATGGGAGGTTTGCGGACGACCGCTTCAGGCGCTCTATCGCTCCGGCACGTAACTGTCGTCGACGCGGGGCACGCGCGGGTCGTAGCGAGTATACCCGCCGATGTTGCGCCGGAGAACATCCAGCGGATTAGAGCCGATGCGCGAGACCCCGTTCAGCTCAAGCTGGAAAAAGACCGACGTGTTGGTGGCATTGAGCGCCGTCACGAAGCGGTGCCCGACCGCGCGAAAAATCCAGCAGCCGCCGTCGTATTCGAAACCGGCCAGCGCCTCCAGCGTCCGATCGTCGCGCGCGGACCAGTTCCAGCGCCCCACGACGGTCCAGCCCGATGCGACAGGCCACTGAAAGGAGAGGTCCGTCTGGCTGATCAGGTCCGCCGTGCTGCGGTAGGCGAGGTTGAGCACCTTGCGCGGCGCCGGCTGGTAGCGCGTGGCGATGTTGAACTTGCGCGTCTCGCTGCGATCGGTGTCGAACTGCCAGCCCGCTTCGGCCGTCCAGTTGGCGGTGACGTTCCCGGACAACGCGGCCAGCAGGTCCGAGCTTCCCGTGTGGTCCGGTCGCGGCGGCACGCCCGGAACCGTCACCCGTTGCTCGGAGAAGTAATAGCGTTGGGCGAGCGCGACCCTCAGCCGCTCGATACCGCTGTCGGGATGGATGAGGCGCGATGTGACGCCGACGGTCACCTGGTTCGCGTCGTTTATGCGATCGTGGCCGCTGAACTGATTCTCGGTGAACATCGTGGCGAAGCTGATGTCCTGGACGCCGCTTTCGAAATTCGGCAGCCGGTTCTGGTCGCGGTACGGGATGTAGACGTAGAACACCTTCGGCTCGAGCGTCTGTATGAACGGCAGCCCGGTGAACACCGTCTCGCGCTCGAACACGAGCCCCGCATCGGCGGTCACGATCGGCAGGGTACGCGTCTGGTTCTCGAGCCCGACTGCATTGGGATCGACGATGTAGCGTGTCGCGTGCAGCCCCGCTTTGGGTACGAGATAGGCGTACGAGG
The DNA here is from genome assembly GCA_035626595.1 of Burkholderiales bacterium. Classification (GTDB taxonomy): domain Bacteria; phylum Pseudomonadota; class Gammaproteobacteria; order Burkholderiales; family SG8-41; genus JAQGMV01. Next base: position 9,820 of record DASPNJ010000090.1, read on the forward strand.
TCTGGACCGGCATTGAATAGCTCGGATAGGCGAGCGCCCTCTTGCCGCTCACGAGCGTCGGATGCTGGAAATTCACGTAGCTCGAAAGGACGTCGAGATCGCCGCCCAGCACCGTGTTCTGTCGTAGCCCGGTGAGCGTCACCTGCGGCATCCGGTCGTACGGCGGCGTGACCGGCGCGAGCGGATCGGTCTGCAGCGTCTGCCAGCGCTGACCGAGCACCGAAAAGGTGAAGCTGCCCTCGTCGCCCCACGCGCCGGTTTTCGACAGCAGCCCCTCCGTGGGCAGCGTCGTGCGCGAGGTCACCGCGACCAGCGTGGACAGATCCGTGAAATATCGGTCGTCCGACACGCGGTTCGCGTTGAGCGCCGCGCTCCAGTCGTTGCGGAACGTGTGCGTGTGCGTGACGAAGTAACCGTACCGGTCCTGGCCGTTCTGGCGGTCTTCCGGCAGATACTCGAGGCGCGCGGTGCCGCCGTAGCTCGGGTTCAGATATCGAAATTCGCCCGAGAGCTGCATGCCGCGCTTGGACATGAGCCGCGGATAGAACGTCGCGTCGTACTGTGGGGCGATGTTCCAGTAATACGGCACCGTGATCTCGGCTCCGGTGCTGCTCGCGCTGCCGTAGTGCGGGGTCAGAATGCCGGACTTGCGCTGCTGCTGCAGCGGGAAAGAAATGTACGGGGTGTAGAAGATCGTCTGATCGAGGAACACGATGCTCGCGCCGAGCGCCACGCCGACATCGCGATTGCGGTCGATGTCGAGCTCTCGTGCGCGGATGAACCAGTCGTCGTTTTCAGGACCGCAGGTCGTGTAGCTCGCCTGCTCCGCGCGATAGAAGCCCGGCCCCTGAAACAGCAGCCGCTCGGCGCTGCCGCGGCCCGGCAGCTCGGAGGCGCGGGGCGGATCCTGCGCGCTCGTGCCGAGCAACGATGGCGGTACCGGCACGCCCGGTACGATGGCCGGTGGCTCCTTCGGAATCGGGGTCAACCGGAACCGCGGCTTCTCCATGAACCCGCGCTCGGTCGCGAGGTTGAACTGCAGCGCTTCGCCTTCGATGAAATCGCCGCCGTACTCGAATCTCACGTTGCCGCTGGCTTCGAGCTGCTCGCGCTCCGCATCGAAGCGCGCGCGGTCGGCGCTGAAGGTCTGACCCCGGCGGCGCACGTGCACGTTGCCTTCGGCCGCGGTCTCCTTGTCGCCGCGGCCGCTGATCTTGTCCGCTTCCATGAAAAGCGGCGCCGCATCGTCACGCGCCGGCGGCAGCGTGAGCAGTGAGCGCTGGGGCTTCAACTTGATGCCTTCTTCCGCGGCCGCGGCGAAGAGCGGCATTGCGCAGAGAAGAACCAATGTGATGCGCGTGAACATCTCTGGGGATCTACAGGGCGGTGTAAAATCTCACAATCCACTGATGATGGCAATTTGAGCCACGCGCGGCCGTACGTGTCAGTAACGACAGATTCGCGACTCGACGCGTTGAGCGAATGGGCGCGCACCGCGCTCCATCGTGACGACCTCGCTTTCGAGCGCGCGTCCGAGGACGCGAGCTTCAGGCGCTACTTCAGGATTCGCGCGGGCGCTCGCACGTGGATCGCCATGGACGCGCCGCCGGAGCGCGAGGACTGCAATCCCTTCGTGAAAGTCGCGCGTCTCATGCGCGAGGCCGGCGTGCATGTGCCGGAGGTGCTCGCTCAGGATCTCGGCCGCGGCTTTCTCCTGCTCTCCGACCTCGGCACGACCACGTACTTGCGCGCGCTCGACGAGCGCAACGCCGACGCGCTCTTTGCCGATGCGATGGACGCGCTGGTGAAATGGCAGCTCGCGAGCGCACCCGGCGTGCTGCCGCCGTACGACGAGGCGCTGCTTCGCCGCGAGCTCGAGCTCTTTCCGGAGTGGTACGTCGCGCGCCATCTCGGCGTCGAGCTCGATGCCGCGCAGCGCGGAGCGCTGCAGTCCGTCTTCGCGAAGCTGATCGGCGCCGCGGCTGCGCAGCCGCAGGTGTACGTGCATCGCGACTACATGCCTCGCAACCTCATGCTGAGCGAGCCCAACCCCGGCGTGCTCGACTTCCAGGACGCGGTGTATGGCCCGATCACGTACGACATCGTCTCGCTCTATCGCGACGCGTTCCTGTCGTGGCCGGAGGAGCGCGTGCTCGACTGGAGCGCGCGCTACTGGGAGCGCGCGCGTAAAGCGCGGCTGCCCGTGCACGGCGATTTCGGCGCGTTCTATCGCGATTTCGAGTGGATGGGCCTGCAGCGCCATCTCAAGGTGCTCGGGATTTTCGCGCGCATTCACTACCGGGACGGCAAGCCGGGCTATCTCGAGGACACACCGCGCTTCCTGACCTACGCGCGCGCGGTCGCCGAACGCTATCCCGAGCTCTCGCCGCTCGTGAAGCTGCTCGACGCGCTCGGGCAGCGCACGCGCGGCATGGCGTACACCTTCTGATGCGCGCGATGATTCTTGCCGCGGGTCGCGGCGAACGGATGCGCCCGCTCACCGATGGAACGCCGAAGCCGCTGCTCGAAGTGGCGGGCAAGCCGCTCATCGGGCGTCTGCTCGAAGCGCTGGCGCGGGCGCACCTCACCGACGTCGTGATCAACGTGTCGCACCTCGGCGAGCGCATCGAGGCGGCGCTCGGAGACGGTCGGCGCTGGGACGTGCGCATCCGCTACTCGCGGGAAACCGAGCCGCTCGAGACCGCGGGCGGCATCGCCAAGGCGCTGCCGCTGCTGGGCGACGAGCCGTTCGTGGTGGTGAACGGCGACATCCTCACCGATTTCGATTTCGCGAAGCTCGCGCAGGCGCGCGCCCCCGGCGCGCTCGCACACCTCGTGCTGGTGGACAATCCGCCGCATCATCCGCGCGGTGATTTCGGCCTCGACGGGGGCCGGGTGCGCAATGCGGGCGATGCGCTGCTCACCTTCAGCGGTATCGGGTATTACGATCCGGCGCTCTTCGCGCCGATCGCGCGCGGCAGCAAGTATCAGCTCGCGGCCGTGCTGCGGCCGCAGATCGACGCGGGCCGTGTGAGCGGCGAGCACTACCGCGGCCGCTGGCACGACGTCGGCACGCCCGAGCGTCTGACCGAGCTCGACCAGGCGCTGCGGACAGGGTCATGACAGCGGCCCCGATCGACGTCGCGGCTTACGTGAGGCGCCGCGAGGCGCTGGCCTCGCGCATGAAACACGGCGTCGCGGTAATCCCGACGGCGCCGGAGCGCACGCGCAACCGGGACGCGCACTACCCGTACCGCTTCGACAGCTATTTCTATTACCTCACCGGCTTTCGCGAACCCGACGCCGTGCTGGTGCTGATCGCCGGCGATAAGCCGCGAAGCATCCTGTTCTGCCGCGCGAAAGACGAGGAGCGGGAGATCTGGGACGGCTTTCGGTATGGGCCAGACGCGGCGCGCGAAGCGTTCGCGATGGACGAAGCGCACACCACCGCGAAGCTCGACGACCTCGTGCCGGAGCTGCTGGCCAATCAACCCGTGCTGCACTGTCATCTCGGCGGAGACCCTTCATGGGACGCGCGTGTCATGCGCTGGATGAACGACGTGCGCGCGCGCGTGCGCGCGGGCGTCACGGCGCCGCAGACGATCTCGGACGTGCACGTGCTCCTGGATGAAATGCGTCTGGTGAAAGACGCGGACGAGATCGCGACGATGCGGCGCGCGGCGCAAATCTCGACAGCGGCGCACCGCCGGGCGATGCAGATCGCGCGTCCGGGCGTGGGCGAGAACGCGATCGAGGCCGAGCTCGTGCACGCGTTCAGGGCGAACGGCGCGCAGGCGCCGGCGTACACACCGATCGTTGCCGCCGGCTCGCACGCCTGTGTGCTGCACTACGTCGAGAACTCGGGCGTGCTGGGCGATGGCGAGCTCCTGCTGATCGACGCGGGCTGCGAGCTCGATGGCTACGCCTCGGACATCACCCGCACGTTCCCGGTGAACGGCGTCTTCAGCGGCGCCCAGCGCGACCTCTACGATGTCGTCCTCGCGGCGCAGGCCGCCGCCATCGTGGAGACGAGACCGGGCACCCGCTGGATCGCGCCGCACGACGCGGCGGTGAAAGTCCTGGCGCAGGGCTTCATCGATCTCGGTCTGCTGGAGGGCAGCCTCGAGCAGGCGCTGGAGACCGAGAGCTACAAGAAGTACTACATGCACCGCACCGGACACTGGCTCGGACTCGACGTACACGATGCCGGCGACTACAAGCAGGACGGCGAATGGCGCGAGCTCGTGCCGGGGATGGTGCTCACGGTCGAGCCCGGATGCTACGTGAGGCCGGGGCCCGGCGTGCCGGCGCACTACGCCGGGATCGGCATCCGCATCGAGGACGACGCGCTGGTCACGGCCGGCGGCTGCGAGATCCTCACGATCGATGCGCCGAAGACCCGCGCCGATATAGAGAACCTGATGCGCTCACGCGCGTGACCGAACCGCTCGAACTGTACGACGTCGTCGTCACGGGCGGCGGGCCGGTGGGCGCGGCCGCGGCGCTCGAGCTTCATGCGCGCGGGGCTCGCGTGCTGCTGCTCGAGGCACGGGAGCCCGCCAGCGAAGCCTCGCCGGACGGGCGGCCGCTGGCGCTCTCCTATGGCAGCCGACTCATACTGGAGCGCCTCGCGGTATGGCCCTCGCTGGCGACGGGCGCAAGCGCTATCCAGCGCATCCATGTCTCGCAGCAGGGACGGTTCGGCCGCACGGTGCTGAGCGCGGCGGACGCCGGGCTCCCGGCGCTGGGCTACGTCGTCGATTACGGCAGTGTGCTCGCTGCCCTGGAGCAGCGCGTTTTCGCGAGCGGCGTCAGCACCTTGCGTGGCGCCCGCGTCACCTCGGTCGCGCATGATGCGACCACCGCGCGCGTCAATTACGAAACGGCCGGCGCCGAAGGCGCGTGTCTGGCGCCGCTCGTGGCCGTGGCGGACGGCAGCGCCGAGTCGCTCGGTGCGGAAGTGCGCGTTATCGATTACGGCCAGAGCGCGATCACGGCGCGTGTTTCGACGGCGATCGCTCACGGGCACACGGCGTACGAACGCTTCACGCCCGAAGGCCCGCTCGCGTTGCTGCCGGCCGGCGGCGGCTTTTCGATCGTGTGGACGACCCGGCCAGCGCGCGGGGAATGGCTGTGTGCGGCGCAGCCCGGCGTATTCCTGCGTGAGCTCCAACGGACGTTCGGCGATCGTGCGGGTCGATTCACCGCCGTGTCGGCGCGCACGCTGCATCGCGTCAGCCTGCGTGTAGCGAAGCACGCATCTCTTGGACACGCCGTGATGCTCGGCAACGCGTCGCAGTCGCTGCATCCCGTAGCGGGACAGGGTTTCAATCTGGGCTTGCGCGATGCGTGGGAGCTCGCCGAAGAGGTTAGCCGGCGCGGCGCGCGCGATCCGGCGCTGCCGCAGGCGTACCGCGCGAGGAGACGCATCGATCGCGGCGGCGGCATCGCGCTCACGCACACGCTCGTCAAGGTATTCTCCAACGATAGCGCGCTCATCGGCGTCGCGCGCGGCGCCGGCCTCACGCTGCTCGATTCACTCCCGCCGGCGAAGAATTTTTTCATGCGCCGCATGGAGTTCGGCGCGCGCGGCTGACCCGCGACGCGTGAGTTGCTAAGGCGTTTTTCGAACGCGCGCAAGCGATCGCGCTTTGCGCTTGTTCCATGCGCGCGGCGTACGATTACAATGACGCCCTTTCCCTGAACGCGAAGCGCGCTTTACTCTTTTTTCATGCAGATCGGCCGGTTCGAGCTCCGCAACAATCTGATCGTGGCGCCCATGGCGGGTGTCACGGATCGGCCGTTTCGCCAACTCTGCAAGCAGATGGGCGCGGGCATGGCGGTGTCCGAGATGGTCGCGAGCAATTCGCTGCTGTGGGGCTCGGAAAAGACCAAGCGACGCGCGAATCACGACGGCGAAGTCGATCCGATATCGGTGCAGATCGCGGGCGCCGACCCGCAGATGCTCGCCGATGCAGCGCGCTACAACGTCGACGAAGGCGCCCAGATCATCGACATCAACATGGGCTGCCCCGCGAAGAAGGTGTGCAACGTGATGGCGGGCTCGGCGCTGCTCAAGGACGAGCCGCTGGTCGCGCGCATTCTGCAAGCGGTGGTGGGCGCCGTCGACGTTCCGGTGACGCTGAAAATCCGCACCGGCTGGGACAGGAGCAACCGCAACGCGCTCAAAGTAGCGAGGATTGCCGAGGCGAGCGGCATCCAGGCCCTCGCGATCCACGGCCGCACGCGCGCCTGCGGTTTCTCGGGAGAAGCCGAATACGACACGATCGCGGAAGTGAAATCAGCGGTCGGCATCCCCGTGATCGCGAACGGCGACATCGACACGCCGCAGCGGGTGAAGCAGGTGCTCGAGCGCACCGGCGCCGACGCGGTGATGATCGGGCGCGCCGCGCAGGGCCGGCCGTGGATGTTCCGCGAGATCAGTCATTACCTCGCTACCGGCGAGGAGCTGCCGCCGCCGGAGGTCGAGGAGATCCACCGCGTGCTGGTCGCGCACCTGAACGACCTCTACGCCTTCTATGGCGAGCACACGGGCGTGCGCGTCGCGCGCAAGCACATCTCCTGGTACACCAAGGGCCTTGCCGGGTCCGCGGCCTTCCGGCACGCGATGAACCAGTTACAAACCTGCGCCGAGCAGCTTGCCGCGGTGAACGAGTTCTTCGCGGAGCTCGCCGCGCGCGGCCGGCGTCTGCAGTACATCGAGGAACTCGCTGCATGATGAACGATAACGAGATGGCGCGGTACGTCCGCAAAGCCATAGACGGGTACTTCAAGGATCTCGACGGTGAGCGCGCGCGCGGCGTCTACGACATGGTGATCAACTGCGTCGAGAAGCCGCTGCTCGAATCAGTGCTGCACCGGGTGCGCGGCAACCAGACTCATGCCGCGGAGATGCTCGGCATCAACCGCAATACCCTGCGCAAGAAGATGAAGGCGCACGGCATCAAGTTTTAGGCTCCCGCGCTTTCGCGGGAGGTCCTCATGATCAAACGCGCGCTGCTCAGCGTCTCCGACAAGGCGGGCCTCGTGGATTTCGGCCGCGGGCTGGCAGCGCACGGCGTCGAGCTCATTTCGACCGGCGGCACCGCGAAGCTCCTGCGCGAGGCCGGGCTCGAAGTGAAGGACGTCGCCGATCACACCGGCTTCCCGGAAATGCTGGATGGCCGCGTGAAGACGCTGCACCCGAAGGTCCACGGCGGCATTCTCGCGCGCCGCGATCTGCGCGAGCACATGGACGCCGTGAACGAGGCTGGCATCGCGACGATCGATCTCGTCGTCGTGAACCTGTACCCTTTCGCGCAGACGATCGCGCGCGAAGACGCGACGCTCGCCGATGCGATCGAGAACATCGACATCGGCGGACCGGCGATGGTGCGCAGCGCCGCCAAGAACTACGGCCATGTCGCGGTCGTCACCGATCCGGCCGATTACGAGCCGATCCTGAAGGAGATGGCCGCCACCCGCGGCGCGATCGCGGCGGAAACGCGCTTTCGCCTCGCGCAGAAGGCGTTCTCGCACACCGCGGCCTACGACGGCGCGATCAGCAATTACCTGACGTCGATCGACGCGCAGGGCGCGCGGCGTGAAGGCTTTCCGGAGCGGCTCAACCTGCAGGTCGAGCTCGCGCAGGAGCTGCGCTATGGCGAGAACCCGCACCAGCGTGCGGCGTTCTACCGCGACGCGCAGGCCGCGCCGGGGAGCCTCGCGCGCTGCGCGCAGATCCAGGGCAAGGAGCTCTCGTACAACAACATCGCCGACGCCGATGCGGCGTGGGAATGCGTGAAGACGTTCGACGATGCCGCATGCGTCATCGTGAAGCATGCGAACCCGTGCGGCGTCGCGATCGGAGAGACGCTCGAGATCGCCTACCGCAAGGCGTTCGCGACCGATCCCACCTCCGCGTTCGGCGGCATCATCGCGTTCAACCGCCCGCTCGACGAGGCGGCGGCGCGCGCGGTCTGCGAGCAGTTCGTCGAAGTCGTCATCGCACCCGAGGTTTCCACGGCGGCGGCGGCGCAACTCGCCCGCAAGACGAACGTGCGCGTGCTGGCCGTGCCCGCCGGCGCCGGAGCGAACGCGCTCGATTTCAAGCGCGTGGGCGGCGGCGTGCTCGTGCAGAGTCCGGACGTGCTGAACGTCGCCTCTTCGAGCCTCAAGGTCGTCACGCAGCGCCCGCCGACCGAGAACGAGCTCGCCGATCTCGTGTTCGCGTGGCGCGTCGCGAAGTTCGTGAAGTCGAACGCGATCGTCTTCTGCGGGAGCGGCCGCACGCTCGGCGTCGGCGCAGGCCAGATGAGCCGCGTCGATTCGGCGCGCATCGCTTCGATCAAGGCCGGTAACGCCGGCCTTTCGCTCGACGGCTCGGTCGTCGCCTCCGACGCGTTCTTTCCGTTCCGCGACGGTGTCGACGTCGTCGCCCACGCCGGCGCGAAAGCGATCATCCAGCCCGGCGGCAGCCTGCGTGACGCCGAGGTGATCGAGGCCGCGAACGAGCAGGGCATCGCGATGGTGTTCACCGGCGTGCGCCACTTCCGGCATTGAAGATCCTCGTCATCGGCGCGGGCGGCCGCGAGCATGCACTCGCGTGGAAGCTCGCCGCGTCGCCCCGCGTGTTCAAGGTCTTCGTCGCGCCGGGCAACGCCGGCACCGCGACCGAGGAAGGCGTGAGCAACGTTCCGCACACGAGCATCGAGGCGCTGGTCGATTTCGCGAAAGCCGAAGGCATCAACCTTACCGTCGTCGGCCCGGAAGCGCCGCTCGCGGCCGGCGTGGTGGACGCGTTCCAGGCCGCGGGCCTGCGCATCTTCGGTCCGACGAAGCAGGCGGCGATGCTCGAATCGTCGAAGGATTTCGCGAAGAGCTTCATGGTGCGCCATCGCATACCGACCGCGGGCTATGCGACGTTCACGGAGCCGGCGGCCGCCCATGCCTATATCGACAAGCAGGGCGCGCCGATCGTCGTCAAGGCCGACGGCCTGGCAGCGGGCAAGGGCGTGGTCGTGGCGGCGAGCGCCGCGGAAGCGCACGCCGCCGTGGACATGATGCTCGTCGATAACCGGATGGGGAGCGCCGGTGCACGCGTGGTGATCGAGGAGTGTCTCGAGGGCGAAGAAGCGAGCTTCATCGTGCTGGCCGACGGGCGCCATGCGCTGCCGCTCGCGAGCAGCCAGGACCACAAACGTTTGCTCGATGCGGACCAGGGGCCGAATACCGGCGGCATGGGCGCCTATTCGCCCGCGCCGGTAATCTCGCCGGCCATCCACGCACGTGTGATGCGTGAAGTGATCGACCCGACGATCGCAGGCATGCGCGCTGACGGCACGCCGTACACGGGCTTTCTGTACGCGGGCCTCATGATCGGCGCCAGCGGCGAGCTGAAAGTGCTCGAGTTCAACTGCCGCATGGGTGACCCCGAGACGCAGCCGATTCTGATTCGACTCAAGACCGACCTCGTGGCGCTGATCGAGCACGCGCTCGACGGCACGCTGGACCGCGCCGAGGCCGAATGGGATCCGCGCGTCGCGCTCGGGGTGGTGCTGGCTGCGCACGGCTATCCCGACGCGCCGCGCAAGGGCGACGTGATCGAGGGCTTGCCCGAGCCCGGCGAGGATTACCGCGTCTTTCACGCCGGCACGACGCTCCAGGACGGCCGCGTCGCGGTGAGCGGCGGTCGCGTGCTGTGCGTGACGGCGCTCGGTCACAACGTGCGCACCGCGCAGAAGCGCGCCTACGAGATCGTGAGCCGCATCCGCTACGACGGCATGCAGTACCGGCGCGATATCGGCCACCGCGCGCTCGGTGCGCGCGGCGCGTCCGCCGCCGCCGCGAAGAAGTAGCGCGCTTTTCTCGTGGACCTCGCCGCCGTCGAGCGGTTTTTCACCGGGCTGCAGGGAAGCATCGTCGCGCGCCTTTGCGCGCTCGACGGGCGGCCGTTCCGACGCGACGCCTGGCGGCGCCCGCAGGGCGGCGGGGGGCTCACCTGCATTCTCGAAGGCGGCGCCGTTTTCGAGCGCGCGGGTGTCGGGTTCTCTCACGTGCACGGCAAAGACCTGCCGCCGTCGGCTTCGGCGGCGCGCCCGGAGCTCGCCGGGCGCGGCTACCAGGCGATGGGTGTCTCGGTCGTCGTGCACCCGCGCAACCCGCACGTGCCGACGGTGCACATGAACGTCCGCTGCTTCGCCGCCGAAAAAGCCGGTGCGGCGCCGGTCTGGTGGTTCGGCGGCGGCATGGATCTCACGCCGTTTTACGCGCGTGAGGAGGACGCGCGGCATTTCCACCGCACCTGCCGCGCGGCGCTGGCGGCCTTCGGCGCGGAGCGCTATCCGCGCTACAAGCGGTGGTGCGACGAATATTTCGTTCTACGCCACCGTAACGAGCCGCGCGGCATCGGCGGTATTTTTTTCGACGACGTGAACGAGCCCGATTTCGACACGTGCTTCGCGCTCGTGAGGAGCGTCGGCGAGCACTTTGTGCCGGCCTATGTGCCGATCGTGGAGCGCTGCTCCGAGGAGCCGTACGGCGAGCGCGAGCGCGATTTCCAGGCGTATCGGCGCGGCCGGTACATCGAGTTCAACCTCGTGTACGACCGCGGCACGCTGTTCGGCCTGCAGTCCGGCGGCCGCACCGAATCGATACTCATGTCGATGCCGCCGCTCGCCGCGTGGCGTTACGACTGGACGCCGGAGCCGGGCACGCCGGAAGCGCGCCTCTATACCGATTTCCTGCGGCCGCGCGACTGGTTGACCGAGTAGCTGCGGCTCGGCGCGGTCCCGGGCAAGGCGCTACGGCTCGCGAAGGCCCCGTTCCCGCGCGGCGCGACTCTAGAGTGTCCGGCGCTCTTCGTTGACGACGCGCGCGTCTTCTTCCCCAGGCGCCGCGCGCGTCTCGCGCGCGGGGCGCTCGTAGGCCGAAAGCCGGCGCAGCGTTTTCGCGAGCTGGCGTGTCTGACGGGTGTACAGCACTTCGAGATCGTGGAAGCGCGCGATCGCGCGCACGACGAGCCACGCGATCAGCAGGAGAAGCGCGATCGTGTAGGCGATCAGCACCGCGCGGTAGCGCTCGCGCCGTACGATCGACTCGGCGAGCTCGCGCTCGAAGACATCGGCCAGCTCATCGAGCCTGCGCGCGGTGTCGAGCGCGCGGAGGCGCTCGCTCAGCATCTGCTCGAGCGGCGCGAGCAGCAGCAGCCGGTGCACGTCGGCTTCGAGCCGTGCGAGGCCGCTCTGGATCGGCTTCGGCAGCGCGTGCGGGCGCGACAGGTCCGCGGCATGCGCCTCGACGATGGCGCGGTTTACGGCACTCGGCGCATCGTGGTACTGCTGCGCCGCGCTGAGCACGCGCAGCACGAGATTCTCGGCGGCGACCAGGCGCTCGCGTTGGGGGAAATCCCGCCACGCCTCGCGCACCGCCGCCGTAATCGCCGCATCCGAGCGTACCGCGGCCGTGAGCGCCGCGCGCGAATCGATGCTCGCCCGCTCGAAACGCGCGACGACGTCGGCTTTTTCGACGTACGCCTTCTTGAGCTCGGCGGCCGCAGTGCGCAGCGCTTCGCTCGCAGCGTACGACACGGCGAGGTCGAGTGGGCGCTGAATGCGCGCGACGTCGCTGTCGTGCACCGCGCCGGGTGTCGTCGACGCGCCGGTCCGCGCATGTGCGACGGCCGCATCCCAGCGCGCCTCGATCGACTTCACCCCCGCGAGCTGCGCCGTGAGATCGATCAAGCGCCTGACGCCGCTGTCGGAACCCTGCACGTGCAGGAGCACGAGCACCGCGAGCAGCACGCACGCGATCGCCGCGATGCCCCGGCGCGTGAAGGCGTGGCGCCGCACGAACGGCGCGAGCAGTCTCGGGTCGACGAGCGCGCGCGGCAGCCGGATCGCCAGCTTGAGCGCCAGCCACTCACTCACCGAGATACGCACGACGCACCTCCGGATTGTCGAGCAGCGCCGCTGCCGAATCGGCGAGCGCGATCGAGCCGGTTTCCATGACGTAGGCGCGGCTCGAGACCTGCAGCGCGAGCTTCGCGTTCTGCTCCACCAGCAGCAGCGTCACGCCTTCGGCGGCGACCGTCTTGATCGTTTCGAAGATCTTCTGAACCATCAGCGGCGCGAGTCCCATGCTCGGCTCGTCCAGCAGAAGGAGCTTCGGCCGGCTCATGAGCGCGCGCGCAATCGCAAGCATCTGCTGCTCTCCTCCCGACAGCGTTCCGGCGGGCTGGCGGCGCCGCTCGGCGAGGCGCGGAAACAGCCCGTACACGCGATCGTAGTCGCCGGCGATGGCGCTGTCGCGGCGGGTATACGCCCCCATCGCGAGGTTTTCCGCGACGGTGAGACGCGCGAACACGCCGCGGCCCTCCGGCACCAGCGCGAGGCCCATCGCGACGAGCTCGTGAGCCCGCATGCCGGTGACGTCGCGACTATTGTATTCAACGCGTCCCCGTCTCGGGGCGATCAGGCCTGCGAGTGCTTTCAGCGTCGTCGTCTTGCCGGCGCCGTTCGCGCCGATCAGCGTGACGAGCTCGCGCTCGCGCACTTCGAGATCGATGCCTTTCACGGCGCGGATACCGCCGTAGGACACCTCGAGGCCGGTCACCCTAAGCAAGGGAGCCCCCGAGGTACGCTTCGATCACCGCCGGATCGCGCTGGACCTCGGCGGGCGCGCCTTCCGCGATCTTGCGGCCGTAGTCGAGGACCGCGACGCGGTCGCACAGGCCCATCACGAGCTTCACGTCGTGCTCGATCAGGAGGAGCGTCGTGCCGTCGGCGCGTATGCGGCCGATGAGCTGCGCCAGCGTCGCGCGCTCGGTCGGGTTCATGCCGGCCGCCGGCTCGTCGAGCGCGAGCAGCTTCGGCTCCGTCGCGAGCGCGCGGGCGATCTCGAGCCGCCGCTGGTCGCCGTATGGCAGCGCACGCGCGAGATCGTTGGCATGCGAGGCGATGCCGCAGTAGTCGAGCAGCGCGTGTGCGCGCGCCTGGATCTCGGCTTCTTCGGCCCGCGTGTGCGCGCCGCGCAGCACCGCGCCGATCACGCCGGCACGCGTGCGCAGATGCCGCCCGACCATCACGTTTTCCAGCGCCGTCATGTTCGCGAACAGCCGGATGTTCTGGAACGTGCGCGCGATCCCGCGTTCGGCGATCGAATGCGGTTTGAGCCCGCTCACTACCGCGGAGCCAAAGCGCACCGCGCCGGCGTCCGGCGCATAAACGCCGGTGACGACGTTGAACAGCGTCGTCTTGCCCGCGCCGTTCGGACCGATCAGCCCGAAGATCTCGCCGCGTCGCACGTCCAGCGACACCTGTTCGAGCGCGGCAAGGCCGCCGAAGCGCTTGCTGACGGCGTCGACCTGCAGCAGCGCTTCAGCGCCGGACCCTTCGGCGCGAGAGTTAACGTCGGACGCTTCGCCGCGAAGGTTACCGGCGGACACTTCGGCGCGAGAGTTAATGCCCGACCCTTCGGCGCGAGAGTTAACGCCGGACCCTTCGGCGCGAAGATTACCGGCGGACATCGGCGCCCTCCGCACCCGCGCTCAGTCGCTCGCCCGCGAGCTCACGCCGCCGGATCGAGGACGGCCACAGGCCGGCGGGCCTGAACAGCATCATGAGCACGAGCGCCAGGCCGAACATCAGCATCCGCAGGTCGGAGGGATCGACGTAGACCGTGCCGAACCACGACTGCTGCAGCGGCCCGGCGTGGCGCAGCGCTTCTGGCAGCGCCGTCAGCAGGACGGCGCCGAGCACTACGCCGGCGACGTTGCCCATGCCGCCGAGCACGACCATGCAGAGCACCATGATGGAATCGAGCAGCGTGAAGCTTTCCGGGCTGATGAAGCCCTGGAAGGAGGCGAAGAGCGCGCCGGCCACGCCGCCGAAGGTCGCGCCCATCGCAAAGGCGAGGAGCTTCACGTTGCGCGTGTGGATCCCCATCGCGGCGGCGGCGAGCTCGTCCTCCCGGATGGCGATCCACGCGCGGCCGATGCGCGAATCCTCGAGCCGCATCGAGATGAAGATTGAGACGACGGCGCAGGCGAGGAACACGTAGTAATAGCTGTGCACCGGCGCGATGGTCAACCCGGCGAACGTCTGCGTCTTCGCGAGGCTCATGCCGCCGACCTGCAGCGGATCGATCAGCGTGATGCCCTGCGGGCCGTTGGTGATGTTGTAGGGACGGTTCAGATTGTTGAGGCAGATGCGGATGATCTCGCCGAAGCCGAGCGTCACGATCGCGAGATAATCGCCGCGCAGCCGCAGGGTCGGCGCACCGAGGAGCACGCCGAAGAACGCCGCTACCACGGCCGCGAGCGGCAGCAATGCGAGAAACGACCAGTGCACGTCGAACTGCGGTGACGCGAGCAGCGCGTAGGCGTACGCGCCGACCGCGAAGAACGCGATGTAACCCAAGTCGAGCAGCCCTGCGTAGCCGACGACGACGTTGAGCCCCAGCGCGAGCATGATGAACAGCAGCGCCACGTCGATGATCCGCACCCACGTGCGGCCCAGCGTCGCGTCGATCAGAAACGGCGCCGCGACGAGCAGCGCCGCGGCGGCGATATAAAGCGCGAGCCGCGCTGCCTGCCGCCCGCTCACGCCCTCTCGCTCACGTGCTGGCCCATCAGGCCCGACGGCTTGAGCACCAGCACGCCGATCAGCACGAGGAATGCGAAGATGTCCCGGTAGTTGCTGCCGAGGAGCCCGCCGGTCAGGTCGCCGATGTAGCCGGAGGCGAGACTTTCGATGAGGCCGAGCAGCAGTCCGCCGAGCATCGCGCCCGCGATGTTGCCGATCCCGCCGAGGACGGCCGCCGTGAAGGCCTTCAGGCCCAGCATGAACCCCATGAAATAGTGCCCGATGCCGTAATAGAGCACCACCATCACGCCGGCGAGCGCTCCGATCGCCGAGCCCAACAGGAACGTGAACGCGATGATGCGGTTCGTATCGACGCCCATGAGCGCGGCGATGTCCGGATTCTGCTCGGTCGCGCGCATCGCGCGGCCGACGCGGCTCGACTTGACGAACCACAGCAGTGCCGCCATCACGCCGCACGCGAGCAGGAAGATGTAACCCTGGATGTCGGTGAACTGCGCGCCGCCCACCACGATCGTGGAGGGCGTGAAGAGGTTCGGCGTCGAGATGTACTGCTTGCCCCAGACGAGCGCGGCGCTGTACTGAAGGAGGATCGACACGCCGATCGCCGTGATGAGCGGCGCAAGCCGCGGCGCGCGGCGTAATGGCCGGTAGGCCAGGCGCTCGATCGTGAGCCCGAGCGGGACGCAGACGAGCGCCGCGGCGAGCAGCGCGAGCAGCAGGACCAGCAGCGGCGGCAGGCCGCTGCCGGCGAGGAGCGCCGTCACCGTCAGCGCCGTGAGCGCGCCGATCATGACGATATCGCCGTGCGCGAAGTTGATGAGCCCGAGGATGCCGTAGACCATCGTGTAGCCGAGCGCGACCAGCGCGTAGATGCTGCCGAGCACGAGGCCGTTGATGATCTGCTGGAGAAAGATGTCCATCCGTTGCCGTTCAAGCGCGCAAGCGAAAACGGCACCGCAAGCTGCGGTGCCGTTCGGAAGATTACACGTGCGACGCTGCCGCCGCCGTGTGCGTCACTTCATTTCTTGCCGGGGGTCGTTGCCGTCGCGCTCGCCGCGGCGCCCGGCGTAACCGTCTCGAGCGGCTCCCACTTGGCGTTTTTCACGACGTAGATGGTGATCGGCCCATTGCGAAGGTCGCCCTTTTCATCGAACTGGATCGGTCCGATGACGCCCTGATAGTTGGTCTTCGGCAGCTCGGCAAGAAAAACCTTGGGATCGGTCGAGCCCGCGCGTTTCATCGCGTCGATGAACACCATCACGGCGTCGTAGCCCATCGGCGCGAAAAGCTCGACCTCCTGGTTGAACTTGGCCTTGTACTTCTTGAGGAACTCAGTGCCGCCGGGCATCTTTTCCTTCGGCAGGCCCGGAATCGAGGCCATCACGCCTTCGGCGGCAGGTCCGGCGAGCTTGATGAAGTTCGGCGTCTGCATGCCGTCGCCGCCCATGAACTTCGCCTTGATCCCGAGCTCGGCCATCTGCTTGACCATCGGGCCGGCCTGCGGATCGATGCCGCCGAACATGATGAGATCGGGGTTGACACCTTTGATCTTGGTGAGGATCGCCTTGAAGTCGGTGTCCTTGTCGGTGGTGTGCTCGCGCGCCAGCACTTTGACGCCGGCCTCCTTCACGGTGCGCTCGAAGGCGTCCGCGAGACCCTGCCCGTACGCCGTGCTGTCGTCGATCACCGCGACCGTCTTCACCTTGAGGTTATCGATCGCGTAGCGCCCGAGCGTCGGGCCCTGCTGGTCGTCGTGGGCGACCACGCGGAAGGTCGTCTTGAAGCCCTGCTGCGTGTACTTCGGGTTGGTCGAGGACGGCGAGATCTGCGGGATGCCGGCGTCGGAGTAGATCTTGGAGGCGGGAATCGAGGCGCCGGAGTTGAAGTGCCCGACCACCGCGACCACCTTGGAATCGACGAGCTTCTGGGCGACCGTCGTCGCCTTGGTGGGATTGGCCTCGTCGTCCTCGGCCACCATCTCGAACTTCACTTTTTTCCCGCCGATCTCGACCCCGGTGGCATTCGCATCCTCGATCGCAAGCTGGACGCCGTTACGGATGTCGATGCCGATGTGCGCCTGCGGCCCCGTGAGCGGTGAAGCGGAGCCGATGCGCACCGCCGCAGCCTCTATGGGTCGTGGTGCTTCGGCCTTGGATGCCGCGGGCTCCTCTTTCTTGCAGCCCGCCAGCATCGCAGCAATGGCCATCGTTACGGCTGCTCCCAAGACGACTCTGCGCTTCATGGCTTTTCCTTCTAAGAACTACGACGCGGCTCACGCCGCAAAAAGTAGCTTAGCGCGGCAGTCGCCGCGCCCTCCAAAAAAACCAACGACGCGGCTTGCGCCGCAGAAAGTAGCTTATCGCGGCAGTCGCCGCGTCCTCCAAAAAAACCAACGACGCGGCTTGCGCCGCAGAAAGTAGCTTATCGCGGCAGTCGCCGCGTCCTTTCAATTACTTCGTCGTCAGTATCCAGTTGACGAGGGTCTTGATGTCCTCGTCCTTCACGTGCGCGTTGGGCGGCATCGGCACCTCGCCCCAGACACCCTTGCCGCCGGCTTTCACTTTTTTCACGAGCGCGGCCTCGGCGCCCTTGTTGCCGCGATATTTCTGCGCGATCTCCTTGTATGCCGGACCGATCACTTTCTTGTCGGGCGCGTGACAGGTGTTGCAGCCGCTCGCCTGCGCGAGCTTTTCATTCGCCTGCGCGGCTGCCGCGGCGGCCATTGCGGCAGCGACGCAGAGCGCGGTCATCCACGGTTTCATTTATGGTGTTCCTCGGAATTCACGAGCCCGCGCATTTTAACCAGATTCGCTTCCATCCCGGCCACCTCGAACACGGGCGGCAGGCATGTAACGCCTTCGCACAGCCACGCGCTGACGCCGTGTGGCGCGGGCGGCGCCGGTTTGTCGAGCGCCGGTGGAACGCCGGTCGCCTCGGACGCGATTGCAATGACCATGGTATCCGGTCTGTACGTGGCGGCGAGCTGCGCATGCCATGCTCGCAGGAGCGCCGCAGCGCCGCGCAGCACCACGAGCCGCGGCGGAGTCAGCGTTTCCTCGAGCGCGGTCGCGAGCGTGGTATGGCCGCTCGCGTTGCGCTGCAGGCTTTCGTAGAACGCCTTCAGCGTGCGCTCGGCCGCGGCGAGATAGCGCGGCTCGCCGAGGACATGACCAAGGCGTTGCAGCGCGTACGCGGCCACCCCGTTGCCCGATGGTGTCGCGCCGTCGTGCCCGGTCTTCGGCCGATGAATGAGCTTTTCGTGGTCGTGACTGGTGAAGTAGAAGCCTCCGCGGTCCGGGTCCTCGAATCGCTGGAGCAGCGCGTCGGCGACAGCGCGCGCGAACGCGAGATCGTCGCTCCTGAATTCGGTCTGCAGGAGCTCCAGCAGCGCATCGAGCAGGAAAGCGTAATCGTCGAGGTACGCGTTGAGGTGCGCGCGGCCGTCCTTGTACGTCGCGAGGAGTCTTCCGTCGACCCACAGCGTCGCACGAATGAAGCCGACCGCCCGCTGCGCCGAGTCGGTCCAGTCGGCGCGGCCGAACACGCGCCCGGCGCGCGCCATCCCTTTGGCCATGAGCGCGTTCCAGCTCGTCAGCACCTTTTCGTCGCGCCCGGGGTGCACCCGCCGCTCGCGCGCTTCATAGAGCTTTGCGCGCGCCGACTCGCGCAGTTGCTCGGCCGCGTCGAGCGAGATACTCAACGCCGATGCCACCGCGGGCAGGGGTTGCGCGATCCGCAGATGCCAGTAGCGGTTCTCGAAGTTCGGCGCGGCATCGAGGCCGTAGTGCGCGGCAGCCACCGCGTACTCGGGGGGCGTGAGAAGCGCCGCGGCCTCTTCGGGGGTCCAGACGTAGAACTTGCCTTCCTCGCCTTCGGAGTCGGCGTCGAGCGAAGAGTAGTAACCGCCTTCCTGGGCGTGCATCTCCCGCATCACCCACTCGGCCGTGCCGCGCGCGGCGCGCTCGTACAGCGGCTCGCGCGTATGCAGCCACGCATCGGCGTACAGCGCCAGCAGCGGACCGTTGTCGTACAGCATCTTCTCGAAATGCGGTATCGCCCAGAAACGGTCGGTGCTGTACCGGCAGAAGCCGCCGCCCAGGTGATCATAGAGGCCGCCTTCGGCCATTTTGGTGAGCGTGAGCGTGGCGATCGCGCCCGAGAGCGCCCCGCCATCGAGCGCGTGGCGCCGGAGGCAGAAGGCGAGCTCGTAGGGATGCGGAAATTTCGGCGCCTGACCGATGCCGCCGTGGACGTCGTCAAAAAATTGGGAGAGCTCGCGTACTGCGGCATCGACAGGTCCGCGCTGCAGCGCCCGGTCGCCGCCCGCGGCGGCATCGCTGCGTTGCAGCGCGTCCATGAGTGAGGCGTTCTGCTCGGTGATCTCGCGCCGCTGGGTGCGGTAAGCCTCGGCGATGCGCGGCAGCAGGTCGGCGAACCCCGGCATTCCGTAGCGCGAGGCCTTGGGAAAATACGTGCCGGCAAAGAACGGCACGCCTTCGGGCGTCAGAAACATCGTGAGCGGCCAGCCGCCGGCGCGCTGCGTCAGCATCTGGTGGGCGGTCTGGTAGATCTGGTCGAGATCCGGCCGCTCCTCGCGATCGACCTTGACGTTCACGAAGTGCATGTTCATGACGACCGCGACCTGTGCGTCCTCGAACGATTCGTGCGCCATGACGTGGCACCAGTGGCACGCCGAATAGCCGATCGACAGCAGAATCGGCTTGTCGAGCCGGCGCGCGAGCTCGAGCGCCTCCTCGCCCCACGGATACCACTCCACGGGGTTGTCCGCGTGCTGCTGGAGATACGGGGAGGTTTCCGTCGCAAGCCGGTTGGGCATAAGAGGTGACGGAAAAAGAGGTGAAATGCGTAAGGTGCGCCTGTGGCGCACCGCTGCCGGTTACGTAAGCCTTGCTATCTTACGCTGAAGCTCCTGCAGCGCCTTGCGCGTTTTGTCGAGCTCCGCCAGCACTTCCTCGTGCGTCGTCGGCTGGTTGAGCTCCTCGAGCTGCTCGAGCTTGCTCTGCTCGAGGTTGTTGATCACGACCGCGATGAAGAGGTTCAGCACGACGAACGTGCCGATCAGGATGAAGCTCACGAAGTAGATCCACGCCCACGGCGTGGCGTCCTGGGCCGCCTGCATCACGTCGACCCAGCCTTCGAGCGTCACCATCTGAAAGAGCGTGAGCAGCGCGCCGCCCAGCGACCCCCAATTCTCGGGATCGACCTCGCTGAAGAGATGAAATCCGGTCACCGCATAGATGTAGAAAATCACGCTCATCAGCAGGATCACGTGTCCCATGCTCGGTATCGAACGCACCAGCGTCGCGACGATCAGCCGCAGTTGTGGAACGGCGGAGACGAGCCGCAGCACGCGCAGCACCCGCACCAGCCGCGCCACCAGCGCGAACTCCCCGGTCGCGGGAATCAGCGACAGCACGATGATCGAGAAGTCGAAGAGGTTCCAGCCGTCTCCGAAATAGAGCTTCCAGCGTGGCGCGACGGCGGTGATCTTGAGCGCGGCCTCGATGATGAAAAACACGAGGATCACGTCGTTGCCGACATGGAGCCAGCCGTCGTACTGGGCGACGAACTCCTTGGACGTCTCCAGCCCGATCAGCAGCGCGTTGAAGATGATGAGCCCGATCATGAAAGGCTCGAAACGCGGCGATTCGACGATGCGCCGCGCGAATGCCTGCACGCCGTGCGCGCGCGCTGGGCTGCGGGACATGAACCGCTAGTCCGTGACCGCGCCGCGCGACGCCGTCGAGACGAGCGCGGTGTACTTCGCCATCACGCCCTGGGTGTAGCGCGCCGGCGGCTGCTTCCATTTCCTGCGGCGCGCAGCGAGCGTCTTGTCCGGGACGTTCAACTGAATCAACCGTTTGTGTGCGTCGATCGTGATCGAATCGCCTTCTTCGACCAGCGCGATCGGCCCGCCGACGAACGCTTCGGGCGCGACGTGGCCCACCACCATGCCCCACGTGCCGCCGGAGAAGCGGCCGTCGGTGATGAGCCCGACCGATTCGCCGAGTCCCTGCCCGATCAGCGCGGCGGTCGGCGCGAGCATCTCCTGCATGCCCGGACCCCCTTTCGGGCCTTCGTACCGGATCACGATCACGTCGCCCGCCTTGATGCGCTTGGCCATAATCGCTTTCATGCACGCATTCTCGGAGTCGAAGACGCGCGCGGGGCCCGTGATGACCGGGGATTTGAGGCCGGTAATCTTTGCGACGCAGCCTTCGGGCGCGAGATTGCCTTTGAGGATCGCGAGGTGACCGTGCTTGTACAGCGGGTTACTCCACGGGCGGATCACGTCCTGGTCCTTGCGGGGCTCCTTGGGCACGGCTTTGAGCTCCTGCTGGAGCGTGCGTCCGGTGATCGTCACGCAGTCGCCGTTGAGGAGATCACGCTCGAGCAGCATCTTGAGCACTTGCGGCACGCCGCCCGCGCGGTTGAAGTCGACCGCGACGTATCGGCCGGATGGTTTGAGATCGCACAGCACCGGCACGCGTTTACGCATCCGCTCGAAATCGTCGATCGTCCACTTCACGCCGGCAGCGTGCGCGATCGCGAGATAGTGCAGCACGGCGTTGGTCGAGCCGCCGGTCGCCATGATGAGCGCCACCGCGTTTTCGATCGATTTCCGCGTCACGATATCGCGCGGCTTGATCTGATTCCTGACCGCCTCGACCAGCACCCTGGCCGACGCTGCCGCCGAGTCGGCTTTCTCCGGATCGGGCGAAGCGAGCTGAGACGAGCCCAGCAGGCTCGTCCCGAGCGCTTCGAACGAGGACGACATGGTGTTGGCGGTGTACATCCCGCCGCAGGCGCCGACGCTCGGACACGCGTGCTTTTCGATGCCGATGAAATCCTCGTCGCTCATGCGGCCGGCGGTGTAGGCGCCGACAGCTTCGAACGCGCTCACGATCGTGAGGTCCTGCCCTTTCCACTTGCCGGGCTTGATGGTGCCGGCATAGACGTAAATCCCGGGAACGTTCATGCGCAGCATCGCGATCATGCCGCCGGGCATGTTCTTGTCGCAGCCGCCGCACACGAGCACGCCGTCCATCGCCTGGCCGTTCACCGCCGTTTCGATGCAGTCGGCGATGACCTCCCGCGAGATGAGCGAATATTTCATCGCTTCGGTGCCCATGCCGATGCCGTCGGTGATCGTGGGCACGCCGAAGACCTGCGGCATCGCGCCGTTCTCGCGCAGCGCGGCCATCGCGCGATCGACGAGCGGCTGTATGCCGGCGTTGCACGGGTTCATGTTCGAGTGGCCGTTCGCAACACCGATGATCGGTTTGTCGAAATCGCGGTCGCCGAAACCGACGGCGCGCAGCATCGCGCGGTTGGGTGAGCGTGCAACGCCTTGCGTGATGAGGCGGCTGCGTCTGTTGAGCGACATTGAACGAAATCCCGCGGCTTATAATCGAGCGCCGAATGATAAACCTTACACCGCTCCCGCTGCGCGCTGCGCGCGGCTCCGGGCGCAACGACCACGCTCATTGCGGCTGACGCCGCGCCCCCTGCAAACAATGCTCGTCCACCCGCAGTTCGATCCGATCGCGCTTCAGTTGGGACCGCTTGCGATCCGCTGGTACGGGCTCATGTACCTCGTCGGATTCGGGCTGCTCTGGGGCTTCGGGCGCTGGCGCATTGCGCACCGGCCGGGCGGCGTGTGGTCCGCGAAGGACCTCGACGACGCGCTCTTCTACGGCATCCTCGGCACGATCATCGGCGGCCGCGTGGGTTACGTCCTGTTCTACAAGCTGGGCGATTATCTCCCCGAGCCGTGGCGCATCTTCTACGTCTGGGAAGGCGGCATGTCGTTTCACGGCGGCATGCTCGGTGTCATCCTCGCGCTGTGGCTTTTCGCGCGCAGCCGCAAACAGGACTGGCTGCGCGTGACCGATTTCGTCGCGCCGCTGGTGCCGCTCGGACTGGCGGCCGGTCGTCTCGGGAACTTCATCAACGCGGAGCTCTGGGGTCGCCCGAGCGATGTGCCGTGGGCGATGGTCTTTCCGAACGTGGACAACATCGCGCGCCATCCCTCGCAGCTCTACGAGTTCGCGCTTGAAGGCATCGTGCTCTTCACCGCGCTGTGGCTCTATTCCGCGAAACCGCGGCCGCGCGGCGCCGTGTCCGGCGCGTTCCTCGTGCTCTATGGGCTCTTCCGCTTCGGCGTCGAGTACACGCGCGAGCCCGACAGCTTTCTGGGGCTGCTCGCGCTCGGCTTCTCGATGGGTCAGTGGCTCTCGATACCGATGATCGTCGCGGGCGTCGCGATGATCGCGTGGGCGTATAGAACGCAGCCGCGCACTGCCTGAAATTTGTCCTGTCCGCAGGGTACCGGTAGAATGCGCGGCTCCCCGGGGTGGTAGCTCAGCTGGGAGAGCGTCGCGTTCGCAATGCGAAGGTCGGGAGTTCGATCCTCCTCCACTCCACCAGTTCTCAAGGGCCAGCAGTCAGTGATCGCTGGCCCTTTCGCATTATCTCGGTTGCACAGATGATCGCTGCCTCGCGCGAAACCGTGAAGCTGGGATCATTGTTCCAGTGTTTATGCTGCAGGCGGCGTTCGAATCGTTGCCTGCCGGCGCCGGCGTCTGTAACTTGACTCTTGGAGCGCCGCGAGGCGCTCCATCCTGTGATGTCACGAACGGGGCCTCCGAGGAGTGGTGACCTTGTCTCGTGTTCAACCCGGCGCCTAACCGTCGGGTTTCTTTTTTGGGACGCAAAAAAACGGGCGCCGAAGCGCCCGTTTCTCGTGAAGCAAGTGCGGACTAGAACCGATGCCGCACGCTGGCCGCGAACGCGTCCTGGTTCTCGCCCGGCCGCAGCGCACCGTAACCGCCGGTGAGACCGCCGAGGTTGTAGACGCCCGCCGAATCGTTGTCGAGGCGCACGTAACCGAAGTTGAACTCGGTCCGTTTCGAGAACGTGTACACGTAACGGATCTGCCACAGCTTCGCACCGTTGTCGCCCGAGCCGCCCGGAAGCGCGATCGGACGCGTAACGCCGCTGGCGCCAAGCTGTGCAGCGCCGCCCGGCAGCGTCGGGCTCACGCCGAACACGGTGGTACCGGCCGAGCCGACGAGGTTCGCGCCGCCGGCAAGCACGCCCGACTGCCGCGAGTCCTGCGCACGCGTGTAAGCCGCACGCAGACCGTGCGGTCCGACGATGCGCCAGTCGACGCCCAGGTGCCAGCCGCGATACTTCACTTCGGCCGGCGCTGCAACGGTGCCGACCTCGACTTCCTGGCGGGTGTACGCGGCACCGAAACGCACCGGACCCCACGTATACGCGGCAGCGACGTGCCAGCCGTCGTCGCTGCCTTCGCGCACCGTACCGGCAGCGACCGGAACGCCCGTCGGGCCGTTCGCATCCTTGTGCCGCTCGTAGCCTGCGCCGACGTAGATCGGACCGGCGCGATATTGGCCGCCGAGAGACAGAATGCGCGGATGGCTGTTGTTCGCCGGGTCGAGCGTGCCGGTCGACGGTTGCGACGCGGTGAACATCGCCATCACCTGGAAGCCGCCGAAATTCGGGCTGTCGTAGTTGATGCTGCTGTTCTGGCGACGCTTGAAGATGGCGCGGCCCGCGCTGGCGGCCGATCCGGCGGCGGCGCCCGGCCACGCGGTCGTGGTCGAACCGCCGGCCAGCAGGAATGCGCTACCCCAGATGCCGGTGTCGTTGGCACCCACCTGGCCCGGGCTGATCGTGCGCTTGAACGGCGCGTCCCAGTTGCCGACGAACACGTTGCCGAAGCCACCTTTCAGACCCAGTGCGCTGTTACGCGAGCACCAGCCCTCCTGGCTGACGCCGCGCGGGTCGGCCGTGCTCGTGCACTGGAACCACGCCGACAGACCGCCGCCGAGCTTCTCTTCGCCCTTGAAGCCGATTTCGCTGCCGGGGGTCTGGACGAAGTCGGCGTCGCTGCGATCGACACCGGTGGTGAAGGGCGCCGCCGTCGTCGCGTTGCGGCCCTGATCGGCCCACGAGTATTCGACGTACATCGTGCCGAAGATCTGCACGGTACTCGTCTGCGCAACCGCCAATGCGGGTGTGCCGAACGCCGTCGCAACCGCTAATGCGGCGAGTTTTTTCTGCATACATTTCTCCTCGTTGTCTTGAGATGAAGCGGTGGAGCTACTCTGCGGATCGCCGTGCATTCGGCGCACGCGGAGGCCAGTATGCAGAGCGCATATCGGTACCTCCAAGAAGTTTTCGGCGCGATGAACGAAAGCGTTGCGCGCGCGACACACAAGTCTCAACCACGGAGCAAGCTCCATGGTTAGCGCATCAGCGAGCTGCTTTCAGCAGTGTGTATCGCGGGCTTTGTTGCGGTCGCCGATCTGTGCTTCTTCTGCGAGGCGAGTTGGCGCGCGCTCAATATTTCGAACAGCAGATCTTCGGTACCTTCGTGCGCAACGGCATTCTTCGCGATGAGCACGGCGCTCAGCGCTTCGGACATCGCCTCCAGCGCGCCGATCGTCGCTTCAACCTCCGTCTTCTTTTCCGCGAGCATCCGAAACGTCGCAGCCCGTGCCGCGGGCGTCGCGCCCTCGAGATCCACCAGCCTGTGGATCTCGGCCAGCGTAAAGCCGCAGCGCTGCGCGTGCTTGATCACGAGGAGCCGGCGCACCGCGGCGTCGCAGTAGAGCCGGTAACCGGCAGGCGTCTTGCTGTCGGCGGAGATAAGTCCCTGGCGTTCGTAGAAGCGGATGCTGTCTGCCTTCACCCGCGCTTTTCTGCCGAGCCTGCCGATCGTGTACATACGCCCCCCAATTCTCGGTGGTTATCAGCGTAGGACCGTCGCGTCAGGCTAAGTCTTACAACGCCGGCTCGTTTTCGGCGCATTAATTGCTGCCGCCGCTCCTCATGAAGCTTTTCTACCAGGCCTGGGCGGCGAACGATATTTACGACTGGCTTCTCGCCGGTTGTGCCTTTGCGATCACGCTGCTCGCGATCGCGCTCGCGCGCAGCGTGCTGCGGCGGGTGCTCCCGCGCCTCGCGAGCCGTACGGCGACGGGGCTCGACGATTCGATCGTGCAGGCGATCGACGGCACCAAGCTCTGGCTGCTCACGCCGGCTGCGCTCTATGCGGGGCTCTCGCTCGTCAACCTGCCGCCGAAGCTCGACCGGCTGGCGACCTCGATCGCGATCATTGCCCTCGTGGCGCAGGTCACGGTGTGGGTCAACCGGCTGATCCGCGCATCGACGCAACGCCAGATCGAGCGGCGACGCACCGGCGGCGAGGCGATCACCGCGATCTCGCTCATGGGCTTCGCCGCGCGCGTGCTCGTGTGGTCGATGATGATCCTGTTCGCGCTGGATCAGCTCGGCTTCGACATCACGGCGCTCGTCGCCGGTCTAGGCATCGGCGGCGTGGCGGTCGCCCTCGCCGTGCAGAACGTGCTGGGCGACCTGTTCGCGTCGATCTCGATCGTGATGGACAAGCCGTTCGTCGTCGGCGACTTCATCGTCGTCGACAAGGACATGGGCACCGTCGAGTACATCGGGGTCAAGACGACCCGCGTGCGCGCTCTCTCCGGCGAGCTGATCGTCTTCTCCAACAACGAGCTGCTGAAAGCGCGCATACACAACTACAAGCGCATGTACGAGCGGCGCATCGAATTCCGGATCGACGTGGTCTACGACACGCCGCCCGAGCAGCTCGAGGCGATTCCGGGGATCATGCGCCGCGCGATCGAGTCGCAGCAGAAGACGCGCTTCGACCGCGCACACCTGAAGGAGTGCGGCGCGCACGCCTACGTATTCGAGGCCGTGTATATCGTGCTCGACCCCGACTACAACCTGTACATGGACATCCAGCAGGCGATCAATCTGGCGATCGTCCGCGACTTCCAGGCCGAGGGCATCGCCTTCGCCTACCCGACGCAGACGCTGTTCGTGAACCTGCCGGCGCGGCCGCCCGAAAACGACGCGGGCGGGCCGCAGGCACGCGACGCGAGCCTCGAGGGCAGCGCTTCGCGTCATGCCGCGTGAGGCAGGCGTCGTCCCGTATTCGTGGCATGATGCACGGGTGGACACCCAGTTCGAGCCGCCGCTCCGCGTAGAGCCGCTGCAGGGCGCCGAAGGCGCGCGCACCGATCTCCAGAAAGTCGCGACGCTCGAGCAGCTCTACACGGCGCTGCACGCGAAGCGCCCGATGCTCGGCGGGCGCATGGGCGAGCTCATGGTGGACGCGCAGTTGATCAGCCGCGAGCAGCTCGACGTCGCGCTCCAGTTCCAGCGCCACAACGAGAAGAAGCATCTCGGCGAGATCCTGGTCGAGCTCGGCTTCCTCACGCGCGACCAGCTCTATCTCGTGCTGTGCCAGAAGCTCGGCATCCCGTTCGTCGACCTCACCAAGTTCGGCATCGATGCACGGCTGCTGAAGGTGCTGCCAGACGATCTGGTTCGCAAGAACGGCGTGGTGCCGCTCTGCTACATCGAAGGCCGGCTCGTCGTCGCAGTCTCGGATCCGCTCGACACCATTCCGCTCGAGCACGTGCGCTTCTACACGCAGGCGCCGGTCACGCCGGTGATGGCGACCGCGGACGACATCGAGCGCGCGATCGTGCTCTATTACGGCGGCGGCACGGAGCACCATGAAGTGCAGCAGATCGCGCAGCAGCTCCGCGACGAGCTGCGCGCCGGCGACGACGCCAAAGAGGAAGTCATCAAGGAGACGGACAGCACGCTCGTGCGGCTCGTCAACAAGATCATCATTGACGCGCACGCGGCGGGCTCGTCTGACATCCACATCGAAGCGAACCGCGGCCGCGAAAGCGTCGTGATCCGCTTCCGCAACGACGGCGTGCTCTCCGAATACCTGCGGCTGCCGTACAACTTCCGCAGCGCCACGGTCTCGCGCATCAAGATCATGGCCGGCATCGACATCTCGGAGCGGCGGCGCGCGCAGGACGGCCGTATCGCGTTCAAGGATTTTGCCCCGCTCGACATCGAGCTGAGGGTCGTGACCGTACCGACGCGCGACGGGCTCGAAGACGTCGTCATGCGGCTGCTCACGGCGACCGAGCCGATCCCCGTCCGCAAGCTCGGACTGTCGGACCACGATCTCGCGCGCGTGCAATCGCTCATCCGCAAGCCTTACGGTCTCATACTCGCGGCGGGGCCGACCGGCTCGGGCAAGACGACGACCCTGCACTCGCTGATCAGTGTCATCAACGAGCCCGGCACCAAGATCTGGACGGCCGAAAATCCGATCGAGATCACGCAGCCCGGTTTGAGGCAGGTGCAGGTCAATGCGAAGATCGGCTGGGATTTCGCCACCGTCATGCGCGCGTTCCTGCGCGCCGATCCCGACGTGATCATGGTCGGCGAGATGCGCGATCAGGAGACCGCCGGCATCGGCGTCGAAGCCTCCCTCACGGGACACCTCGTGTTCTCCACGCTGCATACGAACAGCGCCGCCGAGACCGTCGTGCGCCTGCTCGACATGGGCATCGATCCGTTCAGCTTCAGCGATTCGCTGCTCGGCGTGCTCGCGCAGCGTCTGGCGCGCAGGCTGTGCGTCAAATGCCGCGTGAGGCACGCGGCGCTGCCGGTGGAGATCGAGGCGTTGGCCGAGGAGTACTGCTACGACACGGATCTGAAGGTCGGTGACGTGCTCGCCGAGTGGCACAAGCGGCACGGCACGCAGGCCTACACGTACGAAGCAAAAGGCTGCAACGCGTGCCGCAAGACCGGTTATCGCGGCCGCATCGGGCTCTTCGAGTTGCTCGTCGTGTCGCCGCAGATCCGGCAGATGATGTTGCATCGCGCATCGGCCACCGAAATCCGTAAGGCCGCGATGGCCGACGGCATGCGCACGCTGAAGCAGGACGGCATCGAGAAGTGTCTGACCGGCGAGACCGATCTGCACGAAGTGCGCGCGGCCGTTCTGTAGTATTCCGCACGGGGAACCGCGCGGTTATAGTATGCGCACGCGCTGCCGGCTCCGACGGACAGCGAGTGCACGGCCGGGCGTTGTTTTTGCGATCAACCAGTGGAGGTGAATATGAAGTCAGCAGGTGTTGCAATGATCTGCCGCATGCTCATCGTGTCCATGATGTTCCTGTCGTTTCACGCGTCCGCCGGCATGATCGGCACCGACCAGGTTGCGAACGCCGCGGCATCGACCGTTTCCGAGCGCGCGCACATCCACAGCATGCTGTCCCGTGCGGATGTCGCGAGTCAGCTCCAGAGCCTGGGCGTGGACGTCAAAGCGGCACAGGATCGTGTTGCCGTCATGACCGATGACGAAGCGCGCTCGCTCGCGGGGCAGCTTCCCACGATGCCCGCGGGCGCGGACAGCGACGGCTGGTTGATCGCCGCGGTCGTGGTCGCGGCCGTCCTCCTGTGGTGGTGGTGGGCGCGCAGGTAAGCTTGAGCCGGACTTTCGGCGAAAACGCCCGCGTCATCGCGGGCGTTTTTTTCTCATGCGCGATGCTCGCCGGCTGCGCCAGCATCATTCCGCAGACTGCCGAGCTGCGAGACCGCTGGCCGCCGGATCTGGCGCTGCAGGCGCAAATCGCGAACGTGCCGTTCTTCCCGCAGGTGGAGTACCAGTGCGGACCGGCGGCGCTGGCGACCGCGCTCGCGCACGCCGGCGCACCGGTGACACCCGACGAGCTGGTGAGTCAGGTGTACATCCCGGCGCGCAAAGGCTCGGTCACCACCGAGATGCTCGCGGCGCCGCGCCGTTACGGCATGGTGTCGTACCTGCTGAGCCCGAGCCTCGAGGACGTGCTGCGTGAGGTCTCCGCGGGCAATCCGGTGGTCGTGTTTCAGAACTATGGGCGCTGGCCCTTCAAGCAGTGGCATTACGCGGTGGTTGTCGGGTACAACAGCCGCAGCGGAAACCTCGTGCTGCGCTCGGGCGAGGACCGCGAGCGTCTCGAGCACGTCGCGCTCTTCGAATACACCTGGAAAGACGGCGGCCGCTGGGCCATGGTCGCGCTGCCGCCTGATCGCATGCCGGTCACGGCGGCGCGGGAGCGATATCTCGATGCCATAGTCGCGCTCGAACGCGTCGGCAAACCGCAGGCTGCGGCGCGTGCATACGAGCGACTTCTCTCGCGCTGGCCGCACGATCTCGGCGCCAGCATCGGACTCGCGAACGCGTATCACACGCTCGGCGAGCTTGCGCGCGCCGAAAGCGTGCTGCGCCGCGCGCTCGAACGTCACCCGGATTCGACGCCGGTGCTGAACAATCTCGCGCAGACGCTCTCCGACCTCGGACGCAGCGACGAAGCGCTGAAGGTGATCGAGCGCGTACCCGCCGGGAGCCCGTACGGCAAAGCGATCGCGGAAACGCGCGCGCTCATACTGCAACGATTAGGAACGACCCAATGACCTCCACGACGTCCGAACAGGACGAGATGCTGAAAGCGAGCGTCGCCGACTTCGTCGCGCGCGGCACCGACATCGCGCGCGTGCGGCGACTGCGCGGAACGCCCCAGGAATTCGATCGCGACATCTGGCGGCAGATGGCCGAGCTCGGCTGGCTCGGCGTCGCGGTGCCGGAGGCCTACGGCGGCATGGGACTCGGCGTGCGCGAAGCCGCACTCGTCGCCGGCGGCCTGGCGCGCGCGCTCACGCCGGAGCCGTATGCCGCCTCGGCGGTGCTCGCGGCGGGTGCGCTCGCGGCATCCGCGAACGAGCCGCTCAAGCAGGCGCTGCTGCCGGCGTTCGTCAGCGGCGAACGCGTCCTCTCGCTCGCGTGGCAGGAGACCGCCGGCGCGCTCGACGGCGCGCACATCGCGCTCCGCGCGACGCCGTTCGAGGGCGGCTACCGCTTGAGCGGCACGAAACGCTATATACCGGGCGCGGCCGGCGCGGACGTGTTCGTCGTGGCCGCGCGCGCGCACGATGGTCTCGTCCTTGCGTGTGTCGACGCCGGCACTCAGGGCGTGACGCTCGATCTCGACCCGATCGCGGACGGACGGCACTTCGGCACGCTCACCCTGGAAGACGCCGTAGCGCCGCGCGATTCCGTCGCCGCAACCGGCCAGGCTGCAGCGGCCGCGCTCGAGCGCGCGCTGGATCACACGCGGGCGGTCGCCGCCGCGGAGCTCCATGGCGTGATGGCGAAGGCGCTCGACATGAGCGTCGATTACATGAAGACGCGCGTGCAGTTCGGAAAACCTATCGGAAGCTTCCAGGCCCTGCAGCATCGCGCGGTCGATCTCTACATTCAGCAGCAGCTTTCGTCCGCCGTGCTGGACGAGGGTCTTCGCGAGCTCGCCCGCGAACCGCAGGCCGAGCGGCGGGCGGCGATCGCGAGCCGGCTGAAAGCGCGTTGCGCCGAAGCCGGCGTGCGCATCTGCCGCGAGGCGATCCAGATCCACGGTGCTATCGGGTTCACCGACGAATTCGACGTTGGCCTGTATCTCAAACGCGCGCTGGTGCTCGCCGCCTGGCTCGGCAATGCAGGCCAGCACCGCCGCCGCTACGCCGGGCTGACGTTAACAGCCTGAAACAGGAGCCCCTCTCTCCGCACGCGGGGAGAGGTACGGGCGAGAGGAAACAAGATGCCGCAAGCCGATTACAACGCACTCTCCGACGACGATTTCCGCCGCGAGGTCCGCGACTTCATCGAAAAGCGCTACCCGAAAGAGCTGCGTTTCCTGTCGCGCCGCGTGCGCATGGACGAGATCCGTCCCTGGTGGAACGCGCTGTATGAAAAGGGCTGGATCGCGCCCAACTGGCCGCAGGAGTGGGGCGGCATGGGTCTCGATGCGGGCAAGATGGTGATCTATCTCGAAGAGCTCGAGCGCTACGGCGTCATGCGCGCCGCCGATCAGGGCATCACGCAGGTCGGGCCGATTCTCATGAAGTACGGCACCGACGCGCAGAAAAACCATTACCTGCCGCGCACCGCGTCCGGCGAGATCATCTGGGCGCAGGGGTATTCGGAACCCGGCGCCGGATCCGACCTGGCGAATCTCCAGACCTCCGCCGTAATCGAGGGCGGTGGGTTCGTGATCAACGGCCAGAAGATCTGGACGTCGTTCGCGGACGAGGCGACGCACATCTATCTGCTCGTGCGTACCGACAAGGAAGCGAAAAAGCAGAAGGGCATCAGTTTCCTGCTCGTCGACAAGGCAACGCCCGGCATCACCATCCGGCCGATCCGCAACATCGCGGGACACGCGGAGTTCTGCCAGGTCTTCTTCGACAACGTGCGCGTGCCGCGCGATGCGCTGGTCGGCAAGTTGAACGAGGGCTGGACGGTCGCCAAAGCGCTGCTCGGCCACGAGCGGCTCAACATCGGCAGTCCGCGGCGCCCGCAGTACGCGCTCACGCGGCTGGAGATGCTCGCGCGCGCGAAGGGTCTCTTCGACGATCAGGGCTTCGTCGACCGCTTCGTCGAGATCAAGCTCGACCTGGAAGACCTCGCCTCGCTGTACTCGCGCTACGTGGAGCAGGTGAAGCGCGGCGACCCGCTCGGCCACGACGTATCCCAGCTCAAGATCTGGGCGATGGAAGCGTGGCAGCGCCTCACCGATCTCCTTGTCGAGACCGGCGCGGAAGACGGCGTCATGGAAGGCGTACAGGACATTCGGGGGGCCGAGATCGATTTTCTCGCACCGTTCTATTATGCGCGACCGTCCACGATCTACGGCGGGTCGAGCGAGATCCAGCGCAACATCCTGTCGAAATACGTGCTCGAATTGCCTTCGTAAGGTGCGCTGGTAGCAACACCGCGGTGCGTGACCAACGCACCCTACGATTTCTTCTCGAGCCGTCGCGCGAACACCGTCATCTCCTTCGCCGCCTGTTTGTCGCCCTTGCGCTCCGCGATGCTGATGCCTTCGCGGTATGCTGCGAGCGCTTCTTCGCTCGCGCCGCTGCGCTCGAGCGCGCGGCCGAGCAGCTTCCACGCGGCCGAATAACCGGGATCGTGCGCGAGCGCCGCGCGCAGATGCTCCACGGCGCGTGTGGCCTCACCCTGCTTGAGATATTCGTTGCCGAGACTGAAGCGAAGCAGCGCGTTGTCGCGTCCGGCGGCGAGGAGCTTCAGCAGGTTGTCGACGGTGGTGGACGGCATTGCGGCTCGCATCCATCATAGCAGCGTGACTAAGGCGGATTCAGACGCAGGCGCCTCGCGAGCGCCGCGCGCCGGAAAGAAAGCGACGGCCTCTGCACCGTCGCCGCGAGCAGCGCGTTCGACAGAGCGCGGCGACGCCGACGTCCGCGCGATCAACAAGGCCACGCGCGAGAAGCTTGTGCATCTGGGCATCGCGCGCCGCTTCGATCTCGTGCTGCACCTGCCGCTGCGCTACGACGACGAGACGAAGCTCTACCCGATCGCGCAAGCACCCTCGGGCCAGGACGTGCTCGTGGAAGGGCGCGTCGTCGAAACCGAGGTCAAGTATCGGCCGCGGCGCCAGCTCGTCTCGCACATCGAGGACGGCAGCGGCGTCCTCACGCTGCGCTTCTTCAATTTCTATCCCAGCCAGTTGAAGCAGCTCGCGCGCGGCGTGCGCGTGCGCGCCTTCGGCGAAGTGCGGCAGGGTTTCTTCGGCGCCGAGGTCGTGCATCCACGCTACAAGGTGGTGCGCGAAGGCGCGCCGGTGTCGAAAGCGCTGACGCCGGTGTATCCGACGACGGCGGGGCTCAGCCAGGACGTGCTGCGAGGGCTGATCGCGGGCGCCGTTGCGGCATCGGAGCTCGCCGACACGCTGCCGCGCGCGCTGCTTGCGCGGCTGCGCCTGCCGCTTTTCGAAGAGGCGGTGAAATTCCTGCACAACCCGCCGCCGGAGGTGGACCAGGAGGATCTCCAGTCGCGGCGGCATCCGGCGTGGCGGCGCGTGAAGTTCGACGAGCTGCTCGCGCAGCAGCTCTCGATGCGGCTGCACTACCGCAAGCGCAAGGCGGCGAGCGCGCCGCCGCTCGCGCCGAAGCGCGCGTTGACGGCGCGGCTGCTCGAATCGATCCCATTCGAGCTCACGCGCGCGCAGCGGCGCGTCGCGGCCGAGATCGAGCGGGATCTCGCGCGAGGCTATCCGATGCAGCGCCTGCTCCAGGGCGACGTCGGCAGCGGCAAGACGATCGTCGCGGCGCTCGCGGCGCTCCAGGCGATCGAGAACGGCACGCAGGTCGCGGTGATGGCGCCCACGGAGATACTGGCCGAGCAGCACTTCCGCAAATTCGACGCATGGCTCGCGCCGCTCGGACTGAACGTCACGTGGCTCGCGGGAGGGCTGCGGCGCAAGGAGAAATCGGCGGCAGCGGAGGCGGTCGCCTCCGGGGCGGCGCACATCGCAGTCGGTACGCATGCACTGTTCCAGGAGGAGGTGAGCTTCAAGGACCTCGCGCTCGCCATCGTGGACGAGCAGCACCGCTTCGGCGTGCACCAGCGGCTCGCGCTGCGCATGAAAGGCACCGCGAGCGCGGGTGACGCGCAGCCGCACCAGCTCATGATGAGCGCGACGCCGATCCCGCGCACGCTCGCGATGAGCTACTACGCGGACCTCGACGTGTCCGTGATCGACGAGATGCCGCCCGGCCGCACGCCGGTCGCGACCAAGCTGATCTCGCACGGCCGACGCGACGAGGTGATCCAGCGGGTGCGCGACGCCTGTGTCGAGGGCAGTCAGGCGTACTGGGTGTGTCCGCTCATCGAGGAATCGGAAAAGCTCCAACTCGAAACGGCGCTGGAGACCTACGCGACCGTGAGCGCGACCTTCCCCGAGCTCAAGATCGGCCTCGTGCACGGCCGCTTGAAAAGCGCCGAGAAAGCGGCCGTGATGGACGCGTTCAAGGCGGGCGACATCCAGTTGCTGGTGGCGACCACGGTGATCGAAGTCGGCGTGGACGTGCCGAACGCGACGCTGATGGTGATCGAGCACGCCGAGCGCATGGGCCTCGCCCAGCTTCATCAGCTCCGCGGTCGCGTCGGGCGCGGCTCGCGCGAGAGCGCCTGTATCCTGCTCTACCAGAACCCGCTCACGCCCACCGCGCGCGAGCGGCTCAAGGTGATTTACGAGAACAACGACGGCTTCGAGGTCGCGCGGCACGATCTTCGCGTGCGCGGACCGGGCGAGCTGCTCGGCGCGCGCCAGAGCGGCGTGCCGATGCTGCGTTTCGCCGATCTCTCCGCCGATGTCGACCTTCTGGAGGCGGCACGCGACGCGGCCGAGGCGCTGCTGCGCGATGAACCGGAGGCGGCGCGCGCGCATCTTGCGCGCTGGCTCGGAGGACGGAGCGAGCTGTTGAAGGTTTAACCGTAGGGTGGGTCGGAGACCCACCGCAAGCCGGTGCGCCATTGGCGCACCCTACGCGAATCGAATGACGTCACGACTTCACGATGCTTACTGGCGCACTGCGCCGACCACGGCCGGGCGCTATCGGCCCTGGCTCACCGATCGCGGCTCGCTCACCGCGCGCATCGCGGCGCGGTGTCCAGGCGTGTGGGTGAAGGTGGTATTCCAGGGGCTGCGGCGGCCCGACCGCGACGAGCGCTTCATGTTTGCGGACGCCGGTCGTTCGCGCGTGCTGGTGCGCGAGGTGTTCCTGTACTGCGGCGATACGCCCGTCGTGTTCGCGCACACGGTGCTCGATCCGCGCGATCTCCGCGGCCCCTGGCGCAGCGTTGCCGGCCTCGGGCACAGACCACTCGGAGCAGCGCTCTTTGCCGACGCACGCATCGAGCGCCACCCGCTCAAGAGCCGCAAGATCGGCTGGCATCACGAGCTGCATCGCCGGTTGAGCGCGCACGTGCGAGACGCTCCACGCGCGCTGTGGGCGAGACGCTCGCTATTCCGGCTGCATAATTCACCTATACTCGTGACCGAAGTGTTCCTACCGGAGATTCTCAGCCTGTGACGCTCGTCGAGCGGTTGGATGCGTATGAGCGGCTGCTTCGGCTCGACAAGCCGATCGGAATCCTGCTGCTGCTGTGGCCGGCGCTGTGGGGGTTGTGGCTCGCCGCATACGGCTTCCCCGATCCCGACATCCTGATCATCTTCGTCACCGGCACCGTGCTCATGCGCTCGGGCGGCTGCGCCGTGAACGACTTCGCGGACCGCGACTACGACCCGTACGTCGAGCGCACGAAGGACCGGCCGGTCGCGGCGCGGCTGGTGCGGCCATGGGAAGCGCTCGCGATCGCGGGCGCTCTGTTCCTCTGCGCATTCGTGCTGGTGCTTCAGTTGAACCGCATGACGGTGATGCTCGCGTTCGTCGCGCTGGCCCTCACCGTGATCTATCCGTTTCTGAAGCGCGCGTTCTCGTTTCCGCAGGCGTGGCTCGGCATCGCGTTCGGGTTCTCGATCCCGATGGCGTATGCGGCGCAATACGGCAAGCTCGTGCCGGTCGCGTGGGTGCTGATGATCGCCAATATGTTCTGGGCGATCGCCTACGACACCGAATACGCGATGGTCGATCGCGAGGACGACAAGCGGCTGGGCCTCAAGTCGTCCGCGATCCTGCTCGGCAAGTACGACGTGGCGGGTGTCATCGGCAGCCACCTGATCTTCCTCGTCATGCTCGTCGCAATCGGCGCCTGGCAGTTCATGGGGCCGCTCTACTACGTCGGGATCCTCACCGCGGCCGTCCTCGTCGGCTACCAGTACAGCCTGATCGCGTCGCGCGAGCGCGACGCCTGCTTCAGGGCATTCCTCAATAACAACTGGGTGGGGCTCGCGATATTCGCCGGCATCTTCGCCGACCTCACCTGGCGCATGTACCTGAAGAACCTCTGAGCGGTTTTCCGGCGATGCATTACGCGGATCTCCGCGGCTTCATCGAACGGCTGGAGTCGCTCGGCGAGTTGAAGCGCGTCCGCGTCGAGGTCGATCCCTGCCTCGAGATGACGGAGATCTGCGACCGCGTGCTCAAAGCGGGCGGTCCGGCGCTCCTTTTCGAGCGGCCAAAAGGCCATTCCATGCCGGTGCTCGCGAACCTCTTCGGCACGCCGCGGCGGGTCGCGCTGGGCATGGGCCGCGAGTCGGTGGAGGCGCTGCGCGAGCTGGGTCAGCTCCTCGCGTACCTCAAGGAGCCCGAGCCGCCGAAAGGGCTGCGCGATGCGTGGGCGAAGCTTCCGCTCCTGAAGCAGGTGCTCTCGATGGAGCCGCGCACGGTGCGCTCGGCGCCGTGCCAGGAAGTCGTCACCGAGAGCGCCGACGTCGATCTGTCGAAGCTCCCGATCCAGACGTGCTGGCCGGGCGACGCCGGGCCGCTGATCACGTGGGGCCTCACCGTAACGCGCGGTCCCCAGAAGAAGCGCCAGAACCTCGGCATCTACCGCCAGCAGGTGATCGGACCCAACAGGGTGATCATGCGCTGGCTCGCGCACCGCGGCGGCGCGCTCGACTACCGCGATTTCCGCCTCGCGCATCCGCGTACGCCGTTCCCGGTGGCCGTCGCGCTGGGCGCCGATCCCGCGACCATGCTCGGCGCCGTCACGCCCGTTCCCGACACGCTGAGCGAATATCAGTTCGCGGGCCTGCTGCGCGGCGCGAAAACCGCGATCGTGAAATGCACGCTGCACGACCTCTACGTGCCGGCCGGCAGCGAGATCGTGCTGGAAGGCCATATCCATCCCGACGACACGGCACTCGAAGGCCCGTTCGGCGACCACACCGGCTACTACAACGAGCAGGATCGCTTTCCGGTATTCACCATCGAGCGCATCACGATGCGCCGCGAGCCGATCTACCACACGACCTATACGGGCAAGCCGCCCGACGAGCCGGCGGTGCTCGGCGTCGCATTGAACGAGGTGTTCGTGCCGCTGCTGGCGAGGCAGTTTCCGGAGATCGTGGATTTCCACCTGCCGCCGGAAGGTTGCTCTTATCGCATCGCGTGCGTCTCGATCCGCAAGCAGTACCCCGGCCACGCGAAGCGCGTCATGTTCGGCATCTGGTCCTATTTGCGCCAGTTCATGTACACGAAGTTCATCATCGTGACCGACGACGACGTGAACGTCCGTGACTGGAAGGAAGTGATCTGGGCGCTCACCACGCGCGTCGATCCGCGGCGCGACACGCTGATTGCGGACGCAACGCCGATCGATTACCTGGATTTCGCGAGTCCGGTCGCCGGTCTCGGCTCCAAGATGGGTATCGACGCCACGAACAAGTGGCCCGAAGAGACCGATCGCAAGTGGGGCACGCCGCTCGCGATGAGCGCGGACGTGAAATCGCGTGTGGACGCGATGTGGAAGGACCTCGGCTTGTGACGTAGTGCGCAAATTGCGCACCCTACGAATCATTACGGCCGCCTATAAACCCACCGCAGCAGCGCGTCCTGCGCCGCCTGCGCGTTGCCGGCATTTGGATGGTTGACCATGAAGACCACGACGACGCGGCGCCCGCGTGCGTCGAGCACGTACCCCGCGATCGCGCGCACGCCGTTGAGCGTGCCGCCCTTGATGTGCGCGTGGCCCGCGATATCCGCTTCCTTGAGGCGCTTGCGCATCGTGCCGTCCGCCGCGACGATCGGCATCGACGCGATGAATTCCGGCATGACCGGGCTTCGGAACGCGTCGAGCAGCATCTCGCCCATGCCGCGCGCGCTGATACGCTCCGTGCGCGAAAGCCCCGAGCCGTTCTCCATCGCGAGCTCGGGCATCGGCATGCCTTTCTGCGCGAGCCACTGGCGGATCACCGCGCGCGCCTTGTCCGCGGTGCCGGGCGTGCCGGCGCCGACCGCCCCGAGCGTGAGAAACAACTGGCGCGCCATCACGTTGTTGCTGAATTTGTTGATGTCGCGGATCACCTCGGACAGCGCCGGGGAGCGCGCGCCCGCGAGCAGCC
The DNA here is from genome assembly GCA_035626595.1 of Burkholderiales bacterium. GTDB lineage: Bacteria > Pseudomonadota > Gammaproteobacteria > Burkholderiales > SG8-41 > JAQGMV01. The sequence continues at coordinate 48,197 of DASPNJ010000090.1, forward strand.
GCGCGCCGGGTGCCTGACCGTCGCGCACGGCGCCGGTGAGCGTGCCGCCGAGGTCCTTCCAGAGCTGGGTGAAGAGCGCTGCCGCGTAGGCGCGGTGGGAGAGCAGGCTGAAGCTGCGCGTGCGCTCGCCGCACTCGCGCGCGTAGCCGCCCGAGATGACGAGCCGGGCGGCGTCCGTGTTGCCCTGCGCTTCGAACTTGAGCTTCGCCACCCAGTCGCCGCATGGACCTTCGGTGAGCGTCACGTGGTTGACGAGCTGTATCGCGTCGATGCGCGGCTCGACGACGAGGCGCACGCCGCGCGCATCCGGCTCCGGCACGAACTGGACCGTGATCGCCTTGAAGTTGACGAGCAGCGCATCGGGGCCGGTGTTGTACGGCCGGATCGGCTCGCCGTCGAAGCGCGCGGGATCGTAATCTTCCGTCCAGAAGTAGCTGCGGTCGAGCAGTACGTCGCCGCGGATCTCGCGCAGCCCGCGCGCACGCAGGTTTCGCAGGAGCAGCCAGAAGTTCTCCAGCGTGAGCTTCGGGTCTCCGGCGCCTTTGATGACGAGGCTCCCATCGAGCACCTCGTTGCGTATCGGACCGGTGGCGTGCACCTCGGTCGTCCATGTAAATGCGGGACCGAGCAGCTCCAGCGCGGCGTAGGTCGTGACGAGCTTCATCGTGGACGCGGGATTGAGCGCGCGTTCCGCCGCATGCGTCATCAGAGGCTTCTCTGCGCCCACTTCGTGCAGGTACAGACCGACGCTCCCATCCGGAATGGCGCCGGCCGCCAGCGCTTGCGCGACCGGCGGCGGCAGCGCAGCGTGCACGCTCCACGACACGGCGAGCAGCAGCAGAAGGCGCCACGACACGCGAATCACGCGATCGATTCTACGATCTCGAGCGTGCGCTCGACGAGAAGCGCCTGCTCCTCGTCGGTGATGACGTACGGCGGCATGAAGTAGACCGTCGAGCCGATCGGCCGCAGGAGGATCTCGCGCGCAAGTCCTGCTTCGAAGATGCGCCGCCCGGCCTGCGGGTCGTCGCTCGCCATCTCGAACGCCCAGATCATCCCGGTGTTGCGGAAGTGGCGCACCCGTGCATGCGTGGCGAGCGCGCGGCAGCGCTCGTTGATCGCTGCGGACCGCGCGCGATTCGCGGTGATCACGTCTTCGTCTTCGAAAATGTCGAGCGTCGCGAGCGCTGCACGGCACGCGAGCGCATTCCCGGTGTAGGAGTGCGAGTGCAGGAATCCGCGCGTCACCGCATCGTCATAGAAGGCGCCGTAGATCGCCTCGCGCGTGAGCACCACCGACAGCGGCAGATAGCCGCCCGTGATGCCTTTCGAGAGGCAGAGGAAATCCGGCGTGATCCCCGCCTGCTGATGCGCGAAGAACGTGCCGGTGCGGCCAAAGCCGGTCATGATCTCGTCGGCGATCAGGTGCACGCCGTACCGGTCGCAGATCTCGCGTGCCCGCTCGAGGTATGCGGCGTCGTACATCGCCATACCGGTCGCGCCCTGCACCAGCGGCTCGACGATCAACGCAGCCGTGCGCTCGTGGTGCGCTTCGAGATGCCGCTCCAGCGCTGCCGCGCACCGCAGCGCGAAATCAGCCGCGGATTCGCCCTGCTCCGCGCGCCGCCAGTCGGGACTCGGCACCTGTGCGCTCGGGCGGAGGAGCGGTGCGTACGTGTCCTTGAACAGCGCGACGTCGGTTACGCAGAGCGCGCCGAGCGTCTCGCCGTGGTAGCTCCCGGCAAGGCTCACGAATTCGGTTTTGCGCGGCCGCCCGCTGTTGCGCCAGTAGTGGAAGCTCATCTTCAGCGCGATCTCGGTCGCAGAGGCGCCGTCGCTGCCGTAGAAGCAGTGTCCGAGCACGCCGCCCGTTGCGCGTGAGAGCCGCTCCGAGAGCTCGACGACCGGTGCGTGCGTGAAGCCGGCGAGCATCACGTGTTCGAGCCGCGAAAGCTGATCGGTGATCGCGGCGTTGATGCGCCGGTTCGCATGACCGAAGAGGTTCACCCACCACGAGCTCACCGCATCCAGATAGCGGCGCCCGTCGCAGTCGTAGAGCCAGCAGCCCTGCGCGCGCGAGATCGGAACGAGCGGCAGCGTCTCGTGCTGCTTCATCTGCGTACACGGATGCCACACGGCTTCGAGGCTGCGCTTTAGCAGCATGTCATTGCGAGTGCTAGTTTGCATTTCTAGATTCGCGCGGGGTACTTTCCGACTGGCATCGAGCTTGCTTTTTCATCGACAAGTCCAAGGAGACGCTCAGGTCTTATGCGTATTCTCGAACGAATCGAAGATCAGGTTGCATCGACCAACCTGCCGCTCGTCGGCATCACCCTCGCGGCGGTGCCCTGTCCCGATACGCCCGTCATACTCACACTGCACTGGCACGGCTTCATCAAGGAGAAGCTCGTCGACGTAGAGGAAGCCGAAGCAGTGTCATTTACGCCGATTCCCAGCTCCGCGCTCCAGTTGAACGACCGATGGCGCAGCCTGATCGCGGTCGATCGTGCTGCCATGGAAGCCGCGTGGGAGCTCGGCGCATGGGATGTCGCGCGCGCGGAGCGCCCGGGATGCATGCGGCCCGGTGCGCCGTCGACCGAAGCGCTCGAATGCCTGCAGGCATTCGGCGCCTTCCCGTACGGCATCAACGGCAACCAGGTCGTGGTGTCCGACGCACCCGACGCCGACGATCTCGTGCAACTCGCGGCGCAGCGCGGTTATCTCATGTGGATTTTCAGACCCGTCAAAGGCGGGATCTGGGCCGAGTACGCGGAGGATGCGACGCTTGGCCCCGAGGGCGCCCGCAGCGGCCCGTGTCCGCACCGACCGATTCCTCCGGTGTGCGACGGCAAGCGGGAAACCATCTACCGTTTCGGCGTTCCCATCTCCTCCAGCGGCATCGTGCTCGACAGCTAGGGCCCGGTTCGCCGTCGCCTCCTGACAGCTAGTTAGCACATACTCACGTCGGTAAGAGCCGGTTTGCTCAGGCAAAACCGGCGTGACCCGCTGTCTCCCGTTGAAATCGGGCGGCTTCGCCCTTATCATTGGCACTCGCCAAACCCGAGTGCTAACAATCGGGCAAGGCTTCCAGTTTCAACCCAACCGTTTCAGAGGAGATTGCAGAATGAAAATTCGTCCGTTGCACGACCGTATCATCGTGAAGCGGCTGGAAGAAGAGCGTAAGACTGCCTCCGGCATCGTCATCCCCGACACCGCCGCCGAGAAGCCCGACCAAGGTGAGGTCAAGGCCGTCGGCAAAGGCAAAGTCAACGATGACGGCAAAGTCCGCACGCTCGACGTGAAAGTCGGCGATCGCGTGCTCTTCGGCAAGTACTCGGGCCAGACCGTCAAGGTCGAAGGCGAAGAGCTGCTCGTGATGCGCGAAGAAGACATCATGGGCGTGATCGAGTCCTAATTCCCGCCCCTACACAGAACCAGGAGAACTCCACATGGCAGCAAAAGACGTCAAATTCCATGAGAGCGCCCGCAGCAAGATCGTGCAGGGCGTGAACGTCCTCGCCGATGCGGTCAAGGTGACGCTCGGCCCGAAAGGCCGCAACGTCGTGCTCGAGCGCTCCTTCGGCGCCCCCACCGTCACCAAGGACGGCGTTTCGGTCGCGAAGGAAATCGAGCTCAAGGACAAATTCGAGAACATGGGCGCGCAGATGGTGAAGGAAGTCGCTTCCAAGACTTCCGACGTGGCCGGTGACGGCACCACCACCGCGACCGTGCTGGCGCAGTCGATCGTCGCCGAGGGCATGAAGTTCGTCGCCGCCGGCATGAACCCGATGGACCTCAAGCGCGGCATCGACAAAGCGGTTGCGCAGACCGTCGAAGAGCTGAAGAAGCTCTCGAAGCCCTGCAAGACCAGCAAGGAAATCGCGCAGGTCGGCTCGATCTCCGCGAACGGCGACGCCGACATCGGCAAGATCATTGCCGAAGCGATGGACAAGGTCGGCAAGGAAGGCGTGATCACCGTCGAGGACGGCTCGGGCCTGAACAGCGAGCTCGAAGTGGTCGAGGGCATGCAGTTCGACCGCGGCTATCTCTCGCCGTACTTCATCAACAACGCCGAGAAGCAGATGGCGATCCTCGAGAACCCCTACGTGCTGCTGCACGACAAGAAGGTCTCGAACATCCGCGATCTGCTGCCGGTGCTCGAGCAAGTCGCCAAGGCGGGCAAGCCCCTGCTGATCGTCGCCGAGGAAGTCGAAGGCGAAGCGCTGGCGACCCTCGTGGTGAACAACATCCGCGGCATTCTCAAGACCTGCGCGGTCAAGGCGCCGGGCTTCGGCGATCGCCGTAAGGCGATGCTGGAAGACATCGCGATCCTGACCGGCGGCACGGTCATCGCCGAAGAAGTCGGCCTCACGCTCGAAAAAGTGACGCTGAACGACCTCGGCCAGGCCAAGCGCATCGAAGTCGGCAAGGAAGAGACCACGATCATCGACGGCGCGGGTGATGCGAAAGCGATCGAAGGCCGCGTGAAGAGCATCCGCACGCAGATCGAGGAAGCGACCAGCGACTACGACAAGGAGAAGCTGCAGGAGCGCGTGGCGAAGCTCGCCGGCGGTGTCGCGCTCGTCAAAGTCGGCGCTGCGACCGAGATCGAGATGAAAGAGAAGAAAGCCCGCGTCGAAGACGCGCTGCACGCGACCCGTGCGGCAGTCGAGGAAGGCATCGTGGCGGGTGGTGGTGTTGCGCTGCTCCGCGCGCGCCAGGCACTCGGCAAGGCGCTCAAGGGCGACAATCCCGACCAGGACGCCGGCATCAAGATCGTGCTGCGCGCGCTCGAAGAACCGATCCGTCAGATCGCGGCGAACGCGGGCGACGAGCCCTCGGTAGTCGTGAACAAGGTGCTCGAAGGCAAGGGCAACGTTGGCTACAACGCCGCGACCGGCGAGTACGGCGATCTGGTCGAGATGGGTGTTCTCGACCCGACCAAGGTCACGCGCTACGCGCTGCAGAACGCCGCTTCGGTGGCGGGGCTGATTCTCACGACGGACGCGATGGTCGCGGAGTCGCCGAAGGAAGAGTCCCACGCCGGTCATGGCCACGGTGGGATGGGCGGAATGGGTGGCATGGACATGTAACGCACTGCGTTACATGTTTGCCACCCAGCCCTCCCCTCTGGGATGGGCGCGGTACACGAACAGAGGGAAACCGAAAGGTTTCCCTCCGTTACCTCCCTTCCTTCGGCTGCCTACCGGCAACAGAGGCAGAAACGAAAAAGCCCCGCTTCGGCGGGGCTTTTTCTTTGACGTCATTCCCGCGCAGGCGGGAATGCAGAGCTCACTGCAGCCGGTCGTCCTCGCTCATTCCCGCTTCGTCGCGTCTGCGCTGAACCGCGAAACGCACCGCGTCGAGCATGCAGTCGACCTGGGTCGCGAAGCTGTCGGCCGAGCCGATCTCGGTCTCGGTGTCGTCCACGTGCTTCCAGCGCCACCGCGCCTCTGCGTCCTGCTCGAACTGCCACTGCTGCTGTGTCAAAGCGGTTCCTTTGCAGATGCCAAACCCGCACCGATATGCAAGCACTATGCCGCTTACGCTCATCGGACATTACCAATGACCCGCACGAATGTACCCAGCGCGAGCGGCGCCCGCATCATTCGAACAAAGCTTGACGCAGCAACGGGTTATCGCTTAAATAGCGCGCTTTCCGCGCGCCTGCGCGCGTGCGGAACCCCGGCTTTCCTCCCCCTTCAGCAGCGACGCACGTTCCGCCGATGTCAGGGCGGTGGATGAGTTGTAGGGCGCGCCGGTGGCGCACCGCAAGTAAGTCGCGGCCGGTAGCTCAGTCGTAGGGTGCGCCAATGGCGCACCGGCAGCAGCACGCGGCCAGGTAGCTCAGTTGGTAGAGCAGAGGACTGAAAATCCTTGTGTCGGCGGTTCGATTCCGTCCCTGGCCACCTCCCCTAAACTCGCTGCATGGCTGAACCACGACATGCCGTCGACCGCGGCATCTGGGCGCTCTGGTACGACGTCCCCGAGGCGCAGAGAAGCGAGTACGAAGACTGGTTCTTCAACGTGCACATACCGGAGAAGCTCGCGCGTCCCGGTTATCTCTGGGCCGCGCATTACGCGCTGCAATCGCAGAAGGGCTACCTGAGCTTCTTCGGCGGCGAAAACGCGCACACGTTCATGAATCCCGGCCCGGCGCAGCTCGCGCAGCGTCAGAGCGCCGAGACGAAGCGCTTCATCGCGATGCGGCAGGCCACCGCGTCATGCGTGCTGTCGGAAGAAACGCGCGTCGACGGTCCGGAGGCGAGCCTGCGCGCCAGCGACGGAACGCCCGGGCCCGTCATTCAGTTCGGGACCTACAACGCCACGAGTCCCGCGGTCGAAGATGACCTCGGCAGCTGGTACGCGCAGGAGCGGCTGCCGCTGCTGTCCAGACTGCCCGGGTGCGTCGGCGCCCGCAAGATGCTCGCGAGCGTGGGTGAATACAAGCACGCGATCCTGCATGAATTCGCGTCGCTGGAGCTGCGGGAACACCATTTCGGGCCGCACGAAGCGCAGGCGCATGACCCGAACACGTGGATGGGGCGCGTCCGCAGACATCTCACGCACGCGCCGCGTTCGCCGGCGCTCGGTGTGCGCCTCTGGCCCGCGCCGGGCTGAACTGATTCCTTATGCTGCCGCGATCAAGCGCTGCGCTTCTTCCACGCTGCGCGCACGCGCAACGGCAGTGGCACAGCGGAGGAATACGACGGCGTTCACGATTCGATCCAGCATGGCTTTCTCCTCTGCAAAAAGAAAGTCAAAGCTAACGGATCGCTGCTGCAGCGCGGCATGAAGTTCCGCACAGTCGCCGAATCAGGCGCAGTACAGTGAGACTTTGATCACGGCGGCGCCGAGCGCCCGCCCCGCCGCTACTCCTCTCGATCGCGGCTGCGGCGGTCCACCACCGGCTTCAGAGGCACGTAGCCATGGGTAGTCGCGTCTTCTATGCATTCGGTGAGCGAATCGAAAGTGCCCGCCGAACGGTCGTTGACGCCGCCGGGACGCACCACGCTCCACACCCATCTCCCGCCCGTCACGGTGAACGACCACGAGTGCCGCCTCTCTACGAAGCCGGGTTTGTTCGGCATTTCGTTCATCGCTCGGCGCGGCCGCAGCTCTGCTGGGACGTGCGCATCGACGCATCTACCGACGCCCGCTGCACGAACTTGTGCAGCGTGACGCCCTCGTCGGCGTTTCGAAAGCCGAACGTACGGCAGATCTGCTGTCCTTTGGAATCGAGGAAGATCAGATTCGGCGTGCCGCGAACGCCGAATTGCTTCGCGAGCTGATTGTTGCCGCTATAGACCTCGCTCTCGACGAAGTGATAGCTCGGCTTGTAGGTGGACGCCAGCCGCTCGGTCTTGAGGAGCCCTTCCAGGGCCCGGCAGCCCGCTCAGTTCTCGGCGGTGAAAAAAATCATCACGGGTTTGCCGTCCTTCGCGGCCGCTGCAAGCGCCTGGTCGAGCGAGACGTGCTTGTAACCGGACGGAAAGCCGGCGAACGCCGGCAACGACAGCAGGAGAGACGACAGGATTGCAATAGCGCGCATCTAAGAGCTCCTTCCAACGTGCATCTTGATCGACTTGCCTCGAACTAACGCTCGTCCCGCACCGCGCGTGCGCCTGGGAGAGCTTGTTTACAATGGCGAGTCCTCCGGCAATCTTAAACGATGAATACGCGCTTCCCCGCCATCCTCGCATGCGCGCTCGCTACAGCAATCACGGGCGCCGCCGCGGCCCAGACCGCGGGCTATCCGACTCGTCCTCTGCGGCTGATCGTCCCATTCCCGCCCGGCGGCGGTAACGACATCCTGGCCCGTGCAGTCGGCCAGCGCCTCGCCGAGGTGATCGGCCAGCAGGTCGTGGTGGACAACCGCGGCGGCGCCGGCGGCGTCATCGGCGGCGAGCTGGCGGCGACCGCGCCGCCCGACGGCTACACGCTCTTTCTCGGCAGTCTCGGTGGCCTCGCGCACAATCCGGCGCTCAAGCCGAACCTGCCCTACAACCCGCCGCGCGACTTTGCGCCGATCTCGCTGCTGGCGACATCGTCGTTCATCGTCGCCGCGCATCCTTCGGTGCCGGTGAAGTCGATCGCGGACTTGATTGCGCTCGCGAAAGCGAAGCCGAACACGCTCAATTACGCGTCGGCCGGACCGGGGTCTTCGCTCCACATGACGGGCGAGCTCTTCAAGTACGCGACGGGCACGCAGATCGTGCACGTGCCGTACAAGGGCACGGGCCCCGCGCTCATCGATCTCGTCGCCGGCCGCACTCAGCTCATCTTCAGCACGATGCCGCCGGCCCTGCCGCACGTGAAAAGCGGGAAGCTCCGCGCGCTCGCCACGACCGCAGCCAAGCGTGCGGCCGCGACGCCCGATGTGCCGACGGTTGCGGAATCCGGCGTGAAAGGCTTCGACGTCTCCAATTGGCAAGGCATCGTTACGCAGACGAAGGTGCCGGCGGCCATCGTGAAAAAGCTGCACGCGGACCTCATGAAGACGCTCGCGCTGCCCGGCATGTCCGACACGCTGATGGCGCAAGGCCTGGAGCCCGCCAGCAGCACGCCGCAGCAATTCGCCGCGCTGATCCGTTCGGAGATCGAGAAGTACCGCAAGCTCGTCGTTGCGGCACGCATCACCGTCGACTGAGGAGGGAAACGTCACATGAGCCGGAGCATCGTGGGTGCGCTCGCGCTTGTCGCCGCCGTAGCCGCCGCACACGCACAGGAATATCCCGCGAAACCCGTGCGCCTGATCATTCCATGGGCCGCGGGCGGATCGACGGACTCGATCGGTCGCATACTCTTGCCGAAGCTCGTGGAGGCGACCGGGCAGCAATGGATCATCGATAACCGCAGCGGCGCCACCGGCACGATCGGGCACGCCCTGGCGGCGAAGGCGCCCGCCGACGGCTACACGCTGCTGCTCGCCACGAACAGCACGTTCGCGATCGCGCCCCACCTCTACAAGACGCTCCAGTACGACAACGAAAAAGCGTTCGCGCCGATCTCGCTGGTGGCGATCAGCCCGCAGATTCTCTCGGTGCATCCGTCACTGCCGGTGAAATCGGTGAAGGACCTGATCGCGCTTGCCCGTGCGAAACCTGACCAGATCCCGTTTTCGACCGCCGGGGTCGGCGCAACGAGCCACATGGCGACCGAGCTGCTCATGAACCTGGCCAAGATCCGGCTTCGGCACGTGCCGTACAAGGGCGGCGCGCCGTCGGCGCAGGCGCTGATCGGCGGCGAGACCGCCCTTTCGTTCGTGGACGTGATCACGGCGCTTCCGCAGGCGCAGGCCGGAAGGCTGCGCCCGATCGCGACCAGCACCGCGAAACGCACGTCGCTCATGCCGGAGCTGCCGACGATCGCGGAATCGGGTCTGCCCGGCTTCGAATCCGTCACGTCATTCGCCCTGTTCGCGCCGGCGGGCACGCCGAAGGACGCCATCGCCAAAGTGCACCGGGAAGCGACGCGCGCGCTCGGCGCGGCCGACGTGCGCGACAAATTACGCGCGCAGGGGATCGACCCGGTGGGCAGCACGCCCGAAGAGCTCACGGCCCATCAGAAACGCGAAACCGCGAAGTGGGGCAAGGTCATTCGCGAGCAGAACATCAAGTTCGAATGACAAAGCGCGAGCGGCTGTCCGGACGGCGCCGGCTCAGTCACTCGCAGGCCGGCTGAATCAGGCTGCCGCGCGCGCCTTCGCCGACTTGCTGAACTGCGGCGCCACCTTGCCCATGAAGAGCCGAATGCTGTTTTCGGCGACCTCATAGGGCATCGGGCCGATTCGAAAAACCATCAGCAGACCGCCGACGCCGATCTTGTCGATCTTCGCGATCTCTTCCGCGACCGTGGCGGGTGAGCCGCAGATGATCGAGTGCTGTGCCTGATCGCGCGCCGGGACGCCTGTTTCCTGCTTAAGCAGCAGGCCCTGCTCTTCGTAGACCTTCTTGCGCATGAGCTTGCGAAACTCCTGCTGATGCTCGAAAGCCGGCAGCGCGAGCCGTTTCGCCTCGGCATCGGTCTCCGCGACGAAGATGTTGCGCCAGATCCAGGTGTCGTCGACGCAACGCGCAACCGTCTGCTCGTCATAACCCGAGTCGCGCAGGGTCCTGCGATAGAGATCCATGCGGTGCTTCGTCACCTCGTTCGTCTGGATGTTCATGAGAAAGGGGCGGCCTTCACGGGCCATGCCGAGCATGGCTTCTTCGCTCGCGCAGGCGCGCACGATCGGCGGATGCGGTTTGGTGTAGGGCACCGGCCGCAGCTTGGGCAGCTGGATGTTCCAGTACTTACCCTCGTGCCGATAGTTCTCGGTGGTCCACGCCTCGATCATGATCTTCTCGGACTCGATCAGTCTTTCGTAGGCTTCCGCCGGGTCGATGCCGTAGCCCTGATAGTCGTAGACGTTGTAGGCGGTGCCGCGGCCGAGGCCCACCGTGAGACGGCCGCTGCTGATGTTGTCGATGAGGGACATCTGCTCGGCCATGCGGATCGGGTGATGGAGCGACATCTGCGCGACCGCGAAACCGATGTGGATGCGCTTCGTGCTGGCAGCGAGCGCGGCCGCGAAGCTCACGGGATCGACGTACGCGCAGATGCCGTCGAAGTGGTGTTCCGCGAGCCACAGCATGTCCATCCCGAGCTCGTCGCAGAGCTGACCTTCGCGCAGGCTTTCGTTGATGATGCGGTGGTCGAGCTCCGGGGTCGCCGCGGCGGGAAAGAGAAAATTGCTGAATTTCATCGCGATCCTTTGTCGGTCATTCAGGGCGGATATCGTTCTCGCGCGCGACGCGCGTCCATTTTTGAATCTCGGTGCGCAGGGTGCGTCCGAATTCGGCGCTCGACGACACCCACGGCTCGGCGCCCACCGCGGCAAGTCGCTGCGCGGTCTCCGGCTCGCGCAACACCGTTCCGATCGTCGCATTGAGCTTGCCGAGCAGCGCCGGGGGCACGCTGGCAGGCGCGAGCATGCCCCACCAGATGCTGATCTCCGCGCCCGGCGCGCCGCTTTCGGCGATCGTCGGCACCTCCGGCAGCAGCGCCGCCCTTTTCGCGCTGGTCACCGCGAGCGCTTTGACTTTCCCGGCGCGAACCTGCGGCAGCGTGAGCGGCATCGAGCCCCACATGAGCTGCACCTGCCCCGCGATCACGTCGGTCAGGGCCGGTGCGCCGCCCTTGTAAGGCACGTGAGTCATCCGCACGCCGGCTACGCGCGAGAACAGCGCGCCGCCGAAGTGGTTGATCCCGCCGATGCCCGCCGACGCGTAATTGAGGCTGCCGGGCTTCGCGCGCGCGATCCCGATCAAGCCTTTCACGTCGCTCGCGGGAAACGACGCGTGAGCGGCGACGACGAGCGGCCCGGCGCCGAGCGTCGCCACCGGCGCGAACGATGCCGCCGAGTCGTACGGCAGCTTCGGATGGACCGCGGCGCTCATGGTGTGCGAGACCGACATCAGCATGAGCGTATGGCCGTCGGGCGTAGCCCGTGCGGTGTGATCGCTCGCGATCATGCCATTCGCGCCGGGGCGGTTCTCGACCACCACCGGCTGGCCGAATCGCTCCGCGAGCTTCGACCCGACGAACCGGGCGAGGAGGTCGTTGCTGCTCGCGGGCAGAAAGCCGAGGACGATGCGCATCGGGCGCGCCGGGAACTCGCTTTGCGCGAGGGCGGGCAGCGCCCACAGCGCCAGCAACGCAGTCAGCGCGACAGCTCGGCGCTTATGAATACCGGTCTCGCCGACGCTCAATTGTCAGTCCTCCAGCTCGCCGGAAGCGGCGCTCAGGAAGCGCTCCTTGCCGCGCAGGATATGGTTCTCCATGGTCGCCGCCGCGCGCGTCGCGTCGCGGCTTGCGATCGCATCGACGATCGTGTGGTGCTCCCGGTTGGACGCTTCCAGTGCGCTCTTAGAGACGAGCCCGCGCCGCCGAAAGAGCCGAGACTCCTTGCCCAACCCCTGATAGACCGCCTGCAGGCGGCGGTTGCCGGCCGCGTGCACGAGCGCGGCGTGAAACTCGACGTTCAGATCCTGGAAACGCGCTGTCTCGCCTTCGGCGCAGGCCGCATCCATCGCAACCGTCAGGTCACGCAGCTGGGCGAGTTGCTCGGGCGTGATACGCTGCGCCACGAGCTGCCCGGCGAGCCGCATGAGACCGGCGCGCAGATCGTAGAGATCGACCACTTCCGCGTGCGTGAGCTTGCGGACGAAAAAGCCGCGGTTGGCGCGCGCCTCCAGCAGCCCCGCCTGAACCAGCGAGCGGCACGCCTCGCGCACCGGGCCGCGGCTGATGCCGAGCCGCGCCGCGAGCGCGAGCTCGTTGATGCGCGCCCCGAGCTCGAGGTCGGCATCCAGGATCATGCGCTCGATCTCCGTCTCGCAGATTGCGACCAGCGTCTGGGATCGCCGCGTTTCCACGGCCTGCTCGGCATCGGTCGACAATGCCGGAGTAGCGCGCTTGCGTAAGGGGGAGACGCTCATGAGGGTCAGGACGATAAGCGGGATGAGATTAAACTGTCAACAGATTACAATCCGTACTCGCATAAGACGCCGAGACTGCCAGTGACACAGGTACGACCGCGCACGGGACCTGCCGTGGACAAAAGAAGGAGAGCACGAACACACGTCAGGATTGCGGTGGATATCGGCGGGACGTTCACCGACGGCCTGGCCGCGCTGTCGCCAAGCGGCGAGATCTGGGTCGCAAAGACGCTGACGACACCGCGGGATCCGGGCGAAGCCGTGACGACGGTCATTGCGGATCTGTTGAAGCAGATGGCCGGCGCGCGCAACGGCACGCCCGTCACCGAAGTGGTGCACGGCACGACGCTCGTCACCAACACGCTCATCGAGCGCAAGGGCGCGCCGACCGGCCTCGTGGTGACCAAAGGCACGCGTGACGTGCTCGACATCGGCCGCGAGTGGCGCTATGACCTGTACGATCTCAACCTCAAGATTCCCGAGCCGCTGGTCGCGCTGGAGAATCGCCGCGAAGCCGACGAGCGGCTCGACGCTGCCGGCGAAGTGGTCAAGCCGATCGATGACGTCGAGCTCGACCGCCTGCTGGAAGATATCGGCAAGCTCGGCGTGGACGCGGTTGCCGTGTGCCTGCTTCACGCGTATGTGAACGACAGTCACGAGCGCAGGATCGCCCAAGCGATCGCGAAGCGCTACCCCAAGCTCGCGGTGTCGGTCTCGTCCGGCATCGCGCGCGAGATCCGCGAGTACGAGCGCATGTCCACCACGGTGGCGAACGCTTACGTGCAGCCGCTCGTGGCCGAGTACCTGCGCAACCTCGAGCAGCGCGTGAACGCGCTCGCCGCCGACGCGCCGCTGCGCATCATGGTGTCGAGCGGCGGCTTTACCTCCGGCGAAGCGGCGGCCGACACGCCGATTCTCCTGCTCGAATCGGGTCCCGCCGGCGGCGTGCTGTCCGCGCTCAACACCGCGCGCGCGAACGGCATCGATCGCATACTCGCCTTCGACATGGGCGGCACCACCGCCAAGGCATGCGTCGCGGTCGGCGGCGAGCCGCTGATCGCGCACAGCTTCGAAGCGGCGCGCGTCCACCGCTTCAAGCGCGGCTCGGGGCTGCCGATGCTGATCCCCAGCATCGACTTGATCGAGATCGGCGCGGGCGGCGGATCGATCGCGCACGTGAACGAGCTCGGATTACTCAACGTCGGGCCCGAGAGCGCCGGCGCCGACCCCGGGCCCGCGTGCTACGGCGCGGGTGGCACGGGTGCGACCGTCACCGATGCCGATCTCGTGCTCGGCTACCTCAACCCGGACAACTTCCTCGGCGGTGAGATGAAGCTGCGGCGCGATCTCGCCGAAGCGGCGCTCGCGAAGCTCGCCGACGAGCTCGAGCTCCGCGTCACCGACATCGCGTGGGGCATCTGCAACATCGTCAACGAGAACATGGCCGCGGCCGCGCGCATCCACATCGCCGAGAAAGGCCATGACCCGCGCGAGTTCGCGATGGTCGCGACCGGCGGCGCCGGGCCGGTGCATGTCGTCGAGGTCGCGCGCAAGCTCCAGATTCCGCGCGTGCTCGCGACGATCGCGGCGGGCGCGGGCTCGTGTCTGGGACTTCTGGCCGCACCTGCGCGCGTCGACCGGAGCTGGTCGAACCCGACGCTCGTGAAAGACATCGAGTGGACGCGCGTCGCGAAGGTGTACGCCGACTTGAGAAAGGACGCCGAGAAGGAGCTTGCTTCGGCGGGTGCCGGCGACGCCCAAATCAAGTGGTGGATCGGCGCGGAAATGCGCTATGCAGGGCAGGGCCACAACGTCTCGGTGACGTTGCCGTGGGAAGCCATGAGCGCCGTTCGTGCCGACCGCAAGTCGCGCAGCGCCGTTCGTGCCGAGCCCCAGTCGAAGCATGAACGGCGCGGCTTCGAAGCGCCGCTCATGAACGAGTTCGAGAAGCGCTACCGCCAGCTCTACGGTCACCTCGTGCCGAACGCCGCACCGCAGGTCGTCACGTGGCGCCTCACCGGCCGCTCGGTCGTTCAGAGCCACCGCTTCACGTGGGGCGACGAGCGTGTGTCGAACAAAGCCGTGATGCGCGGCAAGCGTGAAATCTATCTGCCGACCAAAGGCAAGTACGGCGCGGTCCCGGTGTACGACCGCTACTCGCTCAAGCCGGGGACGAAAGTCGCCGGCCCGCTGATTCTCGAAGAGCGTGAATCGACGCTCGTCGTGCCGATCAAAGCGGACGTGCAGATCCTCAAGGACTACACGGTCTCGGTGCTGATCAAGGAGTTCTGATGCGTTCTGCAGACAAGAAGAAGTCCATTTCGCGCAAGACCGTAGGGTTGGCCGATCGGCCACCGGCAAAAGGCACGGTGCGCCACAGGCGCACGCTACGAAAACCGGCCTTCGACCCGATCGCTTTGGAGATTCACTGGAAACGCCTCGTGAGCATGGTCGACGAAGCCTCGACCGCGTTCATCCGCACGTCATTCTCCGTGCTGGTGCGCGAAGCGAACGATTTCGCGGTGGTGCTCACCGATGCGCAGGGCCGCTCGCTCGCGCAATCGACGATGTCGATCGCGTCGTTCATCGGGAGCCTGCCGGCCACCGTCAAGCACTTCCTCGACGTCTTTCCCGCGCACACGCTGAAACCCGGCGACGTGATGATCACGAACGACCCGTGGATGGGCACCGGTCACATTCACGACGTGAACATCGCGATGCCGATTTTCCACAGAGGCAAGCTGGTGGCCTTCGCCGCGGTGGTCTCGCACATGCCCGACATCGGCGGGCGGCTCCGCAACGCCGGGGTGCGCGAAATCTATGAGGAAGGTCTGCAGATCCCGCGGTTGAAGCTGATCGACGGCGGCAAACCGAACCAGACGCTCTTCGACATGATCGCGCAGAACGTGCGCGTGCCCGAGATGACGCTGGGCGACATCTGGGCGCAAGTCGCCGCGTGCAAGATGCTCGAAGAGCGCCTGCAGCCGCTGCTCCGCGACGTCGACCTGAACGGGCTGGGCGATGAGATTCGAACCCGCTCCGAAGCCGCGATGCGCAAGGCGATCCGCGCCGTGCCCGACGGCACCTATCACTCGCGGCTGGAGCACGATGGGTTCGAAGAGCCGATCGTCATCAACTGCACGGTGAAAGTAAAAGGCGACACGATCGCGATCGACTACACCGGATCCTCCGACCAGGTGCCGCGGGCGGTGAATGTCGTGCCGATCTACTGCTTCGCGTATTCGGCGTACGCGGTCAAGGCGCTGCTCTCGCCGGACGTGCCGAACAACGAAGGCAGCTTCCTGCCGATCACGACCTCGGCGCCGCTGGGCTCGATCTTCAATCCGCGCTTTCCCGCCGCGAGCGGCGGCCGCGGCATGATCGGCCACATGATGGTGCCCGCGATCATCATGGCGCTCGCGCAGGCGCTGCCCGAGCGCGCGATCGCGGAAGGCTCGTCGAACTCGTCGATCACGGTGGCAGGCGAGCATGACGGCCGGCCGTTTTCGTCGATCTGCTTCATGAACGGCGGGCAGGGCGCGACGCAGCATCGCGACGGCTACTCGGTGCTGTCGTTTCCGTCGAACCTCGGCAACACGCCGATCGAGGTGTTCGAGCAGCAGGCGCCGCTGCGCGTCGTCGAGCGCAGTATCCGGCGCGACAGCGGCGGCGATGGCGCGCACCGCGGCGGCGGCGGGCTGCACTTCGAGATCGAAGTCACCGGCGACAAACCGCTGCTCGCCTCGATGATCATGACGCGGTTCCGCTCGCCGCCGAAAGGTCTGCTGGGCGGTGCGCCCGGCAAGGTCGGCACGCTGGAACTGAACGGCACACCGATCGATCCTGCCGACCACTGGGTGCTGAAGAAGGGCGACCGCGTCGTCATGCAGACGGCCGGCGGCGGCGGTTTCGGAGCCGCCTGAAATGCCGATCCGGATTGCAGAGCGGTTGAACCGCATCAGCGCCTCCGTGAGCTCGATGGGGCGCCAGCGCGCCCGCGAGCTGAGGGAAGCCGGGCGCGACGTCATCTCGTTCACGACGGGCGAGCCCGACATGCAGACGCCGCCGCACGTTATCGAAGCGGCACACCGGGCGATGCTCGAAGGTGACACCAAATACACCGATCCCGGCGGCACGCCGGAGTTGATCGCGGCCGTGCGCAGGAAGCTCCAGCGCGAAAACCGCATCACCTATTCGCACCCCGAGGTCGTGATCAGCACGGGTGCAAAACAGGTGATCTTCAACGCGCTCATGAGCACGGTCGAGCCGGGCGTGGAGGTGATCGTGCCGGCGCCGTACTGGGTGTCGTATCCGGACGTCACGCGGCTCGCCGGCGGCACGCCGGTCGTCATAGACTGTCCGGCGGAGACCGGGTTCAAGGTGACGGCGGAAGCGCTGGAGCGCGCGATCACGCCGCGCTCGCGCTGGCTCATTCTGAACGCGCCGAACAATCCCAGCGGCTCGATGTATTCGCGGCAGGAGCTGAAAGCGCTCACCGACGTGCTCATGCGACACCCGCACGTGGCGCTCATCACCGACGATATCTACGAGCACATCCGCTACGATGGCCGCGAGTTCGTCAACGCGGTGCAGGTGGAGCCGGCGCTAAAGGAGCGCACGCTGGTGGTGAATGGCGTCTCCAAGGCGTACGCGATGACCGGCTGGCGCATCGGTTACGGTGCGGGGCCAGCCGAGCTCATCAAGGCCATGATCAAGCTCCAGTCGCAGAGCACGACGAATCCGTCTTCGGTCGGGCAGGCGGCGGCGATCGCGGCGCTCGACGGACCGTACGACACCGTCGCGCGCAACACCGCGATCTTCGAAGAGCGCCGCGATCTCTGCGTCGAGCTGCTCAACCGCGCGCCGGACGTCGCGTGCCACAGCCCCGAAGGCGCGTTCTACGCGTTCGCGTCCTGCGCGGGGCTGTTCGGGAAACGCGCGCCCGATGGCAGGCGCATCGCTGACGACGCCGACGTCGTGATGTACCTGCTCGACGCGGCCAATGTCGCGGTGCTGCCCGGCAGCGCGTACGGGGTGGAGGGTTTCTTCAGGATCTCGTTCGCGCTCGCGACCGAGCAGCTCAGGGAAGGCTGCGAGCGCATCGTGCGCGCGTGCGAGCAGCTCAACTAAAGTACCTCCCTCTCCCCGCACGCGGGGAGAGGTCGGGGTGAGGGGTAATCAATGTATCGATCGAGCCTTGGTTTCGTTCTATCGCTTGCCTGCGCTGCCGCAGGCGCTCAAACGTACCCGACCAAACCCGTGCGGATGATCGTCGGCTTCTCGCCCGGCGGCTCGACGGACGTGACGGCACGGCTCGTCGCGAACAAGCTGACGGACATCTGGAAGCAGCAGGTTATCGTCGAGAATCGTCCGGGCGCGGGCGGCAACATCGGCGCGGAGTTGGTTGCGCGTGCTGCGCCCGACGGGCACACGCTCCTCGTCGCGACGACTGGCGTCATGTCCGTGAACCACAAGCTTTACAGGACGCTCGGCTACGACGCGATCCGCGACTTCGCCCCCATTACGCAGTTCGGAGACCTGCCGCTCATCCTTGTGGTGCATCCGTCGCTGCCCGCCACATCCGTGAAGGAGCTCATTGCCCTGGCCAAAGCGCGGCCGGGGCAGCTCTCCTATGCCTCCTCCGGCGTCGGCGGCACGACGCACATGACCGCCGAAATCTTCAAGATGATGGCCAGGGTCGACATCCTGCACGTGCCTTACAAGGGCAGCGGCCAGGCCATGGCCGATATCGTTGCGGGCCAGGTGCCGATCGCATTCGACCAGATCGTAAGCTCGATGCCCCAAGTCGAGGCCGGCAAGCTTCGTGCGCTGGCGGTCACCAGCGCGAAGCGCTTCGCATCGGTGCCCAACCTGCCGACCATGTCCGAGGCCGGCGTGCCGGGCTACGAGGCCGTCTCCTGGAACGGCCTGGTAGCGCCGGCCGCGACGCCGCGCGGTATCGTGTCCCGCGTCCAGCAGGACGTCGCGCGCGTGCTGCAGCTCCCCGACATCAAGGAGCGCTTCTTCAGGGATGGCATCGCGCCCGTCGGCTCGACGCCGGAGCAGTTCGCCGCGCATATCCGCTCGGAGCGCGCGAAATGGGAGAAGGTCGCCGACGCGGCGGGGCTCAAGCCGCAGTAGCGAGGATCGGCGCGATGTGCGAGTGGATGACCTGGCTCCAGGTGAAGCGCGCGGCGGTGCGGCGCGCCTCCTGTCTTAGCCGCGCTGCGCGCTCGGGGTGCTGGCGCAGGTAAAGCAGGTGCGCGACGAGCTCGCGCGGGCTGCTGCTTTGCAGCGAAATCGCGTCGTGCCCCGGCGTCGCATAGTCCTCTCCGGTCGCGCCGAGGAAGCTCACGCCGCCGCAGGCCATCGCTTCCAGCCCCACCAGGCCGAACGGCTCGATGCCGCTGTTCGCGAGCACACCGTCGCTGGCGCGATAAAGACACTGGAGTTGCGGCCGTGACAGCGCGTTCTCCACGAACACGACGTCGTTCTGCGGCACCGTGGCGATCGCGCGCCAGAGCGCGGCCGGCGTCGCGTCGGCGCAGATGACGGAAGCGGCGGCGAGGCCGAGCGCTCGCGCGCGCGCGATAACCTCGCGGCCGTGGCTCTCGATGCCGCCGCGGGCGACGAGGAGCGGCCTCAAGCCCCGGCCTTTGAGATCGGCCACGGCGTCGATCGTCGTGAGCCAGCGCTTGTCGGGGTCCCACCGCGCGATTTTCGAGAGCAGCAGCCGGCCGTTCGCCGACTTCTTCAGGCTCTGCACGGCATGCCGGTCCCACGGCTCCAGCCATTGGGTCGCGATGCCGTTCGGGATGACGTGAGGATCGACGCCGTAGCGCCACATCTGGTGCTTCATGAAGCGGCTGACGGTGGTTACCGTGGTGGTTTCCGCGAGGTCGCGCCACGGCACGCGCTCGAAGCCGAAGCTGTTGTTCGCATTCCAGAAAAACCGCGTCTGTCCGATCGCGCCGCGCTGAGCGGCGCGCCGCGCGAGCTGCACGATGCTGAAGCTCGTGTGCCATTCCTCGGCG
This sequence comes from Burkholderiales bacterium, assembly GCA_035626595.1. Taxonomy (GTDB): domain Bacteria; phylum Pseudomonadota; class Gammaproteobacteria; order Burkholderiales; family SG8-41; genus JAQGMV01. The sequence continues at coordinate 67,713 of DASPNJ010000090.1, forward strand.
ATGACGACCACGGCACCGTGCGCTTCAACGAGCGACGGCAGCAGGTTTTCGTCGAGCCAGGGCGGGAGCGAGGTCGTCCAGTCGTAGAGCTTGCCCTCCTCGCCGTCGTAGACCCCGCCGGCGTGGTAGCGGCTGATCCACTGGCACCAGCGGTGGAGGTGGAGCTTGCCGTCGAAGTCGGTCTCGTGCCCCGGTAAATCCGGCGAGCCGATGAAGAAAAGGTGTGTTTCGTAGCCTTCCTGCGCCAGCGCCGCTGCGAGCCCGCTCACGCGTGTGCCGAGCCCTCCGGCACGCGAATACGCATCGGGCCCCTCGAAGCTCAGCAGGACGAAAGCGGGCGTGATGTCCGGGCGCGTCATGATCGTATTTACCGGCGCGCGATTAATGCAACTGAGGTGCCCGGTCCTGCGTCAGGACCTGCCCGACATGCGAGTGTCATTCGATATCCTTGCGCCGGTGGGCAGACACCATCACTGCGTCTACGTCGTCCTGCTGTCCAAAGACGTGCTCTACGAGCCCCGCTTCAAGCGCTGCAACCCCGATTACGATCCCGCCAAGCCGTGCGTATACGTGGGGATGACGGGACTCTCGCCCGACGAGCGTTTCGACAAGCACAAGGCGGGCATCCGCGCGAACAAGTACGTACGGCTCTACGGGCTGCGGCTGATGCCCGAGCTCTACGAGTGTTACAACCCGATGCCGTACGACGCCGCGCGCGACATGGAAGTCGAGCTCGCGATCGCACTGCGCGAGCAGGGCTATGGCGTATGGCAAGGCTGACCGATGCGGCTAGTTTTTGCCGTGCACGAACCAGTAGATGCGCGTGCGCTTCGGCGTAATCGCCGGCGCTGCGCGCTGCACGCCGATCGCCGAGCTCGCGCCGCCGCTGCGCTGAATCGCTCCGACGAGCACGCTCACCGGCTTGCCGTCGATCGGGACCGTCCCGGCAACCGGCGTCGGCGGCAGGCCGCCGCCGGTGAATACGGCCGAGCGCTGGGCGCCGCAGGCGGTCTGGGTGCCGACCGCGCCTGACGCGTTGAGCAGATTGACCGCGTAGCCGCGGGCGACTCCGAGGTTCACGCCGCACGCGCCGGGTGTCGCCGCGACCGGCCGATGGGTGCTGAAGTACACGACGCCGCCGTAGATGAGCGCTGAGGTCACGGTCTGTTCGCCGCGGCCGCTGTCGAGATCGATGTACCAGCCGCGCTGCTCCGGCGGCAGCGTGGCCGAGCAGGTGCTGCCGGCCGTGAAGTTCGCCATCGCGCTGCCGTCCAGATCGACCGGCGCCCCGTCGGCGAACGTGTCGATGTGCATGTAGAACCGGTTCTTCACGTCCTGTGCGTAGGGATAGTTGCCGATCAGCGGCCGCTCGCGGTCGCCGCTGCCGAGCGCGAGGTAGACGCGGTCCCTGACCGCCGCGACCGCCGGCGCCCAGAGAAACTTGCGTCCCGCGCCCTGTGTCGCGGCGATGTGCGTGATCTTCCACGAGGGCGAGGCGAGCGCCGCGAGTGTTTTCGGGTCGCTGAAGTCGACGCGGTAAAGATTGCCTCCGGTGTCCGCCGCGTACGCATGGTCGACGAGACCGTCGAAATTGCGGTCCACGAGCGCGATGTCGGCGGCCACGCTGCGCAACGTGGCGAAGCTCGCGAGGAGCGCACCGGTGCGGGCATCGATCACGAAGACCCTGCGGCCTTTCGCATCGCCGCATGCCGGGCTCGGCGTGTCCGCGTCTTCGCAGGCGTCGTAGCCGCCCCCCATCACGACGACCGGGCTCGAGCCCTGGTCGTAGCCACTCACGCGTGCGAGGCTCGGCGTCGACCACGTCTGCCCGATGCCTTCGTAACCGGCCGTGCAGCCGGTGTCGTCGGCCGTGTTGGGGCAGCCCGCCCGCCACATGAGCGCGGGGCTCGCGGGGTTCGAAACATCGAACGCATAGACCGTGCGTCCGCCCCGCCGCATCGTCGGGAAAATCCACACGCGGCTGTTGTCGCGGCTCTGGTAGATGCCCGCGGTGCCGTCGAAGAAATAGTCCTTGCGTGCCGGCGCCGGCGTGATGCCGGGGGGCATGCCGGGATAGTCGATCGCGGGCGTGTTATCGGCGAGGCGCTTCAACTTGCGATGATGCTCGGGCGCGACGAACGCCCAGAGCTCGCGACCGGTGTCGCCGGCCACCGCGCGGAAGCTGCCGTCGTTCGCGCCGTAATACAGCACCACGCCGGCCGGGCTGCCGTAATTGATCGGGAGCGGCCGGGAGTGCACGACATCGCCGTGCAAGCTCGCGCGCGTCTCGCTGACGTTACCGTTGCCGTTGTCGTCGTTCACGTCGCGGCCGAGCGTGTAGTCGATGATGCGCTGGTGCTCGGTCGCGTTCGCGGCGCCCACGGCAGCGGCGGGTACCGTGATCGCGTTGAACGCCGCCAGCGCGGTGCAGCTCGCGGCGCTCGGGCAGGTGTACAGCGTGCGGTTCACGGTGTAGCTCGGTGCCTGCGGATCGTTGCCGCGCCGCAGGACTTCCGCCGCCGCGCCCTTTTCGACCATGGGTCCGTCCGGCGCATCGGAAAACGCGCTCAACCGCGACGTCAGGCATGCCGCCGCGCTGAGCGGCGAGAAATTCCAGTAGTCGCCGCTGTCCGTCGTCCAGAAGCTCGTCGCGCACGACTGGATGTACCCCGTGGATGCCGCGATGGCTTCTGCGCCGTCCTTGTCGGTGAGCCGCGGCTCACCGTTCACGAGGCCCACCTGATAGCGCTTCAGGTTCCCGTACCAGCGCGGCCAACCGTCGCGGTCCGGACGGAACATGCCGATATAGACCTGGTTCTCGGCCTGCGAGCGGTTCGTCGCGTTCACCGGCAGGCTCGCCGAGGTGAAGACGCTGTTCGCGGACTGGATGTCGACGATGACCTGTCGCAGCGCGCTTTCGAGCCTCAACTCATCGGTTGCCGGAAAGTAGCGGCCGCCGCCGTGCTTGGCCATGCTCATCAGCAGCCGGTTCTGCCGCGCGTCGGGCTGCGCGTTATAGACGTCGATCGTGTAAACCGAAACGCTCTGCTGCCCGGGCGCGGCATCGACGTCCGTCGTGTATAGAAACTTCGCCCATTCGTCGGCATAGCGGATGTCCTTCGCCGCCGGCGCGACGTAGCCGCCGTAGCCATCCGGCATCGGAAGCTGCGCGGTCGCGCCGCCGACGCCGGTGAGCAGCGATGCGGGTGCGTCCTGGTTGGGAAAGCCGTTGCCGATGAAGATGATCGAGCTCTGCGCGCACGTGCTGGTCGCATCGAAGGGCGGCAGGTGCTCGCGTTTGCCCGCGTCGGCGTAGGCGGCCGGATCGGATTTCGGGTCGGGATCGCCGGAATAGCGCGCGGGTCCGAACTGGCTCGCGCTCACGGGGCTGCCCGGCACGCCGGTCTGCGCGTCGGCCGGCCGGGTGAATCCGCCCAAGTACTTGAACGCCTCGAACAGCGCTGCGCTGTAGTTCACCTGCGCGGTCGAAATTTTCTCGGTCGGCGTGTCGAAGTTTCGCAGGACGCAGTTCGGCGTCCCGTTCAGGCTGTTGCGGCCGTCGATGCAATTCTCATCGCCGATCAACTCCTGCAGCGCCGCCTTGTTCTGTGGCGTCATCTGACGCACGTGGAAGCGCACGTAGGCGCCGTTCGAGACGGTGCCGGGCGTGAGGAACATCAGCCCGACGTTCACGTTGTCCTGGAGCTCGCCGATCACCTTGCGCAGCGCGCGCAGCTCGGCTTCACCCTGCTTCAAGCCGCCCGGCCACTTCTGGTTCGCCGCCGACCAGTTCGCGCTGTTGTCGACGATGATCAGCACGTTCGGACGGGCCCCCGCGGTCGACGCGGAGCCGTTCACGAAGAGATCGACGTCCTCGGCGCTGCTGCCCGTCACGACCGCCCCCGCGAGCGCCGCGCACAGCAGGATCACACGACGCCACGAGCCCTGCACGTGCCGAACGGTGCGCAGCAGAAGACTCACGAACAGGAACCTTCGAGCGCGTCGCGGCCGATCCGCAGGCCCACGCCCTGCGACACCGTCACCTTCGCGCCGGTCGCGGGCGAGCTCGTCTGTGCCGTGATCTCCCAGAGCGCGGTGCCGCACAGCGAGCGCGCATCGAGACCGCCTTCGATCCCGAACTGCTGCGCCTGACCGGCGAGGCAACCGAGATCGTTGGGCTTGCTCAGATCGAGCTCCGATACCCTGATCGCCTTCTTCGAGACGCACGCGGGCGCGGGCTCCAGGCGCGTCACGTAGTCGGCGGTGCCGTCGCCGCTGTAATCGGCGCACAGCGTATTCGGCGCACCGCACGGCGCGAGCACCGCGTTCGCCGGATCGATCGTGAATTGCGGCGTGCTGATCGCGGTCTCGACCGCATCCTGCGCGGCGTTCAGCGCTTCGTTGCGCATCTGCATGTTGCCGGCGATCTTGAGATCGATGGTGGCTGCGTTGAATGCGCCCAGGCCCAGCAGCGTGAGGACGACGAGAAAGATGAGCGCGATCAGGAGCACCGCGCCGCGCTGCGGTCGCGCTGTCATGGCGCTTCCCGTCGCATCGAAGGATTCATGAGGCGCACGACTTTCGTGTAGACATGACGGCGGTAAGCGTCGTTGAACGGCCCGGCGACGATGGGATTGCCGCTGTCGCTGACGCCCAACTCGTAGGTTTTGCGGTCGACATGGCCCGGCGAGGGCTCGGTGGCCCGGCTCAGCACGTGCAGCTCGACGGCGACGACGTTCGCCCAGTTGTTCGGCGCCGAGCAGCTCGTGCAGCCGGCGTACGTGTAGAGCGCCGGATCGGCGACGTACGCGTCGGGCGCACCGTTGCCGTCGTGATCGATACCGTAACGGAGCTCCAGCCGCTCGATGCCTTCGACGAGCGGCACTTCGATCATGCCCGCACCGTCGAACTCGAGCCGCTTCAGCGTCGGGACGGCTGCGCCGGAGCCGTTGTCGTAGCCGACGAAATAAGTGTGCACGACATAGCGGCGCAGGCCCGCAGCGGTCGTGCAGTCCTTGAGCGTGTGCGTCAATGCGGGACTGCCCGCGGGGGCGATTGCGTGCGTAGCCGGCGTGTCCGTGCACAGATTGACCTGCAGATACGGCTCGCCGGCGGCCACCGGTTCGCAGCGCGCAGTGCCGGCAATGCAGGCACGCGCGCGCCGCACGACGATCATGTCGGTGCCGGGTTTTACGCCCGGTGGAAAACAGGGCGGCGCGCCCGCGCCGCTCTCGTAGCCCTGAATGTGTATCGGTATCGCCTGCTCCCATGCTGCGGGCGCGGTGGCGCACGGGTCCGGCACCGCCGCGGGCACCGGCAGCCCGGACGTATCGAGCTCGCCGTAATAGCCCGCCAAGCGCAGATCCTCGGTGAGCGTGTCGACGGCGACGCGGCCGTTCTCGATCTGCACGCTGGCGCGCGAGATCTCGGCGCGCGAGCGGCTGGCGTTCGCGAAAACGGTGATGACGCCCGCGAAGATCATGAGCCCGAGCGCCATGGAGATCATGAGCTCGACGAGCGACATACCCGATGCTCGTTTGACGAGATAGCGGTTCATGGCGTCACGCACGCGCCGGTGTCGGGGTCGTTCTGCAGACAGCCGATCCTCACGAGCGACACCGCGGCGCGCCGCAGGCGGTCGTCACCGTACTGACCCTGGCCGCAGGTGGTCCCCTCCGGCGCGGCGGTCGGCGTCATGCCCTGCCACACCACCGCGACCATGAACTTGCGCGGCATCTCCGGCTCGACGTTGATGACACAGCCGCGCGCACCGAGCATCGCGCCGAGGCGCTCGCCGTCGTGGACTTCGGCTGCGCCGAGCAGCAGGTTGCTCCACTGGCAGAGGTGCCGCGCTGCGCCTTGTTGTCCCGAGCAGTCCTGAAGCGGCTGGCCCGTTCCAAGCGGCTGCGCGGTCACATAGTCGAGCGCGTTGATGCGGTTGGTGCCGATCTGGTCGGTCATCATCTGCAGCAGGACTGCCGCCTGCGTGCGCTGATACGTCTCCATTTGCAGGAGCTGCATGCGCGCCTGGAGGCTCGCCAGTCCGAGCAACCCCACCATCAGGATGACGAGCGTGATGAGCACTTCGAGCATCGTCATGCCGCGTTCGCCTCCGCCGATGTCGCTCCTCCGCGCGCTCATGAGCACGGCCCTTTACCGATCGTCGGTCGTCCGCCCAGATTCAGCTTGACGCAGCGCGCATGCGTGTCGTCCAGATCGCCCGCGGCGAGCTCGAAGGGCGGCCTGACGAGATCCGGGCGCCCTTCGCTGCTGAACGTGACGGCTGGGGGACCGGTGACCTCGATGTGGCGCGGCGCGTTCTGGCGACGGATCACCGTCCCCGATTCTTCGGCGACGGTCCAGCCCTGCTTCCAGTCTCCGTTCACGGGCGCGACGCTCACCGGCTCGTTGCGCATGATCGCTTCGCTGCGTGCCAGCGCGAGGGTCGCGTAGAGATCCGTGCTGGCGGCGCGTATGCCCTGCGTGACCATCACGCTGCGCATGCCCGGCGCGGCAAGACCGATCAGCAACAGGAGCACGAGCATCGTGATGACGGCTTCGATCAGCGTGAAGCCATCGCGGGTCCGGCGCATGTCGCGTGGCGCGGCCATCGGCTACCAGCCGGCTGTGCCGCCGCGCGTTTTCGCGCCATCGTGCGTGAGCGTGAGCGCGCCGTCGGCTTCCTGCGCGGACCCCGGCACCGGCGTCGCCCTGATCGTGTAGGTCGGCGGCACCGTCGGCGCGTCGGGCGCGACGGTGATGGAATAGAACGGCGCCACCTCGGGCGGCACCGTGAGGGACAGCGCGGAGAGCGCGTCGGGGCCAACGGCGTAGGCGCGGCGGTCCAGCAGGTACTGCTGCTCGCGGCTAGCCGCCTCGACGAGAAACGTTTGCGCCGCGGCGCGTCGGCCTTTGCGCAGGTGTTCCTGGTAGGACGGATAGGCGATCACGACGAGTATCGCGACGACGAGCACCGCGATCATCAGCTCGATCAGCGTGAAGCCGGCGCCCGGATGCAAACGTGTACTGAAGCGTGCGCGCAAGGCACGCGCGTGGAGACAAAAAGCTTCCGGATATCCGGACGGCATAAAGTTGCCGGGTGCAAAGGTGATGCCGCGTGCGTCCTGCGACTACGCTCGACGAAAACCTGCCAAACCGAGAGATTTGCGGATGCGGGGTTCTGTCGTTCGGTGAGGTTTTGCCGGGGTCGCGCGCGTCCTGTCCTGAAATCCCTGACAGCTATAATCGAGACATCCCTGAACTATTTACACGAGTGCTCACCCCATGCAGCAGTCAACCGGCAACGGCGGCAAGCTTCCTCTGTCCGATCTCACCGTCATCGATCTCACGCTCGCGCGCGCCGGTCCCACCTGCGTGCGGCACCTCGCGGACTGGGGCGCCAACATCATTCGCGTGGAGCCGCCGGTGCCCGCGGGCGAGGACGTCGTCGGCCGCCGTCACGGCACCGACTTTCAGAATCTCCATCGCAACAAGCGCGCGATCAGGCTCGACCTGAAGAGCGAGGCCGGACACAAAGCGTTCGAAAAGCTGGTGCAGCGCGCCGATGTCGTCGTCGAGAACATGCGCCCGCAGGTGAAGCATCGCCTCAAGGTCGCGTACGACGACGTGAAGAAGATCAATCCGCGCATTGTCTACGGCAGCATCAGCGGCTTCGGACAGGACGGTCCTTATTCGACCAAGGGCGGAGTCGACCAGATCGCCCAGGGCATGGGCGGGCTCATGTCGATCACCGGTATTCCGGGCACCGGCCCGGTGCGCGTCGGCATTCCGGTGAACGATCTCGTCGCCGGCAGCCTGCTCGCCTACGGCGTGATGACGGCGCTCTTCGAGCGCGAGCGCACCGGCGTCGGCCGCTGGGTGCACACGAGCCTGCTGGAGACCCAGATCTTCCTGCTCGATTTCCAGGCTTCGCGCTATCTGATGAAAGGCGAAGTGGCGAAGCAGACGGGCAACGATCATCCCACGATGACGCCGAGCGGCGTCTTCAAGACGAGCGACGGCTACATCAATCTCGCGGCAAGCTCCGGGCGCCTGTTCGAGCGGCTCTGCGACGTGTGCGAAAAACCGGAGTGGAAGACGCATCCGCAGTTCGGCAAGCTCGTCGAGCGCACGGCGAACCGGCCGGCGTTCAACGCGGCACTCGAAGACGTTCTCAAGGAAAAGCCGACGGCGTACTGGGTGGAGAAATTCGACGAAGCCGGAATTCCGGCGGGGCCGATCAACACGATCGACAAGGTGTTCGCCGATCCGCAGGTGCAGCACCTCGGTATCGCGGCGCCGCTCGTCTCACCGATCTACGGCGAGACGAAGATCGTCGCCTCGCCGATCAACTTCCCGGGTACGAAGAAAGAGATTCGCAGCCCCACGCCGGAGGCAGGCGAGCACACCGACGAAGTGCTGAAGTGGCTCGGCTATACCGCCAACGACATCGAACAGATGCGCGCGAGCGGCACGATCTAGCGCGCGCGATAGGGTGCTGATCGACTCGCGTCAGCTGATTGGTCGGTGTGAGGAGAGGAGGTCGCGGAGGAGAACGTCGGTTCTCTTCCGTGTCGTTTACCGGCCGTTAGCGCAGCTATTTGACGATCAGCGCGATGATGGAGACGGCGAAGACGACGGCGGCTGCGTAGAAGAGGCGGTCGACGACTTCGATGAAATGCGTCAGCGGGTGCGCGTCACCGGTGTCGCGCGTGCCTGTCGGCCAGACGGCTGCCGTGCGGTATCGCTCCAGAATCCAGGCCATGTCGCTCCTCTCGGACCGAGGCTACAAGCCGGACGGAGCATAAGGCGTACCCGGCAAAAGTACAAGTATTTCAAGCACTGGCGCGATTCTGCGTGCTGCGCTGCGCAATTCAGCGCAGGTACTTCTTCTCCCGCGCCTTCATCCGCGCGACGTCCTGGAGCTCGAAGATGCGCTCCACCGGCACGATCGTCTTGTCAGCGTTCTGAATGCCGCGGTCCGCGCGGATCTGCGCGAACACCTTCTCCATCGCGGTGACCGCGGCGCGCAGCCCCTGGTTGGCGTAGATCACGAGCTTCACCTTGCCGAGGTGCTCGATGTCGGCCTCCGTGAGGTCCGGGTACGACGTCGGCACCAGCACGAGCGGCACCGGCAGGCGCCACTCCTTGATGAAGGTCACGATCTCGTCGGGCTTCTTCGACTTCGAGTGGATGAGGATCGCGTCGGCGCCGGCTTCGGCGTATTTCTCGCCGCGCATGCGCGCCTCCTCCTGTCCCATCCCGGCGATGAGCGCTTCGACGCGCGCGATGATCATGAAGTCCTTGTCACGGCGTGCTGCCAGCGCCGCTTCGATCTTTCCCTGGAACTCTTCGACGCGCACGAGCTCCTGCCGGCCGCCGGCAAGCAGGCTCGTGTCCTTGGGGAACAGCTTGTCTTCCATGACGACCGCCGCCATACCGGCGGCTTCGTAACGCTCGATCACGTGCATCACGTTGATCGCGTTCCCGTAGCCGGTGTCGATGTCCGCAACGATCGGGATCTGCGTCGCCTCGGCCATCGCGCGGCATGCTTCGAGATGCTGCGTCATGCTGATGAGGCTTGCGTCGGGCAAACCGTACGAGGCCGACAGCTCGAAGCCGCTCGCCCAGATGCCGTCGAAGCCGGCCTGTTCGGCGAGCCGCGCACCGAGTCCGTTGTGGGCGGCCACGATGCTCGTGAGCCGCGTCTCGAAAATTTTTTTCCTGAATCGGCTGGCGATCCCTGGCATGCATCCTCCGATGGCGTGTTCGTGGCTTATTATGTCAGCCGCCGGGCCGGTTCTTCACGAGGCACAACATATAACGAATACCGTGGCCCGTTCTAAACCAGAGGGAGGTGCCATGTTTCGATTTCATAAGGCAGCCGTTGCACTGCTGCTCGTTGCCGCCGCCAGTACCGTATCCGCGCAGCAAACCGCCTCGGCGGCGTTTCCCACCAAGCCGATCCGACTGATCGTCGGCTTCGCGCCGGGCGGCAACACCGACACCGTCGCGCGCCTCTTCGGCCAGCAGCTCGCGGAGCGCCTCGGCACCCCCGTCGTGATCGATAACCGCGGCGGCGCCGGCGGCACCATCGGCACCGAGCTCGCCGCGCGCGCGACACCCGACGGGTATACGCTCACCATGGGCACGACGACCACGCACGCGATCGCCGTCGCCGCGTATTCGAAGCTGCGCTACGACCCGATCGGCGATTTCGCGCCGGTTGCGCTCGGCGCGAACGCGCCATATCTGCTGGTCGTGCACAACAGCGTGCCCGTGAAATCGCTCAGCGAGTTCGTCTCGTACGTGAAATCGAACGCCGGCAAGCTCAACTACGGCTCGGCCGGCCAGGGCACGACGACGCACCTGGCGATGGCGACGCTCACCTCGCGCGCCGGGCTCGACATGACGCATGTACCGTACAACGGCAACGGTCCCGCGACCACGGCGGTTCTCGGCGGCCAGGTGCAGGCGCTGTTCGGCGCGATGCCGCCGCTCATTCCGCACGTGAAGGCCGGACGCGTGCGGCCGCTCGCGATCAGCTCGGCAAAACGCTCGCAGGCGCTGCCGGACGTGCCGACGGCGGCCGAATCGGGTTACCCCGGGTTCAACGTCTCGCTATGGCTCGGCTTCTTCGCGCCGAAAGGCACGCCGGCGCCGGTGATCGCGCGTCTGGAGAAAGAGCTCCTGCAGATCGCACAATCCGCGGAGATGAAGGAGCAGCTCACGCGTCAGGGCATGGAGCCGCTTCCGGCCGGTTCGGCCGAGCTGGGCAAGCTCGTCAAAGCCGAAGTCCAGAACTATCGCGTTGTGTTCAAGAAAGCCGGCATCCAGGTCCAGTAGGCGTGCCATTCGGCAGCCGCCTCGGCCGGTAAACGATTCAGAGGGAAACCCAGCATGGGCAACCCTACTGGGTGCCACTGTTTCCTCCGAAACCTCCTTTCCTTGCGGCTTTAAAACACGAGCTGCTCGGCGAGATCGATCAGCGCTTTTTCCTGCGCGAGCACGTTGCCGCGCTCGCGCTCGCGCATCGCGAGGCTCACGATGCGGTTGAGCTCGCTCGGTTTCATGCCGAGGCGGTCCGCGACCGCTTTCGCATCCTCCCGCGCCTGGCCCTGTGCGAGCTTGATGCGCATCTTCGTTTCGATGATCGCGCGGATCGCGGCGCGATCGTGCTCGGCGAGCGCGCGATAGGAGGCGAGCTCGGTGCCGGTGCTGGCGATCTCGGTGGAAACGGCGCTGGAGGATTCGGTGTAGCTGTCGGTCGGCATGTAGTCGCTCTTGATTGTTGTGAACGTGCGCCGACGAGTATAGCGGCGCGCGACGCGCGGACACGCGCGTCAAACGAATATCAGCCGAAGTGAGCGTGTACTTCTATTGCCGCGCGGCGCTTGCGCCACCCCGCCGGATGGGCGGCGCAGCGCCCTTTGACGTCTCTATCGCCGTCACCGACTCTTGCAGTTTTTCCGCGCGCTCCGATGGCAGCGGATGCGTAGAGAGCGGGGATGCTCGCGCGTTGCCGGAGCGCAACGCCTGCAGCTTGCGCAGCACGGCAAGTATCGCGTCAGGCGAGTAACCTGCGCGCGCCGCGAGCACCGCGCCCGCTCGATCGGCTTCGTACACGGCGTTGCGGCTAAGATTGCTCTCGAGAAACGCACCAGCTTGGCCAGCTATATGTTCGAAGCGGCCGGCGGCGCGGCCAACTCCGAGCGTTGGCGCCAACCGCGCCAACACGGCCGCCGCCGCGGTACTGCGGGCGAGGCGCAGGCTCATATGCTGCGCCACGACCGCAATCGCATGTCCGAGTACTGCCGCGAGCTGCGCCTCGTTTTCGAGCTCGTCATAAAGCGCGCGCGTAATCAACACGTAACCGGCGGGCGCGGCATAGGCGTTGAACGCTCGCGAGTCGATCACGGCGAACCGCCAATCGAGGTCGGCCCGCGCGCTGCGATCCGCGATCCAGCGGCCCACGCGATTGATGTAGAGCTGGAGCGCCGCGTCCTCGACGAGCCTTGTCGAACCCAGCACTTGCGCGGTGAGCGCGCGGCCGGCCTTGACCTCTTCGTCTGCTGAGAGGTTCGGCGGCGGGTGTGCGGTGGCTACCGGCTCGGACGAAGCGGTGAGCCCCGACGCGGCGGCCGCGGCGTGCGCGTAGATGCTCCCCACCGCCGAGCTCTCGAGCTGCGTCAGCTGTTGCGCGTCCGGGCGCGACGTCGGAAGCTCACCCGAATCGAAGCTTCGTACGGCCAGAACCACCGCATTCGCGCCGTGCGCGAATGACCGCGCCGTTTCGAGCGCACGGCCAACATCGAGATCGTGCAAGGTCGCGGGGCGAACCTGACCGGACGCGGCGAGGAGTGCCACCGCGAGCAAGACGCGATGAGGCGCCGTCATGGCGCGGCTCTAAGCCGGTGCGCGCTCCCGCTGCGCGCGCGGCACCGTCGCTTCGACCAGCTCGCGCACGTCGGCGAGCTCCGCACAGCCGTCGATGAGCCCATGGAGCCGCTCGGCGCCGGGTTGGCCGAGCACGCGGCCGGCACAATCGATGAACTTCTCGCGCCGGTCGTCGTTGGTCATTGGTGCCGCCGGCGAGCCAGGCACCTTGTCGACGCGCATCTCGAAGCGGCCGCGGGAGGTCTCGATCGCGACGTCGTTGTAACCGACCACACCCGAGTACACGCCTTCATCCTCGATCCGGTAACGCCGCGACTTCGCCATCAGCGCGCGCACTTCGGGCCGCTGCACCATCGCGTCGGTGAACGTCTCCAGCGTGAGCTTGCGGTCCAGCACGGTCGCGGCGGCGACGTATTCGATGCTGAATTTGCCTTCGAGGCCGGTCTGCGCGTTGGTGCTGACCAGCGCATTGTCCGCGCCCGGGGGAAAGCCGACTTCGACCGCGATCACCTCCGCGGCGCGGATCTCGTGCCGCCTGATGAGCTCGAGTAGCCCCGCAATGGGCCGATGGTTGCAATAGCAGCACGGCCAGCGCTTCACGAAGATGCCCGGTTCCTGCATCTCCCAGGGCTTTCCAAGCTGTCCCGCGAGATCCTCCAGGTTCGCGCCGTCCTCGCCGGCGTACGTCGTGAGCACGCTGCGCGCGCCCTCTAAGATGCTCTCGTCGGCCGTGAACCCGTGCTTCGCCATCCACGCGCACACGACGCCGGTGCGCGCCGCGTGCCCGGCGTGGAGGGGTTTCGCCATCGTCCCGAAGTTGCGCACCAGGCCACTCATCTGCGAAGCGGCGAGCCCCCACGCAGTACAAAGCTGGGCGTGCGTGAGCCTCCACAGCCGCGCCGCCGCTGCCGTCGCCGAGAATGCGCCGATCGTCGCCGTGCTGTGCCAGCCGCGCATGTAATGGCCGTGTCCCATCGCGCGGCCGAGCTTTCCGGCTACCTCGAGGCCGAGCGCATACGCCGCGAGCACGTCGTCGCCGCGCGCATGCACGGTCTCGCCCACGGCGAGCGCCGCCGGCACCATCGTCGCGCTCGGATGGCCGCGCAGGCTCGGCAGGCTGTCGTCGAAATCGAGCGCATGGGCCGCGATGCCGTTCGCGAAAGCCGCTTCGGCCGGCGAGGTACGAACGCTCTGCCCCCACAACGCCGACTGCGGCCGCGCGCCAACCTCCGCAATCCAGCGCGCGGCAATCTCCGACACCGGCTCGAGCGTGCCCGCCAGCGCGCAGCCGACGGTATCCATGAGCGCGTCGCGCGCCCCGCTCAGCACGTCGTCCGGAATATCGGTGGCGCGCGTATCGAGAACGAAACGCGCGAGTGCTGCCGTGATCATGATGGTCTCCCCGCAATCCGCGTGAGCACGCGAGAACGCATAGCGTCGCACGTCTGCGGGCGACGCGCCATCCGCGGAAGACAGGGAAAACTAGCTCGGCTGCGTTTTGCCGCCGGTCGGATTGTTGCGGCCGATGTCTTCGGTCAGCTTGCGCGAAGGATGGAAAGTCACGACGCGCCGCTCCGCCACGGCGATGCGCTCACCGCTGCGCAGGTTGCGCGCCCAGCGCGGCGGGCGCTGCTTGGCCTGGAAGCGGCCGAAACCTTCGAGCTTCACGGTCTCGCCGGCTTCGAGCGCCGCGCGCATCTCCTCGAAGATCGCGTTCACCATCTCGCGGCATTCACGCTTCGATAGGCCGAGTGAATCGAACAGGAGGTTTTGCAGCTCCTCCTTCGTGAGTGCCGGTCTGAGGATGCTGTCGTCCCGCGCGGCCGGCGCCTCGCTGCCCACGAATTCGGAACCGTTGATGGGCCTGGTTGCGGTTGCGCCACGGTTGTCCGGTGTATCCACTGAAAACCCCCATCCGACGACAAGACCGCGCACGATGCGCGTCTGACAGGAAAAGGGTGCAATCGGCATGCCTCTGGGGCGGGCCGGACAGCGCCTTCAGCGCTTGCGCGTGCCGGGCGGTGCGATCGCCTTGCCGAGGAACCGCTGGAACTCGACATCACGCATTGCAGCAAGCGCAGCGCGCCGCAGCTCGGCGCGCTGCTCCTCGGCGCGAACGTCTTCTTTTTCTACGATAATTTCGGCACGGGCGATGGTCTTGCGAAGCCGCGCGAAATGCGCCTCGAGCTCCTTCAGCGTGCGCGGCGAGACGGTGTAGATGTAGCGCTTGCGCGTCTTCACGCGAAGCTGACGGCGAATCATGCCGATGCTCGCGGCGACGACTTCGAGCAGCCAATCCTGGTACTGCTCGGTCGTGCGGAAATTCGAGCGGCCGCGTTCCTCGTCCTGTGCGCGGGCCCGCGCCTCGGCCTCGTGGTAGACGACGAAGCGATGGCGGCCGCCTTCGAGCGCCTGCGATTGCCACAGGCAGACCCGCTGCTCGGACGTGTTGAGCGGGTGCTCGGCTTCCGGCGGCGCGATGCCCGCGGCTTGCAGCGCCGCAAGCGGTCCCACGTATACCGTGGCCGGACCGGTGTTCGCGCCTTCGCGCAGATCGCAGTACTTGTAGACCGAGATCCGCGAGCCGAGGGCGCGCCAGGCGGCCGGCATCGTCTCGTTCGCGATCGCGAGCCGGTATCGGTCCTCGCTGATTTTCACGATCGTGCATTTCAGCTCCGCGCGCGGCGCCGCCGGGCAGAAAACACGGAGCGCGAGCGGCTTGCGGCTGCCGACGCGGGCAGGAAAAACGAATCCGTTCGGAATTCGCACGAAGCGCGCGGCGCGGAACTGCGCTTCGGAGCCGGAGTACCAGCTCGACAGGCTGGTGCCCTTGCGAATCTGCCGCTCCAGGACGAGACCGGCTTCGGAAGCATGGAGAGCGCGGTCGTCCACGTACCCGGGCAGGTGGGAGAGCGCCTTGCGCTCGCTGGACTGTGTCGTCACACGTATCCCTTCAGTCGGTGTGCGGGCTTCTTGGAGCCTCATGCGCCGGCCCCTGCGGGCCGAACCGTGCTTCGCCTCGAAATGGTACCAACACCGTATAACGTTGGGCAAGACAAAAGGACTACAAAATCTTGTGTTTTGTGCCCCGAACCCGGCAGGCATCGCCGCCAGCGGCATTTTTGACTGGAGTGAGACGTAGGTCATGCCCGCGGTCATTCGTACGTACCTATGCTCCAGCCATCGACGACAAAAAGGGCTCGCTGACAGCCCGCCCAGATAGAGGGCCAAGAACATGTTCGGAATGAAATGGAGTGAAGGCCGCCAGCCGAAAGCCGCGCATCCGATGTCGACGCAGGCGGAAGCCGCGCGACTGCTGAAGGAGCTGCCGTACGAAAACCCCGCCAAGGCGGTGCTCGAGGCTTCGGCGTGGCTCGAATCGGCGGAATCGGAGCCGATGTTCAGCGCCGCCCATCGGCTGATGCTGGTGTCGATGATCGACGACGCGACGCACGCGAGCGCCGAGGAGCTGACGCTTGCGTATGTCGGCGCGCGCACCGGATTACCGGCGCAGCCCGGTGATTGGCGCGCGCTCATGGATTATCTCGACCGGCTCGCCGCCGGATACGCCGCGGCGCTTCAGGCGTACGAGGCGAATCCCGGCGATGACATCGCGCCGCGCATAGCGACGGCGGTCGTTCGCATGATGCGCACGGTGACGCGCAGCATGAAAGTGAGCTGGATGCGCTATCTGCCGCCGGATCGGGCATCGTGGGAGCTGCTCGTCCACGGCTACCGTGCGGCGCTGGGCCACGGCTTCGCCAAGAAGGCGATTCCGGCGTACGCGCGTGAATCGCAGTACACCTCACCTCTGCACGAGCTCTCGCTCGGCGTCATGATGGCAGCGGCCGCGCCGCAAAGTCTGACGCCGCGCCAGGTGCAGATCGTGTACGCCGTCGCGCATGCGTATCGTGCGGCCTTCGGTGTGAGCGAGGCCTACGACGAGAGCTGGAGGCATTACCTGTTCGATTTGCACCGCCCGGGGCCGCCCGCCCGTATTCCGGAACAGCTCAGCAACCAGGGTGGCTTGCTGTTCTTCTCAGGGGAGCACGTGCTGCCGAAGCTCCAGGCGCTGTTATCGGGAAGCTCGGAGGAGGGGTCGGCGATGAACCCATTCACCGGCGAGTTCGGTATCACCGAGGTGCGCGGCGCGCTCGAGCACGTGGCGCGGTACTGGGACGACAACCCGCCTGCGCGCCGTGACGAGCGCAAGCGCCTGAACACCAAGATTCAGGTCGAAATCGGCATTGCGGCGCTGCAGCGCGCGCTCGAAGTCGCACTCGAAGAAAGCCGCGACCTGTCCATGCTCGGCGAGGCCTCCGGGGAGCCTGCGGAGCAGGGCGGGGGTGTGGTCGCAATGAATGCGTGGACGCTCACCGACTTCAGCGCGCGCGGTATCGGCGCGCGTGTCGTGCGCCGTCTCGACCGCTGGCTCAGGGTCGGCAGCATCCTCGGCTTCAAGCTCGAACGCTCGGATAAGTGGTGCGTCGGCATCGTGCGGCGCCTGCGCACTGACGCACGCAACCAGACGGACGTCGGCGTCGAAATCCTCGCGAAGGCAGCCATACTGGTCACGCTGGAAGGCAGCGGGCTCGCAGGCGGCGTCGCGCAGCTCGCCGGCTCGGCGATGCGCAGCACCGCGCTGATGCTGCCGGAGGACGTGCAGCTCAACGCGCGCGCGAGCCTGCTGTTCGAGCCTGGTACGAACGCGCCGGGTCAGATCTTCGTTCTGCACGACGGGGACACTTCGCGCCGAATCAAGCTCGGCCACGTCTCGGAATGGCTCGACGGCTGGCAGCGCGTCGAGTTCGACTGGGTGGAATAAGAACTCGGCTCGCCCGAAGGCTCGGGCCTGCCGCGGCAAGAATCCTCGCGGGCTACGCCCGCAGCCGCGGCCGATCACGAACAGAGGGGAACCGATGGTTCGCCTCCGTAACCTCCCTTCCTTCGGTTGCTCGCCTGACGCGAGCGCTCTATTTGTCGTTCTTGAGGATCTGCATGCCGGCCTGCAGCGATTTCTCGATGCGGCCCTTCTGCTTCGCGATCGCCTCGTCGGTCCACTCCCAGAACCCGCGCTTCGTCTTCATCCCGAGGTGGCCCTTGTCCACCAGCGCTTTCAGCATCGGCGGCGGCGAGTCGTTCTTGTAGAGGTGCGGGTAGAGGGCCGAGCCCACGAACCAGTTCGTGTCCCACCCCGACATTTCCTTCTGCATGAATGGTCCGCACGCGATGAAGCGGAAGCCGAAGCCGTAGCGCACCGCGGTGTCCACCGCTTCGGCGTCGCAGATGCCGTCCTGGACCAGCCACAGCGCTTCGCGCATCATCGCGTGCTGCAGACGATTGCCCACGAATCCGGGCACGTCTTTTTTAACCCAGATCGGCGCCTTGCCGAGCCGCTTCATCAGATCGACCATGTGCTGAGCGATCTTCGGATCGGTCGCGTCCGCGCTTACGATCTCGACCAGCGGCACGAGATGCGCGGGCATGAAAAAGTGCAGACCCAGCACGCGCTCGCGGTGCTTCAGGCCCTTGCCCACCTCGCCGATCGGAAAGTTGGACGTATTGCTCGCGAGCGGCACGTCGGCGCCGGCGAGCCTTTCGATCTCGGCGAACAGCCTCTGCTTGAGCGGCAGGTCTTCGGTTGCGGCTTCCACCACGAGGCCGACACCGGACCAGTCGATGTCCTCCAGCCTCGCGTAAGTCTTCACGTTGCGCGCACGACCGGGCTCCGCGTCGAGCTTTCGCAACCCGGTCTCGACACGCGCCGGCAGCGCATCGCGCGTCTTCGCCGAAGGGCTCATCACGTGCACGTTCCAGCCGTTCGCGGCGAACACGATGGCGATGTCGCCGCCCATGATGCCGCCGCCGATGATGACCACGCTGGTACGTTCCTGTGCCATGTGCCGGATGCTCCGCGTATGATTTGTGGGAATAAGAAGCGCCGGCGGGACGTCCGGCGCGCGCTCATTATAGGACGCGTCGTGCGAGGCGCGCGGGAGGGTTGCCCATGAAGTGGAACAGCGCTGTCGCCGCCATCGCGCTCGCGGCCGCGAGCCTGATCGCCGCGGACACGGTGCATGCGCGCTGCGCGCGCGGCGCGGAGTACACGCAGAGCGATGCGCTCAGGAAGCGCTACCCCGATCCGGACGTGCGACTCGCGACGCCGGCCTTCGCGTCCGGAAAAACCGGCTTCACGACGTACGACGAGCTCATGGATTTTCTCGAGGCGCTCGCCTCGCGCGCGAACAATCTGCAGCTTCGCACCGCGGGCTACTCGCAGGAGGGCCGCGCGGTGCCGGTGCTGCTGTTCACGAATTCGCGGCGCTACAGCCTTGCCGAGCTGCGGCGGCTGGAGCGCCCCGTCGTCGTGCTCGTCGGTCAGCTCCACGGTAACGAGCCCGCGGGCGGCGAGGCGCTGCTCGCGCTCGCACAAGCGCTCGCCGAGGGGGAGCTTCGCCCGCTGCTCGATCGCGTCACCGTGGTCATCATGCCGCGGGCCAATCCGGATGGCGCGCACTATTTCTGGCGCGGCACCGCGAGCTGCGTGGACGTGAACCGCGATCATCTGAAGCTCGATCTGCCGGAGACCGCGGCGATCCGGCGCATGACGACGGAGCTGCCGCCCGACGTGTTCGTCGACGCGCACGAATTCAGCGTCGCGACGCGCTGGGTGGATAAGTTCGGAGGCGTGCAGTCGTACGATTTCCTGATGGCGCATGCGACGCATCCGAACATCGACCGGCGTCTCAACGACATGGCCGAGACGGTCTTCAGCGGCGCGATCGCCCGCGACGTCGGCGCGGCCGGCTACAGCCACTTCTGGTACTACACGACGAGCTACAACCCGAAGGACAAGCGCGTCGCCGGCGGCGGCACCGCACCTGACATCGGCCGCAATTACGCCGGCCTGAATAACGCGATCTCGCTCCTCGTGGAGACGCGCGGCGTCGGCATCGGCCGCGACAGCTACGCGCGGCGCGTGCATACGCACTACGTGGTGATGGCGAGCATATTGCGAGCGGCTGCCGAAAACGCGGCCGCGATCCGCAAGGTGACGCAGTCCGCGCGGGAGGAGACCGCGCGCCGCGGCCGCGAGGCCGCTGCCGATATGGTGGCCGTCACGCTCAAGATGCCCTCGCGCACGCAGAAGCTCACCTTCCTCGATCCGCCGACTGCGGCACCGAAGGAAGTGGAAGTCGAGTGGATCGATCCGCGCGACGCGCAGGCCGGTCTTGTGCGCGCCCGGCCGTACGCCTACGTGCTGCTGCCGTCGTACGCGGAGGTCGCGCGGCGGCTCGCGGCATCGGGTTTACGGGCGGTGCGTCTCGTCGCCCCGGTCGAGCTCGAGGTGGAAAGCTACGATGTCATCGAGCGGCGGCAGGGGGGCATCTTCGTGGAAGGTCACATTCGCAGCACGGTCACAACGGACGTGCAGACGCGCAAGCGGTTCTTTCCCAGGGGCAGCTTCGTTTTTCCGATGGCGCAGCCGGGCGCGAATCTGCTGGTCGCCGCGCTCGAGCCGGAGTCCGCATCCAGCTTCGTCGCGAACGGCATGATTCCGGCGGACCGGCGCGGCACCGCGAACCCGCAGGAGGCGGCGCCCGCGGAGGTGCCGATCTATCGGCTCATGCGGCCAACCGTGCTCGAGACCCAGCCGCCGCTCAGGTAACAATGTGCCGTGCTCGAAATAACGGCCGTTCGTGGTGAGGTTGTCGAACCCACGAACCGCGTTGATTCCGTTCGGACTTCGACTGGCTCAGGCCGAACGAATGTCCCGGTCACTTGCCTTCGGTGCGGCGCGCCGTCCATTTCGCATCGCCGCCCGCACCTTTGGCCGTGCCTTCCATGCGGTCGCCGATCACGCGGCCCGTGAACTCGCGCTTGCCGCCGTCTTCGATCGTGAACGTGATCTGCTCGCCGCGGAGCTTGCCGTTCGACACCGGCGAGAGCTTCCCGGTGCTGCGCGCGTTGCCCTCGATCATCTGGAACTTTTGCGTGAAGCTCGCTTCGTAGCTGCGCGCGCCGCCGCCCGCGACATCGATGGTCCAGTTGCCGGCGACTTTGGCGGGCACGATCCACATGTACGCGGTGCGTCCCTCGGACGAGTCCACCTGGTCGGCCTGCCAGTCGTCCATCGTGAACGCGTGAGAGACGACGCGCGTGCCGGGACGCATCTTGTCGAGGATGATCGGTCGCAGCTTCAGATTGAGCGAAGGCAACAGATACAGAGTGAGCACGTTCGCCTTGGTGAAGTCGGTCTGGAAGATGTCGCCCTGGACGAACTGCGCCTTGTCCGCGACGCCCTCCTTCTCCGCGGCGCGCTTTGCGAGCGCGACCATGTCCGGGTTGTATTCCACGCCGAGCGCGCGCGCGCCGAATTTCTTCGCCGCGGTGATTACCGTGCGGCCGTCGCCGGAGCCGAGATCGACTACGTAATCCGTGGGCTTCGTGCCGGCCATCTGGAGCATGCGCTCGACCAGTGACTGGGGCGTGGGCACCCAGATCACGTCCTTGCCCTCCTGTCCGACTTGGGGCGTGAATTCGCCTTTGGCCGCAGGTTTGTCGGCGGCGAAGGCGCCGCTCAGGCCGAGAGCTGAAGCGAGCAGGGCCGCGACCGTGATCGACGCGGCACGCCGTGTGAAGTACATGAAGTTCTCCTGTGTATAGAGCGGGATGTCGCCCGAAGAGCCGGGCGATTATGCCTTAACGCAGTAAACGGCCGAGGGTTACGCCGCGATGGCGCCGTCGAGCGTCACCTGCGCATCGACCAGCGATTTGATCTCGTCCTCGCCGTAGCCGGCTTCACGCAGGAGCTCGACGCTGTGTTGTCCCAGCTTCGGCGCCGGCGTGAAATCGCTGCGCGCACCGTGCCCCAGCCTGTTGGGAAGCGTCATGTTCACGACCGGTCCTTCAGTCGGGTGCTCGACCGTTTCGAAAAAGCCGACCTCCGCGAGATGCGGATCGTCAATCAGCGAATCGAGCGTGTGGTACGGCATCGCGGGAACGTCGCACTTTTCGAATATCTCCAGCCATTCGGCGGTCGTGCGCTCTCCGAGCGCCTCGGCGCGAATCCGGAAATACTCGCCGACGTTTCTGAATCGTGCGGCGATCGTGTTGAAGCGCTCGTCGGTCTTCAGCTCCGGCCGGCCGATCGCGTCGAACAGCGCGAACGCCTGCGCCTGCGTATTCGCGGAGATGCAGATGTAGCCGTCCCGGGTCGCGAGCGGCTTCGCCTGCGGATCGAGGAGGCGCGGATCTCCGGTGGGCCCGCGCGGCGGCACGTACGTCTTCTGGTACATGTGCTCGGAGAGCACGAACGCCGCCATGTTCTCGAACATCGGGATCTCGATCGTCTGGCCTTCGCCCGTGCGTTCGCGCTGGTACAGCGCCATCAGGATCATCTGCACCGCGATGAGCCCCACGGTCTTGTCCGCCATGACCATCGGCAGGTAGCGCGGCTCACCGGCGGCGCGGTGGTACAGCGCCGCGACGCCCGCCGAGCCCTGAATGATCGAGTCGTAAGCGGGTTTGTCACGGTACGGCCCCTTCTGCCCGAAGCCGAACATGCCGCAATAGATGATCGTCGGATTCACCTTGCGCACGTCGTCATAGCCGAGCTTCATGCGCGCCATCGACGCGGGGCGCACGTTCCACACGAGCACGTCCGCGGTCCGGATGAGCCGCATCAGCGCGTCGTAACCCGCGGGTTTCTTGAGATCGAGGACGATCGAGCGCTTGTTGCGGTTCAGATGCAGGAACTTCGGTCCCATGCCCGGCGTCACGCCGAGCCCGCCGATCGTCCGGCCCATGTCGCCCGCCGGACTCTCGACCTTGATCACGTCCGCGCCGTGATCGGCGAGGATCTGCGTGCAGAGCGGACCGACGACGACGGAGGTGAGATCGAGGACGCGGATGCCTGCGAGGGGGCCGCCGGCCATAGCTTAGCGACGAAGTGACGCGGTGACGAAGTGACGCAGGGTCGCCGCGCACCGCGTCATGCGAACTCCGCTTCCCCGCTGAGGGCGAGCGCGCCGGTGTCGTCCTGCGCCCAGAGCTTCGCGCGCTTGCCGTCGGCCGAGGGCTCGCCGCACAGCGTGATCTCGCGATTGACGAACAGCGGCCGTACGTTGCGCGAGGCGATCGTCCGGATCGGCGAGCGCGCGTTCATGCGCGCGAGCTCGAAGACGAGGAGCGTCGTCAGCCCACCGTTCATCACGAGATCGGGATACTTCTCGACCTGGGTGACGTACGGGTGATCGTAATGAATGCGGTGCCCGTTGAACGTGAGCGCCGAGTAGCGAAAGAGCATCACCGGATCGGGCGTGACGCGGTTCAGCCACACCGCTTCGCCGGGCGCTTTCTGCGGCGGCGGAGGCGGCGCGTTCGGATCCGGCTCTTCGCGGTACACGATGTCCTGCTCCTCGGTGATCGCGAGACCGCGCGGGCTGGAGATCTCGGTCTTCACCGTCACGAACACCATCTGTCCGGTGCGACCGACCTTCGGCGTCACGCTTTGGATGGTCGATACCCGGCGCACCTCGTCTCCGATCTTAAGCGGCGCGTGGAAGATGTTGCGCTTGCCTGCGAACATGCGACGCGGCAGCGGCACCGGCGGCAGGAAGTCGCCGCGCTCGGGGTGGCCGTCCCTGCCGATCTGCGAATGGCGCACCACGCGCGGAAACAGAAGCTGGTGCCATCCGATCGGCAGCGGATCGCCGAATTTCGGCATCGGGTCATCGCGATCGAGCGTCGCCGAAAGCCGGTGCACCGAAGGAACGGTCACGTAATCGACGTCGGTTTCCTGCTGGCCGATCCACTCGGCGAGCTTGTCGAGCTGTTGGGTCATTGCGGGTGCTCCGGGAGGGTGAAGCGGGAGAGCGGCAATTCTAACCAGCTTGCCTGCACCGGCCCTATTCGACTTTCGCGCCCGACTCCTTCACCGCCTTCGCCCACACGTCCATCTCCTTGCGGATGAACGCCGCGAACTCCGCGGGTGAGCTCGCGACGACGTCCACGCCTTCGCGGCCGAGACGGTCCTTGAGCGTCGGATTGCGCAGCACTTTTACCATGGCCTCGTTCAACCGCGCGACGATCGCCGGCGGCGTCTTCGCCGGCGCGAGCACGCCGAACCACGGCGCGACGTCGAAGTTCTTGACGCCCGCTTCCGCGATGCTCGGCACGTCCGGCAGCGTCTGCGAGCGTCTCGCCGTGGTGACGCCGAGCGCGCGCAGCGTGCCGTTCCTGATCTCCGAGGCGACCGGCGGAATGCCGGTGAAGAACATCTGCACGCGACCGGCCACGAGATCGATCTTCGCCGGCGTGCTGCCCTTGTACGGCACGTGCACGACATTGATGCCGGCGCGGCTCCTGAACATCTCGCCGATCAGGTGTGGCGCGCTGCCGCTGCCGCCGGAGGCGTAATTGAGCCGGCCGGGCTGCGATTTCGCGAGGTCGATCAGCTCGCGCACCGACTTCGCCGGCACCGACGGGTGCGCGACCAGGACATAGGGCGTCGTCGCGATCAGCGTGATCGGTGCGAAATCCGCGAGCGGGCGGTAGCCGAGCGGGCGGCCGAGACCGGGGCTGATCGCGAGCGTTCCGGTGCCGCCCATGACGATCGTGTAGCCGTCCGGCGGTGACTTGGCGCCGATCTCGGTGCCGAGCGTGCCGCCGGCACCGGTGCGGTTGTCCACCACGACTTGTTGTCCCAGCACGGTGCCGAGATCCTGCGCGAGCAGGCGTCCGGACATGTCGATCGTGCCGCCGATCGGATAGGGCATGACGAAGCGGACCGGGCGGTTCGGATAAGCGGCTTCGCCGGCGTATGCCGGAATCGCCGCGGCGGCGAACAGCGCCGGGAATAGCGCGAGGGTCTGGAGCATGTGTAGGAGAGCCAAAGGAAATGAGGTCCCGGAGGCAAACCATGGGTGTGCCTCCGAAGTGTTCACCGCCATGGCGCGGGCGGGCGAGCTCATGGCTCGCTGCGCGCTATCGCGCCCTCGCAGATCGAGCGGAATTCGTCGAACGTGAGGTAGTGGCGGCCGTAGTTGGTCGCGACCGCCGCGCGTGCTCGCAGCAGCACCGTCTGAAACTGCTCCTCGCTCGCTTCCATACCCCATCCCGCGATGAGCTCGCGCAGGAAAACGGGGTCGTCGGTGCGTGCGCTGCTGCGCTCGCGTCCAAAGAGGATCTTGCCGCCGACGACCGCCTCGAACTCGCGGCCGACGACCTGCGGCGCGATGCCGATCGTCGCTTCGGCGTGATCGGCGCCGCCGAGGTGGCCCACGCCTTCCTCCTTGTTCCAGTTCGCACCCGCGATCGGCTTCCACGGCGGGAGCTGGACGCCGTACGCCTGCTGCACGTAACGGCACAGCTCGTACAGCCGGTCGAGGCGTATGCCGGTGTCGATGCCGTACATCTCGAAGAGCGCCGCGGCTTCTTCGAGCGCCACGCAGCCGCCGCGATCGCCGATGCCGATCACCGAGGCGTCGATCCAGCTCGCTCCGCCTTCCGCCGCGGCCATGGCGTTGGCCGTCGCGACGCCGAGATCGTTGTGATGCTGGATGTATACGTCGCATGTGTCGCCCACCGCCTGGCGGATGCGGCCGATAAAGACCCGCGTGGCGAGCGGCGTGCTGTTGCCGCGGCTGTCGACGACGTACACGCCGTCGGCGCCCGCGTCCGCCATCGCCTTGAAGAAGAGGCATGCCGTGTCGATGGGCGAGCGCATCGAGTCTTCCATCCACGGCACGACGCGGACCTTGTGGCGCTTCATGTAGGCGACGCTCTCGGCGATCGCGTCCACGACCGCGCTCTTCGACAGCCCGCGTGTGAAATCGGAGGCGGTGTCCTCGTAGCTCCACTTGAAAATCGGGCTCAACACCTCGGTGCCGAGGTCGACGTGGCGATCGATGTAGCCCTTCCAGTCGCCCTGCAGCGGAGCGCGCACCCCCGGCCCTTTTGCGACGAGCGGCGTGCGGATGCCGATGCGGCGGCATGCCTTGACGAGGTCGCGCTCCTCGCTGAAGGTGATGTGGCTCGGCATCGTGATTTCGCCCACGCCCACCGCGTCGAGGCGCTCGATCACGCCCAGGCGCGTGTTCCAGTTGAGCTGATGGCCGACGCAGTCGTCGCCTTCGCTCACCGTGCAATCGATGAAGCGGATGCTCTTGCGGAGCTGCGGGCGCGCGGCTTTCGCTTCGGCGTCCCAGTACGCGGAGTTCACCAGCCATTTCCCGGGCTGGTGCCACGGCCGATTCGGGTCTGTCATCGCACGAGATCCATGATTTCGCGCACGTCGTCGAGCGCGTCGAGCCGGTCCACGAGATCCGCCACGCGCTCGGCCGCTCGCCGCTCGAGCACGCGCCGCGCGCACGAATGAAATTTCGCGAGCCGCTGCTCGCGTGTCAGCGGTTGTCCGATCCAGCCGGAGAGCCGGTCGACACGCTGCGACCACCGTTCTCCGCCTTGCATCGAGACGGTCACCACAGCGTGCATGCGATCGAAATCGGTGGGGATCGCATCGTCGAAGACGAGCTGCACGCGGGGCAGCAGCCGCTCGACGTCCGGCGCGAAGCGGCGCTCGTTGGTGAACGAGTCGACCGTCACCTCGCCGTCGAGGAGCGCCACCGCCGTCGTGTACTGCACGCTGAACTTGCCGTCGAGCCCGGTTTCGGGAGACGGCCGGTTGACGTAATCGAAGCGCGGGAACACGACTTCGACCGCTTCGATGCGCGCGGGATCGACCGCATGCGCCGCGCGCAGCGCGAGCGCCGCGTCGATCGGGCGATGCGTGAAGTAGTTGCTCGGATGCTTCTTGAAGCCTACGCCCGGATCGACCATCCGCAGCGGCTGCGCGAAGTCGCTTACGAGGCGCTCCGGCTCGCCGCGTCCGCCGAAGAACGTGTCGAAGAAACCCTTCGGCTCGAACAGACGCTTGCTGGCGGTCCAGCCCATTTTCGCGAGCACGGCGCATTCCACGCCCATACGCGCGGCATGTCCCGAATGCGACGACTTGGTCATCGTGCCGGTATTGATCGAGATGCTGCCCGCGCGCGAGCCCGCGAGGCCGAACGCCATCAGCATCTCGTCGCGTGACAAATCGAGCAGCCGGCCGGCGCCCGCGGTCGCGCCGAACGTGCCGGTCATGCCGGGCTTGTGAAAGCCGGACCCGGTCTCCATGCCCGTCGCTGCAAGACGCAGCCGCCCCTGCACCTCGAAGGCCACCGCGATCGCTTCCACCACACGCGCGCCGGAAAGCCCGTGATGTTCGGCGATCGCGAGTATCGCCGGCAGCGTGGGCGATGTCGGGTGGTTGAGCGGGTACCATGTGTTGTCGAAATCGAGCGCATGCGCCATGGTGCCGTTCGCGTACGCCGCGCTCGTCATCGACGTTTTGAATCCGCCCGCGATGACGCTCGCCTGCGGGGCGCCGCCCATCTCCTTGACGTACGCCGTCGAGATGCGTCCGACGCCGAGCGGCTCGGTCGCGCCCGCCAGCATGACGGCGAGCCCGTCGAGCGTGACGTGCTTCGCGACCTCGACGGCCTCGCGCGGCAGCGCTGCGAATTCGAGCGCGCGAACGGCATCGATGAAACGTTCGGTGAGGGTCGGCACGTGTCTCTTCTCTACTTACGTTCCGGCGCGAGGTTGAAGTCGAATTCGACCAGCGGGAACGGTTTTGGAAGCGCGTAACGACGCGCGAGCGCGTCGTTACGCGAGGGCTGCACTTCGACGACGAGACCTTCGCGCACGCCGAATACCGCGTCGCGGTCCACGTACGGGTCGTCCGCGAAAAACACTTCGGTCGTGAGCGCCCGGTGAGCGTCAGCGCTCACGATGAAATGCAGGTGCGCCGGACGCCAGGCGTGGCGCCCGGCGGCGCGCAGCAGATCGCCCACCGGACCGTCGTACGGCACCTGGTACGGCGCCGGTCGTACCGTGGTGAACGCATACGCGCCGTCGTCCGCGGTCCTCATCGTGCAGCGCAGGTTGTTGCGATCTTGGGCGGCGTCCTGCTGCCAGTACAAACCGTTTGCCGCCGCCTGCCAGAAATCGAGTGTCGCGCCGGCCAGCGGTTTCGTGCCGCCACCGAGCACGCGTCCGCGCACCAGCATCTTCTCGCCGCTGTTGGCGCGCGCGAGATCGCCGTCGACTTCGAGCGGCGGCGACGCGGCCGCGTGAAACGGGCCGAGCAGGCTGCGGTCGGTCGAGCCGGGGCCGGTCTGCAGCATGTCGATCAGCGCCGAGAGGCCGAGCACGTCGGACGCGAGGATGAACTCGTTACGGCCCTCGTCCGACTTGCGGCCGGCGGCATACAGAAAGTCGATCGCGGTTTTCCATTCGCCCGGTGTGAGGTTCACCTCGCGCGCGTAGGCGTGGAGATGCGCGATCAAACGCGTGATGAGCAGCTTCGCACGCGCGTCGTCGAGTCCATCGAAGGAGCGCGTCACCACTTCGGTGATGCTCTCGCGCGTGACGTTGCGCATGCGGCTCCTCGTCCTTCAGTCGGCGCGCGCGCCGGAGTCCTTCACCATCTTCGCGTAACGCTGCACCTCGGCCTTCAGCCGCGCCGCGAACTCGGCAGGGCTGTTGGGCGTGAATTCCAGCGACAGCACGTCGAGCCGCGCTTTCACCTCGGGCGACTGCAGGATGCGCGTCACCTCGGCGTTCAGCTTGTTCACGATCGCCGGCGGCGTACCGGCAGGCGCGAAAAACGAGAACCACGTGTGGTCGTCGAAGCCGGGAAAGCCGGATTCGGCGACGGTCGGCGTCTCCGGAACGATCGGCGAGCGTTTCGCCGTCGTGACGGCGATCGAGCGTATGCGTCCGGCCTGCAGATGCGGCACTGCCGGCGGCAGCGACGTGGAGGCGATGGGCACCTGTTTGCCGACGACCGCAGTGACGGCCTGCGCCGGGCCGTACGGCACGTGCGTGATGTCCACCTTCGACAGCGTGCGGAACAGGAGCTCCATGTCGAGATGCGGCGTCGTGCCGGTGCCGGACGAGCCGTAGTTCATCGGCGCCGCGCGCGCCGACGCGATCAGCTCCTTGAGCGTTGTCGCTTTCACGCTGGGATGCACGGATATGAGATTCGGCGTCGTCGGTCCCTGCAGCACCGGCACGAAGTCCGTGATGCGATAACCCGGCTGGCGGTACAGGCTCACGTTCACCGCCATCGCCGAGCTGTTCATGAGCACGGTGTAACCATCCGGGTTCGCGCGCAGCGCGGTGTGCGCGCCGATGTTGCCGCCGGCGCCGGGCCGGTTCTCCACGACCACGTTCTGGCCCCAGCTCTCGGCGAGCCTGCCGCTCACGAGCCGCGCGACGATGTCGGTCGAGGCGCCGGGCGGGAACGCCACGATGATGCGGATCGGGCGGTCGGGGTACGCGGAAGCGGGAGCCGTAGAGGACGCCGCGTGCGCGGGCGGGCTCGCGCTGAGCGATGCGATCAGCAACACCTGGATTCCCGCCTGCGCGGGAATGACGGCTTTTCTCATGCGCTCCCCCTGATCCGTGCCACCGCCGCCCACTAAAGCCCTGCAGCTTAGGACGCAGAAGCAGTCTAGCTCTTCATGGCCGCCAGCGTTTTCGCTTCGCGCTTCCTGATCGCGTCGTGGCGCGCGATCAGCTTCTGCGCGCGCACGATGATCGGAATGTCGATCATCTTGCCGTCGAGCGCAAACGAGCCGCGGCCGGCTTTCGCCGCCTCGTCGTTCATCTCGATGATCTTGCGCGCGTAGGCGACTTCGTCATGTGACGGCGAATATTCCTCGTTCACGATCGTCACCTGCCCTGGATGGATGCATCCGGCGCCGTCGAAGCCGAACCTGCGCGAGCGCCGCACCATCTGACGGAATTTGTCCCAATCGCCGTAGCCCGCGACCGTGCCGATGAACCCGATCGGCATCACGCCGGCCGCGCGCGCCGCGATGATCATGCGCTGCTTGGGATGCAGCAGCACGTCGTCGTCCGGCTGCATGTCGCAGTCGAGCGCGAAATCCTCGCCGCCGATGTTCATCGCGGCGACGCGCGCGCTCCCGCGCGGGATCTCGTCGATGCGGCGGAACGCGTCGGCCGTTTCGATCATCGTGATGAATTTCGTATGGCCCGCCGGCATGCCGCGCTTTTCCTCGAGCTCGGTCACGAGCTCATCGAGCAGCATGACGTGCGAGGCGCTGTCGATCTTGGTGCACGCGATGCCGTTCACGTCGGGACAGATCGAGTGCTCGAGATCGCGCACGGCGAGGGAGAGCGGCCGGTTGATGCGCACGACGACGTCGGCGCCGCCGCGCTTCACCCGCGCTGCCGCCTTCTCCACCAGCGTGCGCGCGCGCTCCTTCTCGCCCGGCGGCACGCTGTCCTCGAGGTCGAGCTGGATCACGTCGGCGCCGCGGGTGTGCGCCTTGTCCACGTACTTCTCCACGTTCACCGGCACGTACATGAGCGAACGCCAGACGGGCAGCTCGGTGGGCATGTTCGGAGTCCTCCCCTTAAGTGCGGCTATTCGAGCTTGAGGCCGGCGTCTTTCACCACCTGCCGCCAGCGTGCGACTTCCGCGTGCACGTACTTCGTGAATTCCGGCGGCGTCATCGGCACGGCTTCGGCGCCTTCGGTGGCGTAACGCTGCTTGAGCTGCGGCGTCTGCATCGCCTTGCGCAGCGTCTCCGAAAGCCTGTCCACGATCTCCGGCGGTGTCTTGCCGGGGGCGGCGAGTCCCCACCACAGCTCGCTTACGTACGGCACGCCGCCTTCCTTTACGGTCGGGATCTCCGGCGCGAACGTCGAGCGCTTCTCGCCGGCCACGCCGAGCGGTTTCAGACGGCCCGCCTTCACCTGCACCAGCGCGGAAGGCAGGCTCGTGATCACCATCTGCACGTGTCCGCCCACGAGGTCGACGAGGGCGGGACCGATGCTCTTGTACGGCACGTGCGTGATGCGAATCCCCGCGGTCTTGGCGAACAGCTCGGTCGCGAGATGGTTGCTGCCGCCGGTGCCCGACGAGCCGTAGTTGAGATCGCCCGGGCGTTTTTTCGCCAGGCCGACGAGCTCCTTGACGCTCCTGATCGGCATCGACGGATGCACCACCACGATCATCGGGCTCTTCGCCATCATTCCGATGTAGGCGAAATCCTTGTAGACGTCGTAGGGCATCTTCGCGCGGATCGCGGCGTTCGTGGCGAACGAGGCCTGCACGTTCAGTATCGTGTAGCCGTCGGGTGTCGAGCGCGCGGCGTGCTCGGCGCCGATCATGCCGCCCGCGCCGGGCCGGTTGTCGATCACGATCGGTTGTCCGAGGAGCGGCGACATGCTTTCGGCGCTTGCGCGCGAGAGCGTGTCGTTGCTCGCCCCGGGCGTGTACGGCACCACGAGCCGCACGGGCTTCACGGGATAGGCCGTCTGCGCGTGCGCGGCACACGCCGCAACGAGGCAGACGCAGGAGAACGCGCCGATCGCGAAATGTTTCACTACCGGCCCCCGCGCTCGAGCTGCTTTTCGACGAGCCGCGCTTCGTTCTTCAGCATCGTCGCGAGCTCGCTGATACGCTTTTCGTTCATGCGGCTCGAGATCGTGGAAACCGACAGCGCCGCGAAGGCAACGCCGCTCTGATTGTGCAGCGCGTGTCCGATCGAGCGCACGCCCGCGAGCGACGGCACTTCGCGCACCGCGTAGCCCAGCCTTTGCGCGCGTTTCACCTGCGCCACGAGGCTGGTGGGCGATAGGCCGTATTCGGGCAGCCGCGGCGTATTCGCGGTGACCACGCGGCGCACTTCGTCTTCCGACAGCGCCGAAAGGATCGCGAGGCTGCCGGTGCCGACCCCGAGCGGGCGGCGCATGCCGATCTCCAGCGTGAACGTCTTGATCGGAAAGGTGCCTTCCTGGCGATCGACGCACACTGCGTCGAAGCCGCTGCGCTGCGTGAGGAAAACCGTGTCGCCGGTCACTTCCGCGATCCGCGTCATCGCGGGCTGACAGACTTCACGCAGGTTGAAGCGCGGCGCGGCGGTGAGGCCCAGCTCGAACACCATCGGCCCGAGGTAGTAGCGGTGGGTCTCCGCATCCTGCTGCACCATGTTTTCCATGGTGAGGCACTTCAGCATGCGGTGTACGGTGGGCCGCTGGAGGCCGGTGCGGTTCGCGAGGTCGAGCAGGCGCGAGCCCGTGCGGTTGTGCGCGGCGATCTCGCGGATCAACGTGAGCGCGCGCTCGATGCTCTGCGTGCCGGATAGACGCGCGTCGTCGTCGGCTGATTTCTTGATCATGGCGGGGTTCTTAGTCCGGATCGTGGAGAAGCGCGGCCGATTATGCCACGCCGCGCGCGTGACGGAAGAAAGGCCGCCGTGCTATCTTCCGGCCCGCGGTTCCCCCCTCGATTTTCTTCGTTTCTCTTCCACATCATGAACGATACGACCTCAGTCGCAGATTCGTCGGCCGGCGCGCGTTTTCGCGCCGCGCTGGCGCAGGAAAAACCCCTCCAGATCGCCGGCACGATCAATGCCTACGCGGCGCGGCTCGCCGAACGCGTCGGCTTTCGTGCGATCTACCTTTCGGGCGGCGGCGTTGCCGCGGCCTCGCTCGGCATGCCCGACCTGGGGATCAGCACGCTCGACGACGTGCTCATCGACATCCGCCGCATCACCGATGTCACGGACCTGCCGCTGCTCGTGGACGTCGACACCGGCTGGGGCGGCGCCTTCAACATCGCCCGCACGGTGAAGTCGCTCATCAAGTTCGGCGCGGGCGCGATGCACATCGAGGACCAGGTGCAGCAGAAGCGCTGCGGACACCGCCCGAACAAGGAGATCGTCAGCAAGGCCGAGATGGTCGATCGCATCAAGGCCGCGGTGGACGCGAAGACCGACAGCCGGTTCGTCGTCATGGCACGGACCGACGCGCTCGCGGTGGAAGGACTCGAGGCTGCGATCGATCGCGCCTGCGCGTGTGTCGAAGCCGGCGCGGACATGATCTTTCCGGAAGCGATCACGGAGCTTCCGATGTACAAGAAGTTCGCGGACGCGGTGAAGGTTCCGATCCTCGCGAACATCACCGAGTTCGGAAAGACGCCGCTCTTCAGCACGCAGGAGCTCGCGAGCGCGAACGTCGCGATGGCGCTCTATCCGCTGTCGGCCTGGCGCGCGGCGAACGCGGCCGCGCTCAAGGTGTACCAGGCGCTGCGGCAGGACGGGCATCAGAAGAACGTCGTGAACACCATGCAGACCCGCGACGACCTGTACGACTATCTGCGCTACCACGATTACGAGCAGAAGCTCGACGCCCTGTTCGCCAAGGGCAAGTGACCGCATGAGTTTCGTAGGGTGGGCCGATGGCCCACCGCGCGGTGCGCCACCGGCGCACCCTGACGGGGTGGGGACGGGCGCAATCCACTGAATCTCCTTGAGAATCAGAAAGTTCTGACAAAAGCCGCATCGTCGCGGGGCGTATAATGAGCGCCGTTTTTCCGGCGTGCCCTGCGCGATGGAGCTTTTCACTTTCGGCTTGAATCACCAGACCGCCCCGCTCAACGTGCGGGAGCGCGTGGTTTTCAACGCCGAAAACCTGGTGCAGGCCCTGCGGGACCTGGTCGACCACAAGCGTGTGAACGAAGCCGCGATCATCTCGACCTGTAACCGCACCGAGGTCTACTGCAGCACCGAGGAGCCGGGCCAGCCGGTGAGCTGGCTGGCAGCGTGGCACGGCATGCGTCCGCGCGAGCTCGAGCCGTATCTCTATCGTTTCCCGAAGGAACAGGCGGTCAAGCACGCGTTCCGCGTCGCGAGCGGCCTCGATTCGATGGTGCTGGGCGAGCCGCAGATCCTCGGGCAGTTCAAGGAGGCGGTGAAAAGCGCCGAGGCCGCCGGCACGCTGGGGCTGGTGCTCAACAAGCTCTTCCAGCGCACGTTCTCGGTTGCGAAGACCGTGCGCACCGAGACGGAGATCGGCGCAAGCACGGTATCGATGGCGTCCGCCGCGGTGCAGCTCGCCGAGCGCATCTATCCGTCGATCGCGCAGCAGAACGTCCTTTTCGTCGGCGCGGGCGAGATGATCGAGCTGTGCGCCGCGCATTTCGCGGCCCAGCATCCGCGCCACATCACGTTCGCCAATCGGTCGGAGGCGCACGCCCAGCAGCTCGCCGCCCGTTTCCTGGGACGCGTCATTTCGCTGAATGACCTGCCCGCGCAGCTCCCGCTGCACGACATCGTGGTGTGCTCG
>DASPNJ010000091.1:0-40219 GCA_035626595.1 Burkholderiales bacterium
AGCGCCAATGCGCGACGTGGCGATCTCGTGGCGCACGGCCAGTTTTCCGGACGCTCCGCGATTGCTTCCATTGCGCAACCACCGCGTGGTGCGCGTGCGCGTTTGTCTGCTTCTCGTAATGACGGCGGTGCCAGCGATCCAATGCGGCATGGCAAGCGCTCAAACCTACCCCGCCAAAACCATCCGGCTCGTGGTGCCGTTTCCCCCGGGCGGCCCCGCGGATTCGGTCGCGCGGCCGCTCGCGCAGAAGCTGAACGACGTGTTCGGCCAGCCGGTGGTGATCGACAACCGCCCGGGCGCGACCGGCACCATCGGCGCGAGCCTGGTCGCGAAATCACCGGCCGACGGTTACACGCTGCTGCTGGGCACGAGCAACGAGATCGCAATGAGCCCGGGGCTCTATGACAAGCTGCCGTACGACCCGGCGCGCGACTTCACGCCGATCACGACGGTCATAACGTTCCCGAACATCCTGGTCGTGAATCCGGCGCTGCCGGCGCGTTCCACGAAGGAGTTGGTTGCGATCGTGAAGTCCAATCCGGGCAAGCTCAACTTCGGCACGAGCGGCATCGGCAGCACGAATCATCTGACCGGCGAGCTTTTCCGCGCCGCCGCCGGCGTGAAGGTCAATTTCGTCGCGTATAAAGGCGGCGGTCCCGCGACGACCGACCTCGTCGCAGGCCACATCGAGGCGATGTTCGCGACGCTGCCTTCGGCGGTGACGTTCGTGAAGAATGGGAAGCTTCGCGGCCTCATGGTGACGGACGGCAAGCGCTGGCCTGCGGTCGCGAAAGTGCCGAGTGCCAAAGAAGCGGGGCTCCCCGCGGTTGAGGTGCTCACGTTCAACGCCGTGCTCGGGCCGGCGGGACTGCCGGCGCCGGTCGTCGAACGGTTGCACCCGGCGATCGTCAAAGTGATGCACACGCCCGACATGAAAGAACGCATGGCGGCGCTCGCTTCCGAACCCACTACGATGTCGACCGCGGCATTCGCGGAGACGATCAAACGAGACTTCGCGAAATGGCACAAGGTCATTCGCGACAACAACATCCGCGCGCAGTGAGGGCGCGTGACGAAACGGCCGACATGAGCAATCCACTGACGCCCGTCGCGAGACGCGACATCGACCTCGGCGCGCACGGCAGGCGCGCGTTCTACTCGCTTCCGGCGCTCGAAGCGGCGGGTTACGGCCGGATCTCACGACTGCCGGTGTCGCTGCGCATCGTGCTCGAATCGCTCGCGCGCAACTGCGACGCTCAACGCATCACCGAGCGCCACGTGCGCGCGCTCGCGTCGTGGGAGCCCAACGGCCGGCGTGAAGAGGAGATCCCGTTCACGGTCGGACGCGTGGTGCTCAACTGCGCGGCGGGCATTCCGCTGCTCGGCGACCTGACCGCGATCCGCGGCGCCGTGAAGCGCATGGGGCTGCCGGCGGACAAGGTCGGCCCGCGCGTGCCGGTGGACATGGCGCTCGACCACACGCTCACGGTCGATTACCACGGCACGCCCGACGCGCTCGCGAAGAATATGAAGCTCGAAGTCGAGCGCAACGAAGAGCGCTTCCGTTTCGTGAAGTGGGCGATGCAGGCCTACGACGGCATCCGCCTCATGCCGCCCGGCTGGGGCATCCTGCACCAGCTCAATCTGGAATTTCTCGCGCCCGGCTTTCTGGAGAAAGACGGCGTCTGCTATCCCGATTCGCTCGTCGGCACCGACTCGCACACCTGCATGATCGCGGGGCTCGGCGTCGTGGGCTGGGGCGTGGGCGGCATCGAGGCCGAGGCGGCGGTGCTCGGCCAGCCCGTGTACTTCCTCACGCCCGACGTGGTCGGCGTGCACGTCACCGGCGCATTGAAGCATGGCGTCACGTCCACCGATCTCGTGCTGCGCGTCACCGAGATGCTGCGGCAGGCGAAGGTCGTCGGTAAGTTCGTCGAATTCTTCGGTGACGGCGTGAAAACGCTGACGCTGCCCGATCGCGCCACCATCTCCAATATGGCCGTCGAATACGGCGCGACGATCGGCTACTTCCCGGTGGACGAGCAGACGTGCAGGTATCTCGCGCAGACGGGCCGCGCGGAAGAGCGCGTGCGCGCGACGGAAGCGTTCTATCGGGCGCAGGGCTGTTTCGGCGCCGCGCGCGAGGGCGAAGTCGATTACAGCCAGGTGATCGAGCTCGATCTGTCCAGCGTCGTCCCGTCCGTGGCGGGGCCAAAGCGGCCGCAGGACCGCATTGCGCTGAACGAGATCAAGTCACGATTCGAGAGCGTGCTCGCGCAGCCGGTCGCGGCCGGCGGCTACGGCAGGACCGGGCGGCGGCAGGGCGGTGACGGCAAGCCGCGGGACGGCGACGTCGTGATCGCGGCGATCACGTCATGCACCAATACGTCGAATCCGGGCGTGATGGTGTCGGCCGGGCTCGTCGCGAAGAAAGCGGTCGAGCGCGGCCTGGAGGTAAAGCCGTGGGTGAAGACGTCGCTCACACCGGGCTCGACGGTCGTGAGCAGATATCTCGAGGCAACCGGTCTCCAGTCGTACCTCGACAAGCTCGGATTCGCCGTCGCAGGCTATAGCTGCGGCACCTGCGTCGGCGCATCGGGACCGATCGACGCCGATCTCGAGCAAGCGATCGCGGATTCCGACGCGGTCGCGTGCGCGGTGCTCTCGGGCAATCGCAATTTCGAAGCGCGCATCCATCCCGCGGTACGGGCCGCGTTTCTCGCGAGCCCGCCGCTGGTGGTCGCGTTCGCGCTCGCGGGACGCATCGACATCGATCTCGATCAGGAGCCCCTCGGCATGAACGGCCGAGGCGAGCCGGTGTTCCTGAAAGACGTATGGCCGACGGCGGAAGAGCTGCAGCGCGCGCTCGACGTCGCCGCGAATCCCGCCTTCTACCGCGAGACGTATTCGGCTGACATCGCATCGAAGAACCCGCTGTGGAAAGGCATCGCCCAGGCGCGCGGCGAGATGTATCCCTGGGAGAGCGGATCGAGCTACATCAAGGAGCCGCCCTTCCTCGACACCCGATTGCGCCAGTCGGTGCTTGCGGACATCCAGGGCGCGCGTGCGCTCGCGATCCTCGGCAATTCGATCACGACCGACCACATCAGCCCCATCGGCAATATCAAGGCGAGCTCGCCGGCCGGCACGTACCTGCAGAAGCTCGGTGTCGCGCCGGTGGACTTCAACAACTACGGCGCGCGCCGCATGAACCACGAGGTGATGATGCGCGGCACGTTCGCGAACGTGCGGCTGAAGAACCTCATGGTGCCCGGCGTCGAAGGCGGCGTGACGAAGCATCAGCCGAGCGGCGAGCAGATGAGCATCTACGACGCCGCGATGCAGTACGCGTCTGAACGCGTGCCGCTGATCGTCGTCGCCGGTGAGGAATACGGCACCGGGAGCGCGCGCGACTGGGCGGCCAAGGGCACGCGCCTGCTCGGCGTGCGCGCGGTGGTGGCGGCGAGCTTCGAGCGCATCCACCGCAGCAACCTCGTCGGCATGGGCGTGCTGCCGTGTCAGCTCGAGCCCGGCACCACCGCGGCGAGCCTCGGGCTCGATGGCAGCGAGAGCTTCGACATCCTCGGGCTGCACGATGCGGTGCAGCCGCGGCAGCCGCTCACGCTCGTGGTGCGCCGCGCGAACGGCGAGACGCTGCGCGTGCCGGTGACGCTGCGTCTCGACACGCCCGCGGAGATCGAGTACGTGCGGCACGGCGGCATCATGCCTTACGTGCTGGCGGAGATTACGAAACAGGCGGCTTAACCTCGTGCGCCACGGGATCGCCGCGTCGGCCTTGCCGCCTCCTCGCGATGACAGGTGTCATTGCGAGGAGCACGCAATCGTGCGACGAAGCAATCCCGAGGCGCTCGGAAACCAATCACCAAGGAGAACACGATGGACAAGAAACTGATGGACGCAGGCCTGAAAGTGCGGCGCGAAGTGCTCGGCGACGAGTACGTCGACCGCTCGATGAAAAACGCGGACGACTTCAACAAGCCGTTTCAGGAGATCGTCAGCGAATACTGCTGGGGCCTCGCTTGGACGGACGAGACGCTGTCGCGCCGCGAGCGCAGCATCCTCAACCTCGGCATGATCGCCGCGCTCGGCAAGATGCACGAGTTCGAGCTGCACCTGCGCGGCGCGATCCGCAACGGGCTCACGAAAGAGGAGCTGCGCGCGGTGCTGATTCAAATCGCCGTGTATTGCGGCATTCCGGTCGGCGTGGATTGCTTCCGTGTCGCGAAAACCGTCATCGGCGAAATGAAGCCATGACGGTACGCCTTGCAGCGGCGGCGGCCGCGATTCTTTCTGCAGTGTGCGGTTCCGCCGTTGCACAGCAGTACCCCGTCAAACCCATTCGCGTCATCAATCCGTTCAGTCCCGGCGGCTCGCTCGACCTCGTCGCCCGCTCGATCGCGAAGCACATGAGCACGGAGCTCGGCCAGACCGTCGTCGTCGAGAACCGCCCGGGCGCCGGCGGCAATATCGGCATCGAGGCGGCCGCGAAAGCGCCGGCGGACGGCTACACGCTGCTCGCCGTGCAGACGAGCCTCGCCATCAATCCGGTGCTCCAGAAGTCGGTGCCGTTCGACCCCGTCAAGGACTTCGATCCGATCTCGAAGACCTCGTCGTACATGTTCTTCCTGGTCGTGCACCCGTCGGTGCAGGCGCGAACCGTGAAGGAGCTCATCGCGCTCGCGAAAGCGCGCCCGGATCAGCTCACCTACGCCTCGGTCGGCATCGGCAGCGGCACGCACCTCTCCGGCGAGCTCTTCAAGTACATGACCGGCGTGAAGATCACGCACGTGCCCTACAAGGGGAGTGGTCCGTCGATCATCGATCTGGTGGGCGGTCACGTCGCGATGCAGTTCGGCAGCACGTCGGTGCTCCCGCACGTGAAGACGGGGAAGCTTGCGCTGCTCGCCGTCACCGGTGCGAAGCGCTCGAGCTTCGTGCCGCAGACGCCGACGCTCGCCGAATCCGGTCTGCCCGGCTATGAAGTCACGGCGTGGAATGCGATGTTTGC
The DNA here is from genome assembly GCA_035626595.1 of Burkholderiales bacterium. GTDB lineage: Bacteria > Pseudomonadota > Gammaproteobacteria > Burkholderiales > SG8-41 > JAQGMV01. The sequence continues at coordinate 5,030 of DASPNJ010000091.1, forward strand.
TCCCGCGGGGACGCCGGCACCGATCATCAACCGTTTGAACGGGCTCGTGCACAAGGCGCTCGCACACCCGGAGTCGAAAGCGGTGATGGAAGCGCAGGGGCTCGAAGCCGACACGAGCACACCGGCCGCGCTCGGCCAGCTCGTGAAGAGCGAGCTCGTGAAGTGGGCGAAGCTCATCAAGGTGGCAGGCATCAAGCCGGAGTGATGACGCCATGGGCATGACCATCGTCGAGAAAATTCTTGCCCGCAAAAGCGGGCAGGCGATGGTCCGCCCCGGCGATCTGGTGACGGTGCCGGTGGATACCGTGGTGTTCGTCGACACGAACTTCGTGAACACGCGCTGGCGCGAGATCCTCAAGCTCGATCATCCGGAGCGCGTCGTCGTCGTGCTCGACCACCGCGCGCCGGCGGCGCGGCCGCAGGACGCCGCGATGCACCGCACCGCGCGGGAGTTCGTCGCGCGCTTCGGCATCGAGCGCTTTCATGACGTGGGCTACGGCCAGGGCATCAGCCATCAGCTCGTCGCAGATCACGCCTACGCGCTGCCGGGGACGATTCTGCTGAACAGCGATTCGCACACCGGCAGCGGCGGCGTGTTCAACTGCCTCGCGCGCGGCGTGGGCGTCCCGGACCTGGTGTACGCCGCCACCAAAGGCGAGACGTGGTTCTACGTGACCGATACCGTGCGCTACGAGCTCACCGGCGCGCTTCAGACCGGCGTCACGATGAAGGATGCGTTCCTGTACGTCGCGGACGAGTACGGCGAGCACGCCGGGCTCAACGTGGAGTATGGCGGACCGGCGCTTCCCGGCCTGACCATCAGCGCGCGCAAAACGCTGACCACCATGTCCACCGAGCTTTCGGCCGAGTTCGCCGTGTTCGATCCGGACGACGTGATGGTGGACTACCTGCGCAGCCGCACGGCCGCGCCATTCGAGTGCGTGCGCGCCGACGCCGATGCGAAGTACCGCGACGTGCGCACGATCGACCTCCCGGCGCTGCAGCCGCTCGTCGCGTTTCCCGATGCCGTCATCGAGAACTCGCAGCCGGTTTCCGCCGCGGCCGGCACGCGCATCGATCAGGCCTACGTCGGCTCGTGCGCGAACGGCACGCTCGAGGATCTGCAGCTCGTCGCGCAGGTGCTCAAGGGCCGCCGCGTCGATCCGCGCGTGCGCCTGGTCGTTACGCCGGGCTCCCAGAACATCTATCGCGAGGCGGCCGCGTCGGGCCTCCTCGCGCAGCTCGTGGAAGCGGGCGCGGTCGTCACCGCGGCGACCTGCGGTGCGTGCGGCGGCGGCCACGCGGGCGTGCTCGGCGCGAACGAGACCTGCATCACCGCGTCCACCCGCAACTTCAAAGGCCGCATGGGCGACATGAGCGCGCGAATCTTCATGGGCTCGCCGGCCACGGTGGCGGCCTCCGCCGTGAAGGGCGTCATCGCTGATCCGCGGGAGCTCCTGAATTGAAATTCCGCGCGCGCGTCTGGAAGTTCCCGGACAACATCAATACCGATCTCATCCTGCCGAGCGCGTCGTTCTACATGACGCCGGAGGAGCAGACGCGCTTCGTGTTCCAGGCGAACCGCCCCGGCTGGGTGGACCAGGTGCAGCGCGGCGACATCATCGTCGGCGGACGCAACTTCGGCATGGGGTCGAGCCGCCCGGCGGCGCGCTCGCTCAGAAACCTCGGCCTCTGCTGCCTCGTCGCCGAATCGGTGAACGGCTTGTTCTTCCGCAACGCGATCAACTTCGCGTTTCCGTCGATCGAGTGTCCGGGCGTATACGAGGCGTTCGAGGAAGGTGAGATCGCGGAAGTGGATTTCGACAACGGCACGGTGGTGAACGCCACGCGTGGCACCACGCTCGCGGCGAAGATGCTGCCGGCGAAACTGCTCGACCTGCTGGCCGCGGGCGGCGTTTACCCGCTGCTGGAGCGGGAAGGTTTCATTGCGGCGAAAGCCTGAGGAAAAAACATGGACGGCAGCAGCAAGGACGGCAGGATGAGAGGTTCCACGAGCAACGTGACGCGGCTCGGGGCTGGCCGCCAGCGCAGCGCCCAGTTCTCACCGGAGGAATGGAACGCGCGCGTCGAGCTCGCCGCCGCATACCGGCTCTGCGCGATCATGGGCTGGACCGACATGATCAGCACGCATCTCTCCTGCCGCGTGCCCGGATACCACGATCAGTTCCTGATCAATCCGTACGGCCTCATGTTCGAGGAGATGACGGCCTCGGCGCTGGTGCGCATCGACGTGGACGGCAACAAGCTGTCGGAGTCGCCCTATGGCGTGAACCGCGCGGGCTTCGTGATCCACAGCGCCGTGCACATGGGCCGCGAGGATGCGTATTGCGTGATGCATCTGCACACGCATTACGGCACGGCGGTGTCGATGCAGAAGAAAGGCCTGCTGCCGCTCTCGCAGCAGGCGCTCACCGTAATGAGCCTGCTCAAGTACCACGACTATGAAGGCGTCGCGTTCGACACCGCGGAGCGCGAGCGCCTGCTCGCAGATCTCGGATCGGACGGCGCGATGATGATCCTGCGCAATCACGGCGTGCTCACGCTCGGCGAGACCGTCGGTGAAGCGTTCGCTCGCATGAACCGGCTCGAGCGCGCGTGCCGGCTTCAGGTGCTCGCGCTCGCGGGCGGCGCGGAACCGAATCCGGTGAAGCCGGAAGTCGTGGAGCACGCGATGGAGCAGGGACCGCAGATTTACGGCAAAGGCGGCCAGTCCGCGGGCGGCAAGCTGGTCTGGGAAGCGCTCCTGCGCAAGCTCGACCGCGAAAGCCCCGGTTACGACCAATAACCAAAAAATCGGTAACCAAAAAATCGGGGTCAGGTCCAGATTGCGACAGACGCAATCTGGACCTGACCCCAAGGAGAGCAGCATGATCGAAGGCAAGGCTGTCGTCGTCACCGGCGCCGGCGGCGGCATCGGACGCGACATCGCGATCGCGATGGCGGCGAACGGCGCGCGCGTGGTGGTGAACGACATCGGCGCGTCGCTCGCGGGCGAGGTGCAGGAGGGCGAATCGGCGGCGCAGCGCGTCGTGCGCGAGATCCGCGAAGCGGGCGGTGAAGCGGTCGCGAGCGCCGATTCGGTATCGAGCTGGGCGAGCGCGGAGAAGATCATCCAGTGCGCACTGGACAACTTCGGGCGCATCGATGCGGTGGTCAACAACGCCGGGATTCTGCGCGACCGCATCTTCCACAAGATGACGGAGGACGACTGGCGTTCGGTCATTGCCGTGCATCTCGACGGCTCGTTCTTCATGAGCCGCGCGGCCGCCAATCACATGCGCAACCAGAACCGCGGCGCGTTCGTGCACATGACGTCCACGTCGGGGCTCATCGGTAACTTCGGGCAGGCGAACTATTCGGCGGCGAAGCTCGGCATCGCGGCGCTTTCGAAGAGCATCGCGCTCGACATGGCGCGCTACAACGTGCGCTCCAACTGCATCGCGCCGTTCGCGTGGAGCCGGATGACGAGCTCGATCCCGGCGAATACGCCGGAAGAGAAGGACCGCGTGGAGAAGCTCAAACGCATGGAGTCGCGCAAGATCGCGCCGATGGCGGTGTTCCTCGTGAGCGACGCCGCGGCCGCCGTCACCGGTCAGATCTTCGGCGTGCGCGCGAACGAGATCATGCTCTTCAGCCAGCCGCGGCCGGTGCGCTCGGTGCACCACACGCCGGAATGGACGCCGGAGAAGATCGCGGAGATCGCGATGCCGGCAATGCAAAAACATTTCTATCCGCTGGATCGCTCGGCGGACGTCGTTTCATGGGACCCGGTATGAAAAGCAACAGTCATCGCGAGGCGTCGGCAAGCGACGCCGTGGCGATCTCGTGGCGCACGAGAGGTTTGGCGGACCTTCCGGGATTGCTTCGTCGCGGCATTGCGTTGCTCCTCGCAATGACCGCAATGTTGGTCCACGCCGCCGAAGGACCGAACGGCTATCCCGACCGGCCCGTGCGCGTGATCGTCCCCGTCGCCGCGGCGGGCGGGACCGACATCATCGCGCGCATCGTACTGAACAAGCTCGGCGACGACCTCGGCCGTCAATTCGTCGTGGACAATCGACCGGGCGCGGGGGGCCTCCTCGGTACCGACATCGTCGCCAAGGCGCGGCCCGACGGCTACACGCTGCTCTTCACGTACGCGGCGCACACGATCGTGCCGTTCGTCTTCTCGACCAAACCGCCGTACGACGTCTACCGCGATTTCGCGCCGATCGTGCTCGCCGGGCAGCAGCCGCTGCTCCTCGCGCTGAACGCGCAGGTCCCGGCGAACAGCGTCGCCGAGCTGATCAGGCTCGCGAAGGCGAAGCCCGATTCGCTCAACATCGCGTGGGCCACGCCGAGCAGCTCCGGGGCGCTCGCGGCCGAGCTCTTCAAGATGCTGACGGGGACTCGCATGGTGTCGGTCGCGTTCAAGGGCGGCGCGCCGGCGCTCACCGCACTCATTCAGAACGAGGTGCAGCTCATCTTCACGACGCCGCCGACGATCATGGGCCATTTGAAGAGCGGTCGCGTAAAGGTCATCGGCACCTCCGGCAAGGAGCGCCTGCCGTACCTGCCGGACGTGCCCACGCTCGCGGAAGCCGGCGTGAAGGACTTCAACACCGCGCCCTGGCAGGGCCTGCTCGCGCCGGCGAAAACGCCGCCGGCCATCATCGATTTCCTCTACCAGCGCATCGCAGTCGCCCTCAAAGCGGCCGACGTACGGGAGCGTTTCGCCTCGCAGGGCACCGATCCGGTCGGACGCGATCCGAAGGCGTTCGGCAGGATGATCGCGGACGAGTTGAAGCTGAACAGCAAGCTCATCAAAGCGGCCGGCATGAAGGCGGATTGATGTAAATGTCGGTCGGTGCGCTACTAACGCACCCTACGACGCAATATGAAACCCCGAGGGTGCGCTGATAGCGCACCGCTCAAGGAGTAACGAATGTCCAACGAACTGATTTGTGACGCGACCACGCGGCGCTTGGCCGATTTCGCGATGGCGGCGCGCTACGAGGCGCTGCCGACATCCGCCGTCCACGCGTGCAAGCTGCGCCTGATCGACACGTTCGCGAGCGCTCTCGGTGCTTACGACGAGCCGCTCTCGGACATGGCGCGCAAGGTTGCTGGGCGCAACCGCGGCGACGCGCAGGCGCGCGTCTGGGGGAGCGCCATCCGCACGACGCCTGAAGCGGCGGCGTTCGCGAACGGCGTGATGACGCGGCTCCTCGACATCAGCGACACGTACACCGGCGCGAGCCGCGGTCACCCGAGCGATATGAATTCCGGCGTGATCGCGGTTGCGGAAGCCGTGAAGGCCGACGGCAAGTCGCTGATCAACGCGCTCGTCCTGGCGTACGACGTCTACTGCAGCTTCGCCGACGCGATCGACTGGAACGAGCGCGGCTGGGACCAGCCGATCTACAGCATCCTCGGCTGCGTCACGGGCATCGGCACGCTGCTGAAATTGACGCCCGCGCAGATGACGAATGCAATCGCGCTCGCGCTCGCGCCGAACATGGCGCTCGTGCAGAGCCGCCGGGGACATCTCTCGTCGTGGAAAGGGTGCGCGGGCGCGAACGCGTCGCGCAACGCGGTGTTCGCGGCGGAGCTGGCGAAGGATGGATTCACCGGACCGACCGCGCTCTTCGACGGCGACGGCGGCGTGTTCCAGGTGCTCGGCACGCGGTTCGAATGGAACCCGCCGAAAGCGCGGCACCTGATCGAGGACACGCACATCAAGGGTCTGCCCGTGTGCTATCACGGTCAGTCCGCGGTCTGGGCGGCGATCGAGCTGCACGAGAACGTCGATGCGAGCCGCATCGAGTCGGTCGAAGTCGATACCTACAAGACCGGCGTCGTGATGATGGGCGGCGATCCGTCGCGCTGGGCGCCGAAGACGCGCGAAACGGCCGACCACAGCCTGCCATATTGCGTCTCGGTGGCGCTGCTCGACGGCAAGGTCGTGAACGAATCGTTCGCCGACGCGCGCCTGCACGACCCGGCGATCGCGAACCTCATGCGCAAGGTGAAGGTGCGCGAGGACGAGGCGCTGACGCGCGCGTACCCGAACGCGTCCCCCGGGCGCGTCACCGTGCGCACGACCTCGGGCGAGACGCACGTGAAGGAGCTCGAGTATCCGCGCGGCCACGCGAAGAGCCCGATGCGCGACACCGACGTCGAAACCAAGTTCTTCGACCTCGCGCGTCCGAGACTGGGCGAGGCGCAGTGCGAGTCGCTGCTGGAGGCGGTGCGCAACCTCGAACGCTCGGCAGACGTGGCGCGCGATCTGATCGGGCCTCTGGTCAAGGAGTGACGGCGATGGCTGCACAATCCGAAGTGCTGTACGAGATCCGCGGCGAGTGCGCGCTGATTACGCTCAACCGGCCGGACCAGCGCAACGCCATCGACCGCCCGACGTGCGCGCAGCTCTGGAAAGCGTTCGAAGATTTCGACAAGGACCCGGCGCTGAGGGTCGCGATCCTCACCGGCGCGGGCGATCGCGCGTTTTCGGCCGGCCGTGACCTGAAGGAAGCGACACGCGAAGAGGACATCCCGCTCCCGCCGCTACCGATCCTCGGCGACACGCTGCACGTCACGAAGCCGGTGATCGCCGCCGTGAACGGCGCCGCCATCGCGGGCGGCTGGGTGATGGCGCAGATGTGCGACTTGTGTGTCGCGGCGGATCACGCGACCTTCGGCATCACCGAGCCGAAGGTCGGCCGCGGCGTCGCGTGGTCGCCGCCGATGATTCACATGCTCGGCAGCCGTATCGCGCTCGAGCTCATGCTGACCGGCCGCACGATCGCTGCGCAGCGTGCGTACGAGATCGGCTTTGTGAACAAGGTCGTGCCGCGCGCGGAGCTGATCGACGCGTCGCTCGCGATGGCCGCGGACATCATCGAATGCGCTCCGCTGTCCGTGGTCGCGGTGCGGCAGGTGGTGCGGCACACGCTCAACATGGGCATGGAAGCCGCGATGGAAGTCGGCAAGCAGGTGTGCGCGCCGCTCTACGTGAGCGAGGACGCGAAGGAAGGCGCGCGCGCGTTCAAGGAAAAGCGCAAACCCCGCTGGCAGGGTAGGTAAACATCACCTCCGCGGAGGCGGGGCAGTGCAAGTAAACCGTCATTCCCGCGAAGGCGGGAATCCAGGAAACGTTCTGGACCCCCGCCTTCGCGGGGGTGACGAAACCAACGTAGGGTGGGCGACAGCCCACCAACTGGAGCAACGTAGGGTCGGCGATAGCCCACCAACTGGAGCAACGTAGGGTCGGCGATAGCCCACCATTACAGGAGCATCAATGATCGAGTTCAAGACAATTTCGTACGAAGACGTGACCGTCGGCGAGGAATTCCAGTCCGACGACTTCACGGTGAAGCCGGAGGACGTCGACACGTTCGCCTACGCGGTGGACGACCATCATCCGTGGTATTTCGAGGATTCGCCCTTCGGCGGAAAGATCACGCACCCGACGCTGCTCGGCAACCAGGCGCTGCTCATGCGCCACAACAAGTACATCGTGCCCGCGGGTCTGCACGCGAAGATGCAGTTCGAGTTCGTCGAGCCGATCCGCGTCGGCATGCGCGTGCGCTCGCACGGCAAGGTGCTCGACAAGTACGAGCGCCGCGGCCGGCATTACATGGTGACGCAGTTCGAGACGCGCGAGGAAGGCACCGGGAAGGTGCTCGCGCGCGGCCAGTTCACGCAGATGATCTTCCCGAAATCAGGAGTGCACGTTGAAACCAGGAACCGCTGAGGTCGCGGTCGGCAGCGCGCTGCCGATCCTCACCAAGACGATCGCGCAACGGCAGATCGACTGCTATTCGGGCGTTCGTCCGAATTCCATCCACACCGATGACGAGTGGGCGCGCAAGAAAGGCTTCAAGCGTCCGCTCGCGCAGGCGATGATGTCCACCGCGTACGTGTCGCAGCTCATGGTCGATTTCCTCGGCGAGGGCTTCGTGAAGGGCGGAAAGATCTCGGTCGCCTTCATCAAGCCGGTGCTCGCAGGCGACACGCTCACCGTGCACGGCGTCGTGAAGAGCCGCGAGCGCGAAGGCGATCGCACGCGCGTGACGGTCGAGGTGTGGTGCCAGAACCAGGACGGTGTGCAGACGATGGTCGGCACTGCGAGCGGGCTGGAATAGTCACGGAATCCAGAACAGGATCGTCGAAAATCAGCCTGGATCCCCGCCTACGCGGGGATGACGACCTTGGATGACCTGGATCTCCGCCTACGCGGGGATGACGAATCTGGATCCCGGCCTTCGCCGGGATGACGACCTTGGATGACCGGGCTCCCGCCTACGCCGGATGATGAAAGCGCATGAGCAACACTGACCTCTCCCGACTCTTCTCCCCCCGCTCCGTCGCGCTTGTCGGCGCGACCGACAGCACCACCTCGTTCGGCGGGCGCGTGTTCCGGCAGATGGCCGGTTTCGGTTTCGCCGGTCCGATCTACCCGATCAATCCACGGCTCAAGGAGCTCGGCGGCTTCAAGTGCTACGCAAGCCTGAAAGAGCTGCCGCAAACGCCCGATCACGTCGGGATCATCGTCGCGACCGAGCGCGTGTTCGACATTCTCACCGACTGCGCCGCACTGAAGGTGCCGTTCGCGACGGTGTTCAGCGCCGGCTTTTCCGAGACCGGCACCGAGGAAGGCCGTGCGCGTCAGGCGCGGCTCGTCGCATTCGCGCGCGAGACCGGCATGCGCATCATGGGACCCAACTGCAACGGCGTCGTGAATTTCGTCGAGCCGTTCGCGATGACCTCCACCGCCGCGATCATGGGGCCACGCGCGGCACCGGGTAACGTGGGCATCGTGAGCCACAGCGGCGGGCTCGGGCAGATCAACATCATGTGGCGCGCGCAGCAGATCGGGCTCGGCATCTCGTACCAGGCGAGCTGCGGCAACGAAGCCGATATCGACACGCTCGATTTCACGCGCCACATGCTGCGCACCGATGCGACGGACATCGTGCTGCTCGCGACCGAAGGCGTGAAGGACGGCGAGAAGTTCAAGGAGGTCGCGCGTGAAGCGGCCGAGCGCGAGAAACCGATCGTCGTGCTCAAGCTCGGCGCGACCCAGGCCGGCACCCGGGCGGCCGCGTCGCACACCGGCGCGATCGCCGGTGACGACGACATTTTCGACGCGGTCTCGCGCCAGTACGGCCTGATCCGCGTGCACGAAGTCGCTCACCTCTACGAAACCGCGGTGCTGCTGCGCAAGCGCCGCTGGCCGAACGGACGGGGCGCCGCATCGGTTTCGCCGACCGGCGGCAACATCGTGCAGGTCGCGGACGCGGGCGACACGTTCGGCGTGCAGTGGCCCGAGTATTCGCGTGAGACGCAGGCGAAGCTCGCGGAGCTGATGCCGGGCTACGGGCAGGTGTCGAATCCCACCGACATGACTTCGCTCGCGACCGGTAAGCGCGAGCTTTACCGCGCCGCGCTCGACGCGATCGCCGCCGATCCGCGCGTCGACGTGATGGTGCCGATCTACGCCTCCGGCACCAAAGCGGATCTTCAGTGGGGCGCGGAGTTCGTCACACGCTGTCCTAAAGTCGCCGCGCTGCTGTGGGTCGGCGGCTGCAACGACGACCCCGCCTTCACCGCGAAAGATCTCGTCGCGGCGGGCGTGCCGGTCTATCGCGACGCCACGCCGTGCATGCGGGCGATGCGCGCGGCGATGGATTTCGGCGAGCACGTGAAGCTGCACAAGTCGCGCCAGGCGAAGCCCGGGCGCCCGTCCGGTATCGATCGCGACACCGCGGCGGCACGGCTGCGCGCAGCCGGCGCCAAGCTGACCGAGCGCGAAGCGAAGCAGGTGCTGGCCGCGTACGGATTGCCGGTGACGCGGGAGCGCCTCGCCGCGAGCGCGGAAGAAGCCGTGCGCCACGCGCGCGATTTCGGCGGCCCGGTCGCGCTCAAGATCGATTCGCCGGACATCGCGCACAAGACGGAAGCCGGCGCGATACGGCTCGGCGTCCAGGGTGACGATGCCGTACGAACTGCGCATGGTGAAGTGATGGACGCCGCGCGCCGCTACGCGCCGAACGCGTGGCTCAATGGCGTGCTGGTTCAGGAGATGGCGCCGAAGGGCGTCGAGCTGATGCTCGGTGTCGTTCGCGATCCGTCGTTCGGCCCGATCGTCGCGGTCGGACTGGGCGGCATCTTCGTCGAGGTCCTCAAGGACATCGCCTACCGCGCCGCCCCCGTCACGCTGCGCGAGGCCGAGGCGATGCTCGCGGAGCTGCGCGCTGCGAAGCTGCTCGACGGCGTCCGCGGGATGCCGGCGCGCGACAAGGCCGCGCTCGCCGATGCAATCGTGCGGCTCTCGTGGCTCGCGCACGACTTGCGCGACGAGATCGCGGAGCTCGACGTGAATCCTCTGATCGCGCTGGAGCGCGGGGCGGTGGTCGTCGATGCGCTGATCATCCGGCAAGAGCGCGCGTGATATGCGATCGGTTCGCGGAAAGGAGGTCTCGGAGGGAAACCCAGGTTTCCCTCTGAGGCGTTCACCGGATCGCGGCTGCGAGCGAAGCTCGCAAGGGTTCTTGCCGCGATGACCTGGGAAAAGGAAATAGAGGAACTGAAGCACCGCCAGGCGCTCGCGCGCGAGCTCGGCGGTCCCGAGCGCGTAAAGCGCCACAAGGATGCGGGCAAGCTCACGGTGCGCGAGCGCATCGAGCAGCTTCTCGATCCCGGTTCGTTCCGCGAGATCGGGAGCGTCGCCGGCAAGGCGAGCTACGACGAAGCCGGCAACATCACGGCCTTCATGCCCGCCAATCTGGTGATGGGCCGCGGCACGCTCGACGGCCGCCCGGTCGTAGTCACGAGCGACGATTTCACCGTGCGCGGCGGCTCCTCTGACGGCGGGCTGAAGGAAAAGCAGGTGCGGGCGGAGCTGATGGCGCGCGATCTGCGCGTCCCCATCGTGCGTCTGATCGACGGTACCGGCGGCGGAGGCTCCGTGAGCAGCATCGAGCTCGAGGGCTATGCGAAGTGCCCGTCGCTCTATGGCTGGGGCGTATACGTGCAGAACCTGAGCACGGTGCCGGTGGTGGGGCTCGCGCTCGGGTCGGTCGCCGGTTGGGGCGCGGCGAAGGCCGCGACGACGCACTACTCGGTCATGGTGAAAGACACCTCGCAGGTGTTCATCGCCGGGCCGCCGGTGGTGAACCGTCTCGGGCGCGAGTACGGCAAGAACGAGCTCGGCGGCAGCGACATCCACACGCGCAACGGCACGATCGACGACGAAGCGGCAGGTGAAGCGGAAGCGTTCGCGCTGGCGAAGCGGTTTCTATCGTATCTGCCGCGCTCGGTGTACGAGCTGCCGGCGCGCATCGCAAACGGCGACGATCCACAGCGCCGCGTCGATTGGCTGATCGATGCGATCCCGCGCGACGACCGTAAGGTCTACAGGATGCGCGACATCGTGAACGACGTCGTCGATCAGGATTCATTCTTCGAGATCGGCCGGCGCTGGGCACGTCCGGTGATTACCGGGTTCGCGCGTCTCGACGGCTGGCCGGTCGCGATCCTCGCCAGCGACCCGTATCACTACGGCGGCGCGTGGACGGCGGACGCTTCACGCAAGATCCGCAGGCACGTCGACATCGCGCAGACGTTCCATCTGCCGGTGGTGCATCTCGTCGACGTGCCGGGCATCATGGTCGGTCTCGAAGCGGAGCAGAAGGGGACGCTGCGTTTCGCGGCGGAAGCGATTGCCGCCATCATGTCGTCCACCGTGCCCTGGTGCGGCGTGATCGTGCGCAAGTGCTACGGCATCGGCGGCGGCGCTCACGTGAACAACACGCGCTACTCCGCGCGCTACGCGTGGCCGTCGGCGAACTGGGGCTCGATGCCGGTCGCGGGCGGTCTGGAGGCGTCCTATCGCGGCGAGCTCGCCGCGGCGGAAGATCCGCAGGCGAAACTCGCGGAGATCGAAGCGCGCCTGCAGCGCCTGCGCTCGCCGTTTCGCACGGCGGAGGCGTTCAACTTCGACGAGATCATCGATCCGCGCGACACGCGCCGCCTGCTGTGTGAGTTCGTAAACGTGGCCGCGCCGTCGATCCAGCCGGGGCCGCCGTCCTATGGCCACCGCCCGTAACAAACCGGGATCCGTCATTCCCGCGCAGGCGGGAATCCAGAACCAGTGAGGAGATCTGCCATGAGAACGATGATCGTTGCGCTGCTACTCGCGGTGAGCGCCGTTGCTCACGCCGCCGACAGCTATCCCACCAAGCCGATACGCTTCATCGTCCCGTTCCCGCCCGGCGGCGGCACCGATGCGTTCGCACGCATCCTGAGTCCCAAGCTCACCGAATTCCTGGGGCAGCAGATCATCGTCGACAATCGTCCGGGTGCGCAGGGCAACATCGGCACGGCGGCCGCCGCGAAGTCGCCGCCGGACGGCTACACGATCCTGCTCGCGCACCAGGGCGCGATGACGATCAATCCTCATCTGTATCCGAATACCGGATACGACACGCTGCGCGATCTGATCGGCGTCACGCGCGGCACGGCGACGGCGATGGTGCTGGTCGCGCACCCGGCGCTGCCGGCGAAGACACTGAAGGAGCTGGCGGCGCTCGCGCGGCAGAATCCGGGCAAGCTCACCTTCGCCTCGACCGCGTCGGGGCAGCAGCTCGCCGGCGAGCTCTTCAAGCTCACGACGAAAACGAATCTCCTGCACGTGCCGTACAAGGGCGCCGGTCCGGCGGTGATTGATCTGCTCGCCGGTAACGTGATCCTGATGTTCTCGAATCCGACCTCGATCGTGCCGCACGTCAAAGCCGGGCGGCTGCGCGCGATCGCGGTGCTCGGCGACAAGCGCAACGAGGCGCTGCCGATGGCGCAGACGGCGATCGAAGCCGGCTATCCGGAGCTTGCGGTCGTGCTCGAGTGGTATGGCATCGGGGCGCCGGCCGGTCTGCCGCGCGACATCGTGAACCGGCTGAACGCCGCGGTCGTCAAAGCACTCGGCTCGCAGGACGTGATCGACCGCATGAACGCGCTCGGGCAGACGATCTCGCCGACCGGTCCCGACGAATTCCAGAAGCAGATCCGCGCGGATTTCGAGCGCTGGGGACGCGTGGTGAAGGCGGCGGGCATCAAGGCCGAGTAGCGACACGTCACCACTGTGTAGTGCTACTGTGTCATTGCGAGGCGGAGCCAATGCTCCGCCGCGGCAATCCCGTCTGCGAACGTGGCTTTACGTGCGCCACGAGGCGCGTTGCGAGCGAAGCGCGGCAATCTACGCCGCGCCTGTTCGCGGCTCGCGATGACACAGTACTGGTGCGCGGGATGACAAATTAGAATGACAAGCTCCCAAGGAGATTTGATGAGCTCGCATCGTGGCGTGCGCAGCGCGACCGTCCTTGCCTTCTGCGCAGTGAGCCTCACCGCCGGCGCGGCGTTCGCCCAGGCGTGGAAGCCCGAAAAGCCGGTCGAGATCATCGTGCCGACCGGCGCCGCGGGGATCAACGACTCGAACTCACGGCTCATCCAGAAGACGCTGACGGAGCAGAAGCTCGTGCCCACTCCGGTGCTCGTGCTCAACAAGGCCGGCGGCAACCAGAGCCTCGCCGCGGTCTACATGAGTCAGCACGCGAACGATCCGCACTATCTCTTCTACGCGACGGCGACGCTGTTCACGAACCAGCTCGCCGGCGTGACGCCCATTCATTATCGCGACCTCACGCCGCTCGCGCTGCTGCTCGTCGACTACACCGTGATCACGGTGAAAGCAGATTCGCCGATGAAGAACATGCGCGATCTCGTCGAGCGTCTGAAGTCCGATCCCGATGCGGTCTCGTTCGGGCTGGTGGCGCGCGGCGGTCCCAATCACCTCGCGGTGTCGCAGGCGATGCGCTCCGCGGGGCTCGATCCCAAGAAGCTCAAGCTCGTCGTGTTCAAGACCAACGCCGAGTCGATCACCGCGGTCATCGGCGGTCACGTGCAGGCGATGGTGTCGTCGGTGAGCGCGGCGCTGCCGCAGGTGCAGGCGGGTAACGCGCGCATGCTCGGCGTAGCTGCGCCGCAGCGCGTCGGCGGCTCGCTCGCCAATCTTCCGACGATGCGCGAGCAGGGCATCGAGGCCACGGGGATCTCGAACTGGCGGACGATCTTCGGCGCGAAAGGCCTCACGCAGGCGCAGACCGCTTTCTGGCAGGATGCGCTGGCGAAGGTCGTCGCGAGCCCGGAGTGGAAAGCGCAGCTCGCGCACAACAACCTCGAATCGAAATTCATGCGCGGGCCCGAGCTCGCGAAGTGGCTCGAAGGCGAGTACAGCGCCACGCGCGCGGTCATGGCCGACATCGGGTTGATCAAGTAAGACCATGGCCGTCACGCTCGGACGCTCGGCGCTGGAAGGCGCCATCGCTATGTCCGAGGCGATCGATCTGCTCGAAGACATGCTGCGCCACGAGGCGAGCGGCCGCACGGCCACTTCGCCGAAGTACGTGACGGACTTCAAAGGCGGCTCGATGCGCATCCTTTTCGCCGCGGATTACGAAGCCGGCTATTGCGCGACGAAGGCCTATCACGTGATCCAGGGCGCCGGCGTGCGCTACATCGTGACGCTTTATCGACATTCCGACGGCGAGGTGCTGGCGATCCTCGACGGGAGCGTCATCACCGACCTTCGCACCGGCGCCGCGAGCGGCGTCGCTGCACGGCGCGTCGCAGTCAGCGAGCCGGTGAGCGTCGGCGTGGTGGGATCGGGCAACCAGGCGCGCATGCAGCTCGAGAGCATCGCCGCGGTCTACCGGATCGCGACGGCCGCCGTATACAGCCCGACGCAGGAGAACCGCGAAGCGTTCGCGAGCGACATGTCCGCGAAGCTCGGTTTTCCGGTTCAAGCGGCAGCGAGCGCGCAGGACGCGGTGCACGGCCGCTCGGTCGTCGTCACCGCGAGCAATGCCCGCACGCCAGAACCGATCGTGCTGGGTGCGTGGCTCGGCGAGTGCCGACTGCTGTGCGCGGTCGGAAACACGCGCGCGCAATTCTCCGAGCTGGACATGCAGTGCTTTGCCGACGCGGCGCTGATCGTCGCCGACACGGAGCACGCGTTTCACGAGGCAGGCGAGTTCAGGCGCGCCAGCGAAGCGGGCGTGCTGCCGGCGGTCAACCGCGCGACGCTGGCGCAGCTCGTCTCGGGTGCCGTTCGGGTTCCACGTGAAGGGCTCGTCGTGTTCAAATCGGTGGGCAGCGCGCTGCAGGACCTCGCGCTCGCGAGCCGCTATTACGAGCGCCTCGGCGAGCGCGGCGTCCCCACGGCGCCGGATCTCGGACGGGTGAGATAACCAAGGACATCGCCATGGTGCTTCCGCTGAAAGGTGTCATGCAGGCCCCGGTCACGCCGCTGAAGGACGACTTCAGCTTCGACGCAGAGGGCTTCGAGAAGATGGTCGAGTTTCACGTGCGTCACGGGGCGCCGGCGATCGCATGGCCGCATCACAAGGCCGAGTCGCTGAATCTCACGATCGCCGAGCGCAAGCTGGGCGCGGAGATCGCGGTGAAGACCGTCGCGAAGCGCGTGCCGGTGTCGATCTTCCTCGGCACGCTGTCGGAGGAAGACTCGATCGACATCGCGCGTCACGCGGAGAAGATCGGCGCGGATGCGGTGCTCGCGATCTCGCCGTACGTGCGGCGTCCGACGCAGGAAGAGATCTACGATTCCGTCGTGCGCCTCGGCACCGCGACGGGGCTCCCGATCCTTACCTACAACTCGCCGTGGCGTAACGGCGAGGGCGTCGAATTCACCGCCGATCTCACGAAACGGCTGATCGAGCGGCTGGCGAACTACGTCGGGATGAAGGACGCGAGCTTCCATTCCGAGAAGTTCATGGAGATCTCGCGCGTGGCGCTGTCGATGCGCCCGGGTTTTTCCATCATCCAGGGTGTCGAGCACCTGCTCTCGGCGTACCCGCTGGGCGCATGCGGCTCGTTCTCCTCGTCGGGTGCGATTGCGCCCAACCTCTGCAACAAGTTCTACGCGTCGCTGGTCGATCACGATTGGGAGACGGCGCGCGAGTGTCAGTTCAAGATCTCGCGGCTGTGGAAGCTCTTCAAGGAGCAGTACCCGTCGTCGCTCAAGGGCGCGATGATCATGATGGGACGGCCCGTCGGACCGACGCGCTCGCCGCTGCCCACCGCGACGAAGGAGCGCATCGACTTCCTCAAGTCGCAGCTCGAAGAGCTCGGCATTCTTCAATCCGAACCGCAGGGCTGGTAAACAATGGCTAAATTCAACTGCGGCCTCACGCACGCGCCGGTGACGCCGTTCAAGCGCGACCTGTCGATCGATTACGACACGTACGGCAAGCTCCTCGACTTCCATATCAAAAACGGCGCCGATGCGCTCGCGCTGCCGATGCCGGAAGGCGAGGACCTTTCGCTCAAGGACACCGAGCAGCGCGAGCTGATCGCGTTCGCGGTGAAACACGTGAAAGGCCGCATGCCGCTGATCGCGCACGTGAGCGATGCCGGCACGATGATCGCGGTTGAGCGGGCGAAGCTCGCAGCGAACGCCGGTGTCGATGCGCTGGTCACGCATCCGCCGTACTTCTGGCATCCGAAGCCGGCGATGGTCGTGGAGCACATCGTCGCGGTGGGGTCGTCGGTGAAGCTGCCGGTCTTCGTCTGCACGCCGCCCGTCGAGAACGTCGGCACCCATCTCACCGCGGACATGCTGATGCAGCTCGTCGATCGTCTGCCGAATCTCTGCGGCGTCGTCGATGCCGAGATGGATTTCGTGTTCATGGAAGAGATCATGGGCAACCGGCGCGAACGCAAGCTCGATTTCGACCTCGTGTCGGGCGCCGATTACATGGTTCCCGCGGCGGCCGTCGGCGGCAAAGGCGCGTTTTCATCGCTAGCCGCGGTTGCGCCGAAGCTCGTGCGGCAGGTGTTCGATCTGTGCCGGAAAGACGACTTCATCGAAGCGCGCAAGGGCCAGGAGCAGCTCGCGCTGCTGCGCCAGCTCGTGAAGCATCCGCGGCTGGAAACGGGCCTGAAGGCCGCGCTGCGCGCTATGGGACGCGATTGCGGCGAGCCGCGGCCGCCGTCGAAGCCGCTCGGTGAAGTCGGTCACGGCAAGGTGAACGACGCAATCGCGGCGATGGGCTTTCTCGCGGGAGAGCCGCGCGGGTGGTGAGCGACCGCACGGTCGCCGAAGTCGTAGCGGCTTCACTCAAGCGCCATGGTGTAGAAGTCATTTTCGGGCAGAGCCTGCCCACCGCCGCCGTGCTCGCGGCGGAGGACGCGGGCATTCGCCAGTTCACCTACCGCACCGAGAATGCCGGCGGCGCGATGGCCGACGGCTACGCGCGCGTATCGCACAAGGTTGGCGTCGTGACGGCGCAAAACGGCCCCGCGGCTACGCTGCTGGTCGCGCCGCTCGCCGAGGCGCTGAAGTCCTCCGTGCCCATTGTCGCGCTCGTGCAGGAAGTCGAGCGGCCGAACGCGGACCGCAACGCGTTCCAGGAGATCGACCATCTCGCATTGTTCGCCGGATGCGCGAAGTGGGTGAAGCGCGTCGTCGATGCTTCGCGCGTCGAGGACTACATGGACATGGCGTTCGCGGCGGCGGCGGGCGGACGTCCGGGGCCCGCGGTGCTGTTGCTGCCGGCGGACTTGCTGCGCGAGCCTGCGCAGATCAAGGTCGAGCGGCGCGCGTCGCTCGGCACTTATCCGCTCGACCGCGTCGGCCCCGATCCATCACGGCTCGACGAAGCGGTGGAGCTCCTCGCGAATGCCAAGAATCCCATCGTGATGGCGGGCGGCGGCGTGCATCTCTCGGGCGCAGCGGACGCACTGGCGGCGTTGCAGGAGCAAGCGCATTTGCCGGTGATGACCACCGTCATGGGCAAGGGTACCGTCGCGGAAACCCATCCGCTCTCGCTCGGCGTTGGCGGCAACGTGCTCGGCAAGCTCTCCCCAAGCCATTATCTAAAGCCGCTGATACAGGCGGCGGACGTGGTGCTCCTGGTCGGCACACGCACCGCGCAGAACGGCACGGACTCCTGGACGACGTTCGGCAAGAGCACGCGCTTCATCCATGCCGACATCGATCCGGCTGAAGTCGGGCGCAACTACGAGGCGCTGCGGCTGGTGGGGGACGCGAAGCTCACGCTGGAGGCGCTGGCGACACGTTTGCGCGGGCGTCGCACCCGATCGAAGGCGCTGGTGCAGCAGATCGCCGAAGCATTCGAACGCTCCGCGAAAGACGCCGCGGCGGTGATGCGCTCGAATGCAAGCCCGATCAGGCCCGAGCGGCTGATCGCGGATATCCAGCAGGTGCTCACGCCGGACACGCTCGTGGTGGGCGACGCGAGCTACTCCACCGTCTGGGTCGCGTCGTATCTGAAGTGCCTGCGCGTGGGCCAGCGCTTCATCACGCCACGCGGTCTCGCGGGCTTGGGCTGGGGCTTACCGCTTGCGCTCGGCGTCAAAGTCGCGGAACCGACGAGGCCCGTGATCTGTGTCGTCGGCGACGGCGCGTTCGGCCACGTCTGGTCGGAGCTCGAGACGGCGCGCCGCACGAACACGCCGATCGTGATCACCGTGCTCAACAACGGCGTGCTGGCGTATCAGAAGCACGCCGAGGACGTGAAGTACGGGCGACACACGCGTGCGGTGGACTTCACGCCGGTCGATCACGCGGCGATTGCGCGCGCGTGCGGCTGCCGCGGCGTCGCGATCAAGCGTGCGCAGGACTATCTGCCGGCGCTGCGCGAAGCGCTCGCGGGGAATGAAACAACGGTGCTCGATGTGGATACCGATCCGAACGCATTCCCGCCGATCACGGTGTTCGACAACTTCACACCGGCTTAGATCGTCATTCCCGCAGGCGGGAATCCAGAAAACACGCGAACCGGAGAAGCGCATGGCCTCGAAGTACGACGACTACGCAACTAAATTCGAAACGATCCGTTTCAAGCGCGAAGACGGCATCCTCGAGATGACCGTGCACACGAATGGTGACTCGCTGCGCTGGGGACCGACGGCACATACCGAGCTCGAGCAGGCGTTCCTCGATATCGGCCGCGATCCCGAGAACCACATCATCATTCTGACCGGGACTGGCAAGGAATTCTCAGGTCCGGAAGTGACGCCTTCGACCGATCGTGCGGTGCCGCGGCTCACGGTGGAGCAGTGGGGCAAGCTCGGCTCGGAAGCGCGGCGCTTCACGATGAACATGCTGAATATCGAAGTACCGATGATCGGCGTCGTGAACGGACCGGCGCTGCGCCACCCGGAGCTGCCGCTGCTCTGCGACATCGTGATCGGATCGGATGACTGCGCGTTCCAGGATTCCGCCCACTATCGCGGCGGCATGGTGCCGGGTGACGGCGTCAACGTCGTCTTCCAGTCACTGCTCGGGATGAACCGCGGCCGCTACTTCCTCCTGACGGCGCAGACGATCAACGCAAAGCAGGCGCTCGACTGGGGAGTCGTCTCCGAGCTGCACCCGAAGGAAAAAGTGCTTGCGCGCGCATGGGAGCATGCGCGCAACCTCATGAAGCAGACGGCGATGAACCGCAAGTACACGCGCTGGCTCATTACCGAGCCCCTGCGGCGGCAGATGAACGAGCTCCTGGGCTTCGGCCTCGCGCTCGAAGGCCTGGTGATCACGCAGTAAGACCTACGACGCGCCTTCGCGCAAAAAATCGCTAGGCGCCTGGCGGCGCTAAGTACATAACGAGACACCATGGCGAACATCGGTTATATCGGCGTCGGCAACATGGGCCGCGCCATGATCCTGCGGCTGCTCAAGGCCGGTCACAAAGTCACTGCCTACAACCGCACGCGCGACAAAGCGAAGGTGGTGGAGGACGCGGGCGCGAGGCTCGTCGATTCACCCGCCGAAGCGGCGCAAGGCGCTGACGTGGTTTTCTCGTCGGTGATCAACGACGATGCGTCGCGCGCGGTGTGGACGGGTCCCGACGGCATCCTCTGCGGCAGGATGGAGCCGAACACGCTCCTCGCGGAATGCTCGACGCTCTCGCACGACTGGGTGCTGGAGCTCGCGGGGCTGGTGAAGGCGAGGGGTCTTCGCTATGTCGATTGTCCCGTCGCCGGCCGCCCTGACGCGGCGGAGAAGGGCGAGCTGCGGGTCTATATCGGCGGCAGCAAGGAAGATCTCGAAGAGCTGCGGCCTTACATCGAGCCGTTTTCCAGCCGCATCTTTCATTTCGGGCCGGTGGGCGCGGGCACCGCGTACAAGCTCATCTACAACCTGCTCGGCGTGATCCAGGTCGCCTCGACCGCCGAGGCGATGGCGCAGTGCGAGGCCGCAGGGATCGACCTCCACGCCGCGGCGGAGGCGTTCGCGATCGGCTACACCGGCAGCAAGCACGTGTCGCATCACGCAGCCACGATGGCGGACGGTCAGCGTGGTCAGAAGGTCGCGTTCTCCGGCAAGGGGCGCCTGAAAGATTCGCAGTACGGCGTTCAGCTCGCGAAGAAGCTCGGGCGGCAGGCGCTGGTCGGAGAGGCCGCGACGCAGGTGTTCAACCAGATGGTCGAAGTCGGCCTCGGTGATGCGAACGACAGCGAGGTGATCGACGCGCTGCGCGCTATCGCCGCGCAGCGCGGCTGCCGGTAAACGCCTCAGAGGGAAACCCAGGTTTTCCTCCGAGACCTGCCGCGGCGAGATTCCTTGCGAGCTTCGCTCGCAGCCGCGGCTCGGTGAACGCCTCAGAGGGAAACCCAGGTTTCCCTCCGAGACCTCCTTTCCTTAAGGTCGGTGCCGCCCTAGCGCCGCAGGATCGCCTCGGCCTTGAGGATGACCGGCCGGTCTACCATCTTGCCGTCGACCGCGACTGCAGCGCCGTTCGCGGCCGCAGCGGCTTCCACGATGCGCTTCGCCCAGGCGATCTCGTCGGCGGTCGGCTGAAAGCATTCGTTCACCGGCGTGACCTGTCTGGGGTGAATGCAGAGCTTCGCGCCGAAGCCCATGCGTTTGCCGCGCTGCGCATCGTCCTTGACCCGCTGCGCGTCGTTGATCTCGGTCGTGACGCCATCGACCGGCGGCTGGAGTCCCGCCAGCCGGGACGCGAGCACGAGACCGGAGCGGAAATAGATGAGCTCGTCGCCTTCGCCCTCGATGCCGAGGTCGAGCTGGAAATCGATCGAGCCGAAGACGAAGCGCTGCACGCCCGGCTCGGCGCCGAGCGCAGCGAGGCTCGCGAAGCCGCGCGCCGTCTCGATGAGCGGCAGGATCGGGGTGCCCGGCTTAAGCACCTGCGCCGCGCGCCGGATTGCGCCGACTTCCTCCGCCTTCGGGATCAGCACGCCCGCGACGGCGAGTCGAGCGCAAAGCCGGAGGTCGTCTTCGAACCATTCCGACTCCGGCCCGTTGATCCTCACGCACAGGCCGCCCACACCGGACAGATCGCGCGCCGCCGCCTCGCGTGCGGACTGTTTGTCGCCGGGCGCAACGGCATCCTCGAGATCGACGATGACGAGGTCGGGACCCGCCGCGAGCGCTTTGGACACACGCTCGGTACGCGTCGCGGGAACGAAGAGATAGCTGCGGGCGGTCGCTGTCTGCATCAGAACGTGGCCGTGCCGCGCATCGCGTAGTAGCCGGCGTCGCTCGCCGTCCACACGTCGGCTTGCGAGCTCGCTTTGTCGAAGCTTCCGTTCACGCTGAAATCCGCGCCAAGGAAGATCGGATACTGCGCGCGGTACTCGAGCTTCTTCACCGGCGAGCGCCCGTGGCGCCGGCACAGCTCGAGGAGCAGCATCGCCTGCAGCGGCCCGTGGATCACGAGGCCGGGATAGTGCTCCTCGTTGATCGCGTAGTCCCTGTCGTAGTGGATGCGATGGCCGTTGAAGGTGAGCGCCGAGAACCGGAAGAGCATGACCGGATCGGGCGTCACCGACCGTGTCCAGGGCGCATTGGCGGGCGCGGCTTTGCCCGGCGGCATCGGATCGCCCTTCTTCGCGGCTTCGCGATAGACGATGTCCTGTTCTTCGACGATCGCCTTAGCGGCGCCCGAGTAGACGGTGTGGCGTACCGTCACGAAGACGAGCGTTCCCGAGCGGCCGGACTTGGGCTCCACCGAAAGGATCTCGGATTCGCGCCTGAGCGCAGCGCCGATCGCGATGGGCGCGAGATACTCCAGGCGTCCGCCGGCCCACATGCGCCGCGGCAGCGGCACCGGCGGCAGGAATCCGCCTTTACGGGGATGGCCGTCGGGGCCGACCTCGGCCGGCGGCTTCGCTTCCAGGAAGTACAGCCAGTGCCAGCCGGTCGGGATGGGCTGCCCCTCTGCGGTGTCGATCGCGCCGGAGTCCATCGTCGCGGCCAGCGCGCGCACCGGCCACGCGGTGGCCACGTCGTTGCGGATTTCGGTCTTGCCGACCCACCCGCGGAGTTGCTCGAGATCGTCCGACATGTCGCTCCTTAGAGTCCGTTGATTCCCAGCCAGTCGCGCAGGACGGCCTCGGTGTGCTCGCCGAGCAGCGGCGGCGACGCGATGCCGGTCCGGGTCTCGGACATGCGCCACGGCGGTCCGACCACGCGGATCGTGCCCGAGGTCGGATGCTCGACTTCCCGTACCAGCCCGCGATGCGCGACCTGCGGATCCTGCAGCGCCTGCGCGTAGTCGTTCACCGGCGCGTAGGGAATGCGGTATTCCTGAAAGCGGCCGGCCCAGTACTCGGCGTCGTGCTCGGCGATGCGAAAGGCGACCAGATCGTTCACCTCCGCCCGGTGCTGCACTCGCAGCGGCATCGTCCGGTAGCGTGGCGCGTCTATCCACTCGGCTGCGCCGAGCGCCTCACAGAACGGCTTCCATTGGCCCTGGTCATGGACCATGAGCGCGATGTAGAGACCGTCGGCGGTGCGGTAGGTATTCGCCGGCACCCGCAGCGGATTCTCGTTGCCGAGCCGCGGCGGCGCCACGCCCGCCTGCAGCGTCTCGCCCATGCGCGTGCCGACGGAGGCGAGCAGCGCGTCCTGCATGCTCAAGTCGATGTACTGACCACCGCCTTCGGCCGTCACGAGCCGCAGCGCGTTCACGACGCAGTACGCCGCGAACATGCCGGCGATCACGTCGGCGAGCGGCGCGCCCATCATGGTCGGCTCGCCGTCCGGAAAGCCGCTCACGCTCATGATGCCGCTCACCGCCTGGATGATGGGATCGAGCGCGAGCCGGTTACGATAAGGTCCGGTCTGGCCGAAGCCCGAGAGCGAGCAGTAGACGAGCCGCGGATTGAGCTTGCGCGCGGCCTCCCAGCCGACGCCGAGCTTGTCGACGGTGCCGGGCGAGAAATTCTCGACGACGACATCGGCGCGCTCGATCAGGCGCAGCGCCACCGCGCGCTGATCTGCGTTCTTGAGATCCAGCGCGACGCTTTTCTTCGAGCGGTTGAGCGCGTTGAAGTAGTCCTGGTGTCCCTCGCGCCCCTTGTAGGGCACCGTGCGCCGCAGATCGTCGCCGTGTCCCGCGCGCTCGATCTTGACGACCTCCGCGCCCATGTCGGCGAGCATCATCGTGCAGTACGGGCCGGCGACGACCTGCGTGAAGTCGATCACACGCACGCCCGCCAGCGGCAGCTTGCGGCCTTCGCCGCTCATGCGCTCTCGCCTGCGAGCGGCACGAGCCCGCTCGCCGTGCCCGCGATCACCTTCTCGCGCTTCTGGTTCTCGATCCAGACCTCGCAGTGCACACGCAGCTTGCCGTTCTCGCGCTCGGTCTTCGTCACGATGCCGCGCGCGACGCAAAAATCGGTCACGAATACGGGCCGGCGAAACGAGAGGTCGTAGCGGCCGCCCACGATCCAGCCGTCGCCGAAGCAGAGGCGAAGCTGCCGGAACGTGAGCGCCGCGACCTGAGGCCCGATCGCGACCGGCGCGGGCAGCCCTTCCCTGGCGGCAGCGTCGTAGTCGGTATGGATGGTCTTCTCGTCTCCGCGCTTGAAGTCTTCGAGGCGGAACTTCTTCGAGACCGTCGGCAGCTCGTGGCCGGCCGCCACTTTCGAATCGATGACGCTCATCAGATCTTCTCCGGCTTGATTCCGGAATCGATGCCCGCGCCTTCGCGCGGCGCCGAGCGCTCGACGACATCGAGCACGTGTGTGCGGCGCGTGCGGAACACGAGGTCGCCCGCCGCATCGCGGCCTTCCGCTTCGTAGACGACGAACTCGCGTTCCTTGCGCACGTACTTCTCGACGATAGTGCCGCTCACCTTGAGCGTCGTGCCGGGCTCGATCGCCTTGAAGCTCTCGTTTTCCCAGCGCACGAAGAGTCCCCGCACGTTGTGAGTGCGCGAGAGCAGCCAGCGCGGCGGGCGGTACGTGATCTGCGGCGGCGCGACGCGTTTGCCGCCTTCAGCCTGCGGAAAAAATATTGGATCGAAGTCCTGGTCGAGCTGGCACTGCAGATCGATGAGATCGTCGGTGACTTGCCACTCGATCTCGCCGAGCGACTCTCCGATGCGGATGTCGTCGAACGAGGCGCGCCTGCCCTGGCTGTCTTCCAGGATGCGAGTACGGACTGAGCTCACGGGAAGTCTCTCGAAGTCGAAAGGTTTGACGGGGGAAGCGCGACGAGTCTACCATCATTCGAATGATTGGCATCACCGGGACTCATGGGCCTGCCGCTGTATCGCGAAGTGAAGGAGAAGTTGATCCAGGCGCTCGCCGCGGGTGAATGGCGCCCGGGCGCGAAGCTGCCGGTCGAGGGCGCGCTCGCGGCACGCTACGGCGTGGGCATCTCCACGATACGCGCCGCGGTGAGCGAGCTCGAGGCGGCCGGGATACTTTCGCGCAGGCAGGGCAAGGGCACCTTCGTGACCGAGCATGCGCAGCATGCGCGGCTCTACCGCTTCTTCAACCTGGTCAACGCCGACGGGACCCGCGAGACACCGCTGCGCAAGTTCGTGCATCTTCAACGCGGGTCGCCCACGCCGGAGGAGGCGGAGTTTCTCGAGCTTTCGCGCTACGGCAGAAGAACGGACGTCTACCGGTTGCGCAGCACGTTTTCGCTGCGGAGCAGGGTCGCCGGCGTCGCCGACGCCGTGGTGCCGGCGGGACTCTTCCCGCGCATGACGAAGTCGGGCGTGTGCGACGGCCGCCTCACGCTGTATGCGCTATACCAGTCGAACTACAACGTGAACGTGACCTCGGTGTCGGCCGACCTCTCCGCGGAGCGTGCTCCATCCGAGATCGCGCGGCTGCTCCGTCTGGCAAAGGGCCGGCCGGCGCTGCGCATCGAACGCAAGGCCTACACCTACGGCGACGTGCCGGTGGAGCTGCGCATCACGTGGGTCAACACCGCCGATTGCAAGTTTCACGTCGATCAAGGCTCGACCGTATAAAACAACCGAGGAGAATCTCCATGCTCAAGCCATGCCTGGCCGCGGCCGTGCTCGCCGCGGCCGTCCTGTCGCCGCACGCCGCGGCCCAGGGCTATCCCGCCAAACCGATCAGACTGATCGCGCCCTATCCGCCCGGAGGCGGTATCGACGGCAGCGCGCGGATCATGGCGCAGGCGCTCACTGAAAGCCTGGGGCAGCAGGTGGTCGTCGACAATCGCGGCGGCGCGAGCGGGCGCATCGGCACCGAGATCGCATCCAAAGCGCCCGCGGACGGCTACCACCTGCTGCTCGGCAGCGTGGCACCCAACGCCATCCTTCCCAGCGCGTATAGCAAGCTGCCGTACGACGCAATCAAGGACTTCGCGCCGATCAGCCTCGTCGCGCAGACCGATTACATACTCACGGTGCACCCGTCGCTGCCGGTGAAGTCGGTGAAGGATCTGATCGCGCTCGCCAGGGCGCGGCCGGGGCAGATCGTCTACGCCTCCACCGGTAATCTGGGCGGGCCGCACCTCGCCGGGGAGCTTTTCAAGCAGCTCGCGAAGGTGAACATGGTGCACGTCCCGTACAAGGGCGGCGGACCGGCCACCACCGCGATACTGAGCGGTGAGACTTCCCTCATATTCGGCAGCGGTCCGACCGTGGTGCCCCATGCGAACGCGGGCCGGCTGCGGATGATCGCCACGACCGGGGCCGCACGCTCCAGAATGCTGCCGCAGCTTCCCCGCGTCGGCGAGGTGCTGCCCGGGCACGAGGTGACTCAGTGGTACGGCATCCTCGCGCCCGCGGGTACGCCGCAGGACATCATCGCGAGGCTGCACGACGAGATCGCCAAGGCGACGAAGTCGCCCAAAGTCGTCCAGCAGTTCGCCGCGGCAGGCGCCGACGCCGTGAGCAACACGCCGGAGCAGTTCGCCGCGCATATCCGGGCCGAGATCGCGAAGTGGGGGAAGGTCGTCAAAAGCGCCGGCTTGCGGCTCGATTGATCGTGCCGTCTGATTCTTAAGGAGCTCTACCGATGGGTGAAGCGGTTCAGTACGCAGTGCGCGACCATGTCGCCTATATCACGCTCGACCGGCCGGAGAAGAAGAACGCGCTCAACCGCGCCATGCGCAAGGAAGTGCAGGACGCGTTCACCGATGTGAAGTTCAACCCGGACATCTGGGTCGCTATCCTGACCGGCAACGGCGATACCTTCTGCTCGGGCAAGGACCTCTTCGAGAAGATCCCGCCGGAGATGGAGAAGGGCGACGTCATGTCGAACGACGAGCTCTATCTCTTCCTGCGCAACACCTACAAGCCGTACATCGTCGCGCTCAACGGGCCGTGCCTCGCGCAGGGCGGCGGCTTCGCGCTCAACGCCGACATCATCATCATGTCGGAGCGCGCGAGCATCGGCTGGCCGCAGGTGAAGCGCGGGATTTCGTCGGTGAGCGGCCCGTGCTTCCTGCCGCACGCGATCTCGTGGCCGATCGCGATGGGTTACCTCATGCGCGGGAAGTTCATCAGCGCTGAAGAAGCCTACCGGCTCGGGCTCGCGAACGAGGTCGTCCCGCACGACAAGCTCATGGAGACCGCGGAGCGCTGGGCGCGCGAGATTCTCGAGAACGCACCGCTTGCGGTGCACGCCATCAAGGAAGCCGGCCGCCGCGGGCTCGAGGTTCCGGTCGACAGCCGTGTCTACACGGCGCGCGACGTGGCGAACCGCCTGTTGTCCGGAGAAGACGCCCAGGAAGGCGTGCGTGCGTTCAGAGAGAAGCGCAAACCCGTATGGAAAGGACGTTGAGAGCGATGACACGTCTTGCGTATGTTGCATTGGCGATGGCGGCGGCGTTTCCCGTCGCCGCACAGCAATACCCCGACAAACCGATCCGGCTCGTCGTCGGCTCGGCTCCGGGCGGCGGCAACGATTTCGTCGCGCGCGCGACCAACGGCCGCCTTTCGGACAGCCTGGGCCGGCAGGTGATCATCGACAATCGCGGCGGCGCCGGGGGGCTGCTCGGCACCGAGATCGTCGCGCACGCGGCGCCCGACGGATACACGCTGCTCCAGATGTTCAGCAACTTCGCAATCCTGCCGAGCCTGCACCCGAAGCTCTCATTCGACGTGCAGAAGGATTTCACGCCGATCGTGAACATCGCCTCGACGCCGCTCATCCTCGTCGTGCACCCGGGCGTGCCGGCGAATTCAGTGTCCGAGCTGATCGCGCACGCCCGGGGTCAGAAGGGCGCGCTCAATTTCGCGGCGCCGGGCGTGGGCTCGCTCGGCCACCTCGCGGGCGAGCTCTTCAAGTCGATGGCGAAGGTCGACATGACGCACGTCGCCTACAAGGGCGGCGGTCCTTCCATCGCCGCGCTCATGGGCCGGGAAGTGCAGCTCTACTTCTCGACCGTGCCGGCGGCGCTGACCCAGGTCAAGGCGGGACGGCTGAAGGCGCTCGGCATCACGAGCGCGAAACGCGCGGCCGTCGCGCCGCAGGTGCCCACGATCGCCGAATCGGGCCTCGGCGGCTTCGAGGTCGTGGGGTGGTTCGGGATGTTCGCGCCCGCGCGCACGCCCGCAGGAATCGTCAAGCGCCTCAATCAGGCTGTGAACGAGACCCTTGCGGCGGCAGACGTGCGCGAGCGCCTTGCGGCCGAAGGCGTCGAGCCGGCAGGCGGTACGCCCGCGAGATTCGCGGCGCAGGTCCAGCAGGACGTGAAGAAATGGAATGCGGTCGCACGCCAGGCCGGCATCAGGCCGGGCCGGGAGTGAGCGGCATGAGCTTCGATCACATTCCCGAGCGCCGCGAGAACTGGGCCGAAGCGCAGTACGTGAGCGGCGCGAAGAGCGTCATCACTGTTCGCAGCGGGCACGTTCTGGTGGCGGACGAGCCGGCCGGATTCGCCGGAGGATTGGGCGGCGAGAACACCGGACCGACGCCGACGGGGTTGCTCTGCTCGGCGCTCGCGGCCGACATCCCTTCGATGCTCGGGCGCCTCGCGCGCGAGCTCGGCGTCGAGATCAAATCGCTGCGCGCGCGCGTGCAGATCGCGTGGAACCCGCGCGGCATCGCCGGCGCGCAAGGCATCGAGCCGACGCCGTTCGAGGCCGTGAGCGACATCTGGATCGAGACGACGGGAGAGCGCTCGCACATCGAGCGCATGCGGGCGGCGTACGAAAAGCGCTGCCCGCTCTACAACATCATGCGGAAGGCCGGCTGCCGGATGGTCGACAACTGGCACGTCGGCTAGCCAAGCCAAAGGAAAGCAGAATCAATGGGGTCAGACTCGATTGAACTTCAATCGAGTCTGACCCCATTCAAGTTTCATCAATCGAGTCTGACCCCATTGAAGTTCAGTCGGCGTACACGCCGGCGGCCTGGATGATCGGCCGCCACTTCGCGACTTCCGCGCGGAAGTATTTTGCGAAGGCCGCGGGGCCGGCGCGCTCGCCGGTGATCGGCTGCGCGCCGAACTCATCCAGCCGCTTGAGAAACGCCGGATCGGAGAGTGAGGCCTTGAGCGCCGACGCGAGCGTGTCGATAGCGGCTTTGGGCGTGCCCTTCGGCGCGACGAGGCCGTACCAGATGCCGAGCTCGAAATCACGCAGCCCCGACTCGTGCAGCGTCGGCAGCTCGGGCAGCGACGGCACGCGCGCTTTCATCGTCACGGCGTAGCCCTTGATCGCGCCGCTCTTGATGTGGGTGGCGGTGGTCGTCGTCTGGTCGCACAGGAGATCGATGCGTCCGCCCAGCACGTCGACCAACGCCGGCCCGGAGCCGCGATACGAGATCGTCTGCATTTCCGCCTGCATCGCGCTCATGAACAGCAGCCCGCACAGGTGCGACGCCGAGCCGATGCCCCCGTTCGCATACGAGACTTTGCCCTTGTTCGCGCGGACGTAGCTGACGAGCTCGCGCACGTCCTTCTGCGGCAGGTCCTTGCGGCCGACGATCGTCATCGGCACTTCGGCGATCAGCCCGATCGTCTCGAACGAATCCACCGGGTCGTAGGCGAGCTTTCGGTACAGCGTCGCGCTCGTCGCCTGCCCGATGTGGGCGAGCAGCATCGTATGGCCGTCGGGCTTCGCTTGCGCCGCGCGAGCTGCGGCGACGGTTCCGCCCGCGCCGGTGATGTTCTCGACGGCGATCGTCTGCTTCAGATGCGCGCCCATCGACTGGCCGAGCACGCGCGCGAGCGCGTCGCTCGGGCCGCCGGCTGCGAACGGCACGATCAGTACGACGGGTCTTGCTGGAAACGACTGTGCCGCGGCGGTGCTGCTCGCGACGGCCAGCGCTGCGGCCGTCGCGCGGATCGATAGCCTCATGCGGCGATGCCGAGCGCCTGCTTCAGATCGCGCACCACCTGCGGCTGCGTGCGCGTGCGCCACTTCTTGCGGTTGCCGATCGCCTCGTTCTCGATCTCGGGCTTCACCTTCATCGCGACGAACACCGGGCCTTTGCCTTCGAGAATATCCGGCAGCGCCTTCGAGAACTTGTCGAGATCGTCGAATGCGAAGGCGCGCGGGTAACCGGCGGCGAGCGCCATCTGATCGTATTTGACGTTCTGCGCGTTCGGCACCGGCTGACCGCCGGTGGTCGCGTAGCACTCGTTGTCGAGCATGAAATGATAGAAGTTCGACGGCTTCTGCTCGGCGATCGTCATCAGCACGCCGAGGCTCATCTGGAGATCGCCTTCGGAATCGAAGAGGACGATCTTGCGCTTCGGCAGCGCCATGGCGAGGCCGAGGCCGAAGCCGCTATGTCCGCCCATCGCCGGATCGCCGAGCGGAATGTCCGTCGCCGTGTCGCTGATGTTGATCCAGTGCTTGCCGCCCCGGCCCGAGATCACGATTGCATCTCCGCGGTGTTTCGCGAAGACCTTGAGCATGTCTGCTGTGTCGAACATCTGGAGTTCCTTTTTTACTGGTGACGAGGTGACGGGTTTACTGCGTCACTGCATCACTTCGAAACGAAGCCGTGGTATTCGTCGCCGACCAGAACCGCCACCGGGCGCTTGGTTTTCTCGGCTTCCTTGAACGCGACGTCGATGCGCGGCGCGTCCGCATCGTTCTCGACGAGGTAATAGTTGATGTTGAATGCGTTCAGGAACCGTTCCGTATAGACCGCCGCGGTATCGGTGGTGACGCCGTGCCGCGTCCAGCCGCGCAGCCCCACCATCAGCACGACGGGCACTTCCATACCGAGCAGCCATCCGCGGATCGAATCGCCGGATTCCATGAGTCCGGTGTTCTGGATCAGCACCAGCGGCTTCGCACCGCCGGCGTAAAGACCGGACGCGATCGACATCGCCGTGCCTTCGCGCGGCACGGCGACGAGCGTCAGGCTCGGCTCCGCTTTCATCAGCATGTAGAGCCAGTTCGTCTCGCTGTCCGGCAGCCAGACGACGTGCGTGATGCCGTGCTTTTTCATCTGCGAGAGCACCGTCTCGGGCGAGAGATGCGTCGTGCTGCTGGTGACCGTATCGTTCATGTCGTCCTCCGTGCGCGGAACGCGAAGCATCGTTCATTTCCATGGGAGGTTCAACCACCACTCCGCTTATACTCATCGAGCATTCGGGTTCCACAATAAGGACGAGGAGGAGTCGCATGTTTTCCGTTTTCGTAAGCCGCGCGATCGCGGCGCTGACGTTATTGCCATTAGTGATCGCGGGCGCGGCCGCACACGCTGCCGCCGGCGGCGCGTATCCGACGAAGCCCGTGCGCCTGATCGTGGCGTTCCCGCCGGGGGCGGCGAGCGATCTCGTCGGACGCATCATCGTGAACAAGGTCTCCGAGCAGATCGGCCAGCAGATCATTGCGGACAACCGTCCCGGCGCGGGCGGCAATCTCGGTCTCGCGGCCGCCGCGAAATCGCCGCCCGACGGCTACACCATGGCGATCGCCACTGCCAGCATCGCGGTCAGCCAGTCGCTGTATGCGAACCCGGGCTACGACCCGGTGAAGGACCTCACGCCGGTTGCGCGGCTCACCTCCACGCCGAACGTGCTGCTGGTGCACCCGTCGGTACCGGCGAAGACGCTACGCCAGTTCATCGAGCTCGCGCGCTCGCGGCCCGGCAAGATCAACTTCGGCTCGGGCGGCGCCGGCACGACGAACCATCTCGCGAACGAGCTGCTCAAGCACCTTGCCAAGATCGACATGGTTCACGTGCCTTACAAAGGCGTGACGCAGGCCATGACCTCGATGATGGGCGGCGAAGTCGACGAAGTCGTGATGCCGGTCTCCACGGCCCTCGGTCACATCCGCGCCGGTAAGGTGCGCGCGCTCGCCGTGCTCACCGAAAAACGCATCGCGGCGCTGCCCGACCTGCCGACCGGTATCGAAGCCGGCGTGCCGGGTTTCACGATGCCGCTGTGGTACGGCATGTTCATGCCGGCGGGCACACCGCCGGAGATCGTGAACCGCATGAGCCGCGAGATGATCAAGGCGCTCGAATCACCGGACGTGCGCGAGAAGCTCGCTGCGCAAAGCGTGGAGCCGTGGCCTGGCACCTCGGAGGAGCTGCGCAAGCTGCTGATCGCGGACATCGAGCGCTACGGCGCGGTCGCGCGCGCGGCGGGTCTCAAGCCCCAGTAGTACTTACGGCGCGTAAACCCACAGGTCGAGCTGCACCGTGCAGCCGGGCACGGGCAAGAACGGCACCTTCACCGCGGACAGCGGGAGGTGCCGCCCGGGCAGCCGCCGGTCCCACGCCTGGTAGACGTCGTTGAAGTCGGCGGGGTCGGTGAGGTAGTGCTGGATGCGCACCACGTTCTCAAGCGACGTGCCCGCGGCCGTGCAGAGCTTCGCCGCGTTGTCGAGCATCGCGTCCGTCTGCGCCTGCACGCTCGACCCGTGATATGGCTGCTCGGGATCGAGGCGCGCCGCCTCGACGAGACCGCTCTCATCCACCGCGAGCATGCCCGAGAGCAGCAGCAGGTCGCCTGCGCGGATCGCCTGCGGGAATGCGCGATACGCCGGGAAGACGCCGGCGTCGATCACTTCGCGCTTCGTCGCACCGCCCGCCTTCAGCGCGAGCGTGTTGATCTCGATGCGCGCGTCGTCGAGGAAGAACCCGGGTGTCGCGCTGGGGATCAGCGTCGTCGCCGGCATGCCGCGCGGGAAGAACTGCGACCACACGTCGATAAACGGGCCAAAATCGTCTACGTCGCGCAGGTACACCTGGCACTTGATCGCATGCTCGAGCGAGGAGCCGGCGGCCGCCAGCGCAGGTACGATTTTTTCGCGAATGATGTATTCCGCTTCGAGCTTGATCGGCAGGCCTTTCCACAGATGCCGTTTCGGCAGCCGCGCGCTTTTCGCGAGACCTTCGCCGAACGCGCCATCGGCCATGCGGCCCGCAACGAATACGTAATCGCCCGCCGCGAGCGCGAGGCTGTAGCCGGAGCTCGGATGAACTTCCTGCTCTTTGGGCCGGATGTGCCGCGGCCGGAAATCGCCCTCCGGCACGACACCGATCATGTGCACCTCGATCTCCTGCCGCGGACGCAGGAAGCCCGCGACCAGCGTGGACGTGCTCGGCGCGATGTGGTCTTTCATCGTCGCGCGGCGCGCATCGTGGTAGGCCTCGACCGCGCGCCCCGACGTGTAGTTCTGATCAAGACGCACCGCGCACGCGAGATCGCCGCCGCCCGCGCGCATGACCGCATCGAGATTGCGGAAGATCTGATCGGCCTCCCGCCGCAGCTTGGACGTGTCCCAGTGCGGCAGATGCGCGCGCACGATGTCCGACGGCCCGCCGCTCGCGTAATCGAAGAGCCCGTTGTGTGCCGTCGCGAAGATCCAGCGGCCTGCGCGAACGCCTGCTGCATACCTCACGTTGCCGCGCAGCGTCTGCGGCAGCAGCGTCTGCACGCGCGCTTCCGGGGTGCCTTTCGCCATCACGGATCCCTTTTTGGTGCGGGGGGTTTCGAACGATGCGTTTCGCGGCGATTATACGGTTCGAGCCAAAACGACAATCCGGGAGGGAACACCATGAAGCACTTGCTCGCGTGCGCGCTGATGACGATCGCGACCGTCACGGCAGCGGCCGATGCGCAGCACTATCCCGCGCGTCCGGTGCGTCTCATCAATCCATTTCCGCCCGGCGGCAGCAGCGATCCGTCGTGCCGCCTGCTCGCCGACGCGCTCACGCGCTCGCTCGGCCAGCAGTTCGTCGTGGACAATCGCGGCGGCGGCAACGGCAACATCGGCACGGCAATCGCGGCCAAGGCGAGCCCCGACGGTTACGTGCTGGTCTTCGCCTCCGGCACGACGTTTACGGTCAATCCGTTCATCTACAAGTCACAAGGGTTCGATCCGAAGAAGGATTTCACGCCCGTGATCAAGTTCGGTGCCGCGCCGAATGTGCTCGTGGTGAACCCCTCGCTGCCGGCGCGCAGCCTCGCGGAGTTCACGCAATACGTAAAAGGCCGCAGTGGCGAGCTCAATTACGCCTCGGCCGGCAACGGCAGCAGCATGCATCTCGCTGCCGAGCTCTACCAGCGCATGACCGGCACGAAGATGCTGCACATCCCGTACGTCTCGCCCGGCGCGGCGACCGCGGACACGATGGCGAACCGCACGCAGCTCATCTTCCATCTCGTGCCGGCGGTCGCGCAGCAGGTGCTCGCGGGTAACCTGCGCGCGCTCGCCGTGCTCGCGCCGGCGCGCGCGAGCGTGCTGCCGGACGTGCCGACCACGAAGGAAGCAGGCATGCCGGGACTCGAATCCGGCACGTGGTACACCGTGCTGGCGCCGGCCGGCACGCCGCGCCCGATCGTCGAGAAGCTCAACAAGCAGATCAACGCAGCGCTCGCGGACCCGGCGTTCCGTAAACGCGTGCAGGAGCTCGGCGTCACGCCGATGGGCGGCACGCCGGAAGAGGTGACGAGCTACATCGCGTCGGAGCAGGCGCGCTGGTCGGAAGTCGTCAAAGCCGCCGGCATAAGGATGGATTGACCTCATGAGCTATTCGATTATCGCGAGGTGTCCCAAATCGGGTCGCCTCGGTATCGGCATCGCGAGCTACACGATGGCGGTTGGTCAGTACTGCGATGGCGCCGTGCGCCCCAACGTGGGCGTGGCGATCACGCAGGACGTGCCGCTACAGCGCAACAACCGCGTCGCGATCAATGCGCTCGCGCTGGGCGCCACGCCCAATCTCGCGCTGAGCGCCGTGCGCGACAACGACGAGCACTTCGAATACCGCCAGCTGGCGGTCGTCGATCGCGAAGGCAACACCGTGGCGCATACCGGCTCGAACGTGGCCGGGATCAAGGGACAGCGCGTGGGCGCCGGTTTCGTCGTGCTCGGCAGCGGTCTCGCGAGCGAGAAAGTTCTCGATGCGATGGTCGCGCGCTTCGAGTCCGGAGCCGATCTCGAGTTCGACGACCGGCTGCTGACGACGCTCGAAGCCGGGCGCGATGCCGGCGGCCTCAAAGGCGGCAAGGGCGCGCTGCCCGAGCGCTCGGTGGCGGTGATCGTGTGGCACCGGCAGGACTATTCCGAGATCGATCTGCGGGTGGACCTGCAGAACGGCGCGATTTCCGTGCTGCGCGCCATGTACGCGGATTACAAGCCCACGGCGGAATACTACGAGGAGCGTGCGCGGCATCCGCGCAACGCGCTGCCGGCGATGGAGTTCGCCGACATGCTGAAGAAAAAGCAGCAGGAGGGGAAATGACGTACTCGATCATCGCGCGCTGTCCCACGACCGGGCGCTTCGGCGTCGGCACCACGACCTTCTCGCTCGCGTGCGGGCGCCGCAATGAAAGCCTGCGTCCGAACATCGGCGTCAGCAAATCGCAGGCGTTCTACCTGCGGCGCGTCGATCCGTTCGTGCTGAACATGCTGGCGCTCGGCCACCGGC